>JAZKDU010000010.1:20419-225109 GCA_040387415.1 Bacteroidota bacterium
TAATTATAAGTACCTGCTACAAGACCTGTAGTTGCACTGCCCGTAATAGTAAGTGTTCCGGTTCCGCCCGAAGGTACTAATGTAACACTGCCCGTTCCGCCAAAACATAAAATTTGGGTGGGGGTAGCAGTAAGTGCAACAGCTGGTGGTGCTGCATTGATGGTGGCCGAAGCAGTTGCTGTGCATCCATTGGCATCTGTAACGGTATAATTATAAGTACCTGCTACAAGACCTGTAGTTGCACTGCCCGTAATAGTAAGTGCGCCAGTGCCGCCCGAAGGTACTAATGCAACACTGCCCGTTCCTCCAAAACATACAATTTGGGTGGCAGTAGCAGTAAGTGCTACAGCCGGTGGAGCTGCATTGATGGTGGCGGAAACAGTTGCGGTGCATCCATTGGCATCGGTAACGGTGTAATTATAAGTGCCTGCAACAAGACCTGTAGTTGCACTGCCCGTAATAGTTAGTGCGCCTGTTCCACCCGAAGGTACTAATGTAACACTGCCGGTTCCGCCAAAACATAAAATCTGGCTGGCGGTAGCAGTAAGTGCAACAGCCGGTGGTGCGGCATTGATGGTGGCGGAAGCTGTTGCAGTGCATCCATTGGCATCGGTAACGGTGTAATTATAAGTACCTGCTACAAGACCTGTAGTTGCACTGCCACTGATAGTAAGTGCGCCTGTTCCACCCGAAGGTACTAATGCAACACTGCCAGTTCCGCCAAAACATAAAATCTGGGTGGCAGTGGCAGTAAGTGAAACAACTGGTGGTGCTGCATTAATAGTGGCAGAAGCAGTTGCAGTGCACCCATTGGCATCTGTAACGGTGTAATTATAGGTGCCAGCCACAAGGCCTGTAGTTGCACTACCCGTAATAGTAAGTGCGCCTGTTCCACCAGATGCTACTAAAGTAACGCTACCTGTTCCACCAGAACAACTGATTTGGTTAGCTGTGGCCACTAAGGATACCGCTGGCGGTGCCGCATTGATAACGGCTGAAGCAGTTGCTGTGCATCCATTGGCATCTGTAACGGTATAATTATAAGTACCTGCTACAAGACCTGTAGTTGCACTGCCCGTAATAGTAAGTGTTCCGGTACCGCCTGAAGGTACTAATGCAACACTGCCAGTTCCGCCAAAACATAAAATCTGGGTGGCAGTGGCAGTAAGTGAAACAACTGGTGGTGCTGCATTAATAGTGGCAGAAGCAGTTGCAGTGCACCCATTGGCATCTGTAACGGTGTAATTATAGGTGCCAGCCACAAGGCCTGTAGTTGCACTACCCGTAATAGTAAGTGCGCCTGTTCCACCAGATGCTACTAAAGTAACGCTACCTGTTCCACCAGAACAACTGATTTGGTTAGCTGTGGCCACTAAGGATACCGCTGGCGGTGCCGCATTGATAACGGCTGAAGCAGTTGCTGTGCATCCATTGGCATCTGTAACGGTATAATTATAAGTACCTGCTACAAGACCTGTAGTTGCACTGCCCGTAATAGTAAGTGCGCCTGTTCCACCCGAAGGCACTAACGCAACACTGCCGGTGCCGCCAAAGCATAAAATTTGTGTAGCAGTAGCTGTAAGTGCAACTGCCGGTGGTGCGGCATTGATGGTGGCGGAGGCTGTTGCAGTGCATCCATTTGCATCTGTAACGTTGTAATTGTAAGTACCTGCCACAAGACCTGTAGTTGCACTGCCACTGATAGTAAGTGCGCCTGTTCCACCCGAAGGTACTAATGCAACACTGCCAGTTCCGCCAAAACATAAAATCTGGGTGGCAGTGGCAGTAAGTGAAACAACTGGTGGTGCTGCATTAATAGTGGCAGAAGCAGTTGCAGTGCACCCATTGGCATCTGTAACGGTGTAATTATAGGTGCCAGCCACAAGGCCTGTAGTTGCACTACCCGTAATAGTAAGTGCGCCTGTTCCACCAGATGCTACTAAAGTAACGCTACCTGTTCCACCAGAACAACTGATTTGGTTAGCTGTGGCCACTAAGGATACCGCTGGCGGTGCCGCATTGATAACGGCTGAAGCAGTTGCTGTGCATCCATTGGCATCTGTAACGGTATAATTATAAGTACCTGCTACAAGACCTGTAGTTGCACTGCCCGTAATAGTAAGTGCGCCTGTTCCACCCGAAGGCACTAACGCAACACTGCCGGTGCCGCCAAAGCATAAAATTTGAGATGCTGTAGCAGTAATTACAACTGCCGGTGGTGCAGGATTGACTACTGCCTGTATGGTTTTTGAACATCCATTAGCATCGGTAACGGTATAATTGTAGGTTCCTGCCACAAGATTGGTTGTTGCATCCCCTGTTATTGTTCGGGTTCCGGTTCCACCGGATGATGTTAAGGTCACACTTCCTGTTCCTGCAGAACAAACAATCGGAGTAACGGAGGCAGTAAGCATTAACTCCGTTGGTTGAGTAATAACAACAGGTCCGGATATTAAGCACCCCTTGCTATCTGAAACATTTGCTTCATAGGTATTTGCCTTTAAACCGGTAATTGTGGCAAGCGTATCACCAACAACTGTCCAATAATAAGAATAAGGAGCTGTTCCTCCGCTTGGAGTCACCGTAGCTGTTCCTATAGAGTCCCCAAAACACAGGTTATTAGTATTTGTAAGTGATATGACAACAGAGGAAGTCGGCTGTGTAATGGTTGCGCTATTTGTTTTAACACAACCGGAAGCATCCGTAACAGTTAAGGTGTAGGTTTGGGGACTAAGATGTGTAGCCAAAGCATTTGTACCACCTGATGGCGCCCATAAATAAGTGTATGCAGGTGCACCTCCTGAAACAATTGCTGAAATATAACCATTAGCAGCACCTAGACAGTTTACATGGGTAGTATTCATAACAATAACAATTGGCGGCACCTCACTTACAGTAACACTTACAGATGAAGAACAGGTATTACCGGTAACATCCGATATTGTTACGGTATAGGTACCCGCTGGTTTTATTATTGTAGCGGTGGTTTCTCCGGTGTTCCATGAATACACATACGCAGGCTGCCCTCCAAACCCCGAGGCTATGATAGTAGTGCTGTCACCCGGACAAATATCAGGGGGAGGAGGAGTAATAATTACTCCTATCTGTGTATTTTCTGTGACAGTGACACATGAACTTGTAATACAGCCTCCGCCATCCGTTACTGTAACACAATGGTTGCCTGCTCCAACTGTTATCGTTGCAGTTGTTTCCCCTGTGTTCCATAAATAGGTGTTAGTTCCTATCCCTCCTGTAGTGGTTACTATCAGCGCAGCGGAATCTCCATAGCATAAATTAGGAGGTTGATTTACACTTGAAGCTAAAGCGCTGTTGGAAGCCTGAATAATAGAGGAATCATGTGCGACACAGCCTAAAGCGTCAGTAACTGTTACGTTGTAAGATCCAGTATTAACTGTAACCCCAGAAGAAGCGGCCCCCGTACTCCATAAATAAGTATAGACGGGAGTACCTCCATTTACTATAGCAGAGAGTGCAATATTACTATTACATAGAATTGATGCTGAAGAAGGCGCAACGGCAACAACTAACACCTGGGGTTCGGTGACAGTAACCCCTGAAGAAATAACATTACAATTTTGTGAATCAGTAACGGTTACCGAATACGTTCCCGCATTTAAATTGCTTGCTGTTGGAGATGTTTGAATCGGACTGGTGTTCCAGGAATAAGTATAAGGGCTTGCACCTCCCGAAGGAACTACCGTTGCCGTACCGTCACTTCCACCATTGCAGGATACATTGGTATGACTTGTTACCACTGTTAATGGCGGAGGCTGGTTAATTACAATGGTTAATGATTTAACACATAATTTAGTATCCGTTACTGTTACGGTATATGAGCCCGCTGTAAGACTGCCTGAGGCTGCATTTGTTCCGCCACTAGGTGCCCAGGAATAAGTGTATCCGGGTGAACCGCCTGCGGCCAAAATGGCTGCCGCACCATTAGTACTGCCGTTACAGGATACATGAGTGGTGCTGACTACAGAGGAAGTTAACTGAGAAGGCTCTGTAATGATTGTTTGTGCTGTAGTTTGGCAGCCTTCACTGTCCGTAATCGTTACCGTATAGGTACCAGCACTCAAATTGGTAACGTTTTGTATAGCTCCCCCACCTGGACTCCAGGCGTAAGTAAACGGTGCTGTTCCTCCAACAGGATTCACAATTGCTGCACCATTATTTCCGCCATTACAGCTTACCTGATTTTGAATCGCAATGGACGCAGATAAAACTAAAGGCTGTGTTACAACTATTGTTGCATTAGCAGTACAACCAATAGTATCGGTAACGGTAACTGAATAAGTTCCTGCTATAAGGCCGGAAGCTGTGGCAGAAGAACCACCAACAGGAGCCCATGAATAATAATAAGGTGTTACACCGCCTGATACTGCTGCATTTGCCGATCCATCATTGCCTCCAAAGCACCCTACACCAATAGCACTCATGGTAAGCGCAAGTAAAGGTTCCTGCGAAACGGTAACTGAAGCAGTAGTTGAACAACCTGCAAAATCTGTAACCGTCACAGTATATGTACCTGTTGTTGAAACCTTTGATTGAGTGGTTTGGCCGGTATTCCATAAATAAGTATAGGGTGCCACCCCACCTGATGCAGAAGCATTGACAGTAACAGAAGCTCCGTTGCAAATAATGGAAGGTGTTGGTATGGATGCTGTTAACGCAGGGTGTTCCGTGACCAAGGCGCAATTCTGACTTATACAGCCTCCAGCATCGGTCACCGTTACGCAGTAATTACCGACACCGTGATTTATAACAGCAACTGTTTCTCCTGTGTTCCATAAAAAACTATTGCCTCCTACCCCACCCGTAACAGTGGCTGTAAGCGATACTGTTGCTCCGTTACAAAGCGCAGCCGGCTGATTTACAGAAACCAGCAGGTCGCTGCCCGCAGTAACATTAACAGAATTGGTTGCAGTGCAACCGTTTGCATCCGTTACTGTAATAATATAATTTCCTGTGTTTACACTTGTTGAGGCCGCTGCAACGCCATTACTCCACAAATAGCTTAGCGTACCCGTTCCACCGCTTGCTGCTGCTGAAATAGTTGCAGAAGCACTACATGAAAAAATAGTATTTGAGGAAGTAGTAACTGTTATTTGCGGGTTATTGGTAAGTGTTGCTGTTGCTGTAGCCGTGCAAAGGCCAGGAGCTGCACCTGTTACCGTAACCGTGTGGGCACCAGAAGAAACGTTTGAAATAGTTTGGGTAGTTTCGCCACTGTTCCACAAATAGGTGAAAGGCGCTATTCCTCCACTGACATTGGCCGTAAGTGTTGCCATTTGCCCGAAACAAATGAGTGTAGGCGGACTGATGGAAACACTAATAGGTGTAGAAACATGTAAAATTACCTGGTCTGAAACCGCACTGCAGGAGCCGTTACCTGTGGAAGAAAGTGTTAAAATTACCGTACCGCTAGCAAGTTCCGCTACACTTGGTGTATACGTAGCTGTTAAAGAGGTATTATCCGGAGAAAATGTTCCATTTCCACCGGACCAGATGCCTCCGGTAGCGCCAGTTACTGTTCCATTTAAGGTAACAGAAGTGCCACAGGTGGTTTGGTCGGAACCGGCATTTACAACCGGCACCGGACTAGAGGTTACAGTTACGTTGGTTACCGGAGCAGGACAAGCCGGATAATTCTGATCATACACTAAAAAAGAATAGTTACCAACCGCGGTGGCCGTATAGGTTAAGCCTGTTCCAACTACAGTTCCTCCACCATTAGAAGCATTTGTCCAGGCATAAGTGTAGGGCGGTACTCCCCCATTAACGGTACCTGTAAGCACAACAGAAGGATTGTTGGCACAAAAAGAAGCAGGACTTGGATTTATGGAGTTCAAAAGAGGAGTTGCCATGTAAACCCTAACCGTATCACAGAATTGACCAGGGAATGCACAAATACCAGCTGTGGGCGTGCCGCATACCCTGTAGTCAACATAAGCAGGATGGCCGGTTTGTGCAGTTACTGTTGTGGAAGCACACGCGCTGCTACAGCTTAAATAAGAATTGTAAGCTCCGGAAGCCCCAGGAAATATGGAATTCCAAGTAATAGTGGAATTAGTTACCCCTGAAATAGACATAGTGGTGTTGCAGCCGTTTCCAATTGTTTTGTCCGGTGAGCCTATTGGCCCGGCAATTGAAGTTATCTTAAACTGCATAGGATTATTTCCAGGCTTACATATTGTCAGTTTAATAGGACCTGGCCCATTGAGACAGATAGGAGAACCGAGAGCAACCTGAGCACCGCAATTAATTTGGTAATACCAACCGGGCGGATTAGCTCCAGCAGCAACAGAAAAATTAAGAGCCACTGTATAAGGTGAGAGTGCAACTAAAAATTCAATGCAGTTTTCTGGACCAGAAGCTGCGCAACAATGCTCATCTCTTACAGTTACTGGAGAAGTCCAAACGCTATCCGCATTTGAAGACAAATTAACATTAAAAAAAGGAGTATTCGGATCGCAGGATTGGGAAAATACAGAATGCCAGCTGCCAAAAAATAACAGCACGAATGTTATTATGCTGAACTTAAAACAGTTAGCAGTATATATTCGATTAAAAAGCATTTTGATTTTGTAAAATTATCAGGAATCTTCAAAATTACTGCAGGAATCCTTAAAATACAGACATTAAATGGGTTACAAAGGTTGCATCAATGCAACATTAACTGAAAAAATCAAAACACTAACTACCAACAACTTACACCTTTATTCCAATAACTAAAATATCATCTACCTGCTCTAAACTACCTCTCCATTCTTCAAATCGGTTTTTCAGAATTTCCTGCTGTTTTTTCATTGATTCGTGCTGAATCTCCAACAGTAATTCCTTGAATTTCCCATATTTGAATTTTTTACCTTTTGGACCGCCAAACTGATCAGCATATCCATCCGTAAACATGTAAAGTGAATCTCCCTTTTCGAGCTTAATAATGTTATTGGTAAATATTTTAACCTCTTTGGTATCCGCTCCTATAGCTTGTTTATCTGCTTTCACTTCTATTAGAAGCTTTTCAAAGACAATACTTTCAACCGATTTCATTACTTCTTCTTCCACAGTCACCTCCGATATCTGCTTTTCCTTCACTCTTCCGTTTTCAATTTTCAGCGGCCCATTTTCTGAATTCCTCACAATGTATATTGGATTGTTGGCGCCTGCATACTGCAATTCCATCTTTTCAATATTGATAACACATAAGGACATATCCATCCCATCCTTAATGGTATCTAATGTTTCAGCTACTTTTTTGTTAAAAAAACTAAGTGCATCTCCTGAATTATTTACAGTGGCACGGTTTATTGTCTGATTTAAAATTGTGCTGCCGATAACGCTCATCAATGCACCCGGAACACCATGTCCGGTGCAATCAACTGCTGCAATTGCTACTACTTCCTGTGCAGGCTGTCCGGCTCTGGGAGTGGTTAGTTTACTATCAAACCAGTAAAAATCTCCACTCACAATGTCTTTGGGTTTATAGAAAATAAAATAATCTTTTAACACATTATCTATCTTTGAAAGTGGCGGTAATATTGCTCTTTGTATATTCAAGGCATAATTTATACTATCCCTGATATCTTTATTTTTTTCCTCAATAATTATATTTTTAATCGCCATTTGGTTATTTGATTCGGCCAAAGCTAAACGGGCAACAATCTCCTTTTTGGTAAGGTTATTGCGGGAATTTATTTGTATAATACTCAACAAAGCCACCGTAAGCGTAAGCAAACCGCCATTAATTAAAATATCACTCAGCGACAAAGGACTGTTCATTTGAAATAAAACAACATTGGCAATAATTGTTATAATTACTACTATTATTGAATAAATGGGTTTCCAAAGGATAAACATCCCTGCAGCAATAAACAAGGCTATATAAGCGAGTGTATGCTTCTGAAATTCAGCACCTTCCAACATACTATACATGTATGCATTTTGAATGGAGATACCGAGAACAGGTACTAAAACGATTATTGCGGGCCAATGAACAAACTTATTTTTATTTAAAACGATGAAAAGCGTTAACAAAGACACTACTACACGAAAAATTAAAAAATCGATAAAGTGAAGGGGGCTGTTATAATAATCGCCAAGGGCAAAAATAATATTCAGCACAAGCCCCACTTGCGCTATTAATAAGTGATACTTATAGGCCGTTGCATCTAATTCTTCTTTCCAATCAGCAGGCGCAGTAGTAGTTTTTGACATAGAGATGTTGTTACTTAGCTCAAATATAAACATAAAGAAATAATAATTTCTACTTTTACAGAAATATTAAACGTAATGCCTGACAATAACTGCATACCCTGGTTTGAAAATTGGTTTGATTCGCCCTATTATCATATATTATACAAACACCGTAATTATAAGGAAGCGGAGCTGTTTATTGACCATCTGATTGATTTTATTCAACCCGAAACCAACGCCAAATTCCTTGATTTAGGCTGTGGAAAAGGCCGGCATTCTGTATATTTATATAAAAAAGGATATGATGTTACCGGAGTAGATCTGTCTCCTGAAAACATTGCCTATGCATCTCAATTTGTTCCAAAAAATGTAAATCCTCAGGATGAAAATTTGAGATTTTACGTGAATGACATGCGTAAAATAGAATGTAAAAAGGAATTTGATTATGTGGTGAATCTGTTTACAAGCTTCGGGTATTTTGAAAATGATGCTGATGACAATGCCACCATTATGGCTGTTAACAAAGCACTTAAGCCTGAGGGAACTTTTGTAATGGATTTTATGAATGCAAAAAAAGTAATTGCCAACCTTGTTTTACACGAAATAAAAATAATTGATGATATTGAATTTGAAATAACAAAAAGTATCGAAAATAATTTTATAGTTAAACACATCCGTTTTTCTGACAAGGGTACCCAATACAATTTTCAGGAGCGTGTGAAAGCGCTTACCCTTGATGATTTTAGGAAATATTTTGCGGCAAACAAACTTAAAATAGTACATTTGTTCGGTAATTATAACCTGGAAAAATTTGATGCTGAAACATCCAACAGGTTAATAATTGTTGCTAAAAAAGAATAAAAAAAGGATGGGTTATTCAATGTATATTTTACTTTTTCTTTCTGTTATCATCAGCGGCCTCAGCGTGCTGTTTATCAACATCAGCAGTAAAAATTTAAAGCTGATCCTTTCCTTCAGTGGCGCTTTTCTGTTTGCTATATGTGCCTTACACCTTATTCCTGAAATTTATTTATCAGGAACTCCGAATATCGGTATATATATTTTAATTGGATTTTTTGCTCAGATATTACTTGAATTTATGTCGGAAGGTATTGAGCATGGCCACATTCATGTTCATAAGCACAACCATAAACATACCGCTTTTCCGTATGCCATGATGATAGGGCTTTCCATTCACTCTTTTCTGGAGGGAATGCCTTTGGCTAATATGGGTATAGGGTCCCATAACTCATTACTAACAGGCATTGTAATGCACAACATTCCAATTGCAATGGCTTTAATGACAATGCTTTTACAATCTCATATCAGCAAAAAAAATGCAATAGCCTGGCTTGTTGTGTTTGCATTGATTACACCTTTGGGAACATTGACCAGCTATGCTATTGGTGAAAATATTATTGGAAATTTCTCAACGTATTTTGATAGGATTATGGCTGTTGTTGTAGGGATATTTCTTCATATTTCCACCACCATACTTTTTGAATCTACCGAAAATCACCGCTTTAATTTCATCAAATTTGTTGTGATTCTGCTAGGTGCAGGCTTTGCATTGTTTAGTATTTAAGAAACAATTTCTACTTATTGAAATGTTAATTGCAAACGTTTTATAACAAAAAATGCACCTTTGTGAGGTGCATTTTTTTGTTGTTTTGATCATCTATTTCAATTTTGTCAGTGCTGCTTTAACAGCATCAAAATCCGGATAATCACCGGCATTTTCCAACACTTCTTTGTGACGAATAATACCGTCCTTATCAATAACAAAAGCCGAACGTTTACTCACCCCTTTTAAACCCAATATCCATTCAGCACAAAGTACATCATACGCTGTGGATACTTCTTTATTGAAATCACATAACAATGCAAAATTGTAATCATTTAGCTCCTTGAATTTAGCAAGTGTAAACGGCATATCAACCGAAATACCTAATACTACTGCATTCACATCATTATAAAAAGAAAGCTCATCACGTGTCTGACACAATTCTTTGGTGCAAACACCTGTAAATGCCGCAGGAAAAAACAACAAAACCACATTTTTACCTTTAAAATCTTCTAATGATACTTTTTGTTTGTCTGAATCCACCAATGTAAATAATGGTGCTTTTTGCCCTATTTCAATTTTCATAATTTTATTTTTATTGATTAATTTATCTATTCAAGCCATAAAGGTAAGAGTTTTAGGCGTTTTGGAATCATAAATTAGCGTATTAACGCGATTTTTTGTAAATTTGCACCTGAAAATCATATAAATATAATTTTAACCATTAAAACATAAATACCATGCCATTAGTAGGAAAAAAAGCACCATCATTCAAAGCTCAAGCCGTTATTTACGGAGGAGAAATTGTTTCTGATTTTTCTTTAGATCAGTATATCGGTAAAAAACATGTAGTATTCTTTTTTTATCCAAAAGATTTCACTTTTGTTTGCCCGACAGAATTGCATGCTTTTCAGGATAAATTAGCTGAATTTGAAAAACGTAACGTAGCGGTTGTAGCTTGTTCTACAGATACAGAGCAATCACACTGGGGTTGGTTACAAACACCAAAAGCAAAAGGAGGAATTCAAGGTGTTACTTACCCAATTGTTGCTGATACAACAAAAACTATTTCGATGAATTTTGATGTTTTATCAGGTGAATATGAACTTGATGAAAACAATGCATTAATTGCAACAGGTCCGATGATTGCATTCCGTGGACTTTATTTAATTGATAAAAACGGTATCATCCGTCACCAATTGATCAACGATCTATCTTTAGGACGCAGTGTTGATGAGGCATTACGTATGGTTGATGCATTACAGTTCACTGAAGAAAACGGTGAAGTTTGTCCTGCAAACTGGCAAAAAGGTGAAGAGGCAATGAAAGCAACGCATACTGATGTTGCTGATTACCTTGCAAAACGTTAATACCATTTTTGTTATCCTTTGTTAATAAAATAAAAAGTACCTCCCCGGAGGTACTTTTTATTTTTATATTTGTTTCTCATATTTAACAACCCAAAATGAACGCAAAAACCTCCATTCTGATTAACGCTGTATTATTTGTTGCAGTAGCTGTACTTTATTATCTTCATTTTTCCTGCGCTCCTTCAACCTGTGCTGCAGGTGAAAATGATTCAACAAGTATATCAAAGCCTATTGTAATGTCACCAAAAGAAATTAAAGCATCAAAAATTGTTTATGTAAACAGTGATATTTTAAATAAGGATTATGATTTTGTAAAAGATCTTACTTCTGCTGCAATGGCGAAACAACAACGTCTTCAGGGCGCATACGAAACCAAAGCACAAAAATTCCAGGCTGATTATGCTGAACTTCAGCAAAAAGCAAGTCAGGGATTATTATCAGAAAACCAGTCTAACGCTGCACAAGCTGATTTGGTTAAACGCAAAGAAGAACTTGACAAAATGGAAATGCAGCTTCAATCGATGATGGATGAAGTACAGAAAAGCAATGAAGAAGTTCGCCAAACAGTAGTGAATTACGTGAAGGAATATAACAAAAATGGCCAATACAATTATATCTTAACCTATACAGACGGCCCTGGTGGGGTTGTATTATTAGCTAACGACAGCCTTGATATAACCAAAGAAATATTAGATGGCTTGAATGCACAATATAAAGCAACAAAGGACTCTAGTAAGAAAAAATAACCTTTCCCTAACTCTATTTGGAGAAGGAATAAATTAGAACTTAATTAGCATGGAAACTACCGAAAACAAAAGCACTTTGAGCCAAAAAATTCAACACGTGGAAAAATTCCATGATGTATTTAAAATTGGCAACCGCTACACTCCTACTGCTGTTGTGGATGAAAAAGAATACATGCTGCGTTACAACCTTATCAAAGAAGAAAACGAAGAGTACCTGGAAGCCTGCAAAAATGGGGATTTGGTAGAAATAGCCGATGCGCTTGGTGACCAATTATATATTTTATTCGGAACTGTTTTACGTCACGGTTTACAGCATAAAATTGAAGAAGTGTTTGATGAGATCCAACGCAGCAATATGAGCAAATTGGATGAACAGGGACAACCTATTTTCCGTGAAGATGGCAAAATATTAAAAAGCAATTTATATTTTAAACCGGATATCAAATCGATTTTGGAAAAGTAGCTCACTGCGAGTAATACCTTCTTCTGCCCCAAAAAATATTTTCAAAATAATTGGCACATATTTGTAGATAGAATACAATTAGCTGATGAAAATAAAACAAGTAGAAATAGGATCAAATAATTTAATCGAAACTGAAAAGTTTTACACTGAAGTATTAGGCTTTCAGCTTATAGCAAAGGATGCATCTAGTATCTCATTTAAAACGGGGAGCTCTACTTTAAAAATTGTCAGCACCAAAATAAACAAACCTGTTTATCATTTCGCATTTGACATTCCACACAATAACCTGAAAGAGGCTGAAAAATGGCTCTTTTCAAGAGTTACAATTATACAATTTCAAAATGAAAATATAGTTGATTTTCCAAATTGGAATGCGAAATCCATTTATTTCTTAGACAACAATGGAAATGTGTTAGAATTTATCGCCCGTTTCAACAATGAGAACAAAAGTGATATGCCATTTGAAGGATCAAGTATCGTTTCTATAAGTGAAATAGCACTAGTAACGGGGGATGTAGAGGAACTTGCGAAGGAACTAATTGATAAATACGGCCTTCACTATTATGGTAAACAAGCTCAGCTCGATACCTTTTCAGTACTGGGTGAAGCTGAAGCCCTGCTTATTCTTGTAAGCTCAGAAAAGAATTGGTTTCCGACTATGATAAAAGCCGAAAGATTCCCAACTAAAGCGTTATTAGAGTTTAATAATAAACAGATACAACTAGAATATAACTATCCTAAGAAGTGTTGTTAGTTGCTAGCTCTCTCCCTAAATTGGCTTCATCTGTCCTTACAAGATATGGATCCGAAAGAACAGATAAAGCTATTTAGTGATAAGCAAAAAAAATATTCTTGTAGTATTAGGCCGAAGGAGCTGTTCCTGGCTTGGCAATATAAGCCTTCATTTCATCTTCAATTTTTCTACAGCTTACCAAAAATGGCTTTTGCTCAATTGAAATTTTGATTGCTGATGTTTCAAGAACAAAGCTGCCAACGATTTCTCCAACGGGTGTTTTAAAAGAAAAAGTACGTTTGTGCTCTTCAAACTGACCGCCAGCCTTATTAATTTCAGTTTTAACTTTTAATATAAGTTCTGCTGAACTTCCGGAATATGGCAATGAAAATTTACACATAGCTTAAAAATTTAATTGTTTAAATAATTGCTGAGTTTTTAATAATCACATAAACTTATTCAAATATATAAATTATTTAATAAACCTCTGGTTTCCAAACAAAGACTCATTTTTTAATTGCCCTTACCATTTCTCTCTTTCCCGGAGGGCCCGGTAGAGACTCAACTGTAAATCCAACCCGTTTTAAGGTCCGTTTAACCTCCCCTTTTGCACAATAGGTAACCAAACATCCACCAGGTACAATAACTGCAAACAATTTAGCAAATACTTCTTCTATCCACATCTCGGGTTGCACCCTCGGGCCAAATGCATCAAAATAAACCAAATGATAGGTGCTCTTTAAAACAACATTCTGTAAGGTATTGTGCAATTTTAAAAAAGTAAATTGGTCGGAGAGCGGAACAGGTGAATTCCATTCTGATGAATGAATTAAATTAAAAACAGCCGCATATTTAATGCCATTAAGGAGTTCCAGATAATTCAATTGATTAATTAAATCAGTACTTACCGGATACGCTTCAATAGCTGTGTATTCAACCTCTACCGAAGAATGCTCCATTTCAATAAATGTTAGCATCGCATTCAATCCTGTACCCAGCCCTATTTCTAATATATTCAAAGGATGCTTTCTTTCTTTATCAGAAGCTGCTGGAATAGAAATAAAAGGTTTTAATCCCGTTTCAATAAAAACATGTTTACTCTCCTGAATGGCACCATGGATGGAATGGTAATGTTCGTCCAGTTCTTCTACAAACAGGGAATGTGAGCCATCGGCTGTTTTTATAAGTGTTCGCAACATAATTATATTAAAAATAGTCAGCCACGAATTTCACAAATTAACACATAGAATTCGTGGAATTAGTGGCTAAAATTATACAGGTATTTATTTACTTAAAATTTTAAACTCCGTTCTCCTGTTCAATTGACGGCCATCATCTGTTTCATTGGTTGCTATAGGCTGTTCTTTTCCATACCCAACAAATGTTAAACGGTCGGCTGCAATACCAGCTTTCACCAAATAATCTACCACCGCTTTTGAACGATTTTCAGATAATTTTTGATTGAATTCTGCAGAGCCTTTAGAATCAGTAAAACCGGAGATCTCAATTTTTAACGTAGGTACATCATTTAATAATTTTGTTAAACGTTCCAATTCACTTGTAGATTCAGGACGAAGCGTAGATTTACCATAATCAAAGAAAATATTTTTCAAAATAATTTTACTTCCAACGGAAACATTTTTCAGGGCCACATCTTTTACAATCTCCTGAAACGCAGCAGTCATAGGGATATCAAAATTTTCGGAATGAAAAAGGTAATTCTCTTTTTTAACAGCAATACCATAGTTTTTTCCGGCTGGTAATGAAACTAAATAATTACCTGAAGAACTATTGGAAGTAAAACTTGCAATTACCTCGTTCTTTAAATTATCAATAATCTCAATGGTAGCCTCCAATGGCTTTTGCGTCAATGCATCGGTAATCACACCTTTTAAAATTGTCAGCTGCGCCTCTTTAATAACAATGGTTGGAGCTATTACTGTTTCTTTAACAGGAGCAGTGAGGCTCGCAAGCAAATTATCTTCATTGTTTAATACCATTGGTTTTTCAGGGCCAAGAAAGGTAACAATGTAAATATCTTTTTCTCCAAAACCTTTTTCATTAAAAGAAGCATAATACCCATGCTTACCGCTCGCAGAGATTACAAAATATACATCATCATCGGTTGTATTTACGGGATAGCCCAGATTTACAGGTTCGCTCCACTGTCCGTTTTCGTAAACGGATTTAAAAATATCATAACCACCCATTGTTTTACGGCCATTCGAGCTATAGTAAAGAGTTTTTCCATCAGGATGAATAAATACACCTTCTTCGTTTCCTTTTGTATTCACAGGAGCCCCAAGATTAACCGCTTTTCCCCATTTACCTTTTTCGTCTTTGCTTGAAACATAAATATCCCCGCCCCCGATGCTGCCTTCAGGTTTATTTGAAACAAAATAAACTGATTTTCCATCAGGAGAATAACATGCCGATGATTCGTGAAAATCAGTATTGATATTTTTATTCATTCGCTCAGGCTTACTCCATACTGCACCTTTTAATTCTGATTCATACAGGTCACCGTTATTTTTCCCTATATAAATTAAAAATTTTTGTCCGTCAGCAGATAAGCCCGCATTTGCATCATGATCATCCGTATTCACCGGAGGTCCCATATTAACAGCAGTTGACCACTTACCATCCTTTTGGACCGACATATAAATATCTTCAAAATATTCATTAATACCTGGATCCATTCTCCCACCTGTAGTATTCGCTCTGCGCGATGTAAACAGCAGTACCGATTCATCTGCTGAAATTAAAGAGCCATAATCAGGATACTGCGAATTCACTTCGGGGCCTGCATTATCAATAAATACACGTATGGGTGTTTTTACAAGCTCTTTTCCTGTTTGACACTCCTCAATATGTTTATCTGCATCGGCTATAAGTGCCGTTTCTTCAGCATCTCCATGATTTAAAGATTTTTGGAATGTTTTAAACTCTGCAATTGCTTTGTCCCACTGCATATCTAAATGGTACGCCCTCCCCAGCAGGTAATGCGCCTGTGGATCTATTTCAGGATTAAGCTTTAATGCTTTTTCAAGAAATGGAATTGCTCTTAATTTATTAATTGAATACAAACAGCATTTGCCCATTTTAAAATTAAGCAACGCATTATTTGGATTAAACTGATTGGCAGCAAAGTAATGGTACAAAGCAAGTTTATAAAACATAGGACCTTGTTCAAATTGCTTGTCGCCTGTTTCCAGCCGGCCTTTTGCTTCTTTAAATCCAGGGTTTCCAGGAAAATTTTCTTTTTCAAAATCCACGTTCTGAGCAACAGCGGCTGATGCCAACACGATGGTAAGTAAGAATAATAATTTTTTCATAATATTATAAATTCGTATATTAGTTAAAGGAGTTACTTGTTGATTATTTGCAATCTCCTAAATAGTTTGCAGCAGATTCAACACCCAGTTCAAGTGCTTTTTTCCAATCGGAACAGGCTCCGGTATTATCGCGTAGCATTTCTTTTGCAATACCACGGTTTAAATAGGAATAACCATAACCCGGATTCAACTGAATAGCCTTTGTACAATCATCAGCAGAGCCTTTGTAATCCTTTACTTTAAATTTTGCTGTAGCACGGTTATTGAAGGCAAAGGCGTAATCAGGCTTTAATTCGATGGCTTTTGTAAAATCTTGAATAGCAGCATCATAATCACCTGCATCGTATTTTGCACTGCCACGGTTATTGTAGGCTATATAATAATCTTTTTTTATACCTATTGCCTCGGTATAAGAGGTAATAGCACCTTTAAAATCACCCTTTTTACGTTTAGCACTACCCAGGTTATTATAAGTAAATTCCATTTCTGAATTTAGTGTAATTGCTTTCTTATAGTCAGCAATCGCTCCATCAAGATCTTCTAACTGACGCTTTGCACTTCCACGGTCATTATACGCATACGCATAATCAGGCTTAATCCTCACCGCTTGCGTAAAATCATCAACCGCACCTTTGTAATCATCTGTTTCAAATTTTATTCCTCCACGGTAATAATAGGCTTGCGGGTGATCCGATTTTAACTCTATTGCTTTAGAATAATCCGCATTGGCGCCTGTTTTATTATTCAATGCATATTTGGCCTGCCCACGGCTAAAATAGCTGTCAGGATTCTGCACTAACAATAAAGATTGATCAAAATCTGCGATTGCTGCATCATAATCTTTCATTTCAAACTTTGTTGTACCGCGATTGTAAAAGGCCTTTTCAAAATCAGCTTTAAGGGTGATGGCCTGATCAAAATCTTTTAAAGCATCCTGAAAATTCTTATTCGCAAAATTTGCGATACCGCTATTATAGAACTTCTCCGCATCCTGAGATCCATCATCAAGTATTTTGGCCTTTACAGTATCTGTTTGCGACTGAATTGTATGTATTGTGAATACACAATAAAATACAAATAATATCTTT
Organism: Bacteroidota bacterium; assembly: GCA_040387415.1. Classification (GTDB taxonomy): domain Bacteria; phylum Bacteroidota; class Bacteroidia; order 2-12-FULL-35-15; family 2-12-FULL-35-15; genus 2-12-FULL-35-15. The sequence continues at coordinate 37,936 of JAZKDU010000010.1, forward strand.
TTTATTTTCATATATAAAATGTTTTAATGTACTAATATAATAACATTTTTGTTACCGATAACTACAAGAATTTAAATACTAAACTGTTAACGTATTCTGCTTTGAAGAACCAAACAAAATTATTAAGTTTGATGTTTCATAGCAATATCTAAATGACTGAGGCAACAAGACAAAAATCACCATTAATAACTATTTTCTTTACTGTTTTTCTGGATATGCTGGGCGTAGGAATTGTGATTCCCGTAATAGCACCATTATTGATTTATCCGGTACATAATATGCTTCCGGCAGCAATGGATACCTCAACACGCACAATCATTCTTGGATTTTTGATTGCAGCCTACCCTATTGCTCAATTTTTCGGTGCCCCCATGTTAGGTGCTTTATCTGATCGGCACGGACGAAGAAAACTATTGGCTATTTCTTTGGTAGGAACCTTTATTGGATATGTTCTTTTTGCTGTTGCAATTCTACAGCAGAATATTTACATGCTGTTCGCAAGCCGCATCCTGGATGGCTTTTCAGGTGGTAATATTGCTATTGCTCTTTCTTCCATTTCAGATTTCAGTGATGAAAAAACAAAAGCCAAAAACTTCGGAATGGTTGGTGCGGCCTTCGGCCTTGGATTTATTTTAGGCCCATATATTGGTGGCAAACTGGCTGATCCCACTATTGTTTCCTGGTTCAATGCCGCAACACCATTTTGGTTTGCCGCACTGTTAACACTTATCAACCTGATATTTGTTTTTGCAGCCTTTCCGGAAACACTTCGTGAAAAACGAAATACACCAGTAAGTATATTTACCGGAATGCAGAACATTCACAAGGCTTTTCAGCTAAAACATTTACGTATTATTTTTTTAGTCGTTTTTTTATTTACCCTGGGCTTTAATTTTTTCACACAATTCTTCCAGGTGTTTTTAATTAATAAGTTTGATTATAAAATATCACAAATAGCGGACATTTTTGCTTTTATTGGAATTTGGATTGTTATTGCACAGGGCGCATTACAACGGCCCTTATCAAAAAAATATTCGCCATTGAGTATTATACAATTCTCCACTATTTTACTTGGACTTACACTACCCTTGCTTTTAGTACCAACAAATGCAATGTACATTTTCTTTGTTCTTCCATTTATTGCCATTTTCCAAGGTCTAACGCAGCCTAACATCACTTCAGTAGTATCCAGCCAGGCTGATAAAAGCACGCAAGGTCAAATACTTGGTATCAACCAATCTATACAGTCATTAGGTATGTCAATACCTCCAATTGTTGCAGGCTATATAAATATTGTTGATATTAATTTACCTATTGCCACAGCTTCTGTTTGTATTCTTGTCGGATGGGTTGTACTGATTGTATTTTTTAAAAATAAAAAAAAGCAAATAGATTTTGTTTAGGTTGTTCCGAAATACTCATTAAAATAAAAATTAACACCATTCATCAATGAAAAAATTAAGTTATTCCATTACCCTTCTAGCAATTGCATTCCTTAGCGCTTGTGGAGATCACAAAGAATCTTCCAATGAAAACAAATCCTTAACAGCGGAAGAAATTAAATTGGAAACAGAAAAAGCAAATGCGTTTTTTGACCGTGTATTTGATGCGCGCATTGATCGTGACCCTGTTAGTCAGACCAGATTAGGTATTAAAAAAGATTACGGTAAATGGACGGATATAAGCGATAAACATCTGCAAGAAGAATTGGAAATTACAAAGACTAATTTGGATTCACTTCACAAAAACATCAATATAGATGCGCTGGATGAACAGACCAAAATCAGTTATCGTTTATTTGAAGAAGAATGTAATCAGGCTATTGACAATTTCAAATGGCGTTTCCACGATTATCCTGTAAACCAAATGGGAGGCATGCATTCTGAAATCCCTGCTTTCCTGATTAACATGCACTCTATTACTAATCTTGCTGATGCAGAAGCTTATATTGCAAGGCTTTCCGGCATCAATAGCTTGTTTGATCAGTTATTAGAGAATTTGAAAGTTCGTGAAGAAAAAAATATTATTCCTCCAAAATTTGTTTTCCCTTACGTTACTGCGGATTGTAAAAACATTATTGCCGGAGCCCCTTTCGACAAAGGCAAAACTCCAAATCCTTTACTTGAGGATTTTACAGCTAAAGTAAATGCATTAAAGGAATTGGATGAGGCTGCGAAAAAATCATTGATCGCTAAAGCAAACGAAGCACTGGTTGTATCCGTTAAACCGGCCTACGAAAAGTTAATTGCATATTGGAATCTATTGGAGAAAAAGGCAACAGAAGATGATGGTGCCTGGAAATTGGCTGATGGTGATGCTTTTTATGATGCTGCTTTAAAACTAACAACTACTACCGACCTTACTGCTGATCAAATTCATGAAATCGGATTAAAAGAAGTTTCTCGCATACATGGAGAAATGAAGGAGATCATGAAAAAAGTTAATTTCAAAAATGATAATCTTCAGGAGTTTTTCGATTTTATGCGCACAGATAAGCAGTTCTATTATACCAATGCTGCTGATGGAAAAGAAGCCTACAGAGTAAAGGCTGTGAAGCTTATTGATGATATGAAAAAAGAGCTTGATAAATTATTTGTTACAAAGCCTAAGGCAGATATTGAAGTTAAAGCAGTAGAAGCTTTCCGCGAAAAATCAGCTGGTGGTGCGTTTTATGAAGAACCTGCATTAGACGGAACACGTCCCGGACGTTATTACATTAACCTGTACAACATGGCTGATCAGGCTACTTACCAGATGGAAGCCTTGGCTTACCACGAAGGTATTCCGGGCCATCACATGCAAATTGCAATTGCACAGGAATTAAAAAAAATTGCCAAATTCCGTATGCATGGTGGAAATACTGCTTATGTAGAAGGTTGGGCATTATACTCTGAACTGGTTCCTAAAGAAATCGGATTTTACCAGGATCCGTATTCTGATTTTGGACGTTTAGCAATGGAATTATTCCGTGCAGCACGTTTAGTGGTAGATACGGGGATACACCGCAAAAAATGGACACGCCAGCAGGCATTAGATTATTTCAAGGAGAATACTCCAAATCCTGAAGGAGATAATAAAAAAGAGATCGATCGTTATATCGTATGGCCATCACAGGCTACAGGTTATAAAATAGGCATGAATAAAATTTTAGAACTTCGTGAAAACGCAAAAAACAAATTGGGTCATAAATTTGATATCCGTGAATTCCATGATGTAGTGCTTACTTCAGGTCCTGTACCAATGAATATTTTAACTGAAATGGTAGCTACCTGGGTAGAAAAAAAGTTAAAAGCTTAAATTTTAAAATTAAGAGTAAAAAAATAGTTAGATAACGAACACAACTCATTAACTAATGAACTGTTGAACTATTGAACCAATAAACCAAAGAAAAATGGCAAAGAAAAAAGAATCAAAAAAAGAAAAAAAAGAAACTAAATCAATCCTTACAAAAAACTCTCATGAGTTTTTACGTAATTATCTGAATAACGCTTCACCAACAGGCTTTGAGAGTGCAGGACAGGAAATATGGCTGGAATATATGAAACCATATATTGACGATTATTTTGTAGACAATTACGGAACTGCTGTTGGAGTAATTAATCCGCAGGCGGAGTTTAAAGTGGTGATTGAAGCGCATGCCGATGAAATTTCATGGTTTGTAAATTATATTACCAGCGATGGATTTATTTATTTGAAAAGAAATGGTGGCAGTGACCACATGATTGCTCCTTCAAAACGGGTAAATATCCATACAGATAAAGGTATCGTAAAAGCGATATTCGGCTGGCCCGCCATTCACGTTCGTGATGCAGGTAAAGAAGAAGCGCCTTCGTTAAAAAATATTTTCCTGGATTGTGGTTGTACCTCTAAAAAAGAAGTGGAAGATTTAGGAATTCACGTTGGCTGCGTAATAACCTATGAGGATGAATTCATGATCTTAAACGATCGTTATTATGTTGGACGTGCTTTGGACAACCGTGTTGGTGGCTTTATGATTGCTGAAGTAGCGCGTTTAATTAAAGAGAACAAAACCAAATTACCTTTCGGACTATACATTGTTAATTCTGTTCAGGAAGAAGTGGGCCTGCGTGGTGCTGAAATGATCACACATACCATTAAGCCAAACGTTGCAATTATTACGGATGTTTGCCACGATACACAATCCCCAATGATGAGTAAAGTCTCCAGTGGTGATTTGTCATGTGGTAAAGGGCCTGTACTTACCTACGGTCCAGCAGTGCAAAACAATTTACTAAAGTTGATTATTGGTGCGGCAGACAATAATAAAATCCCATTCCAACGTGCTGCAGCATCAAGGGCAACAGGTACTGATACCGATGCGTTTGCTTATTCTATTGGAGGTGTGCCCTCTGCATTGATTTCCTTACCTCTTCGTTATATGCATACTACCGTAGAAAGTGTTCATAAGGATGATGTGGAAAATGTTATAAAATTGATTTATCAATCTCTCAAAGCAATTAAAAATAACCACGATTTTAAATACATAAAAAAGTAGTTTTAAGTTAATTGTGATGTAAGAGCTGGTTCGACATTAGGTATTCGGTTAAATTCTCTAAAAAAATGAGTATTTTTATTCCAAATTATCCTATTAATTATTAAAAACAACGTATGGCAATTTTAGGATCAATACTCAAAAGAACATTTGAACTTAGAGAAAGTATCCCCAAGCTGCGCAAAGTAAACGGGTATAAGCAGCAAAGTAAAGTGTTAAAAAAACTGCTTACAAAAGCTGAATTCACTGCATTTGGTACCCATCACAATTTTTCGAAACTACTGAATGATAAGGATTTAATTAATGCTTTTCAAAATACAGTAAATACACATGATTATAATTCCATGTTCAAAAAATGGTGGTATCGTGCAGTTGAAGGTGAGGCGCATGTTTGCTGGCCGGGACGTGTAAAATATTTTGCCTTAAGTTCCGGAACATCTGATTCTGCCAGCAAATATATACCTGTTACTTCGGATATGATCCGTGCAATTAAAAAATCAAATATACGTCAGGTAGTTTCTCAGGGCCGCTATGATTTACCGAAAGAGCATTTTCAACGTGCAGCTTTAATGCTTGGCGGCAGTACGCAATTACATTATAACGGAAAATATTATGAAGGAGATTTAAGCGGTATTCAGGCCAAAAATATTCCTTTTTATTTTCAACGCTTTTATAAGCCCGGAAAATTAATTTCAAAAGAACGCGATTGGGAAATCAAACTTGAAGAAATTACAAAAAATGCAAAAGACTGGGATATCGGTATTGTTGTTGGTGTTCCAGCCTGGGTACAAATACTTTTCGAAAAAATTATTGCTGAATATAAAGTAAATAACATCCATGATATATGGCCTAATCTATTGATTTATGCACATGGCGGAGTAGCCATTGCACCTTATAAAAAAGGCTTCGATAAATTACTTGGCAAGCCAATTATGTATTTTGACACCTATCTTGCATCAGAAGGTTTCATTGCCTATCAAGACAGACAGGGAACGGATTCATGCAAAATGATACTTGACAATGGAATTTTTTTCGAATTCGTTCCTTTTACTGAACAGAATTTTGATCAGGACGGAACAATTGTTGAAACGCCTGAAACATACCATATTGGGCAGGTTCAGGAAGGGGTGGAATATGCATTATTACTTTCTACCTGTTCGGGTGCATGGCGTTATTTGATTGGCGATGTTATTAAATTTACATCTCTTGAACGATATGAAATTATCATTACCGGCCGTACCAAATTATTTTTGAGCTTATGCGGTGAACATTTATCGCAGGATAATATGAATAAGGCAATTGAAATTGTTTCCGGAGAGTTGAATATTCATATAAAAGAATTTACGGTAGCAGGTATTAATTACGACACCTTATTTGCTCACCATTGGTATATAGGCAGCGATGATGCTGTAGATTCCAATCTGCTTCGTAAACGTTTGGATGAAGTATTAAAGGAATTAAATGACGATTACAAAGTTGAACGTATTGCCGCTTTAAAAGAGGTAATTGTGGATGTATTGCCCAGCAATGTATTTTATGATTACATGCAATCGATAGGAAAAATAGGTGCTGCATTTAAATTTCCTCGTGTATTAAAAGGCAAAAAGCTAGAGGATTGGAAAGATTTCCTGAAAGAAAAAGTAAAAAATAACGCATGATTTTAAAAGCCATCCTGCAAGGTTTAATTCTTGGTACTGTTCTGGCTATACAACCGGGACCTTCCTTTTTTACGCTGCTGCAAACCAGCAGTAAAAAAGGATTTAAATCAGGTCTTGCACTTGCTGTTGGAATTTTTTTGAGTGACGTAATCTGCGTTTTGCTTGCTTATTTAGGTATCGCACAGTTATTCAACGATCCTAAAAACAAAGCCATTATTGGTCTTATCGGTGGCTGTCTTTTAATAATATTTGGTTTAGTAAGTATCCTTCATAAAAAAAGTGTAGAAGAAGAACGAGCTATTGATATTAAGGCTGTAAATGTTCCTTTATTTATTACCAAAGGTTTTTTTCTGAACCTGCTGAATCCTTCCGTTATTTTCTTGTGGGTTTTATGGGTTGGCGCAGTAAGCTCCAATAAGGATTTTACAAAGATTCACATTTCTCTCTTTTTTATTACCACACTTTGTATTGTATTTTTCACTGATGTGCTAAAGGCTTATTTTGCTGATAAAATAAGCAAGCGACTTAGCCATTCCATTCTGCGCAAAATAAGTTTGCTTCTGGGCGTTATTCTTATCATTACCGGAATGGTATTTATTTACAGGGTTATTTTTTAAATCAAATTGTTTCGGAATCCTCTTTAAAAGAAAAGGAGTTGAAGGTATAACCTTCAACTCCTTCAAGTTCTTAAAAACTAAACTATTTTTTTAGGCAGCTTTTAATTTATTCAATGTTGATTTTTTCAACTTATCTTTTGCATAACGTAAAGTCAGGTTTATTTCCTTAACGGTTGCATCTGAAGGGGTATCAAACATCATGTCCATCATAATGGCTTCGCATATAGAACGTAAGCCCCTTGCACCTAATTTAAATTCCATCGCTTTTTCAACAATAAAATCCAAAACACCTTTTTCAAAGGTGATTTTAACACCATCCATTTCAAACAGGTGATTATATTGCTTAATAAGGGCATTTTTAGGCTCGCTTAAGATTCTTCTTAATGTTTCCGCATCCAAAGGGTTTAGGAACGTTAAAACAGGCAAACGCCCGATTAATTCCGGAATCAATCCGAAATTTTTTAAATCCTGAGGGGACACATACTGCAGTAAATTTTCAGTATCAATACTTGCTTTTTCTTTACTTACATTATATCCGATTGCTTGTGTTTGCAAACGTTTGCCAATATGTCTGTTAATACCGTCAAACGCACCTCCACAAATAAACAATATATTCTTTGTGTTTACCTGAATCATTTTTTGCTCCGGATGTTTACGTCCGCCTTGAGGAGGAACAGCTACAGTAGCCCCTTCCAGCAATTTCAATAAACCTTGTTGTACACCTTCACCGGAAACATCACGGGTAATAGAAGGATTATCGCTTTTACGGGCAATTTTATCAATCTCGTCAATAAAGACAATACCTCTTTCAGCCGCAGTAACATCAAAATCAGCTGCCTGTAACAAACGTGATAAAATACTTTCCACATCTTCTCCCACATACCCCGCTTCTGTAAGTACTGTAGCATCAGCAATACAGAATGGAACGTTCAAAACCTTCGCGATTGTACGAGCTAAGAGCGTTTTTCCTGTACCAGTCTCCCCTACCATAATCACATTCGATTTATCAATCTCCACCTCATCTTTCAATGGTGTTTTTGATTGGCTTTTAATCAAACGCTTGTAATGGTTATAAACAGCTACCGACAACACTTTTTTTGCATCATCCTGCCCGATTACATACTCATCCAAATGCTTTTTTATTTCAATCGGTTTAAGCAGATGTAATGCGTTAAATACAGATGTTCCTGAATTATGATTTACTTCGTCACGTACAATTGTCTGAGCTTGTGTAACACAATGATTACAGATATGTCCTGTAATACCCGCAATGAGTACATCCGTTTCCTGCTTTTTGCGTCCGCAAAAGGAACATTTTATTTCTTTATCTTTTTCTTCTTTTGCCATTATTAATTTTTGAATTAAATAATTAGAGATCTGGGAATTTAGTTATGAAAATTAAAAAGATTTAATTTTTCAATTTTATAATTCTCCAGATCTCTATTTTACTAATTCTCTACTTTTTTATTACTTCGATTTTGCTAACACCTCATCAACCATACCATAAGCTTTTGCTTCTTCAGCTGTCATCCAGCAATCACGGTCGCTATCAGCCCATACCTTATCGTAGGTTTGTCCGCTGTGTTTAGCAATAATATCGTACAATTCTTTTTTCAATTTCTGAATTTCACGTGCTGTGATTTCGATATCAGAAGCTTGTCCTTCAGCACCACCCATTGGTTGGTGAATCATTACACGTGAATGCTTTAATGCAGCACGTTTCCCTTTAGTACCAGCACACATTAATACCGCACCCATAGATGCTGCCATACCTGTACAAATAGTTGCTACATCAGGAGTGATGTACTGCATCGTATCATAAATACCTAAACCAGCATATACCGATCCTCCCGGGCTGTTTAAATAAATCTGAATATCTTTTTTAGCATCTACTGATTGTAAAAACAACAACTGTGCCTGGATAATATTTGCAACCTGATCATCAATACCTGTTCCAAGGAAAATAACGCGATCCATCATCAAACGGGAAAACACGTCCATTTGTGTAACATTTAACTGGCGCTCCTCAATAATGTAAGGTGTTACGTTGCTGATATTGTGTCTGCTGTAGGAATCAAACGTGTTACCGCTGATACCACGATGTTTTACAGCATATTTTCTAAATTCATTGTTATCAAACATAATGTTTAGTTTATAGTTAAAATTAAAGGTTAAAATTCGTTTTTATAATAGTACTTAATGTTATTGCAAAAATTAAACCTTATTAAAATTAATGCCGATCTGTCATATATAATTTCACAAGATTTAACAATGGCTTATGCTTTCTTAAAGAAATCATCATACGACAACTCTTTATTTTCAAGTGTAAACTTTGTTTTAAACAATGTCAATACCTTTTCTCCATACAGTTTTTCGTAGATTTTTTTCGCCTCTTCTTGATTTGACAATACGCGTTGCGCGGTTTTATTCAATTCTTCCTCCGGCATTGGAGTTGGATCATATTTACTAAATTGCTCTATAATCAGCTTTTTAGTAGCATCAATAATTTCTTCATTAGAAACCTGAATGTTATTGTCTTTGATAATTTTATTTTCAATCAATTGCCATTTCAATCCCTTTGAATAACCATCAAACTCACTATCAACCTGCTCCGGAGTAACCGGCTTTTCGTTAACAGCAACAATCCAGCGTTTTAAAAATTCTGTTGGCAGATTAAAATTAATTTTATTCATTAAATGCTCAACCACATCATTATAAAATTTACGCTCGCTGTCATTTACAAACATAGCAGCCAATTCGTCTTTAATTTTAGCTTTGAATTCTGCCTCACCAGTTACATTACCCGGACCATATATTTTATCAAATAAATCCTGGTTAATTTCAGAACCTGCTAAACGACTGATATTTTTTACGGTAAACTGTAATTTTGCTTCCAATTTTTCAGCTGCCTCTTTGTCAATACCTAATAACGAAGCTATATCAGCAGCATTATCAGCTAATTTTTGAGCAGCAAGTACTACTTTATCCTCTTTTTTCAAGCCAATCAGCGCTTTTTTAGTTGCTTCATCCTGAATACGATCAAGGAACACAGAAGATGTTTTAAAAATTCCACCCGGTACTATTTCTCCCTTAGCATCCAATTCAACAAAATCACCGCTAAGCATATCACCTTCAAGCGATACATCAGCTGTTTCAACCTTTCCGTAACGTTTAGATATATCAGTCACATATTTGTTAACCAATTCATCATCAATTTTTACAGTTTGGTAAGTAAATTTATCTTTAGGAGATAGCTCAACATTAAATTTAGGAGCTAAGCCCATCTCATATAAAAATTCAAAATCCTTTTGGTTATCCCAATCAATACTGGTATTAAGCTTCGGTAACGGATTACCTAATACTTCAATTTTATTTTCATTCAGGTAGGTATACAACGAATCGTTCAATAGTTTATTAATTGCTTCAACCAGAATGGTTTTACCATACATTTTTTTGATCATTCCAGTAGGTACTTTACCCGGGCGGAAACCCGGAACAGAAGCTTTTTTCTGATGTTCTTTTAAAGCACTTTCCACTTTCGGTAAATAATCCTCAGCCACCACTTTAACTTTTAGCACGGCATTTAATTCATCAATATTTTCTTGTGTAATATTCATTTTGTATGAAATTTTTAATTGATAATTTTTATTGCTTTTTTAGGGATACAAAAGTACAAAATATTCCGGACGTTTCCGAACGATATAGAGATTTTATAAGGGGTGAAAAGAGAGAAAAAACTTCCAACAAAAACACAAACCCTTATAAACGAAAAAAGCCCCTTCGCAATGCGAAGAGACTTTTTAGGTAAATCATAAATGAATATAATTATGCTAATTTTACATTTACAGCATTTAAACCTTTTTTGCCTTCTTGAACTTCGAAAACAACTTCGTCATTCTGACGGATTTCTTCTTTCAATCCAGATACGTGTACAAAAAATTCTTCTCCAGAATCATTTGCCTTAATGAATCCAAATCCTTTTGTTTCATTAAAAAACTTTACAGTTCCATTTTTCATTTTAATAATAATATTTTGATTAATAATGACGCAAAGATAAACTAAATAATCCATTCATCGACACTTTTATTAAATAAATTGCTAAAAAAACCTTAAAAAAGGTTAAAAAGCATCATTTTTAATAAATTCAACAAAAATAAACCATAAGGACAATGTTTTATAAGTAATTGATTACAAGCCACATAAAACTAATTCACTTGTCCTAACTGCTTTAATGCTGTTTGAGCAGGATCATATTTTGGATTAATTGCCAAACAGGATTGAAAATTCACCTTAGCCTCTTTAATATCACCTTTTGCCTGGTAACTTAGTCCTCTGCCATAGTATGCCTGCACATATTTTGGATTTGCTTTTATCGCTGCTGTAAAATGATTAATTGCAACATCGTACTTTTTCAGATGAAGTAAATGAATCGCTCCCATATTATAATGGGCATTAACATTATTTGCGTCAAATTGTATCAATGTTGTATAGGTTTCCAATGCATTTTTAAAATCCTCAGTATCCTGGTAATACTTCCCAAGATTATACCACGCTTCAACGCTCCGCGAGCTCAGGCGGATTGCATTTTTATAGTATTGTACTGCTAAAGGGTTCTTTTTTGCGGCACATAATATCCCTAATTGTATGTAGGCATGGTAATATTCCTGATCTTGTTCCACGGCTGTCTGCATACTGGAAATAGCCCTTGTTGTATCTTTCAGCTCTTTGTAGTTCATCCCTTTCATAAAATAGGCTTTTGCGTTGAATTGATCAATCCTCAAAGCCATATTAATATACTTCATGGATTCTTCGTGTTTCAATACATACAGATACAACTCTGCCAATTTAAGCATTGCATCAATATTTTTATCGTCTAAGCGGATACACTTTTCTAAAGCTGTTTTGGCATTTCCTGTTTTATTGTTTACAAAATATAAATCGGAAAGCGTTAAATAATATGCAGCCTTTGTACTGTCTATATTCAGCGCTTTTTTTATATCTGCCAAACCTTCATTATAGCTTTGTGCATTAAAGTAATATTTAGCACGATTATGATATAAATCTGCATTACTAGGATCTGAAAGCAATTGAGAATTCAATAATTTCAACTGTTCCGGAACATTTTGAGAAACCGAGTCTTTTGATGTTATTTCAGTATTATTCCCACTTCCACCACAGGATGCAAGTGTTAAAATACTTAACGAAGATATTATGTATATAAATGTTCTTATTTTCATAAACGAATATTGAAGTATAACGACACTAACTTTCACGAATTATTTCTAAACACACCAATCTTTTCCATTGCTTTTAAAAAGCTTGACTTTATTAACGTCTACCAAACAAAAGTAAATAAAAATGTCATCCCTTTTTGCAATGTATCTTGTACATTAACATTGGGGATGACATTTAGGAAATAATTTATACTGAATTTTAATTTAGCATTGTGTGCTAATTATTTAACAGCTGCTAATTCAAGCGGTGCTTCTGCAGAAGCGCTTAATGCTTCTCTGATTTTGAATTCAATTTCTTCCATTAAATCCGGATTATCATTGAACAATGTCTTAACAGAATCACGGCCTTGCCCTAATTTAGTATCACCATAACTAAACCATGAACCGCTTTTTTTAATAATGTTGTTTTCTACACCAAGATCAACAATCTCCCCTATTTTAGAAACACCTTCACCATACATGATATCAAATTCTGCCTGACGGAAAGGTGGTGCTACTTTGTTTTTAACAACCTTTACACGGGTACGGTTACCAACTACTGAATCACCATCTTTAATTTGTCCTATTCTGCGAATATCAAGACGTACGGATGCATAAAACTTCAATGCATTACCACCGGTTGTTGTTTCAGGGTTACCGAACATTACACCAATTTTTTCACGTAACTGATTGATAAAAATACAGCAGCAACCTGTTTTGCTGATTGTTCCAGTTAATTTACGCAAAGCCTGAGACATTAAACGTGCATGTAAGCCCATTTTAGAATCACCCATTTCGCCTTCAATTTCACTTTTTGGAACCAATGCAGCAACGGAGTCAATAACAATAATGTCGATAGCTCCAGAACGGATTAGATTTTCAGCAATTTCCAAGGCCTGTTCACCATTATCGGGTTGAGAAATTAATAGATTTTCTGTATCAACGCCTAATTTTTCAGCGTACGTACGATCAAAAGCGTGTTCTGCATCAATAAAAGCAGCAATACCACCAGCTTTCTGCACTTCTGCAATTGCGTGTAATGTTAATGTTGTTTTACCGGATGATTCCGGTCCATAGATTTCAATTACTCTGCCTTTTGGCAATCCACCAATACCTAAAGCAATATCCAATGATAATGATCCGGTTGGAATCACCTCTACGTTTTCAATCGCTTTATCGCCCATTTTCATAATGGAGCCTTTTCCGTATGTTTTCTCTAATTTATCAAGAGTAAGCTGTAATGCTTTTAATTTTTCCTTGTTAATCTCTTTTGATTCCTTTGCGCTTTTTGTACCTTTTGCTTCTTTGCTCATTTTATTTAGTGTTTAGTGATTACTTTGTAAATTTTTTTTTGAAAGTTGTTCTTGAGATTTCTTTACCATCTTCGCTGTATTTTACCCAATCTCCAAAGTGCATTTCTTCCCCTTCGTATGCGCTTTCAATTTGATTTTGTTCTTTAATTTTTCCACTAGGGTAAAATTCAATTATATATTTGTCTTGAATAGTACTATGACAACCTTCATCCTTTTTAGGCAGCCAATTATCATACTTGATTCTCTTTAACAATGCACCATTTGAATCAAAATGAAACTCTGTTCCTACAGCCATTATACAACCAAACTCATTTCCTTGTTCTGTAATATTTTTTATTTTACCATTTGAATGGTATTCTATAGATACGAATGAACTAGGGCCTTCTGTTTGATATATTTTTTCTTGAGCACTCAAAGAACTATTACAGGCCAATAAACTCATCAAAATAATTCCTGAAATAAATATTCTTTTCATTACTTAAGCCTAATTCAATATTTGTTCAGTGTGTTCCTTTGATTTAACAGTGGTAATTACCTTTTCTATCTTCCCGTTCTCATCAATTACAAAAGTGGTACGATTGATACCGTCAAATACTTTACCCATAAATTTTTTTTCTCCCCATACATCGTATGCTTCAATTATTTTTCTATCAACATCGGCTATTAATGGAAAAGGTAACTGGTGCTTGGTACTAAATTTTTTATGCTTTTTTTCATCATCAGCGCTAACGCCAACAATAGAATATCCTTTTTTTTTGAGTAGTGCGTAATTATCACGTAGGTTACAGGCTTCAACAGTACATGTTGGAGTATCATCTTTCGGATAAAAGTAAATGATTAATTTTTTGCCTTTAAAATCCTTTAAGGATACACTATTTGAATCTTGATCTTTACCTTTAAAATCAGGTGCTTTATCACCTAATTTTAAATGTGTAATGTAATTTGCCATATTAATTTACTTCCAAAAATAAACGAATAAACACTAAATTAAAATCTATTTTTTTATTTGTTATTAACAAATAAGATAGTTCCCATTATTGCAATTTCAAAAATGATCTCACAAACTAAATGTTAATGTTTTATTTAGTTTTGTAATATTCTCCAAACTTCCCATATCTCCATAACATCCGCTTTTTCTATATGTTTCATGCGATATTTTTGATTCTTTGAGATTAAGTAAATAATCTTCCCTTCCTCATCAACCTGTATATTTTTGCATTGAAGACCGTCTGTAGTAACAACAATATAAGCTTTGTTGTCTTTAATTTCAGAAGTGCTGATTTTAATACCAACTACAGTAGCGCCATCTGATATTTCAGGTTCCATGGAATCACCTTCAATATCAAAGGCACGAGCGATACCATAAGGTTGAAATGGGATTGTTATTTTTTCCAATTCTCTAATATAACCGATGTCTCCAAAACTTTTCGCATACCCAGCTGCTGCTGCTAGAGGTACTTTTTCCACTTCAAAAAATTTAGTATCTTCTGTCTTTTTACCCGCCTTTAAATGCTCGATATCCTGATATACCATTTCTTCAAGAGAAATATCAAAATAGGAGGCAAGTTTCATTAACTTATGTATGTCGGGCAAAGAGCGGCCTTCCTCATACGCTTTGTAGGAAGATTTTCCTTTTAAAAAAAGCAAGTCAGCCATCTGCTCAAGCGTATTGCCTTTTTGTTTTCTTAAATACAATAAATTCTGTCCTATATAAGAATGCTTTTCTTTTCTGAGCACAGCCATATTTCATATTTTTTGTCAAAACTACAAAAAGAAACGATAAAAGTACAAAAATTCAGAACTTTTTATTAACAACTAAAAATTATAGTATTTAAAATTATTGGGATATGAAAAAAGGCGAAATAATAAGATACTGATAATCAGTCGAATATCGATTAACTCGAGATTGAAATAGTAATTAGATGGATTATTTGTCAAATATAAATGGTTGATTGACCTCGAAAAGATAGTGGGAAATTAATTCTATTGAAGCTCAATAAACAAATCCGTCATCTCTTGCGCTGTAATAGCCTTATACTCTGGTGGGATTTCAAAATTAGTATCTTCCACAGGTTCTTTGGTCACTGATGTTGCGGTAAATTGCAGCTCCAGACCAAATTTTTTAATTCTATACTCCATCAATACACCATCTATTTTATAGTATGGGTTCGCGAAATTAGAATTTTCAATATTTATCTCTGTTGTATAATAAATATCATAATCATTAGGGTCGCCACCTTTGTAATGAACTTTTGCCTTTTTACAATTGTAACCGGCAATTACTTTAGTTTGATTGGTTG
The DNA here is from genome assembly GCA_040387415.1 of Bacteroidota bacterium. Classification (GTDB taxonomy): domain Bacteria; phylum Bacteroidota; class Bacteroidia; order 2-12-FULL-35-15; family 2-12-FULL-35-15; genus 2-12-FULL-35-15. The sequence continues at coordinate 53,550 of JAZKDU010000010.1, forward strand.
GTATGATTTCAATATTAAACAATTCGTTCTCTTTTTGAATATCGGTACTATTTTGAATCAAAGAATACTTTTTACCCAAAAACCAAACCAGTTGTGTAAGTGTTTTTGCCTCAGGATCAGCTATAAAAGACATTGTTAAAGCCCCCATACCGGCACTCATTCCTGCAGATGACTTATTGTTTTTGAACTTAACAATCATCTTGCTAGGAGCCATATCAGCCATAGAATTACTCATATCTACAACCTCAGCAGTATAATTAATTACACCTTCCGAAATAAGGTTTTCCTTTCCTTCTTCCTTTGGAGATCCACAGCCTGCTACCAGAAATAAATTGGTAATCACAATAAGACTAAAAAGCAACCTCTTTTTCATTAATTTTCAGCAATTAATTTTCCCCTGAATTAAGTTGTTAAAGATAGGAATTATTTATTAATTCAATTATAACATTTTTTTAACAATATTCTTCCTTCAGGTCATTATTAATTACCCCAACGTCTGGTTTTGGCAATAATCAGGCGATTTTCACAAAAAACTATGACCTGGCTAAGATATATTTAAGGGTAAGAAAAGCTTCTAACTGGCAGGATAATACTCTAAAAGGGCATTAATTAAATGGATTGTATTAAAAGAATTTCAGTTTGTTAAGTAAGGCTTCTTGAGTAATTTCTTCGTAATTCTCCGGAATTTCAAAAACGGCATCATCCACTTTTTCTTTTGTTATGCCTGTTGTGGTAAACTTCATTTCAAGTCCGAATTTTTTCATTCTGTATTCCATTAATACACCATCTAACTTATAATAAGGATTTGAAAAATTAGAGTTTTCTATTTTCAATTCATTGGTATAATAAATGTCAAAATCAGTTGGCTCATCCCCTTTTTGATGAACTATGGCTTTTTTACAGATATAACCCGCAATTACCTTTGTTTCTTTAGTTGGTTCAATTTCCAGATCAAATGATTCATTTTCCTTTTTTATCTCTGCTTCATTTTGAATTACAAAATATTTATCTGAAAAAAGTCGGATTATTTGTGTAAAAGTACGCGCTTCCAAATCTGAAACAAATGATGCATCTAAGGCTCCTATGCCTGCACTCATTTGAGCAGCTGAATTATTATTTTTAAATTTAACAGTCATTTCACTCGGAGCAAAAGCGGCCATTGGATCATCCATATTAACCGGTTCCGCAGCATAAGTAATTACACCTTCAGAGAAAGAGCCTTCCTCTTTTGCCGAATTACCGCAACCTGTTCCTAAGAAAACACATACAGAAGCAATACTAAAAAGTAATCTTTTTTTCATTGTTGTTAACTATTAATTGCTTGAGTTTGCTTTATTAAATTTATTTTTTTCAACGATTTAATACCCTAGTGTTTTCATCATTGATTTATAGCTTTGTTCCTTCGCAAACAAACGGGTACTGATTTCGCCATCCTCATCCCTGTCAATAATAACATGTTTAGGGGCAGGTATCAAACAATGTTGAATACCGCCATATCCCCCTAATGATTCCTGGTATGCTCCTGTATGAAAAAAGCCCAAATACAAAGGTTCCTTTTGCTTTTCGGTTGTTATAGGCATATACACCTGATTCAGATGCGATTCCGCATTGTAATAATCTTCACTATCACAGGTTAAGCCACCAAGATTTACACGTTGGTATTCTTTATCCCAATGATTTACCGCAAGTAAAATAAATTTCTGCTTAATCCCCCAGGTATCCGGCAATGTAGTGATAAATGAACTATCAATCATATACCATAACTCATTGTCATTCTGCTTTTTAATATCAACAATTGAATACAATGTTGCTCCACTCTCTCCTACCGTAAAACTACCAAATTCAGTAAAAATATTTGGTTCGTCAACACCATGTTCATCGCAAACATTTTTGATTTTCTGAATTATTTCATCAGCCATGTATCCATAATCGTAATTGAAGCCCAAAGAAGCACGAATTGGAAAACCGCCTCCAATATCTAAAGAATCAAGAGCCGGGCAAACCTTTTTCAAATCACAATATACATTTATACACTTGGTTAACTCTGTCCAATAATAAGTACTATCCTTAATACCAGTATTAATAAAAAAATGAAGCATTTTCAATTCACATTTTGAACTGCTTTTAATATGGCTGTTATAATAGTCAATTATATCTGCTTGTCTTATTCCTAAACGGGAAGTATAAAACTCAAATTTTGGTTCCTCATCAGTAGCTACGCGTATTCCTACTTTAAACTTTTTCTTACAAAGCTTTTCCAGCTGAGGTAATTCATTTTTGTTATCAAGTATAGAAATGGAATTAACAAATCCATCATTTACTAATTCACTGATGTATTTTAAATAATCCGGACGCTTATATCCATTATGAATAACATATGCATCCTTAGCAATTTTGCCGGAAGTATACAATGAACGAATAATAGGAATATCAAAAGCGGAGGACGTTTCTAAATGAATATCATTTTTCAAGGCTTCTTCCAGAACAAATGAAAAATGAGAACTTTTAGTACAATAACAATATGTATATTTACCTTTATAATCGGCTTTAGCAATAGCAACATTAAAAATTTTCTTTGCTTTTTGAATTTGAGAGCTTATCTTTGGTAAATAGGATACTTTTAATGGAGTACCATATTGCTTAATAATATCCATTAAAGGGATATCATTAAAATGAAGTTCATTATCTATAACTTCAAAACCCTCTTGAGGGAAATCGAAGGTTTGTTCAATCAGATCTTGGTATTTATTATCCATTTATTTAGTCGCTCAAAATTTATTTGCAAATGTATCTAAATACTTTGATATTTTTTCGATTTTAAAAACCGAATATTTAATTTTAATAGTATATTTTTACATAGATTTGAAATACACATTTATTGCAATAGTCACTATTGTTTACAAGAAATAGTTGATTTGTAAAAGTGAATAAAAATGGTGAGAATAATTAACAGTAATTATTCAGATCAATTAATAAACAGCGGATACGATATGAAAAATGTAAAATTTATTGAAGTAAAATCTGAAATTGGTGCAGGAACCCGGGGTGCCAGTATGGGCGTAGATGCTATTAAAATTGCTGCTTTGGATTATGGAAGTAATATGTTTAAACAGATTCCTTCTATTGATATAAAAACAGAAAATCAGTTGTTATTTGAACCTACTAAAACAACCTATGCAAAACGGATTTCGGGAATATTAAGTATTTATGAGCGTTTAGCCGATGCTGTTTCACAAACATTAAAGAAAAATGGTTTCCCAATAGTTTTAGCTGGTGATCATAGCACTGCAGGGGGAACAATTGCCGGAATTAAAATGGCATACCCTAAACAAAGGCTGGGGGTTATCTGGATTGATGCACATTCTGATATTCATAGTCCATACACCACTCCAACCGGCAATATGCATGGGATGACTATTGCTACTGCATTAGCTGAAGATAATATTGCCAGCAAAATGAATAAGCCGGATAAGGACACTATTGATCTGTGGAACAAATTAAAAAAAGTTGGAGGGATAAGTCCTAAAATCACCTACAAAGACCTTGTTTATATTGGCGTACGTGATGTTGAACCTGAAGAAACATACTTACTAAAAAAACATAAAGTAAAAGCCTTTACCACTGCCGAAGTAAAACGCAATGGAGTGGAAAAAATTGCCAGAGATGCGCTTGCTCACTTAAATCATTGTAATCTCATTTACGTTTCATTTGATGTAGATAGTATGGATTCTTCTATTTCAAAAGGTACCGGAACACCTGTACGTAATGGTATTACAGAAAAAGAAGCAGGCAGTTTATGCGTACGTTTGGTACAAAACGAAAAAGTTTGTTGTTTCGAAATTTGTGAAGTAAATCCAACTCTTGATAAGGAAAACTTAATGGCTGAAAATACTTTTGAGATTTTGCAAAAGGTGGTAAGCCAATTAACTTATTAAAAAATCTCCTCGTTAAATTATTCTCCTCGTTAAAAATTTTTAACGAGGAGATTTTTTTTATTGTCTGATATTACGCTTCATTTCATGGGCAATACCGGCTTCTAACGAATCACTACTTTTCTCAAAAGCATTGATGATATTCTGTTGTTCTGTTTTAGTCTTATCCTGACTCAGTTTAAATTTACCTTCCACTCGTTCAACTTCAATTTCAAAAGCGACAATACCTTTTATCATTCCATACTTATAATTATCTGAAAGCCCTTTCCACTGCTCAAAATAAGAAGCTTCAAAATTGATAATTGTTCTTTCCATAATATCAATTACTGTGGCAGGCTGATCCAGAGAACGTCCTTTTCCATAGGCATGAACTGCAATATAGTTCCAGGTAGGAACGTTCTGTTTTTTTTCATAATGTATTGGAGAAATATATCCGTGTGGTCCTTGAAAAATAATGAGCAGTTCACTGTCAACAAATTCCAACCACTGTGGATTCGCTTTAGCCATGTGTGATACTAAAAATATTTTCCCTTCACGATTTTCAATTATAAATGGCAAATGAGTTGCACGTATACTTTTATCTTTAGTGCTTACCAAAGTGGCGAAGCTGTTGGCTTTCATAAATTCAACCAACTTCGGCTCATCTGTTTCATGATAATAAGAAGGTATGTACATTGCCAAAATAATTAAAATAAATACTTTAATTCTTGCTAAAGAACACCAAACAAAGACTTTTAGTTTTTTAACTTAACGTAAAATAAAGGACGGTCATCTCCTGTATATTGTCCGCTGTCATCAAGCCTTTTGATTAGCAAATCCATTCGAAACACTTGCTTTGTAAGGGTAAATCGGCCCTTATCAAAAACCCATCTTTCACTCATCCGTATTTTCGACAGATCTTTTTCTGTCACTTTTTTAGGTATTTTGGATTTTCCGGTATTTGATTTATTCAAAATTGCCTGCACCTGAGATACTGTTAAAGGCGAATCAGTCAAAAGGTCATATGCTTGTACTTTCCCATTAATAACAGCATCTACAATTGTATTAAATATTTTTTGCTGATCAACATTTTTATTTAGCGATTTCCAATAATCATCCTGATAATCCAGTGGCTTGGTCATAAGCGCTGCGGATTGAATTTGTTCTGCCCATATATCCCCTCGTGTAGTATCTATTACAAGAGGATCTCTTTTATTGAACGTGTATCCTAATAAAACTTCGGTAGATGAGCCTGTATATGCCTTTATTTTACTAATACCAATGTCATATGCATAACCAATACTCAAATTTTTATAACGTAAGCCGGCACTTATTGCCAAAGCATTGCTGCTATGAAAAGTAATGCCTACCCAGCCAGATTTTTTCCAATCTACAACGGCATTAACATCAAATTGCAATGGAGCACCCGAAACACTTCGGAACATAATTAATGGATAGGCCGTTATATTTTTCTGCTTGGATACTTCTACTGTATATTTTATAGAACCCTGAAAATGCCGGGATAAATTATAATAGGTTTCTTCTCCCTGAAGGTTACCGTACTTTACTTTGTTAGCTAATACCTGAGGTACTGCAAATCCTAATTCTAGTTTTTTCCAATTATAGGCAAGGCCAAAATCCGCACTAAAAACAGTTTTGTTTTGCTGTTGAAATAAAATAGGATCATTTATATCATGCACAGCAGCTTTTGTAAAATCAATTTTATTATCCAGCACGCCTAATGCTAAACCTAGCACCAAAGTATTGTCTTCATTCACTTTTATCTTATAGGAATAAGTTCCAAAAGCTCCTGCACGGCTTAAAAGATCAGTAGTGTATTTGAAAAATTTTAAACCCAGACCTAAGTTTTTGGAATCAAGCGGCCCATCAATTGTTCCATAGCTGGTTTGTGGAGCTCCAGGAACGCTATTCCATTGTGACCGATGCGTTATAAAACCATTTATTGTAGGCTTATTACCGGTTAAAGCTGGATTTGTAACAAACTGATTTGTATAATACTGACTACTAAAAGATAACTGCTGAGCAAACACACCTCCTCCAGCCTCTCTTTTTAGAAGAGTGGAAAAAAAAAGAATAATAGTAATAATTGATATATTCCTCAATTGTGGGATCAATACTTTCATCCTCCCGATGCTCCCTGCTTTAATGGATTAAATGTAAATATTCAATTAACTTTGGTTGCCTTAAAAAAATATTTTAACCTTAAATATAAGCAAAATAACGTTTCTAATTAAATATTTTATATCCAAAAAAACTTAAACAATAATAATAATAATAACGTTTTATACTGTTTTTATTTAAAACTTAAGGCTCTTTTACTAAATACAGACAAAATCACACCAACTAACTGCTGCAAAAAGCAACTTACAACAAGAAAAACAACTGATTAATTACAAACAAATTCAGCAATTGTAACGTCCGATATTGTTGGGCGCAAAAAAACTCAATAAAAAATCAAAAGGAGTTTATTAAAATTGCTCGTCTTTACAACTTTAACACGACCGTGATAATGAAAAAACAGTTCTTTGTAACTAAAAAATCCTTCATGAAAACGCATACACTTTATCTGATACTTATCATCTAAAGAATTCGCTTTCACAAAGGAATAAAAAAAAATTTGTTTCTAACTAAATATTAAGCAGGCTTGCCTTACAAATTATTCGTTATTTAATTATCCTTATTTAAAACAGTAATTGCTCCTTTATAAATTTTTTCTGACTCCTGCAATTTAATAAAATAATAATAAGTACCATCAGGTAATGGTTTACCTGCCTTATTTGTTCCATCCCATTCGTTATGATAATCTGATGATTGGAACACCTCTTTACCTTCAACATTTACAATAATTACTTCTGTGTTTTTATAATTCTCAATTAATTTAATAATCCAGGTGTCATTATGTCCATCCCCATTTGGAGTAATCAGGTTTGGTATTATTAATTTCGAATCATCATTTACAGTGATGGTCACAGAATCTACACTTGTACAATTATTAACATCCGTAACGGTTACAGAATAGGTAGTTGTTTGCGTTGGTGTTGCAATCGGGTTAGAGATTGTAGCATTACTTAGTCCGGTAGCTGGTGACCATAAATATGCTGCTCCGCCAGATACATTCAATTCTATACCATCCCCTAAGCTTATTGCTGCATTATTGATTACCACCGGAGAACTTCCAGGGAACTCCAATACAGTAACTGAATCTTTATCATTACATCCTGAAACTGAATCTGTCACCGTCAATACATAAGTGCCCGTTGAATCAACAGTAATATTTTGAGTAATATCTCCAGTACTCCATACATAATTTAATCCAGCACCACTAATAGCAGATAAGGTGATATTTCCTCCAAAACATATGTTAAATGATCCGCTGGAAGTAATTTGTGCACTAGGCAGATCTCCAACCATTGCATTATGAGTTATTGTAGTCATACAACCTTGATCAGAAGTAACCGAGAAGGATACGTTATAATTAGCTGAATTATTATATGTGTGTGTAATATTGCCACCTCCATTAGTAGATGTATACGATGTGAAATCACCAAAATCCCAAATATAATATTGAATAGTACCTCCATTTATGGACGATGCAGGACTAAACGTTGTTACCCCACCTTTACATACGGTATCAGCCGTAAATGCTGCAACAGGTTTTGGCAATATGCTCAGAATAGCCATAGCGGATGTATCAGAAGGACAAACGCCATTTTTAACAACAGCCACATACCAGGTTGTAATTGATTGATTAGTATATGTTTGAGATGGCATGTTAGAGGTCAATGGAGTCCATAAAGCACCAGCATTGGTTGAAACAGCCCAGCTTTGAACATTTCCAACATAACCATTTAAATTAAGAGCTCCGGAATTAAGACCGCTACAAACTGGCTCATTACCTGTAATCACACCACCAACTGATACAGGAGTAACTACAATCGTATCATTTGCTGAGTTTACGGTTGAACAAGTTCCTCTTTGAACAACTGCATGATAAATTGTTGTCACAGTAAGATTACTGAACACCTGAGTAGTGGTAGTATTATTAATATTTATCCAGCTATTTCCATTGTCTGGTGAATATTCCCATCTTACCACACTGCCGCTATGGCCACTTAATAATATGGTTGCACCATTTGAACCACTGCAAACAAGAGCATTCGGTGTATTCAACACACCACCTAAAGTTGGAGGGTCAACGGTTAATGTTACGGTGTCAGCTGTATTAACACAACTATTAGCAGTTAACGTATATGCATACTTAACATCAATTGGATTTGTAGTTGTGTTTATAAGTATCTCAGCAGGATTGTTAGTACCTGTTCCTGCAGGATTACTGATACCTGTTACCATGGCCCTGTTCCAGTTAAATGTTGTCCCTGGTGTTGCACCTGTTGGAGTATAATTAAATGTCATACCACTGCATATCACTGGAGGTGTTAAACTGCTGTTTAACGTTGGAATAGGATTTACAGTAGCTACCACACTAAAAGCAATTGGATTTGTACAACCCATAGCCGTTACAGTATAAAGATAGATAACATCAATTGGGTTTTCCGTAGTATTGATTAACGTTTCACTTAAATTGTTGTTACCATAGCTGGCTGGATTACTTATACCATTTACAGCTTGTCTGGTCCATGTGAATGAAGAATCTGCTGATCCGCTTGTTGGTATATAGCTAAACACAGAACCACTGCATATTGGCGGAGGAGTTAAACTGCTACTTAAAGCGTGAGTACAGATACAAGTCAGATTAACCTGAACATCCACACTATAAGTCAATGGATTGGTGCAACCATTTGCTGACAATGTATAAACATAAATAACATGTACAGGAGCCGTTGTTGTATTGGTAAGTGTTTCAATCGGATCATCCGTTCCAATACTTGCAGGATTACTGATGCCTGTAACAGCTGCTCTTGTCCACGAGAATGAAGTTCCTGGAACCGAACTTGTTGGTAAATAGTAGAACGCGGTGTTATTACATATTGCTGAAGGTGTTAATGTACTTGTCAATGTTGGAATAGGATTCACAGTAACAACAATACTAAATGTACTTGCATTTGTACAGCTATTCGCAGCTAACGTATATATATAGGTAACGCTTACAGGAACAGAGGTTGTGTTTGTCAGAATTTCATTTGGATTTCCTGTACCGCTATTCGTAGCTTGACTGATTCCTGCTACTCCAGCTCTTGTCCATGCAAATGATACACCCGCAGTTAAACTTGCCGGGGTATAATTGAAAGCTGCGCCACTGCATATGGATACAGGAGCAATACTGCTGCTCATTAATGGAGTAGGATTAACAATAACCGTTACATTTTGATTATTCTGGCAACCGTTTGCAACTACAGAATAAACATAAGTAACCGGAGTTGGGAATGTTGTTAGGTTAGTCAGCATTTCGGCTGGATTTCCTGAACCACTCGCTGTTGCCTGGCTGATACCTGTTATAGGAGCGCGATACCAGTTGAAGCTGGCACCCGATGTAGAACTGCCTGGAGAATAATTAAATGTTGCACCACTGCATATTGCAGGAGGGCTTAATGTACTGCTTAATGTTGGAGTAGAATTCACATTTACAACCACACTATAAGTGGTTGAATTACTACAGCCATTCGCAGTTACAGCGTACACATAAGTAACTGCTACCTGTGCAACAGAAGTATTGGTAAGCGTTTCGTTAGGATCACCTGTACCATTACTTAAACCATTGCTTATGCCCGTAACCGCTGCTCTAGACCATGTAAAGGTTGCACCGGCTGTTGCACTAGTTGGAGTATAATTAAATGTTGTACCACTGCAGATAGCTGGCGGAGTAAGCGTACTGTTCAATGCAGGTGTTGGATTCACAGAAACAACTACACTAAATGTGTTTGGATTAGAACAACCATTTGCAGATACTGAATATACATAAGTAACATTTACCGGTGATACGGTTGTATTAATTAGAACTTCGGCCGGATCATCAGCACCAGAAGCCGCTGAATTACTAATACCTGCAATAGCTGCTCTTGTCCAGTTGAATGTTGCACCACTTATTGCACTTGTAGGTGAATAGCTAAACATATTACCACTGCATATTGCAGGAGGCGATAATGAACTGCTTAGGGTTGCAGATGGTTTAACAATTACATCCACATTGTAAGGCGTTGGATTGTTACAGCCATTAGCAGCTACAGTATATACATATCTTACAGTTACACCATTTGGAGATATGTTATTCAGAGTTTCAAGCGGGTTACCAATACCACTGTTTGGTGCATTACTAATTCCAATCACTATTGCCCTTGACCATGCAAATGATGAACCTGAAGTTGCTCCAATTGGAGTATAATTAAATGTTCCGCCATTACACATATCAGGAGGTGCCAGACTGCTTGTAAAGTTTGGTGTTGGGTTAACTGTTACACCTACACTATATATAATTGTATTGGTACAACTGTTTGCTGTTACCTGATAATTATAGGTAACCAGAACAGGATTAACTGTTGTATTGATCAATGTTTCATTTATATCCCCTGTTCCATTTGCAGCTACATTAGTGATGCCGGAAACTAATGGTCTTGACCAGGTAAAGGAAGCTCCTGGCGATAAGCTGGTGGCAATATAATTAAATGCCACACCGCTACATACAGGAGGAGGCGCTAAACTACTACTTAGAGAATGATTACAAGCACAATTTAAATTAACCGAAACAATTACACTATCTGTAGTTGGATTAGTGCAGCCATTTGCTGATAATGTATAAATATAGGTTACATCAATAGCAGCAGACGTAGTATTGGAAAGTATTTCATTTGGATTTCCTGTACCACTCGCTGATGAATTGCTTATTCCTGCAACCATTGATCTTGTCCATGCAAACGATGTTCCTATTGTTGCACTTCCTGGTATATAACTGAATACCGTGTTACTGCAAATAGCAGAAGGGGTTGTAGTACTGCTTAAAGTTGGAATTGGATTAACCGCAACAACCACACTAAAGGCTGTTGGATTGGTACAACCATTAGCAGTTACAGTGTAAGCATAAGTAACATTTACAGGAGCTGTTGAAATATTTATTAATGCTTCATTAGGATTGCCATTACCTGTTGCCGGAGCATTACTAATGCCAATTACTGTAGCTCTAGTCCATGCGAAGGTTCCCGGTGTAGCACTTGTTGGTATATAATTAAATACTGAACCACTGCAAATAGCCGGAGGAGTTAAACTGCTGCTTAAAGCTGGTGTAGGATTTACAAGAGCTACAACACTGTATGCAGTAGGATTAGTGCAGCCATTAGCCGATATCGTATAAACATAATTTACATTTAAAGGAGCTGATGTAGTATTAACTAGTGTTTCGTTCGGATCTCCCAATCCACTGCCTGCTATATTACTAATACCAATTACCGCTATTCTTGACCATGCATAAGCGGCACCAGGAGTTACAGTGGCCGGATTATAATTAAAAGTTGTACCACTGCATATAGCAGTAGGAGCCAACGTACTGCTTAAAACAGGTGTTGGATTAACAGTGGTAACAACATTTTGAATACTGCTGCAACCGTTGGCAGATAATGTATAAGCATAAGTGACATTTACAGGAAGTGCTGTGGTATTAATAAGAGTTTCAATAGGGTCACCAGTACCCAAACTGCTTGGATTACTTAAACCAGCAACCGCTGCTCTTGTCCAGGTAAATGATGCTCCTGGTGTAGAACTTGCTGGTAAATAATAGAAAGTTGTACCACTGCAAATTGCAGGAGGTAATGAACTGCTGCTCAATATTAATGTTGGATTAACAGTTACAACTAAAGTGTAAGTTGATGGATTTGCGCAACTATTTGCAGAAACAGTGTATATGTAAGATACATTTACTGATGCCGCACTTGTATTAGTAAGCACTTCGTTTGGATCTCCTGCCCCACTACCAGCTAAATTACTGATACCCGGAACTTGCGCTCTGGTCCAGTTAAAGGATGCTCCAGTGGTTGGGCTGGTTGCTGTATAACTAAATGTTGCACCACTACATATAGAAGGTAACACCGTATTGCTGCTCAATGTTGGTTTAGGATTAACCGTCACCACTACATTCTGATTATTCTGACAACCATTAGCCAATAGTGTATAGCTATATGAAACCGAATTCGGGAATGTTGTCAAGTTAGTAAGTGTTTCATTCGGATCGTCTGTTCCACTTGCTGCGGCCTCACTAATTCCTGTTACAGGGGCACGGTTCCAACCAAAGCTTGTACCTGCTGTTGCACTAGCGGGAATATAATTAAATAGTGTGTTGCTGCATATTGCTGAAGGATTTAAACTGCTGCTTAAAGTTGGAGTTGGATTTACAACTACATTCACATTATAGGTTGCCGGATTAATACAGCTATTAGCAGAAACGGTATAAGTATATGTAACAGTTACAGGAGCTGCAGTTGTATTAATAAGAGTTTCATTTGGATCACCCGCACCATTAGCAGGAGAATTACTTATGCCTGGAATAGCTGCTCTTGCCCAGGTAAATGTTGCACCAGCAGTAACACTACCAGGCAAATAGTTGAACACAGTACCACTGCATATTGCAGGAGGTGCTAACGAACTGCTTAAAGTTGGCGTAGGGTTAACCGGAACAACTACATTATATGGAGCTGCGCTTCCACAACCGTTAGCAGACACACTATAAATATAAGTAACATTTACTGGTGATGCTGTTGTATTTGTAAGTGTTTCGCTAGGGTCATCCGTTCCGCTTCCGGACATATTCGTTACACCAGCAACCGCTGCTCTGGTCCAGTCAAATGAAGCACCTGCAATTGCGCTGGATGGAATATAATTAAATGCTGTACCGCTGCATATTGCAGGAGGTGTTAAACTACTGTTTAAAGTTGCTGCTGGTGTAACCGTAACAACTACACTATAGGTATTTGAATTCGTACAGCCATTAGCAGATACAGTGTATAAGTAAGTAGTGCTTACAGGGTTTGCAGTAATATTGGTAAGTGTCTCCAAAGGATTACCGGTACCGCTGGCCGCAGCATTACTAATTCCTATTACCGTTGCCCTTGCCCATGCATACGCTGCACCTGCTGTTGCACCTGCAGGCGAATAATTAAGCATAACACCGCTACAAATAGCAGGAGGTGAAATACTGCTGCTCAATTTCGGAGTTGGATTCACCGTTACAATTACACTATAAACAATTGCATTAGTACAGCTGTTTGCAGTTACCAAATAATCATAACTAACATTAATTGGATTGGATGTGGTATTAACCAGCGTCTCATTAGGATCACCCGCTCCACTATTTGCAGCATTACTGATTCCTGGTACAATTGCCCTAGACCATGCAAACGTAGCACCTGCCGAAGGACTTGCCGGAATATAATTGAAAGGCGTACCACTGCATATTGCAGGAGGAGCCAAACTGCTACTTAAAGAATGGTTACAAGCACATGTTAAATTAACCGAAACAATCACACTATACGCACTTGGATTAGTACAGCCATTAGCAGCCAAAGTATAAGTATAAGTTACATCAATTGGACTTGAAGTTGTATTAACAAGAACCTCATTCGGGTTACCAGTACCGTTGAATGGAGCATTGCTTATACCTGCAACTGTTAATCTTGTCCATGCAAATGATGTTCCTATTGTTGCACTTGTAGGTGAATAATTGAAAACAGTATTGCTGCAAATCGCAGGAGGCGTTACTGTACTGTTTAATGTTGGAATAGGATTAACTATAACAATTACATTAAAAGGTGAAGGATTAGTACAACCATTTGCAGATACGGTATAAGCATAAGTAACGTTTACAGGGGCTGATGAAGTATTAATTAATGTTTCATTCGGATTACCTGTTCCTGACCCAATCGGGTTACTAATACCAATTACTATTGCTCTTGTCCATGCAAATGTTCCAGGTGTTGCACTGGTTGGTGTATAATTAAATACTGTTCCACTGCAAATAGCCGGTGGAGCCAAAGTACTGCTTAAAGCTGGTGTCGGATTTATAAGGGCAACTACACTGTATGTTATTGGATTACTGCAGCCATTAGCAGATAGCGTATAAATATAGGTTACATTTAAAGGGGCAGAAGTAGTATTTACCAATGTTTCATTTAAATTTCCGGTACCACTGCTGGCCGCATTGCTGATTCCTATTACAGCAGCTCTTGTCCATAAGAAAGACACCCCTGTACTTAAACTAGTTGGAGTATAATTCAGTACTGAACCACTGCATATTGCAGGAGGAGTTAATGAACTGCTTAAAGTTGGATTCGGATTTACAGTCACATTTACATTTTGATTACTACTGCATCCAAAGGCTGATACAGAATAAACATAAGTAACTACTACCGGATCAGCCGTTGTATTAATAAGATTTTCAATAGGGTCACTTGTACCCAAACTGGTTGGATTACTGATACCTGCTACTGCGGCCCTCGTCCAGCTGAAAGAAACACCTGCTGTAGCACTCGTTGGTAAGTAATAGAAAGTTGAACCGCTGCAAATATCAGGTGGTGAAAGGCTGCTGCTTAATGCTAAAGAAGGATTAACAGTTACAACTAGTGTAGTTGTAGTAGGATTTGTACATCCATTTGCCGAAATGGTATAAACATATGCCACATTTACTTGTGCTGCAGTTGTGTTGATAAGCGTTTCATTCGGATTACCTACACCTGTATTAGTTGCATTACTTATTCCTAAAACTGATGCCCTTGACCATGCGAAAGCCGCTCCAACCGTTGCGCTTTCTGGTGTATAGCTAAATGCTGCACCACTGCATATAGATGGAGGATATATACTGCTGCTTAAAGTAGGTCTTGGATTAACAGTTACAATTACACTTTGATTATTCTGACAACCATTAGCCAATACAGTATAATTGTATGTAACCGCATTTGGAAACGATATCAGATTAGTAAGAGTTTCATTAGGATCTCCTGAACCACTTGTTGATGGTTGACTGATACCTGTCACCGGTGGACGGCTCCAACTGAAGCTTGCACCCGAAGTTGCACTATTAGGTGTGTAATTGAAAGTAGTACCGCTGCATATTGCTGCAGGACTTAAAGAACTACTTAAAGTTGGTGTTGGATTTACAGTTAAAACTACATTATAAGTACTTGAATTAGTACAGCCATTAGCCGATACAGCATACACATAAGTTACATTCACCGGATTAACCGTTGTGTTTATAAGCGTTTCATTTGGATCACCTGTACCACTGCCAATTACATTGTTTATACCTACTACAACTGCTCTTGTCCATGTAAATGATGCACCTGTTGTAGCACTTGCAGGAATGTAATTGAAAACCGTACCACTACAAATCGCTGACGGTGCAGCTGAACTGCTTAATGTTGGTCTCGGATTTACAACAACAACAACACTGTAAGTACTTGGATTTGCACAACCATTGGCGGACACAGTATACACATACGTAACATTTACCGGAGAAACTGTTGTATTTGTAAGAGTTTCATTTGGATCATTTGAACCACTAGCCGTGATATTTGTAATACCTGCTACTGCTGTTCTGGACCAGGCAAATGTAGCACCCGCAATTGCACTTGTTGGATTATAGCTAAATGAAGTACCACTGCATATTGCAGGAGGTGTTAATGTACTGCTAAGTGTTGCGGCAGGTTTTACAGTTACAATCACATTATAAATAGTTGGATTAGTACAACCATTTGCAGCTACTGTATAAGCATACGTTACATCTACTGGATTCGCTGTAATATTTGTTAGTGTTTCAATCGGGTTACCAATTCCACTACCTAATGGATTACTGATTCCTATAACAGCAGCTCTTGACCATGTATAAGAAGCACCGCTTGTTGCACCTGTTGGTGTGTAATTAAACGCTGTTCCGTTACAAATAGCCGGAGGAGCTAAACTGCTTGTTAATGTTGGTGTTGGGTTAACTGTCACCACCACGCTATATACAATTGCATTGGTACAGCTGTTTGCCGATACAAGGTAGTCATAAGTAACATTTATCGGACTTGCTGTTGTATTAACCAATGTTTCGTTCGGATCACCAGAACCACTAGCTGTAGTATTACTTATTCCGGTAACTGCTGCTCTTGTCCAGGCAAAAGTGGCACCAGCTGTTGTACTCGCAGGTGTATAGGCAAAAACGTTACCGCTGCATATTGGAGGCGGTGCCAAACTGCTGCTTAAAGAATGATTACATACGCAGCTTAGGTTCACTGAAACAACTACGCTATAGCTGGTTGGATTTGTACAGCCATTAGCCGCTAACTTATATATATAAGTTACATTTATAGGAGCAGCGGTTGTATTGACAAGAATTTCATTCGGGTCATCGATACCGTTAGCCGCTGAATTACTGATGCCGGCTAACAATGCCCTTGTCCATGTAAATGATGTACCTATTGTTGTACTTGTTGGAACATAATTAAACGATGTGTTACTACAGATTGCCGGAGGCGTTACACTGCTGCCTAACGTTGGCATCGGATTAACCACAACAACTACACTATAAGCTGTTGGATTAGTACAACCATTTGCTGTTACAGTATAAACATAAGTAACACTTACCGGAGCCGAGGATGTATTGACTAATGTTTCCGCAGGATTACCACTTCCCGTGTTTGCCCCATTGCTAATTCCCACTACCACTGCTCTTACCCATGCAAATGTACCAGGTGTAGCACTTGTTGGTATATAATTGAACACTGAACCACTGCAAATGGCCGGAGGTGTTAAAGTGCTGCTTAATGTTGGTGTTGGATTAACAAGAACAACTACACTATATGCAGTTGGATTAGTACATCCATTTGCTGATACGGTATAAATATAAGTAACGTTCACCGGAGCAGGTGTAGTATTAACAAGTGTTTCATTAGGATCTCCGGTACCAGTGCTTCCAGCATTGCTGATTCCTATTACTGATACTCTTGACCAGTTATAACTAGCGCCCAAAGTAGTGCTGTTTGCTGTATAATTAAAGGCTGTACCACTGCATATAGCAGGAGGAGCAAGCGTACTCGATAAAATTGGAGTTGGATTTACCGGCACAACTACATTTTGATTTTTAACACAACCGTTAGCGGACGTTGTATAAATATAAGTTACATTAACCGGATTAGCAGTTGTATTATTAAGTGTTTCAATCGGGTCACCATTACCCAAACTGCTTGGATTACTTATACCTGCTACGGAAGCTCTTGTCCAGGTAAATGTTGCACCAGGTATGGAGCTTGTAGGCAAATAATAAAATGCAGTACCATTACAAATGGAAGCAGGAGTTAATGTACTGCTCAAAGTTGGAGTCGGATTTATGTTTACAACAACACTAAAAGTTGTCGGATTAGAACAGCTATTTGCTGATACCGTATAAATATAAGTAACTGCAACAGGGAATGCTGTTGTATCAATTAATGTTTCATTCAGATTGCCAACACCATTAGCAGCCACATTACTGATACCCGCCACAACCGCCCTTGTCCATGCAAAAGTTGAACCAGAGGTACCGCTGGTAGCTGTATAATTAAAGGCCGTTCCACTGCATATTGCAGGAGGTGTGATACTGCTGCTTAGAGTGGCATTCGGGTTAACTGTTACAACAACATTCTGATTATACGAACAACCATTTGCAGTAATAGTATAAACGTAAGTCACATATAATGGGAATGTCGTTAAATTAGTTAAAAGTTCAGCAGGATCTCCTGTACCACTTGTTGACGCCTGACTGATACCAGTTACTGGTGGACGATTCCAGTTAAAGCTTGCACCAGCCGTTGCACTATTAGGTACATAATTGAACGTTGTACCACTGCATATTGCTGCAGGTGTCAAGGTAGTACTTAACGTTGGTGTTGGATTTACAGTTACAATTACACTGTAACTGCTGGTATTGGTACAACCATTGGCGGTTACTGCATAAACGTAGGTAACTGCTATCGGAGCTACTGTAGTATTAGTAAGAATTTCATTGGGAGCACCAGTTCCATTACCTATTATATTGCTTATACCACCTATAACTGCTCTGCTCCAGGTAAATGATGCACCAGTTGTTGCACTGCTAGGAACATAACTAAAAATCGTACCGCTGCATATTGCAGGAGGAGCCAAACTGCTACTTAATGTTGGTTTCGGATATACAATTACAACCACATTATAAGTGATTGGGTTTGCACAACCATTTGCAGTAACAGTATAAACATAAGTAACAGATACTTGTGTAGGAGTTATATTAGTAAGAATTTCATTTGGATCATCCGTTCCGCTTGCCGCTAAATTACTGATACCTGCTACCGCTGCTCTTGTCCAGTCATAAGTTGCACCTGCGATTGCACTGGTTGGAGTATAACTGAAAGTTGTACCACTGCATATAGCCGGAGGTGTTAGTGTACTGCTTAATGTTGCAGCAGGTTTAACAGTCACAACCACATTATAAGGAGTTGAATTAGTACAACCGTTAGCCGATACTGTATATGCATATATTACATCTATCGGGTTCACAGTTATATTAGTAAGGGTTTCAATAGGGTTTCCAATGCCACTAGCTAATGGATTACTAATACCAATAACTCCTGCCCTTGCCCATGCATAAGAAGCACCTGCAGTTGTTCCTGTTGGCGTATAATTAAAGGCTGTACTGTTACAAATTGATGGAGGCGTTATGCTACTGCTTAAGGTTGGTGTTGGATTCACCGTTACAACCACACTATATACAATTAGATTGGTACAGCTATTTGCCGTTACAAGATAATTATAAGTAACATCTATAGGATTAGCTGTAGTATTTACCAGTACTTCATTTGGATCCTCAGTACCACTTGCTGTTGTATTGCTTATACCTGCTACCGCTGCTCTTGTCCATGCAAATGTAGCACCCAAAGATGTACTTGTTGGTGTGTAAGAGAACGTATAACCGCTGCATATTGCAGGAGGTGCAAGACTGCTGCTTAAAGAATGATTACATACGCAGCTTAAATTAACTGAAACAACTACACTATAGCTGGTTGGGTTAGCACATCCATTTGCAGCTAATTTATAAATATAAGTTACGTTTATCGGAGCTGCTGTTGAATTAACAAGAGTTTCATTAGGGTCATCAATTCCGTTAGCAGCAGCATTGGTAATTCCTGCAACCAAAGCTCTTGTCCATGTAAATGATGTTCCCGGAGTAGCACTGGTAGGCACATAATTGAATGATGTGTTACTGCAAATTGCAGGAGGAGTTATGCTGCTGCTTAACGTTGGCAATGGGTTAACAGCAACTACAACACTATAAGCCGTTGGATTAGTACAATCGTTGGCAGTTACTATATACACATAAGTAACATTGATAGGAGCTGCAGTAGTATTAACCAACGTTTCATTTGGATTACCACTTCCTGTATTTGCTGTATTACTGATTCCTGAAATCGCATCTCTGGTCCAGGCAAATGTACCTGGAGTTGCGCTTGTTGGAGTATAACTAAATACAGATCCACTGCATATTGCAGGAGGCGTTAAAGTACTGCTTAATATTGGTGTTGGATTCACTAACACTACTACACTGTATGAAGTAGGATTAGTACAAGCATTAGCAGATACTATGTAAACATAAGTTACATTTATAGGACCAGGAGTTGTATTAATTAGTACTTCATTTGGATCACCGGTACCGGTACTTGGTGCATTACTGATTCCGATAACAGAAATTCTTGACCAGCTGAAAGTTGCACCTGGTGTTGCACTTGTAGCCGTGTAATTGAAAGTAGTACCACTGCATATTGCTGAAGGAGCCAATGTGCTGCTTAAAGTTGGTGTTGGATTTACGGTAACAACAACATTCTGATTATTTCCACAACCATTTGCAGATACAGTATAAACGTATGTAACATTTACAGGAAGCAACGTTGTATTATTAAGTATCTCTATAGGGTCACCTGAACCAACACTGGTCGGATTGCTAATACCCGCTACTGCAGTTCTTGACCATAAGAAGGAAGTACCTGTGGTTGCACTGGTTGGTAAATAATAGAATGCAGTACCATTACAAATAGCAGGAGGTGTAAGTGTACTGCTCAATACGGGTGGAGTATTTACCGTTACAACTACACTATAAGCTGTTGGATTGGTACAACCGTTTGCAGTTACTGAATAAACATAGGTTACCGAAACCGGTGAAGCAGTTGAATCGATAAGTATCTGATTAGGATTACCTGCACCACTTCCAGTAGCATTACTGATACCTGCTACAGCTGCCCTTGACCATGCAAAAGTCGCACCCGCTGTTCCACTGAGTGGGTTATAGTTAAACGAAGTACCGCTGCATATTGCAGGAGGCGCTAAACTACTTGTTAATAGTGGAGTCGGATTTACACCAACTACAACATTTTGATTATATGAACAGTTGTTAGCAGTAATCTGATACGTATAAGTAACATACAGCGGGAACGTAGTTAAATTAGTAAGTGTTTCGTTCGGATCATTTGTACCACTAGCTTGTAATTCAGCAAGCCCTCCCAAAGAAACTCTTGTCCATTGGAACGTTGAACCTGTTGTTGCGCTGGAAGGTGAATAATGGAAAACATTGTTGCTGCATATTGTTGCAGGAGTTAATGTGCTGCTTAATTTCGGTGTTGGGTTAACTGTCACATCAACACTATAAGTTGTCGCATTCGTACAACCATTAGCTGACAATGTATATACATAAGTAACAATTAAAGGACTTGTGGTTGAATTGGTTAATATCTCATTAGGATTACCTGTTCCGCTGCCAGCTAAATTATCTATACCTGCTACAGCATCTCTTGTCCAGGCAAACGCTACTGCTGCTGTTGCACTTGAAGGCACATAAATAAATGTTGCTCCACTGCATATTGCAGGAGGCGCTAATGTACTTGTTAACGTAGGTGTTGGATATACCGTTACTACAACACTATAAGTGATTGGATTTGTACAACCATTAGCGGATACCGTATAAACATAAGTAGCATTTACCGGTGATGGACTTGTATTGATAAGAATTTCATTCGGATCTCCCAAACCACTTCCAGCGATATTACTTATACCACCTATTGCAGCCCTTGTCCAGGCAAATGATCCACCCGCTGTTGCGCTGGTTGGTGTATAGTTGAAAGCCGAACCACTGCATATTGCAGGAGGTACCAATGTACTGCTTAACGTTGGAGCAGGAATTACATCAACTAAAACAATATAAGTAGATGGATTTGTACAACCATTAGCAGATACTGTGTATTCATATGTCACAGTTATTAATCCAGGAGTTATATTGGTTAATATTTCATTCACATTCCCGGTACCTATACCAGCTGCATTGCTAATCCCTATTACTACAGGTCTTGTCCATGAATATGTTGCACCTAATGTTGGACTGGTTGGAACATAAGTAAATACAAGGCCACTACATATTTGTGGAGGCGTTAATGAGCTGCTCAATAATGGAGTTGGATTTACGGTTACAACCACATCAAAAGTTGTTGGATTTGTACAGCTATTTGCCGTTACTGAATAATTGTAAATAACATTAATTGGATTGGCTGTTGTATTTGTTAATACTTCTAACGGATTAGAGGTGCCATTGTTCGCAGCCTGAGTAATACCCGCTACAGCTGCTCTTGTCCAGGCAAAAGTTGCACCGGAGGTTGCACTTTCAGGGATATAATTGAAAGCAGTATTATTACAAATAGCTGGTGGGGCTAACGTACTGCTTAAAGAATGGTTACAAATACAAGGTTTGTTTACAGTAATTACAACACTGTACGTTGTTACGTTTGTACAAAGACTATTCGAAACCGTATATACGTAAGTAACCTGTTTTGGTATAGTATCAGACAACGTAAGAGTTTCACTGATAGAACCGGCACCTGAACCTGCGATATTACTAACCCCTGCTACTATTGCTCTTGTCCAAGTATAGGTTGCCGGTGGAGTATTTGTTACAGGAGTGTAATTAAAGCTGTTACCACTACACATTGCACTAGGATTCAATGTACTGGTTAATCTTGGTGCAAAATTTACAGCAACAACTACACTATAAGTTGATGGATTTGTACAAAGATTGGCAGATACAGTGTATACATAAGTAACATTTACGGCTGCCCCTGTTGTATTATTAAGTATTTCGTTTGGATTACCGATACCGCTGCCAGAAACATTACTAATACCTGGTACTGCAGCTCTCGTCCATGAAAATGAAGCCCCCCCTACCGTGCTTGTTGGCACATAACTGAAAGATGTTCCACTACAAATATCCGGGGTTGTTAAACTGCTGCTTAATGTTGGTGTTGGATTTACAGTAACCGTAACACTATATGTATTTGGATTGGTACAACCATTAGCCGATACAGCATAAACATAAGTAACATTTATTGCAGATCCTGATGTATTATTTAAGTTTTCATTTGGATTACCTATACCGCTACCTGCGCTATTACTAATACCCGCTGTTACATTTCTTGTCCATGCAAATGATGAACCTGCGGTTAAACTTATCGGAGTATAATTGAAAGCCGTATTATTACAAATAGCAGGTGGAGCCAAACTACTGCTCACTCCTGCCGCAGGATTAACAGCAAGAACAACACTATATGTTGTTGGATTTGAACAACCATTAGCCGATACAGTATAGATATAAGTAGTATTAACAGGGTCTGTTGTCGTATTAATAAGTGTTTCGTTTGGACTGTTAATACCAAGGGCATTAATGTTACTGATACCAGTTACCGCAGCGCGTGTCCATGAAAAAGAGGCACCAGTTGTTGGACTTGTTGGAGTATAAGAAAATAATGTACCACTACAAATTGCAGGAGGACTTAAACTGCTGTTTATTACCGGAGTTGGATTTACGGCAACTACAACACTATAAGTAGTCGCGTTTGTACATCCATTAGCAGTAACTGAATATACGTAAGTAACATTTGTAGGAAGTCCTGCAGTGCTGTTAAGTATTTCTGATGGATTTCCGGTACCACTGCCTGATATATTGCTTATACCAGTAACAGCAGCTCTTGTCCACGCAAACGATGCACCTGTTGTTGAGCTCGTTGGAGCATAACTAAAAGTTGTACCACTACAAATTGCAGGAGCTGTTAAACTGCTGTTTAATTTTGGTTTAGGATTTACCGTTACTGCTACTGTAAAAGTAGTTGGATTTGTACATCCGTTTGCAGATAATGTATAAACATAATTAACACTTACAGGAGCCACCGTAGTATCCGTAAGTATCTCCAATGGATTACCTGTTCCACTTGCGGTTCCCTGACTGATACCTGTTACAGCTGCTCTGGTCCAAGAAAACAATGCTCCAAAAGTAGCACTTGTAGGATCATAATTAAAGGCTGTACCGCTGCATATTGCAGGAGGAGTTAATGTACTGTTTAATATTGGTGTAGGATTTATAGCAACAATCACATTGAACGGTGATGCATTCACACAACCATTAGCGGAAACAGTATAAACGTAAGTAACATTTATAGCATTTACTGTAGAATTATTAAGCGTTTCATTTGGATTACCAGCGCCAGCCGCTGCAATATTACTAATACCCGCTACAACTGCTCTTGTCCAAGCATAAGTAGCTCCTGTTGTTCCACTTGTTGGAGTATAACTAAAAGGCGCACCGCATACAACAGCAGCAGGTGTTAAACTACTGCTTAATTGCGGGATCGGTTTTATTGAAACAACCACATTATAGGTTGTTAAATTAGTACATCCGTTAGCTGTCACCGTGTAAACGTAAGTAACATTGATAGGCGCACTGGTAGTGTTAGTAAGAATTTCACTAGGATTAGCAGCACCACTATTCGCAACTTCTGTTATTCCAGTCACCGCTGCTCTCGACCAAGCGAAAGATGCGCTAGGTGTCGCACTGGTAGGTGTATAACTGAAGGTGGTTCCACTACAAATTGGTGGGGCTGTAGCAGTACTATTTAATCCCGGATTTGGATACACAGGAACAACTACACTAAATGTTACCGGATTTGTACAACCGTTAGCAGATACGGTATATACATAGGTAGCATTTACAGTTGTTGTAAATGTATTGGTAAGCGTTTCATTCAGATTACCTGTTCCACTACCAGCTATATTGCTAATACCAGACACCGCTGCCCTGGTCCAGGTAAATGTTGCTCCTATTGTTGCACTTGTTGGAGTGTATGTTACTGTAGCACCGCTGCATATTGCAGGAGGAGTTAAACTGCTATTTAATGTAGGTGTAGGATTGATTGCAACCACAACACTAAAAGTAGTCGGGTTAGCACAACCGTTTGCTGATACAGTATAAACGTAAGTAACATTTATTGGAGAATCCGTTGTATTGTTAAGCGTTTCACCCGGATTACCAGTTCCACTGGCAGCAATATTACTAATACCTGATACAACAGCTCTTGTCCAGGAGAATGCTGCACTACCAGTTGAACTGGTTGGAGTATAATTAAAAGGGGCACCACAAACAACTGGTGCTGGATTTAAATTGCTATTAAGTGTAGGTCTTGGACTTACAATTACAACTACAGCATAAGGTGTTGGATTAACGCATCCATTAGCCGAAACCGTATATTGATAAGTTACATTTATTGGTGATGAAGTTGAATTTACAAGTATTTCATTTGGATTACCAGTACCACTTGCAGCTACATTATCTATTCCGGATACCGCTGCTCTTGTCCATGCAAATGTTCCCGGAGGTGTTGAAGTTGTTGGTCCATAACTGAATGTGGAACCTGTACATATAGTTGGAGGAGTTAAACTGCTGCTTAATTCCGGTGCTATAAATACATTAACAACTACGCTGAAAGTTGTTGGATTTGTACAACTGTTAACCGAAACAGTATAAATGTATGTCACATTAAGAGGAGCACCAGTTGTATTGGTAAGAACTTCATTTGGATTACCTGTACCGCTGCTAGCAGCTTCACTTATTCCAGTCAAAGCAGGCCTTGACCATGCAAATGAAGCACCAGGAGTGGTACTTGCAGGTGAGTAGCTGAAAGGTGTAGTACTGCATATTGCAGGAGGAGTTAAGGAGCTGCTTAAAGTTGGTGCTGGAGTAACTGTAATAACTACATTGAAAGTAGTTGCATTTGTACAACCATTCGCTGTTAAGGTATAAACATAAGTAACATTTATTGGAGCTGCAGTGGTGTTTGTAATTATTTCATTAGGATTACCAGCACCTGAAGCAGACAGATTACTAATACCTGTTACAGCTGCTCTTGCCCAGGCAAAGGATACGCCAGTAGTTGTACTAATCGGTGTATAACTAAAAACATTACCGCTGCAGATGGTAGGTGGCGTTAAACTGCTAGTTAATATTGGAGCAGGATAAACCGTTGCAACTACACTATATGTATTTGAATTGATACAGCCATTAGCTGTTACCGTATAAATATAGGTGGCATCAACAGATAAAGCAGTAGTATTAACAAGAGTTTCATTTGGATTACCCGCCCCACTGGCTGATATGTTACTAATACCCGTTACCGCAGCTCTCGCCCAGGTAAATGTTGCACCTGATGTTGCACTTGTAGGGCCATAAGCAAATGGTGTACTACTGCATACTTGAGGAGGAGCTAAGCTGCTGCTTAATGTTGGTATTGGATTTACAACAACCACTACACTGAATGTATTTACATTTGTACAACTATTAGCAGTTACCGTATAAACATATGTTACACTTACCGGAGCTGTTGTAGTATTGTTCAGTATTTCATTAGGATTGCCCGCACCAGTGTTTGCTATATTACTAATACCTGTTACTAAAGCTCTTGACCAGGCAAATGTAGCACCCAATGTTGAACTACCAGGTATATAACTGAAAGCCGTACCACTGCAAAATGCAGGAGGCGTTAAACTGCTGTTCAGTGTAGCCGCAGGAGTTACAGGAACAACTACGTTAAAGGTTGTTGGATTTGTACAACCACTTGCAGACACTGTATAAACATAAGTGACATTTACAGGGGACGCTGTAATGTTATTGAGTACTTCATTCGGATTACCTGCACCACTAGTGGCAATTTCGCTGATACCAGCAGTTACTGCTCTTGTCCATGTAAAAGTAGCTCCTGTAGTTGGAGATGTTGGAGTATAACTGAAAGCTGTTCCACTGCAAAATGCTGGGGCTGTTGACACACTGTTTAACGTTGGCGAAGGTGTAACGCTAACAACTGCATTATAGGTGGTTGCATTTGTACAACCATTGGCAGTTATCGTATAAGTGTATGTAACACTTACTGCAACCGCAGTAGTATTAACAAGTGTTTCATTCGGATTACCATTGCCGCTTCCTGCAACATTACTAATACCAGGAACAACAGCTCTTGTCCACGAAAAAGAGGCCCCTGTTGTTGCACTTGTTGGTGAATAGCTAAAAGGAGTACCGCTGCATACTGCAGGAGGTGTTGAACTACTACTTAATGTAGGTGTTGGATATACCTTAACAACAACATTATATACTGTCGGATTAGTACAAGCATTTGCAGTAACAGAATAATTATAAGTAACATCAATTGGGGCAACCGTTGTATTAGTAAGTATTTCATTTGGATTACCTGCACCATTTCCTTGTGCATTACTAATACCGGTTACAACCAATCTGGTCCATGCAAATGTAGAAGCCGGAGTTGATGATGAAGGACTATAGTTAAAGAAAGTGCCACTACATATTGCAGCAGGGCTTAAAGTACTAATTAATGTTGGATCTGGATTTACAGTAACAATTACACTAAAGGTTGTTGGATTTGTACAGCTATTAGCTGTTACTGTATAAATATAGGTAACATTCACAGCACTTGCTGTAGTATTGATAAGAGTTTCATTTGGATTACCAGTACCCAAACCTGGTACATTACTTATACCCGCAACTGAAGCTCTTGACCAGGCAAATGAAGCACCCGCTGTAGCACTTGTTGGGTTGTAATTAAAGGCGGTACCACTGCACATTGCAGGAGGTGAAATACTGCTGCTTAATGTAGGCAAATGATTTACCGCAACTACAACATTAAATGTATTTGGATTTGTACAACTATTGGCTGTAACAGTATAAATATAAGTAACATTTACAGGATTGCCTGCAGTATTAATAAGTGTCTCACCAGGATTACCAGCACCACTGCCAGCAATATTGCTTATACCGGTAACAGCCGCTCTTGTCCAGGTAAACGTTGCACCCGAAGTAGCACTAGTTGGCGCATAATTAAAAGGTAAACCACTACAAACTGCTGGAGGCGTTAAACTACTGCTTAAAGTAGGAGCTGCAGTAACAATCACATCAACACTAAATGTTGTTGTATTTGTACAGCTATTTGCAGTTACCGTATAAACATAAGTAGCTGTTACATTTGATGCGGTAATATTGGTAAGTGTTTCATTAGGATTAGTTGCGCCACTGCCAAAACCATTGCTAATACCTACAACTACTGGTCTCGTCCATGTAAAGGTTGAACCTACTGTTGCACTTGTTGGAGTATAGTTAAATGTACCTCCACTGCAAATATTCGGAGGGGTAAAAGAACTGCTTAATGTAGGTGATGGGTTAACTCTAACCACTACATTGGAAGGTGTAACACTTGCACAACCATTAGCTACTGAACTATAAGCATAAGTTACATTTATAGGATTAGCTGTAGTATTAATAAGTACTTCATTCGGATCACCTGTACCATTATCAAGTCCATTACTGATACCAACTACAGCGGCTCTGGTCCATGTAAAGGATGCACCGGTAGTTGCACTGGAAGGTGCATAACTAAATGCAACACCGCTACATACTGCAGGAGGTGATAAACTACTATTCAATGTAGGTGTTGGTTTTACACTAATAACTACATTTTGGTTGTTATTACAAGAATTCGCAGAAATGGTATAAATGTAAGTTACATTAACCGCTGCTGTTGTTGTATTCGTAAGAATTTCATTCGGATTATTTACTCCACTGCCTAATATGTTACTAATACCTGGTACTGCAGCTCTGGTCCATGAATAGGAAGCACCACCCACTGCACTTGTTGGAGGATAACTGAAAGAGGTACCACTACAAATTGCTGTTGGAGCTAATGTACTGCTCAATATAGGAGTAGGATTCACCGTTACAATTACACTAAACGGAGTTAAATTAGTACAAGCATTTGCCGTAACTGAATACTGATATGTAACATTTATCGGAGATGTAGTAGTATTTATAAGTGTTTCGTTAGGATTGGTTGCACCACTGCTGGATACATTACTGATACCGGTTACTGCAGCTCTTGTCCATGCATATGTTGCTCCCGCAGATGTACTTGTTGGAGTATAACTGAAAAGTGCCCCGCTGCATATTGCAGGAGGAGTTAAAGTACTGCTTAATGCATGGTTACACAAACAAGCAATTTTTACAGTTAAAACAACACTAAAAGTGGAAGGGTTTGTACAACCATTAGCAGCTACCGTATAAATATAGGTAACATTTTTAGCTGATGCTGTTGTATTAAACAACGCTTCGTTCGGATTACCAGAACCACTGCCAGCTGCGTTAGATATACCTCCTACTAAAGCTCTTGTCCAGGTAAATGTTGCACCTGGTACCGCACTGGTTGGTATATAACTAAAAATTGAATCACTGCATATTGGAGTAGGACTTAAACTGCTGCTTAAGGTTGGTATAGGATTCACACGTACAACTACGCTGTAAGTAGATGAATTTGCACAGCTATTGGCTGAAACAGTATAAATATAGGTAACATTAATAGGTGACGATGTTGTATTGGTAAGTACTTCGGCCGGATCACCTGCACCACTCGCAGCAGCATTGCTAATACCGACAATATCAGCTCTTGTCCAGTTAAATGAAGCACCTGTTGTGGTACTGGTTGGAGTATAGCTGAAAGTGGTACCGCTGCATATGGCAGGATTAGTTAAAGAACTGCCTAATGTTGGTTTTGGATTAACAACAACAACAACGTTAGCAGGAGAAGTACTTGTACAGCCGTTAGCAGACACTGAATACACATAAGTAACATTTACCGGTGCTGCCGAAGTATTGATAAGTGTTTCAATAGGATCTCCTGTTCCACCGCTTGTTGGATTACTAACCCCAGCCACCGCTGTTCTGGTCCATGAGAAGGATGCACCTGATGTTGCACTTGTTGGTGCATAATAGAAAGAGGCACCGCTGCATATTGCACCCGGGGTTAAAGTACTGTTTAAAGTAGGTGCTGGAGTAACACTAACCACTACACTATAAGTGGTGGCATTAGTACAACCATTTGCAGCTAATGTATAAACATACGTAACATTTACAGGAGATGTAGAAGTGTTTATTAGTGTTTCAGCCGGACTATTTGTTCCTGTAGCAGAAGCATTACTAATATTTGCTACGGAAGCTCTTGACCAGGAGAATGTTGCACCCGGAGTTGCACTAGTTGGTGTATAATTGAACACTGTTCCACTGCATATTGCGGGAGCAGTTAAACTGCTGCTCAATGTAGGCACTGGAGTAACATTTACTACTACACTGTAAGTGGTTGGGTTGGTACAGCCATTCGCAGCTAAAGTGTATATGTAAGTAACATTTACAGGTGATGATGTTGTATTGGTAAGCACTTCACTTGGATTAGCTGAACCTGCAGCAGCTGCATTACTGATACCGACAACTGCGGCCCTTGTCCATGTAAATGTTGTGCTTGCCGTAGTACTTGTAGGTGTATAACTAAAACTAAGGCCAGTACACATTGCTGCTGGTGTTAATGTACTGCTTAATACTGGTACCGGTTGAACAGGAACAATTACGTTATAGGTAGAAGCGCTGGAACAACCGTTGGCTAAAACTGTATATACGTATGTTGCACTTACAGGAGATGCTGAAGTATTGATAAGTGTTTCAACCGGGTCTCCAGTACCGGAAGTCGCTGGATTACTAATACCGCCTATTGACGCTCTTGTCCAGTTAAATGTTGCACCTGCAGTTGAACTTGTTGGTGTGTAATAGAAAGTTGTACCACTGCAAATTCCCGAAGGCGCTAAACCACTGCTTAAGGTTGGTTTTGGTGTTACACTCACAACCACACTATAAGTAGTTGCATTTGTACAACCGTTAGCTGACACTGCATATACGTATGTAACATTTACAGGAGTAGTGGTAGTATTTGTAAGTGTTTCACTAACATTTCCTGTACCGCTTCCTATAGCATTGCTGATATTTGTAACAACAGCTCTTGTCCAGGTGTATGTTGCTCCGATTGTTGCACTTGTAGCGGTATAACTAAAAGGACTACCACTACAAACAGCTGAAGGAGCTAATGTGCTACTCAAAGTTGGTATAGGAGTTATATTAACCACCACACTATAGGTTGTTGGATTCGTACAACCGTTCGCGGCCAAAGTATATACATAGGTAACATTTACAGGTGCTGATGTAGTATTAACAAGAGTTTCAGCCGGACTGTCTGTTCCACTACCTGCTGCATTGCTGATTCCTGAAACTGCAGCTCTTGCCCATGCAAAAGTAGTACCTGTTACACCACTTGTTGGAGTATAGTTGAATACCAAACCTGTACATACTGCTGAAGGTGTCAAGCTGCTTGTTAAAGTTGGCTTAGGATCAACCCTAACCACCACGTTGTAAGATGATCCGCTTACACAGCCAAAACCAGACAACGTATAAACATAGGTAACATTCACTGCGGTTGTGCCGGTGTTAATAAGTGTTTCAATAGGATCAGCAGTACCAATACTTGAAGGATTGCTTATTCCTGAAACGGCTGCTCTGGACCAGGAGAAAGAGGTGCCAGAAGTCGCACTTACCGGTGTATAATAGAACGTTGTGCCACTGCATATTGCAGGTGGAGTTAATGAACTAGTTAATGAAGGTACCTGATTTACCGTAACGGCTACACTGTAAGTAGTTGCATTTGTACATCCACTAGCAGATAAGGAATAAACATAAGTTACCGTTTTAGGGGTTGCTGTTGAATTGGTAAGTGTTTCAGAGATATTACCAGTACCACTTCCAAATGCATTACTGATACCCGCAACTACCAATCGGGACCAGGAGAATGTTACTCCACCGGTGAAACTTGTAGGAGAATAATTGAAAGCATCTCCACTACAAATAGCAGGAGGTGCTAAGGTACTGCTTAACGTAGGAACAGGATTTACGCTTACAACCACTAATTGATTATTACTACAGCTATTGGCTGTTACATTATAAATATAAGTGACAGTTATTGGAGCTGATGTAGTATTGGTAAGTATTTCGGAAACACTTCCGGTTCCACTTCCGGCTGCGTTACTTATGCCTGTAACTACAGCCCTTGTCCAAGGAAATGTTGCTCCTGTTGTTCCACTTGTTGGAGCATAGCTGAAAGTTACTCCACTACAAATACCTGCTGGGGTTAATGTAGTGGTTAGTACCGGGCTAGGATTCACTCTAACAACAACATTAAAAGCAACAGGATTTGTACAGCCTGCTGTTACCGAATAGCTATACGTAACATTTATAGGAGCAACCGTAGTATTAATAAGAACTTCGTTCGGATTGTAAGATCCGGTACCGGCAACATTACTGATACCAGTTACTGCAAGTCTGGTCCAAACAAATGAAGCACCAGGAGATAAACTTGTTGGTACATAATTAAATGCTGTATTACTGCATATTGCCGGAGGTGTTAAACTACTGCTTAATGAATGGGTACAAGCACAAATTTTTACAGGAACAACAACACTATAAGTAGTAGGATTTAAACAGCCATTCGCAGTAACGGAATATATATAAGTAACATTTAAAGTTCCTGTTGTTGTATTTGACAAATACTCAGCCGGATTGGATGTGCCGGTTGCTGCAGCATTACTTATACCGGCAACAGACGCCCTTGACCAGTTAAATATTGCACCAGATACAGGACTTGTTGGAGTATAGTTAAAAACTGAATCACTACAAACAATACTTGGAGCTAACGTACTGCTTAATGTAGCTATCGGATTTATTATAGCAATTACATTAAACGTTGTAGGATTTGTACATCCATTAGCGGTTAATGAATAAACATAAGTTACGTTAATAGGAGCTGCGGTTGTATTATTAAGTATTTCATTCGGATTACCAATACTACCGCTGGCCGCATTACTGATTCCGGCTACAGCAGCTCTTGTCCATGAAAATGAAACACTCGCGGTTGCACTTGTGGGTGTGTAACTAAACGGAGTACCACTGCAAACTGCGGGTGGAGCCGCACTGCTGTTTAAAGTCGGCCTAGGATTTACCGGCACAACCACACTATAAGTTGTAGGATTGGTACAACTGTTGGCTGTTAAAGTATAAACATAAGTAACATTTGCTGTGGCTGCTGTTATATTTGTAAGTACTTCGTTTGGATTTGCAGTTCCATTACCAACAGCATTACTAATAGAACCTACTACCGGTCTGTTCCATGCAAAAGCAGTTCCTGATGTTGCACTTGTTGGTGTATAGGTGAATATTGAACCGCTGCAAATTGCAGCATTTGTTAAACTACTGGTTAATGTTGGTAAAGGATTTACGGTTACCACTACATTATATGTAACAGGATTAATACAACCGTTAGCTGATAAAGTATAAACATAGGTAACATTTATAGGTGCTACCGTAACATTGGAAAGTATTTCGCCAGGGCTACCTGCACCACTTGCTGCAGCATTGCTTATACCAATCACTGTTGTTCTTGTCCAACCATAAGTTACTCCGGTTGTTGTACTTGTAGGAGTATAATTAAATGCGGTTCCACTGCATATAGCAGAAGGAGCTAATGTACTGGTTAATATAGGCGCTGGATTTACAGATGTAACTACATTATAAGGAGTCGCATTTACACAACCATTGGCAGATAACGTATAGATATAAGTTACATTTATCGGAGATATTGTTGTATTATTTAAAATTTCATTTGGATTTCCAACACTACTACTCGCTGTATTACTTATACCAGTAACAGCAGCTCTTGTCCATGAAAAAGAAACACCTGAAGTTGCACTTGTTGGTGTATAACTAAAGGTTGCACCACTACAGATACCCGGAGGAGTTAATGAACTGCTTAATCTTGGAGTTGGATTAACAGTAACAACAACGCTGTATGGAGTTGCATTTGTACAACCATTCGCAGAAACAGTATAACTATACGTTACATTTACCGGGAAAGCTGTTGTATCATTAAGTGTTTCATTAGGATTACCGGTATTGCTGGCAGTAGCGTTGCTGATACCAGTTATTGCAGTTCTTGTCCATGCAAATGAAACTCCAGAAGTAGCGCTGCTTGGAACATAACTAAATACATTACCGTTACAAATAGCTGTAGGCGTTAGCGTACTAAATAAAGTAGGAACCGGATATACCGGCACAACCACTGTATAGGTTGTAACATTTGTACAACCACTAGCCGATAACGTATAAACGTAAGATACATTTACTGTAGCTGATGTTGTATTAACAAGTGTTTCGGCAGGATTATTTGATCCGTTACCAACTCCATTACTAATACCTGATACTACTGCTCTTGACCATGTAAATGTGGCACCAGATGTGGCACTGGTAGGTGTATAATTGAATACTGCACCGCTACAGATAGCTGTAGGCGTTAAACTACTATTTAAGGATGGTACAGGACTAACAGGAACTATTACATTATAAGGCGTTGGATTTGTACAACCATTAGCGGACAATGAATATACATATGTTACACTTACAGGAGAAGCGGTGGTATTAGTAAGTACCTCATTCGGGTTACCCACACTGCTACTCGCCACATTACTAATCCCTGTTACTGCAGCTCTTGTCCATGAAAAGGATACACCTGCGGTAGGTGCTGTTGGTGTATAATTAAACGTTGTTCCACTACAAATTGCGGCAGGGGATTGGGTACTGGTTAATGTTGGCAATGGACTTACAGCAACCACTACACTGTAAGTTGTTGGATTTGTACAACCTGATGCCGCTAGCGTGTATACATAGGTTACGCTTACAGGTGAAGTTGAAGTATTAATTAGAGTTTCATTTGGATTACCTGTATTATTGGCTAAAGCATTACTAATGTTAGTCACCACTGCCCTACTCCATGCAAATGAAGTACCTATTGTTGCACTTGTAGGAGTATAACTGAAAGAGGTACCACTGCAAATAGCCGGAGGTGTTAAGCTACTACTTAAAACCGGTATTGGATTTACAGTAACCACAACACTATAAGCAGTAGGATTGGTACAGCCTGCAGCTGTTACTGTATAAACATATGTAACGTTTACGGCATTTGTTGTGGTATTTGTAAGTGTTTCATTAGGATTTCCTGTATTACTATTTGCAGCATTACTTATACCAACTACAGCAGCTCTTGACCATGCAAATGTTGCACCAGCTGTTGTACTTGCAGGAATATAACTGAAAGCTGTACCTGTACAAATTGCTGCAGGAGTTAATGTACTGCTAAGCACCGGTAATGGATTTACAGCAATAACAACACTGTATGTTGAAGCGCTTGTGCAACCATTAGCTGAAACCGTATAAACATACGTAACACTTTTAGAAGATGTTGAAGTATTGGTAAGTGTTTCTATCGGATCACCTGTACCACTGCTTGCAGGATTACTAATTCCAGCCAGCAGAGCTCTTGCCCATGTAAATGTTGCTCCTGAAGTTCCACTGGTTGGAGTATAATAGAAAGCGGAACCACTGCATATTGCTGTAGGCGTTAAGGTACTGGTAAGGGTTGGACCCGGAGTAACACTCACAACAACACTATATGTTGTGGCATTTGTACATCCGTTAGCTGCTAATGTATAAACGTAGGTAACATTTACCGGAGCAGCGGATGTATTAGTAAGCACTTCATTAGGGCTGTTTGCTCCAGCAGCTGCAGCATTACTGATATTTGTTACTGTAGCTCTCGCCCAGGAAAACGTTGCCCCAGGAGTTGCACTGGTAGGAGTATAACTAAAAGTACCTCCGCTGCATATTGCGGGTGCTGTTAAACTGCTGCTTAATGTTGGTATAGGAGTTATATTAACAACTACACTATAAGTTGATGGATTTGTACAACCGTTAGCGGATACAGTATAAATATATGTAACATTAATAGGTGATGCTGTAGTATTGGTAAGTGTTTCACTCACATTAGATGTTCCACTGGCAGCCGCATTACTGATCCCCACAACTGCGGCCCTTGTCCAGGCATACGTTGCACCAGTTGTACTACTAGCTGCTGTATAACTGAATGCTGTTCCTGTACAAACTGCAGCAGGCGTTAAAGTACTGGTTAATAAAGGTTTTGGATATACCGGCACAACAACATTATACGCTGTTCCGCTCATACAACCAAAACCGGATAACGTATAAATGTAAGTAACATTTACAGTTGCAGCAGATGTATTAACAAGCACTTCTGCCGGATCAGCGGTACCAAAACTTGATGGATTACTAATATTAGTAACAGCTGCTCTTGTCCATCCAAACGATGTTCCTGCAGTACCACTTGTTGGTGTATAGTAGAAAGTAGAGCCACTGCAAATTGCCGTAGGTGTTAATGAACTTGTTAATGAAGGTACCTGATTTACTGTAACAGCTACACTATACGTTGATGGACCTGCACAACCACTTGCAGTTAAGGTATATATATAAGTTACCGTTTTAGGAGTTGCTGTTGTATTTATAAGCGTTTCAGTAGGATTACCTGAGCCAGTGGCAGCTGCATTGCTGATTCCCGTTACTAATGCTCTAGACCATGCGAATGATGTTCCACCAGTAGCACTTGTTGGTGAATAACTAAATACATCACCACTACAAACCGCTGAAGGAGTTAATGTGCTGCTTAAGGTTGGCTTTGGATTTACAGTTACTACTACATTTTGAATATTACTACAACCATTAGCTGTCACATTATATGCATACGTAACATTAATAGGTGCTGATGTTGTATTAGTTAGTGTTTCATTAATATTTCCCGTTCCGCTAGCAGCCGCATTACTTATACCTGTAACAACAGCCCTGCTCCATGGAAATGTTGCACCAGTTGTTGCACTTGTAGCTGTATAAGCGAAAGCTACTCCGCTACATACACTTGCTGGTGTTAAAGTGCTGGTTAACTTTGGAGTTGGATTTACCATCACAACTACTTTAAATGTTAATGGATTGGTACAACCGGCTGTGACAGTATAAATGTATCTGACAGATATAGTATCTGTAGTAGTATTGATAAGTGTTTCGTTCGGATTGAAACTGCCCGTAGCAGCTACATTGGTAATACCGGTTACAGCGGCTCTTGACCACGCAAAAGTTGCACCTGACGATGAGCTTGTTGGTATATAATTAAAAACCGAGTTACTACAAATTGGTGCAGGAGTTAAACTACTATTTAAGGAATGGATACAAGCACATATCTTAACAGGTACAACCACACTATAAGTTGAAGTGCTGGTACATCCATTAGCTGTTACGGTATAAAGATACTGGACATTCAATGTACCTGTAGTAGTATTAACAAGAGTTTCGTTTGGTTTAAATGTACCACTGGCTGCTGCATTACTTATACCAATAACAGCCTGCCTGCTCCAATTAAAGGTTGCACCCGAAACTGCACTAGTAGGTGTGTAATTGAAAACCGAATCACTACAAATTACGGTAGGAGTCAACGTACTCGTTAAAGTAGGACTAGGATTAACAGTAACAGCAACGGGATAAGTGATGGTACTCAGACAGCCATTATATGTTAATGAAAAAATGTAAGTAGCTACAACCGGAGCATTGGTAGTATTGATTAATGTTTCATAAGGATCTGAATAACCCAAACTTGCCGGATTAGCAATACCTGATACTGCAGCTCTTGTCCAGGAGAATGTTACACCTGCTGTAGAACTTGTTGGACTATAATTAAATGGTACTCCGCTGCACACTGCAGGCGGTGTTAATGTGCTGGTAAATAATGGATTATTTCTTACGGTAACAACTATGCTATAAGACGTAGGATCAGTACATGAATTGGCGGATACGTTATAAACATAAGTCACATTAATATTTGCTGTTCCTGTATTGGTAAGTACTTCGTTAGGATTACCTGTGCCAGTATTCGTAGCAGGTGTAATATTTGTTACGGCTGGTCTGCTCCAGGTGAATGTTGCGCCCGGAGTTTGACTTGCAGGTGTATAGCTGAACGCTGTACCACTACATAAATCAGGCGGTGTTGTTGAAACCGTTAATGTTGGAATTGGTTTAATAATTACTGATACAGTTTGAGAAACACCACAACGATGATTAGACATATAAGTGGTATAGATGTAAGGGACACTTATTTGATTCGCTGATGTATTGAGAAGTACTTCGTTTGGATTTCCGGTTCCAAGAGATGCAGCATTGTCAATACCTGTTTTGTAAGCTCTTGTCCAATCAAAGCCTGCACCAGCTGTTGCACTTGTTGGGGTATAACTGAAGTTGATTCCACTGCATATACTAGGTGGTGTTAAACTGCTTGTTAAAGAAAGCGTTGGATAAACCGTAATACCTATAGGAATGGCCGCGCTTGTGCAACCGTTAGCAGATACCGTATACATATACGTAACATTTATAGGGTTTACCGTAGAATTGCTTAATACTGCATTTGGATCACCGGTGCCACTACCTGTTGCAGGAGTAATGTTTGCAACAGCAGCTCTTGTCCATGGAAATGTTGCTCCTGCAACATTGCTTATTGGTGTAAAATTAAAAACAGAATTATTACAAACATAGGATGGAAGGCTTGAGTTAGTTAATGAAGGAATAGGATTCACAATTACAACTACGTTTTGACTACTGCCACAACCATTAATATAAGTTGAATAATTATAAGGAACACTTATAGGAGCGCTGGTTGAATTGATAAGCACTTCAGCAGGATTTCCATAACCATTGGCCTCCCCATTAGAAATACCAGTTATATAAGCCCTTGTCCAATAAAACCCTACACCTGTAGTAGCACTTGTTGGTGTATAATTAAAAGTTGCTCCTGTACATATGGAAGGGGGGGTTAAACTACTGGTTAAAGTAAGCGTTGGATTTACAGTAACAATTATACTCTTGGTGGTAGTTCCAGCGCAACTATTAGCAGTTACCCTATATACATAGGTAACATTTATTGGTTGTGATGTTGAGTTAGTTAAACCTTCAGTTGGAATTGCTGAACCACTTGCAGTTGCTGGAGTAATACCGGTTACTGAAGCCCTCGTCCAGGCAAATGTTGCTCCAGTTAAGACACTTGCGGGTACAAAACCTGTATTGTTATTTAAAGAATTACCGTTGCAAATATCATAACTTGTAGTCGTATTTGATAATACAGGATCCGGATTAACAGTAACAACAACATCTACATCATAAGCGCAGCTATTTGCAACACCCCTAAACCTATAATTAGCAGCTACCGGAAACTGAGTTAAATTAGTGAGCACCTCATTGGGGTTACCAGAACCATTATTATTTCCCTGACTGATACCTGTTGTAAAATTACGGTACCAGGTGAAATTTGTTCCTGACACACCACTGGTAGGGACATAAGTAAAAGGAGATCCACTGCATATAGCCGCAGGTGTTGTTGTTGAAGTTAATATCGGTTGAGGATATAAAGTAGCATTTACGGTAAATGTTGCAGGATTAGTACATCCATTAGCAGATACTGTATAAAGGTATGTGAAATTAATACTGGAAGTAGTTGAATTATTAAGTCCTTCAAATACATTCCCTGTTCCACTTCCTCCTCCCCCATTGATACCACCAACAGCAGGCCTTGTCCATGCAAATGTTGCACCAGGAGTTGCACTTTGTGGAGTATAATTGACTGAATACCCCTGCTGGCTATTAGAACAGAATGAGCCAGCGGATAAAGTGCTCGAAAACGCAGGTGGCGGGTAAACCGTTACAACAACATTATCTCCATTAGAGCAACCATTAGCGGTAGTATAATAATAATAGGTAACATTGATTGGAGCAGTAGATGTATTGTTCAATACTTCGTTTGGACTATTGGACCCATTTGCTGCAGCATTACTGATACCTGGCACTGCAGCTCGCCACCACGGGAAAGTGGCACCGGCTACTGAAGATGTTGGAGTATAGGAAAAGGAAGTTCCGCTGCAAATTGCAGGAGGAGTTAATGAACTATTTAACTGAGGCAAAGGTAATACTGAAACAACAACAGGAAAAGTTGTTGAATTTACACAAGCATTCGCTGTAGCGGTAAAAAGATAGGTAGCAGTTTTGGAAACTGATGAGTTATTGTACAGGATTTCCGATGGAGAGCCATTACCGCTACCTGCAGAATTGGTTATGTTTGCAGCCGTTGCTCTTGTCCAGGAGAAGGTGGTTCCTGGAGTTGCACTTGTAGGCACATAATTAAAAGTATAATGACTACATACGGATGGTGTTGTATTACTGTTTAATGTTGGCAATGGATTTACAATTGCAACCACATTTTGTGGATTGCTACAACCATTTGCTGTTGTAGTATATACATAAGTAACATTTACAGGCACTGTAGAATTATTGATCAGTGTTTCCGTTACACTGGCAGTACCAGCACTTGCTGCATTGGTGATACCCGGAACAACAACTCTTGTCCAGCTATATGTTGCACCCGTAGCTATGCTTGAAGGGGTGTAACTAAAAGCTGCACCACTGCAAACGGGCGCAGGCGCTAATGTGCTGCTTAATACTGGATTTGGAAACACCTGTGCCACTACAGAAAAAGTAGTTGCATTAGTACAGCCATTTGCTGACACTGTATAAACATAGGTTGTGTATACTGAAGCTGCTGTTGTATTAACAAGTTGTTCAAAAGGCGTACCTGATCCTGTATTTGAAGAATTGGTAATACCTGCAACCGCAGTTCTGCTCCATGTAAAAGTAGAACCAGGTGTTGCACTTGTAGGAGAATAATTAAATGCTGAATTACTACATACTGTAGGTGTTAAACTACTATTTAATACCGGATTAGGGTTAATAGTTACTGTAACATTCTGATTATTAGCACATCCGCCACTACCTGTTGTGGTATATACATATGTAACATTCACCGGAGCTGTTATCGTATTGATGAGTGTTTCAGTGGCAGTTCCTGTACCTGTAGTTGGAGCATTGCTAATACCCGGTACTACCGATCTATACCAGCTAAAAGTAGCACCACCAACCGTACTTGCAGGAACATAAGTAAAAGCTGTTCCACCACAAACAGGCGAAGGAGTTAATGTGGTACTTAATGTTGGTGCAGGAAAAACTGTAACAACAACATTAACAGGTATTGGATTTGTACAGTTATTAGCATATGTTGTATATATATAAGTAACGTTTACAGCAGAAGTTGATAAATTCACCAACTGTTCGATAGGATTACCTGCACCACTATTGGCTGTGTTGGTTATGTTTGCAACTGCAGCTCTTGTCCAGGAGAAAGTAGCACCAGCTGTTAAACTGCTTGGGGAATAATTAAATGTAGCCCCGCTACATACCGTAGGCGTTAAACTACTATTTAATACAGGATTTGGATTTACTGCAACCACTACATTTTGAATACTAGTACAACCACTGGCAGTAATTGAATATACATAAGTAACATTAATAATAGATGTTGTAGTATTGGTTAACGTTTCGAGAGGGTCGTTTGTGCCGGTAGATGCCCCTTGTGTAATACCGCTTATACCTGCCCTTATCCATGAGAATGATGCACCACCACTTGCACTTGTAGGGGTGTAACTGAATTGAGTTCCACTACAAATAGCAGGAGGCGTTAAACTGCTAGATAATGTTACATTTGGTTTTACCGTAACTACAACATTTTCGGGAGTTGGATTGGCGCAGCTGTTTGCCGATACGCTGTATATATAAGTTACGTTGATTGGAGAAGCGGTAGAATTGTATAATACCTCACTTGGGTTTCCTGTTCCGCTACCTGCGCCATTTACAATACCACTTACTGCAGCTCTTGTCCAAGTAAAAACCGCATTTGGAGTGGCGCTTGTAGGAGTGTAACTAAAAGTGGAATTACTACAGATGGAATAAGGAGAAGAATTATTATTTATTGTAGGTGTATTAGTAGCTACAGTTATTGTTCCGGCAGCTGTGGTTTGAATACAGGTTCCTGTAGTAGTAACTGTAAACGGAAATGTACCCACTATAGTTGGTGTACCGCTGATGGTAAATGTGGTTCCACTGAAAGAGCCTGAAAGCCCAGTAGGCAATCCGGCAACACTAGCTCCAGTTCCACCACCTCCAATAGTATACACAATATTAGTTATTGGAACATTTATACAAACGGTTTGAAAATTAGTTCCTGCTACATTTAAACTAATAGAAGCATTCGGATTTAATCCAACTGCGTAATTGGCAGATGCTGTTCCATTACCACAGCTGTTGGTTCCACGAACAGTAAGATTACCGGCAGTTGCGGAAGTTGAAAAAACAGCGGAAACAGTTGTGGTAGTAAGAGGTATAGTTACTCCACTTCCTGAATAACTCCAAACATAACTGGAGGAGTTAGCTATAGCAGGAATAGAATATGAATAGGATTGTCCCTGACAAACCATACTTGTTCCAGTAATTGTACCTGCAGGCACCGGAGTTTTCTCAACTGAAACAACAACATTTTCTCCTCCTCCTCCTGAATTATCACAACCTGTACCCGGATCTGTGGTAATGTATTTATACGTAACATTCAGATTATTACTACTTGTACTTGTTAAAACTTCGCTTACATTTCCAGCACCAGAACTTGTAAGAGGTGTTATATCGGAAACAAC
The DNA here is from genome assembly GCA_040387415.1 of Bacteroidota bacterium. Taxonomy (GTDB): domain Bacteria; phylum Bacteroidota; class Bacteroidia; order 2-12-FULL-35-15; family 2-12-FULL-35-15; genus 2-12-FULL-35-15. The sequence continues at coordinate 95,210 of JAZKDU010000010.1, forward strand.
TGCACGAGACCATGTAAAAGTTGCTCCAGCAGTTGCACTTGTAGGTGTATAACTTATAGTTCCACCACTACATTGCGCAGGAGGGGTTAATGAGCTGCTTAAAACAGGATTAGGTTGAACTGTAACTGTTGCCGTTACAGCTGAACCTGAACATGAAGGTGTAATTGTAAAGGTTGCCGTTTGAATTGTACTGGCAGTATTGGTTAACGTTCCTGAAATATTTCCTGAACCGCTTGCTGCAATACCTGTTATATTCCCATTAGATTTTGTCCATGTAAATGTAGTAGAAGTTACCCCATTACTTGTACTTAATACGATTGGGGTGATAGCTACACCTGAACATATGGTTTGACTAGTTGGCGTGCGTGTTGCAATAGGAGTTACGTTTACCGTAACCACAACATTCTGCCCTGTATTACTGCAACCATTTGCTGTGGTTGTAAAAACATAGGTAACATTTATTGGAGCTGCGGAAGAATTATCAAGTGTTTCACCTGGATTAGTTGCACCAGCTGTTGGGCCTGCAGGTGTTATGTTGGTTACAGCTGCACGAGTCCAACCAAAAGTTGCGCCCGATGTAGCACTTGTTGGAGTATAGCTGAACACTGAATTTTTACAAATTGCAGGTGGTGCTAAACTACTGGTTAAAACCGGTATTGGATTAACAACAATTGTAGCAGTTATAGAAGCACCTACGCAATTTGTTGGAGCCGGGCCCGTTGGGGTTATTGTATAGGTAACTGTTTGAGGCGAAGTAGTTGTGTTGGTTAATGCAGATCCTGTTACATTTCCTGTACCGCTAGATGTCCCAGTTACATTAGATGTATTACTTCTAGTCCATGCATAAGTTGTAGAAGCAACACTGTTAGTGGTACTTAATACCATTGTACTAAATGCAGTACCTGAACATATTGTTTGAGCATTGTTAGTAGCAGCAGCTATAGGAATTTCGTTAATTGTCATTCCAACAGCTGTTGAAACATTGGTTAAACTTGTACACGTTGTTACCGTTCTTCTATACCAGGTAGGTACCGTTAAGGCAACTGGAGAATAACTAATAGTTGTATTAGTTCCACCCGCAGCGCTAAAGCCTGTGGTACTATTTGTAGTAGAGGATTCCCATAAATATGTGTAGGAGTTATTTCCACCCGTTGGTGTACTTCCTGTTAAAGCGGCAGGAGCTGTTCCTGAACAAATTGTTTGTGAGGCAGTAACAGTATTATTACCTATTGCAGCATTAACACTTACAATTATGTCATTACTATTTGAAGTACAAGCTACACCACCTAAAGTACTTGTGGTTATACGTCTGTAAGTAGTGGTTACAGCTAAACCCGATGCCACATCATACGTTGATGTTGTTGCCTGAGCACCAGCGTAAGCATCTGTGCTGTATCTCCAGGAATAAGAAAGTGTTCCTGAACCGGAAGTACCACTTTCTGTAAAAACAGCTGGATCTCCTCCTGAACAAATGCTTTGGGCAGAAGCAATTGTACCGCCAGCAACAGAATTAACCGTTACAACTATATCATTTGTGTTGGCTGTACAACCAACACTTCCTAAGGTACTTGTAGTTATACGTCTATAGGTAGTGGTAGCTGTTAAACCTGTTGGTACATCATACGTTGCGGAAGTCCCCTGATTAGCGGCATAAGCATCCGTACTGTATTTCCAGGCATAAGAGAGTGTACCAGAACCGGAAGTTCCACTTGCAGTAAATGCTGCAGGATCTCCACCAGAACATACCGTTTGAGCAGCAGCAATTGTACCAGCAGTTATGTCATTTATTGTTACCGCAATGTCATTACTAGTAGCCGAACAAACAACACCATTTAATGTACTGGTTAGTATACGTCTGTAAGTTGTGGCTGCTGTTAGGCCTGAGGCAACATCATAGGTTGCTGAGGTACCCTGATCGGCACTATATCCATCTGTACTATATTTCCAGGCATATGTGAGGGTACCTGAGCCAGAAGTTCCTGTTACAGTGAATGCTGCAGGATCACCACCAGAACATATTGTTTGAGCGGAAGCGATTGTACCAGCAGCAACCGAATTAACAGTTACCACGATATCATTACTGTTTGCTGTACAACCTACGCCATTTTGAGTAGCTATTGTTACACGTCTATAAGTGGTAGTAGCTGTTAAACCGGATGGAACATTATATGTTGTAGCAGTTGCACCTGGTATTGGTGCAGCATAAGAATCTGTACTATATCTCCATTCATAAGAAAGAACCCCGCCTCCAGTGGATACCGCACTTTCTGTAAAAGCAGCAGGATCTCCCCCACTACATATTGTTTGGGCGGAAGCTATTGTACCTCCAGTAACAGCTGTATTAACAGTTACAATTATATCATTTGTATTCGCGGTACACGCAACACTATTTAATGTGCTTGTGGTTACTCGTCTATAGGTAGTGCTTGTGGTTAACCCTGAAGGAACATTATGAGTTGCTGTTGTTGCTAAGGTGGCAGCACCAAATGCATCTGCACTGGATTTCCATGCATACGTAAGTGCACCGGAACCGGAAGTACCACTTTCTGTAAAAACGGCCGGATCCCCACCGCTACAAACAGTTTGTGCTGAAGCAATAGTACCTGCAGCTATTGAATTTAATAAAGAAGTAAAAGTTGCATGAACAGCACCATTAGCATCACCTGCAATTACAGAGCTTCCGCCTGTTCTTGTTGCATTGCTGGCTGCGGTAGCGGAAGTTATAGCCCTTACAGTAATACCACTAAGTGTGATAACATCCAGCGCAGCAATAGTACTTCCGGAAATTGTAACGGTTATTGTGGTAGCATTTGTAAGAGCGGATGACACTGCTGTAACATCCCGGGAAGCTGTAAAGCCTGCAGAACCTGCAGAAATAAATTCAAAACCTGCCGGGGCAGAAATAACCAGGTCACCAAAAGTTGAAATATCATCATTTGCTCCTTCTGTGATCACAATATTCCCCAATGAGGAGGCTGAAGAAGGAAACGAGCAGGTAGTAATTGTAAGGGATGGAGCTGTAATAGTTGTACTTCCGTATACATTATTAAATAAACATGCAGATACAACCACAATGAAAGCAATAAACTTCCTTATAGTTGGCTGTGTTTTTTTAATACTGTGCTTGGAAATGTTCCCCATACTTTATTTTTGGTAAAAATTCTCCATTGATGTGTTAAATACGCAAATTAATACACGCAATATATACGCAAAGGTGTTGATTAAGTTACAACCCACGTTTCCACTTTTAGTTATAGAAGCACTTACGAACGTCAACTAAACCATTAAAAAACAGCAACTTAACTTGTTGACAAAATGTTATGAAGTTAAAAAAGAATAGATTTTATCTCAAAATAATGAAAGCAAATTCTCTTAAAAAAATACATATGCAATAATAACGAAAAAAAAGGGTAATACTGATAAGGTTTCGGTAAACAACATACTTATCACTGTAACTGACACAAAAGCACCGTAATCTGGATTTTTATTTTTTATTTTAATCAATTAGAATCTGATTAAAAATATTATTTATTAGAGTAAACTTAATAAAAGAAAAAGGGTGAAAACCGTAAATTTTGCAGAATGCTCCCCTGATTTTGTAAACTGCGCATTTTAAAGGAAATTCTGATTTAGCGCATCACCGTACCCTTGATTTTATTAAAAAATTATTTAGAGGACAAAAACAAGGGGTGTTTATCATTGTATTTACGAAGATAAATAAATATTGAATTTTCTTTATCGCGTCTTTTTAGACTGGTGAATTGTTTATACAGATCCATATCATTAATTATAAGCATTTCCATGCTTTTAGCAGTAAAATCGTATATTTTGTTTGTTTGTGTATCATATACAAACTGATGCAACTCATCTGTTGTATTTAAGCCAAAATTCATTGGATCACGATATCCAATATTGGCTGCAACAATAGCTGTAAAATGACAAAGCGTGCCAATTACATTCAATTTATTAAACGTTTTATTGTAATTTATATAAACAGACCTATTTTGACAATAGCCCCAACTATCCGATACTGACACTTCCCTTTCTTTTCCAGTAGAATCAGTATATTTAAAAACCGACTGTACCATTAACTGTTTAAAAAATGTAAGCTCTTCTTTTGGTATCGAAGAAATAATAGACGACTTTGAAATGGGATCATTCGCTTTTAATTGATAGAATGATAAAAACACACCTTCCTTAAACTCATAATCTCTGGAATAGGCAGTAGAATCAACTTGTGCGAACACAGCAGAAACTAAAAAAAAAGATAATATAATACTACTAATCTTCACCTGTTTTTTTATTTTGATTGTAAAATTTTTCAGTCGCAAAACTTTCTATTAATCGAATGAAGTATACAAAGATAGCACACTTAAAGACTTAGTTAAAATTCTGAAAAGCAATTGGCCGAATTCTTCTCCATAAAACAGTTAAAAAATGGTAATTTTGCATATGTTCTAAAAAGTTATGCAAAAAAAATTAAGAGTATTAGGAATTGTTTCCGTTGTTATTGGAGGGATAGCAGCTTTACTGGCTCTGTATCCTTCTAAAGGTCTCTTATTCGCTTTACCTTTGGGTTTTGCCGGTATGATATGTTCCAGCATTTATATTTTTATTGACACAAAAAACGAAATAAATTCAAAGGCTGTAACCCCCGGGATTGTTGGCTTATTTTTAAGTTCCATCCCAGTTTTGCTTATTCTGATATTTATTATTATCAATTATTTCTCACATTAATGGCTATTACAGTGAATTCAACGGTCAATAACTATTTGTCTTTAGTAAAATTCAGTCACACTATATTTGCTTTACCTTTTGCTGTAATTGGCTATTTTCTGGCAATTCATTTTACTGATGCAACATTTACTATTCCTTTATTCGGACTAATCATTTTATGTATGGTATTTGCCCGAAATGCAGCCATGGGCTTTAATCGTTATATTGACAGAAATATTGACCAGCAAAATGTGCGTACCGCTGTTAGGGAGATCCCTGCAGGTGTTGTAAAACCACAATCGGCATTATTATTTGTTATTGGTAATTGTGTGTTGTTTATAATTACCACTTACTTTATTAATACGTTGTGTTTTTATTTATCTCCAGTGGCATTATCTGTAGTATTAGGGTATAGTCTTACCAAACGCTTTACAGCGTTGTGTCATGTAATACTAGGTATTGGCTTATCTCTTGCGCCTATTGGTGCATACCTGGCTGTTACAGGATCATTTGCCTTTCTGCCTTTATTTTTTTCATTCGCAGTATTATTCTGGGTCAGTGGTTTTGATATTATTTACGCCTTGCAAGATGAGGATTTCGACAAATCAAAAAAATTAAAATCCATACCTGTGCTGCTCGGAAAAAAAGGGGCCCTTCAGTTGTCAACCCTTTTTCATATTATAAGTGCTTCATTTGTTATTTATGCGGGATACTATGGGAATTTCCATGTATGGTACTGGCTAGGAGCTGTTTTTTTTGCAGGATTACTTACCTATCAGCATACGCTTGTTAAACCAACTGATTTAAGCAAAGTAAATATCGCGTTTTTTACAACGAATGGTATCGCAAGTGTTGTTTTCGCAACATTTGTTTTGATTGATTTATTTTTAAAGTAGGATTGTTTTATGTTTTTCCAAATTGGAAATTTCAAAGACAAGAAAGCCACTTTTAACACTGCTCAACATTCAATTTTTTATATGTTTCAAAAATTAAAAAACATTTCAATTCGCTTAATAATTAAGAGGATTTTCATTTTGTTATTGATCCTTGGGCTTACTATTTTATCCTGCAATTATTGGATTATTAAAAGTACACGCCAACAGCTATTTTCAGAAGTAAATGCAATAAAAAAGAATGATGTTGCTATACTATTAGGGGCAAGTAAAAAATCACGCAATGGAAATGAAAATCTATTTTTCAAATACAGGATAGCTGCGGCTGCAGAGCTTTATAAGGCAGGCAAGATAAAGCACATAATTGTAAGCGGAGATAATCATAAAAAAGAATATGATGAAGCAACGGATATGCGTGATGCATTAATGTTACAAGGTGTTCCTGACAGTTGCATTACATTGGATTACGCGGGTTTTAGAACACTAGACTCAATGGTACGATGCTTAAAAGTTTTCGGGCAAAAAAATGTTACAATTATTTCACAAGAATTCCATAATCAGCGAGCTGTATTTATAAGCAATTATTATGGCATGGATGCAGTTGCATTTAATGCAAAAGATGTTCCAAATCAATTTTCAGTTAAGACACGAATCCGTGAATATTTTGCAAAATCTAAAGCCGTTTTAGATTTGTACATACTGCATACTAATCCAAAATTTTTGGGTGATCCTGTTTCAATAAAACTTTAATTCAACAAATTCTTTTCAGGAAAAAATGAGCTCGAAAAAGGTTAATTACACAATCCTTTTCAGCAAGCGCAAACGGTGGGAATATTTTTGTTTCTCTTTATTATAAATGCCCTGATGATCGAAACCATCGATACGTACATTGCCTGAAGCATGAATAATTCTGTTATCATCCATTACAATACCTACGTGAGTAATACGGCCTTCTTCATTATCAAAAAAAGCTAAATCACCAGCTTCTGCTTCCTCAACAAAACTTAGTACTTCACCTTGTTCTGCCTGTTGATAGGCATCACGGCTTAACTTTATTCCGTTCAGCTTGTAAACCATTTGTGTAAAGCCAGAACAATCGATTCCAAAAGGAGTTTTACCTCCCCATAAATACGGAGTATTCAGGTACATCATTGCAGTTTCAATTATACCAATTTTATCGGTGGGTAAATGTCCTGTAATATATGCTCCTTCATATGCATAACTTTGATTCTCAACAGCACATTCATTGTTATCAAAATTAGGAAGTGTACTTCCAATCACAATTGGGAAAAGCAGGGAGGACCTATCATCCCTAATAATTTGAACTAATTCATTACTGTAATAATGTGCGGAAGACTCGAGAATATCATAGGTATGCTGCTCTATCGGAAGAAATTGTTTTTTATCAATCCAACATTCGTATTCATCATACGCTATTTTTATGCGGCACCAATTACCCTGGGTTTCTATAATAAGAAAATGCTCCCCAAACAAAAGCTGAGTAACCATTTCACTTCTGTCGGAAGGCTCCTTTCTGCAAGGAACGATGCTTAAATTACAAATTCCATACATTTGGCATGATTGAGTGATAGAATAAAAGATGTGAGATAAAATCTCACATCTTTATTTTATTAATTTTAAACCAATTCAATAACAACGGCTGATCCACCGCCACCACCATTACAAATACCGGCAGCACCATATTTCGCTTTATTTTGCTTTAAAACACTGATTAAGGTAACAATTATACGAGCACCTGAACAGCCCAATGGATGGCCTAATGAAACCGCCCCGCCATTAACATTTACCTTATCGGGATTTAATTTTAAAATTTCCATATTCACTAATCCAACAACTGAAAAAGCTTCATTTAATTCAAAATATTCAATGTCCTCAATTTTTAAATTAGCTTTCGCAATTGCTTTTGAAACTGCTGCTGAAGTAGCCGTTGTAAACCACTCCGGAGCCTGCTCTACATCGGCATACCCGCGAAGAATTGCAATAGGTTTTAAACCTAATTTTTCCGCTTTTTCTTTACTCATCAAAACAAGTGAAGCAGCACCATCATTCATCGTTGAAGAATTAGCTGCTGTTGCTGTTCCCTCCTTTGAAAATGCGGGTTTTAATTCCGGAATTTTATCAAACTTAACATTTTTATATTCCTCGTCTTCTTTGAAAAGAACCGGATCGCCTTTGCGTTGTGGAATTTCTACCGGAACAATTTCATCATTAAATTTACCAGCAGCCCAAGCAGCCTGAGAACGTTTGTAGGACTGGATTGCAAAAGCATCCTGCTGCTCACGTGTAATTTTGTATTCTCTGGAACACAAATCAGCTGCATTACCCATTGGATAATTATGATAGCAATCTGTTAAACCATCCTTCGCTAAACCATCAATCATTGTAACATTCCCGTACTTATTTCCCCAACGCATGTTTTCTGAATAAAACGGCACCTGGCTCATGCTTTCCATACCTCCTGCAACCACTACATCTGCGTCATTACACATGATGCTTTGAGCCCCTATAGTTACCGCTTTCATTCCGGAAGCGCATACTTTATTGATCGTTGTACATTGCACACTATCAGGCAAACCTGCATATTTAGAAGCCTGACGAGCTGGTGCCTGCCCAAGATTTGCCTGCAATACACTACCCATATACACTTCCTGCACTTCCTTTCCATCTACACCTGCTTTTGCGAGTGCACCTTTAATTGCTGCTGCACCTAAATGTGTTGCTGGTATATTCGCCAATGATCCTCCAAAACTACCCAATGCCGTACGTACTGCGGATATGATATATACTTCTTTCATTTTTTTAAAATTTCAGTTATTTAAGAATTAAAATTGTGTTCAAATTTAACTTTATTCAGGGACTAAACGATGTTTTTTTTCATGTATTTTATCAGAAATAATTTGATATTTCTGTTAAAAATACAGTACCAAATTAATCCCATTTCAAATTTTATTTTTTATTACACTAATGCAAAAACAGTCTAATATTAAAACGGAAAATCGAGCTAAAAATTGTGAATAACCTGTGTACAAAAGTGTTCAACTACAATGCATTACAATTAAATAATAATTAATTTCGTCATACAAAAATTCTCCAGTGAAAAAAATTATTTCATTCTTTCGTCACAGCCATCCTGAAATATACAAAGGCATACTTTTTATACTGGGTGTTGCAACCATAGTCTATATTTTTCCTAAACAGGGGAAATTCAAATATGAATTTCAAAATTTAAAAGGAAAGCCCTGGAATCACGAAGATCTTATAGCGCCTTTTGATTTTGCAATAAAAAAATCTGCAGAAGAACTATCCACTGAAAAGGCTGATATCATTCAGAATTCAAAACCTTATTTTAAGAACAACAGTAGTATTGTTGATGAAAAAAAATCTCAACTTATAAAAGATATTGAAAGCAAATGGGACGATAAAAAAAATAAAAAAAATAAAGAAAAAACTATTGCTTTAGCCAAACGAACAATTGATACTATCTACAGTAAGGGTATTATTGAATCTACTGATATTATTGAAAATAAACCAAGTGATTATTCGGTATATGTTTTATTTAATCACGTGGCGGAAGAACATGAATTAAATGATTTTTACACCATTACATCTGCTTATAATTATTTAAAAGAGCAGTTGCAAAACAACAGCAACGGGGCAGATACAAAACTCCTTTTACCTTTACTTGAAAATGCTATTGCACACAGTTTGTTTTATGACAAAACAACTACGGATAAGGTTTTAAAACAAGCCATTGAGGAGATTTCGCCATCACGTGATATCATTATAAAAAATCAAAGTATTATTTCGAAAGGTGAGATAATTGACGCAGAAAAATATCAATTACTGCAATCGTTAAAATGGGAATATGAGGAACAGGCTGGAGGAACAGGCAGCTACTTTTTTATATTGCTGGGACAAATCTTAATAGTTACCTTATGTCTTGCTGTTTTAGTAGTATTTCTCGCAGTGTTTCGAAATGAAATATTTTTAGACAATGCCAAAATCCTATTTATCCTCATCATAATTATTCTACAGGTGCTAATGACCCGATTAGCGGTAGATGCGCAAACTTTCAGTATTTATCTTTTACCATTTTGTATTTTACCAATTATCATCCGCGTATTTTATGATACCCGAATTGCTTTGTTTGTCCATCTGATAACAGTGCTTATAATTTCATTTATGGCACCCAACCGTTTTGAATTTGCCTTTATACAATTAGTAAGCGGTATGATTGCAATTTTCAGTATTGTAAATATGCATAACCGATCACAAATTTTTATTTCGGCAGCACTCATATTCCTCACCTACAGTATTGCATACAGTGGAATCACCATTATACAGGAAGGTGGAATTGACGTTTTGACTTGGTATGATTTTGCCTGGTTTGGCGTTAGTGCAATGCTTACTTTATTTTCTTATCCATTAATTTTTATTTTCGAAAAAATATTCGGATTTATTTCTGATGTTTCTTTATTGGAGCTTTCAGATACCAACAGAAAACTTTTGCGCGAGCTTGCATCCCGCGCTCCTGGAACATTTCAGCATTCATTGCAAGTTGCCAATCTTGCAGAAGAAGCAATTTATTCTATTGGAGGTAATGCTCTATTAGTTAGGACTGGCGCGCTGTATCATGATATTGGTAAAATGGAAATGCCTATGTATTTTATTGAAAATCAGGCCAGCGGTATTAATCCGCATGAAGATTTGAATTATGATGAAAGTGCTGCAATCATTATTGGACATGTACTTAAGGGAATTGAAATTGCTAAGAAACATAATCTTCCGGAACAAATTATTGATTTTATCCGTACGCACCATGGTACAACGATAACTGCTTATTTCTATCGTTCATTTCAAAATGCTTTTCCTGAAGAAGAAATTAATGTTGAAAAATTCAGGTATCCAGGTCCAATACCTTTTTCAAAGGAAACTGCAGTGCTAATGATGGCGGACTCTGTAGAAGCAGCCTCCAGAAGTTTAAAAAAATATGATGCTGAAAGTATTAATAATATTGTGGAACTAATTATTAATACCCAAATAGAACAGAATCAATTTATGAATTCTGATATCACCTTTAAGGATATTAATATACTAAAGAAAATTTTCAAGAAAAAACTGATGAATGTATATCACTTAAGAGTAGAGTATCCGAGGTAAGTTTGAGATACAAACTTAAGGTGTGCTCAACGATACAGGAATTATTTTACCATTCATGTATTGATGAGCATTCAAAGAAAAGTCAGCAATAAATTCAGCCATTTTACCAGCGGTAAGAGGGGCTTTATATCCAGGAAAAGCTTCGTTTAACATTTCTGTTTGGACTGCTCCAAGCGCTAAACAATTAAAGGCAATATTTTTATCTTTAAACTCTTCTGCTAAACATTCCGTTAAGCAAGCCAATGCGGCTTTACTGGAACTGTAGGCTGACAATCCTGCAAACTTAGAGGCCCCCTGAAAACCGCCCATACTGCTGATATTAATGATATGTGATTTTTGCTTTGTATCCATTAAGGGCAATATGCCCTGAATTAAGCCTATAACGGAAAAAACATTTACATTATATACATACTCCAGGTCAGTAATAGATATATCGGCAAAAGCCTTATTTACTATTGCTCCGGCATTGTTTATAAGCACGTGAATAGAATTGTATTGCTTTTTTATATCATTCACTAAATCATTAATAGCCGTTCTATCGCTTAAATCGCAAGGCATTGGCACAACCTTTGAGGAAGGATTCTGTGCCAGACATTCATCTTTCAGTTGTTTTAATCTGGAAGTATTCCGGGATATTGCAATGATGGTATTCTGAGATTGTTTGCTCAATAATTTAACCAGCTCAAAGCCTATTCCACGGCTTGCGCCTGTAACAATAATATTCATAATTTATCCGTTTTCTTTCTTTCAAAGAAACACATTTTTTATTAATTTTACGATAACTAATAATTCAAATCCATTGCAATTAAAATTTAAACTTATTTCGGTATATCTTCTACTTGCAATTAACTGCATTGCTCAGGATAGTACCATGCTTCGTAAAGGTCCGCCCAAAGAACGTTTTTGGGATAAGGTATTTATTGGCGGTAACCTGGGATTTCAATTCGGCAGTTCTACATTTATAGATATTTCGCCACTTGCAGGCTATCGATTTACGAATAAGATCTCGGGAGGGATTGGCGCAACCTACCAATATTTCCATTACAAGGATGCCTTTTATAATTTAGAAACGAACGTATATGGAGGCAGGCTTTTTGGAAGATATCTATTTAATGATTACCTTTTCGGGCATGGAGAGTATGAATATTTAAATCTGGAAGCTTTTGATTTTTTCCCAAGCAGAAGAGTTGATGTAACCAGCTTATTGGGTGGTGTAGGCTATATTCAGCGTTTTGGACGCAATTCAGCAATTGTTGCGATGATATTGTATAATTTCACTGAATCAATTTATACACCCTACAATAATCCTATTATTAGAATGGGCGTGAATATCGGATTGTAAATCCCTATTATTCGCTAATCATTTTGAGCTCTTCAAAGGGAACTTTAGAAAACACAATTGTAATAATACCTATAGCTGAAAGATTCTTTTTTTTACTCTTAATTACGGTTGTCCCTTTAAATTTGGCTCTTTTATCGATTTCAACATAAGCGGGTTCCCATTTTTTAATATGCTTTAGCAGATTCATACACTTCAAATGAACAGCATCCAGCTTATATGCATTCATTTTTTTATCATAATAGGCCGGAACACCATTTAGCATCATTAATGGCGTTAAATCCTTAAAATAGGCCTTTCCATTCTCCAATACTTTCACTTGTATAGTAACCGTATCAGATATTTTATCTCCAAGGTTATTAACCATAACATTTATTTCACTATCAAATAACCTACTATAATCAAATGGGGCTGTATAACCAGTAATTACAGGATATGGATCTGAGCGATTTTGAACATTTGAAGACTCGTTAAATATAATGCTCCCATCCTGAAATTGCGAAAATTTCAAATCTGCTTTGATATAAACAGAATCAGGTTTGAGTTTCGCTATTTTAATTGTTCTGTGTTTCCCGGAAGAATCAACCTGAGAAAAAGCAACATACTGATTAAAAATAAAAAATAAAAAAATAACATATTTCTGCATTACCGAACGCTTCCCTCTCCCACTCTATTAAATAAGAGTATTAAAAATTAAAAAAAGTTTTTATTTCTTCGACCGATTTAAATTTCTGATCCACTTTATTCATAGTTATATTGCATAATTCGGTAGTGTTTTTTATCTCCTTAAATTGTTCAGGCTTTAACCAATATAGTGTCCCATTTTCTACCGTCCATAATAAATTCGTTGATTGCGGATTAAATGAAAATTTAACCACCGGATTTTTATTGTAGCTGAATAAACCATTTTTTTCACGGTCCACAAGGAAAACACCATAGCACATTAATCCTGCATTATTTGCATTATTCAGTTTAGCTGTGCATGAAACGCCTGATGGGTATAATGAAGGCTTATCACTGTTGTACACACCAAAGCTGTTAACCGCAAACATACGGTATACCTTTTCCTGGGTGTCCATTAATTTAAATTGGTTGTCCTGCTGTTCTTTCCATTTGCGCTGCAAATCTTCCTGCTGCTTTTTTAACATTGCAAGTTGACTTTGATAAGCCTCTTCTATCCTGCTTTCATCCGCTTTACGTTTATCAAGGGCTACAGTATATTTCGAAAATTTTTCCTGAAAATTTTTCATTGCTGATTCATAATTTGCCCCTTCAAACACAGGATAAACAACCAGATCAAACTTTTTGTTCGCTTTTTTTAGTGTCAGCAAATAGTTTTCTCCTTTTCTAGAGCCTTCTTTGATAATAGCTTCATCCCAGGTTACATTATACATTTCATTTGAAAATGTTTTATTTTCACTTCCCACTTCAAATAAAACACCTTTATAAACAGCTAATTCCGGATACTCTTCCGAATCCACCTCTAAATTAAAAGTATATTTATCTTTTTTAGATTGTGTCGGTTTTTGCGGTTCGGCAAGCAACTTGGGCAATGCAGCAATTCTCACTTCTTTTTCCTTTTGAACTTCTTCTTTTTTAGTTTCAATAGTTTTGAATTCGGGGGTTTCTTCAACCTTATTAATGTGGTTTAATTGTGTACTTAAAGATGCATCGGATTTAGATTCCAAAGGTTTTGTAACAACCTTATCTTTCCCTAAACACGACCAATTATTTTTAATAGTATCCAGCTTATACAAATTATATTCGTTGCCTGTGTAATTTGATGCAAGCTCCACATTAATGGACTTATCTGAAGCTATATTAACAGCTTTACCATTTTGATAAGCAAGCATTTCCATCATACCTGCTGATTCAAAATGATAACGCACTCCTGCACTATCATAGGTCATTGGGATACCTGCAACAAAAAAATCCACTGCATCGTGAAATTCTCTGTAACGCAATTCCACTTCACCTTTCAGCGTTTTACCATTTTCATCTACAAATACATTTTTTGGAATTATAATTTTGGATCCCGTTTTAAATGCAAGTGCTGCGCCTTTTTCGGCAATCACTTTGTAAGTAGTGACAGGTATGTTCAATCCTTCTAATGGAGGATTAATGCAGGGTTTCGCTTCTTCCGTTTTATAAAATTCAGTTAAAGCCGTACTATTTGCATACATTTCATTATTCTGCTGAACAGTATCTGTGCTTTTATTTTCAGGGTTTTTAGTTTGCAATACTACAGCAGTAACAACAGCTATAGTAACTGCAACAACACCAGATAAAAACCAGGGCTTTTTGAAGAAAGGTTTACTGCCAGCTGTATGCTGCTTTAAAACTGAATCAAAATTTTTCCCTTTTGAAATCTCCTCTGAACTAATATCAGGACGATTTATATTTACTTTTTTTTTCATTTTCAGGCAGCCCTTGCTCCATTAATGGAGCAATTGAGCAGGTTTTAGTTTATATTTTTTATTATAGCTGATTTAAAAAACCAGTTATTTATTTTATATTTTTTTTCAATTTTTCTAATATTCTGTACGTTTTAACTTTGGCGTTATTCTCCGTAATGTCAAGTATTTCAGCGATTTGTTTGAACGAACGCTTTTCGAAAAAACGCATCTCAATCAATTGTAATTCATCTTCATTCAATTGTTCCGTTATTATTGCAACAATTTTATCATGATACAAATCGATCTTACTTTCCTGTATTTCCTCCATTATAGTGTATACACCAATAGAATCAATATTTACAGTTCGTTGATTTTTTTCTTCACGAAACATATTATTTACTTCACTGTATGCGATCCTGTATAACCATGATGAAAAGGGAACTCCACGGTATTCATATTTTGATAGATTATCCAGGGCCTTTAAAAACACCTGTTGTGTTGCATCAAAAGCCGATTCCTTTTCATCCAGGCGCTGATAGATATACCTGAATATCTGCTCATAATATTTATCATAGAGCGCAGCAAAATTTCTGGAATCCTTTTTCGCAGCCTCTATTAAAGCCTGTTCTTTTAACAGCTCGGTTTCAGTTGCATGATATTTTGATGCTTCTATCATATAGTATTCTGTTTCTTTAATATTCCAGAAAAATTAAAAATTTGTATCCCTTCCGGAACATAAAGGAAAGAAAGTTTTTACTTATAACGTGATTATTTCCAAAAGATACATAATCACCAAAAATATTTTTGGAAGTTCGTAAATAATAGAAAAATTCAGAGTAAAAAAAATCCCCTGAATACAAGTATTCAGGGGATTTATTTGTTACAAATTCCACAACCAAGCGCTTATAACTTGGTGTAAGTGGCGGAGAAATAGGGATTCGAACCCCAGGACCTGTAACAGTCAACAGTTTTCAAGACTGCCGCAATAGACCACTCTGCCATTTCTCCAGACCACAAAATTAGTATTTTTTTGATTTATTGGCATATAAAACCGAAAAAAAATATATTTATTGATTAACTTTGTAATAATGTGTGCAAAATCAGGCACTTAAATAACATAAATGAAAAAAATTCTTTTAATTTCTTTATTAGCGCTATGTATTTTACCTAATAAAGCATTCTGCAAAGCAACAGCATATTTAACGTATGCTACATTTAATGTGCCAGCTAAAGGTCCATATATCGAAACTTATTTATCTGTTATTGGCAATTCTGTAAAATTTATTAAAAATACTACAGGCAACTACCAAGGTGCTATTGATATTGCCATCAATTTTTCTCAAAACGGGGAAATAAAAAACGCCCAAAAATATACCTTAAATAGCCCTGAAGCCATCGACACTAGTCTTGGGTATCCAAATTTTATTGATCAACAACGTTTTTCGCTGCCTAATGGCACGTACAGCATGGAAATGTCAATTACTGACAAAAATAATCCCACTGATACACCTTTTATTACAAAACTTCCAATTACAGTTAATTTCCCTGAGGATAGGGCTATGGTTTCAGATATACAATTACTTGAATCATATGTTAAATCAACCAATCAAAGTATTCTGACAAAAAGCGGATATGACCTAATCCCATATGTATCAACATTTTACCCGGAAAATATTAATAAACTTAAATTTTATGCCGAAATATATAATACAAAAAAAATATTAGGTGCCGAACAAAAAATGCTGGTGAATTATTCTATCGAATCTTATGAAAAAAGGATTAAATTGAATGATTACAGCGCTTTTTCCAAGCAAACCACTAACGATGTAAATATTTTACTAAGTGAATTTGATATTTCTAAGTTACCTTCCGGAAACTATAATCTTGTGGTTGAAGTAAGGGATAAAGAGAATAAAATTCAGGCGGATCAAAAATATTTTTTTCAGCGCAAGAATTCGCAAGGAAAATACAGTTATGAAGATTTAAAATCGGTAAATGTGACCAATACATTTGTCAGCTTTTATACAAATAAGGATACACTTACCGAATACATACGAATGTTGCGCCCTATATCAAGCTCTTCAGAGATTCAATATGCCGAAAATCAATTGAAAGAACGGAACCTGGAAACAATGCAACAATTATTTTATAATTTTTGGAAATCTCGTAATGAAACAGAAACTCAATTGATGTGGCTTGAATATTATAAAGAGGTTGTAAAAGCAAATAAAGAATTCGGAACCTATGGCTTAAAAGGGTATGATACAGATAGAGGACGTGTTTACCTTCAATATGGTGCTCCAGATCAAAGAACAAAGGTTGATGTAGAACCAAGCGCTTATCCTTATGAAATATGGGAATATTACAGATTATATGATAAATCATTGGCTGTAACTTATCCTGACAACAAACAATCGAACAAAAAGTTTGTGTTTTATAATCCCGATTTGGTTAGTAATAAATATACATTGATACATTCTACAGCTCAAGGTGAAATTAATAATACTCGTTGGGAATTGCTTATTCATAAGCGTGATACTCAATCAAATAATTTAGATGACACAAAAGCACCAAATCATTTTGGTGGTAATGCGGACGAAAATTACAGAAGCCCTAGATAAAAATTAGTTGATAGTTAAAAGTTGAGAGGTTAACATTGAGCATAATTAACCTTAATAAACTCAAACAATAAATATTACCTTTGATTTATGAAGGTTGCTGTAGTTATCTTAAATTGGAATGGAAAAGATTTTCTTGCAAAATTTTTACCTTCTGTAATTTCCAATAATTATTCTGATGCTGAAATTATAGTAGCTGACAATGCTTCTACAGACGATTCTATTTCCTTTCTTACCAGTGCCTATCCAACCATCAAAATTGTTAAAAACACCCAAAATGGCGGTTTCGCAAAAGGCTATAATGATGCATTAAAACAAATAAAAGCAGAATACTATGTATTGCTAAACTCTGACGTAGAAGTTACCGCAAACTGGATAGAACCGATTATAAAACTGATGGATAGCGATAGATCCATTGCCGCCTGCCAGCCTAAAATAAAAAGCTATTACCAAAAAACTCATTTTGAATACGCGGGTGCTGCTGGCGGTTACATTGATAAATATGGATACCCATTTTGCCGCGGACGCATTTTTGAAAATCTGGAAGAGGATAAAGGACAGTATAACGATACGCGTGAAGTATTCTGGGCCACCGGAGCCTGCTTGTTTGTAAGAGCTGAACTGTATCATCAAATACAGGGTTTTGATGAAGATTTTTTTGCCCACATGGAAGAAATCGATTTATGCTGGCGCTTAAAAAATTCAGGATATAAAATTATGTATTGTGCTGAATCATCCGTTTACCACGTAGGAGGCGGAACATTAAATAAAACAAGTCCTTACAAAACATTTTTAAATTTCAGAAATAACCTGATGCTGACGTTTAAAAATCATCCACCTAACTATTTTTATACGAAGCTGCTAATGCGGTTTTTATTAGACGGTATTGCTGGCCTTAAATTTTTATTATCAGGAGAATTTGGAAATTTTTGGGCTATACTCAAAGCCCACTTCAGCTTTTATTCTTCTTTTGGTAAAACACTCCAGAAACGTAAATTACTGAAGCTACAAATAAAAGGATATACTACCACTGCGGTTTACAGGCATAGTATTATAGCTGATTACTATTTAAGAGGTACGAAAGTATTTAGTGATATTGATGCTAAAGATCGATTTTTATAGTGCTAATAAAATTGGTTGGTCCACGCTCTAATTAGCCGGTGATGGATCATTCTCATTAATTCTCTTCCAACATAATTTTTGAATTTCGGATACGTTCGGTATTTCAGAAATATAGATAACATCAGGAACAAATCTTTCCCGCTGATTTTTGCTACTAGCCATTTTACCTGTCCTTAATTGCATTGAAATATTGCCTTTTTGATCGTCACCGTTTACAGTAATATCACCAGAGAATTGCTCCCAGTCAATAGATCTCATACTGTTCTTTTGAAAAATAATTAATCTTTTTGGTGTTCCTACAAAGTACCCTCCTTTGGTAAATAAAGAGCGTATACCCAATATTAGTAAGGTAATGCCAATCAAAATAAAAAAAACAATAAATACTGCGGGAATCAGATCGAAACTATCAGAGTCGTTAGTAGAAAACTCTTCTGTAGTTGTACCAAGTAGTTTATCTTTTATAAATGGTGCAAAAAAGAAAAAGGCAAAAATAGCGGTTAGTGATGTCCAAATAAAACCGAAAACAATTAAAGCAATTGATTGTGAAAGCGGTTGTGCCCTATTAGCTTTTACTACAAAATCTCGGCTTTCTGAACCAATTAAATTGGCCAAATCCTGAGGTAAGATTGCGTTTTCTATCATATCCTTCCGAAATGATTATTAAATAAATATTCAAAAACAGAAATCACCAAGGCTTTTTACACTTAACAATATTAGGATAGAACTATTCTTTCTCCATATTCTCAAACTTCACAATGTCCGCTGCAAAATCCATGAAAAATTTATGCGCTGAAGTAAACACAAAACGGTTATCACCTATTTTTTCAATTACATTTCTACGGTTAAGTGTATTGATAAAGTTTTTGCGGGAATCCGGATCTTTTAATTGTTTGTTTGATAAAATCAAATCAATGTAAGATGAATTGGTAAAATAATTTTCAATTTCTTCCATTTCAAACTCACTGAATTGAATACGCTCCAAGAAATTTTTACCATCGCGATCCAACTCATAGCTCAATAATGCAATGAAAATACAAATATCACGAGACAACATTTCATTTGATTCATCCGAAACAAGAAAAGCAAAATCCTGAGTAAGTTTTAATTCGTAGTTGAAAGATGCTTTAAAAAAATAAGCGTATGATTTCTCATTTTCTTTGATTACAGCAAACGTACGCTCTTGAGGCAAAATAAATTTACCACTCATTAAATCTTCTACAATCTGGCGGTGATGATTAGGAAATTCCATGTTTATTGATTGTTATTTTAGGAACAGTTAATGTTAAATCGTTAATTTTTATTTTTTCAAACTCTGGTTTCAAACCAAAGTCGCGTTCAATGTCTTCATCAAAGGCAAGAGTAGTAAGAGCAAAGAATTTTTCAATCTCCACTTTTTTATAATCTTCTTTTAATGTTTTGTTGCACCATTTAAAGAAGTCTGGCACAGGAAGATTTGATTTTAATTTATTAGTATAATATTCCTTATCAAAAATCCACTTCTCATCATTGTTTGTTTCTTCTTCAAAATAAATATCCGTGTCATTTTTAAACTGCTCAAATATCTCAGCAGCATTGAAGAAAGTACTTCTAGAATATACGTGCATCCTTTTGGATTCAAATATATGCGGCACTTTTTGCTTGTACGGATTTTTCAAGAAAGTGATCCAACCAGTCAAAATAATTGATTCGGTACGGATACGTTCAATCAATGGCAATAATTCCGTTGTTAAAATTTTTGACTGACGTAATAAATTATCATTCACCTGTATCAATTGAAAATAAAGCTTTTCAAACAATACACGGGTACTTTCATCATCACAATTCAAACGGTATCTGTTCGAAAATTCAGAAATATCGTACAATTTATTTGCGATAGATGTGCTATGATTGATATCCAGAATTTTGTTAAGCGGAATAATGTATTCGTCAATCCAGCGGGATGCACGAACAATTTTTTCACGATAATCAATCTTCTTTACATTGGCTTTTAATTCACGCGTTTCATTCAATAAGCTAATGGTATTTTTTTCCACCATTTCATAGAATGTGCGTATTTCATTGGCCAATTCAGACAAACGCTGATTCAGAATTACTTTATCACCTTTAATGTTCTCTTTGATTTTACGGAACAGCTCTGCTATTGAAACATGATATTTTTCAATTGTTTCAGGCAACAACGGTTTGAACTCGCTTAAAATAAACTCGATCAGATTATAATAAACAGTGCGTATTTCGTAATTATCATTTACAGGGCTTAATATTTTATAATCCAGCAGCTGCGACTTTATATCGCTGTTATGCTTGGCAGTAATTTGATTCAACGTTTCATAAGTAATAACACCACCTTTCGATTGTGTTTCATACAGCTCAATAATGATATCAAAATACTCTAATAAAAAGCGGAGTATGGTCCGTGGTTCTGCTTTCATTTGTTATTTTTTTGCTGCTTTAGTTACAACTGGTTGAACAACTCCATTTCTTTCAACAATAACAGCATTTTGCTTTTCATTAATATTGATCTTGCCTTTTGACGGGTAAATAAAATAATATTTATTGAAGCCTTCCACCGCATCAGGTGCAGCAAAAATCGGAAGGAAATTATGATCCTTACAGAATTTCACAATCTCCGGACGGTTTTGCTTATCAATGGTTGCAACCTCATCAATGAACAATGCAATTTTGTTTTGCTCATCTGTAACTGCCAAACGGTTGATGATGGACATGATCATTACCAAACGGATCATACGGTCTGTACCATCTGATTCTACCTGGTTTGCAAGATCCACACGTTTATCAGTTCCTTTGATATGCAGCAATAATTCAATATTAAATAATTCATCAAAGCTCACTCTTTTACCACTATCTAAATATGTATTTAAAACCTTTAAATTTTCAGACTGGTCAAATTCAAAGCTCATCTGGCCATTGAATTCCTGGATGGAAGCAATTTGTTTTAACTCTCCAATGATACGTTCATTATCCAACAATTCAATTTTCATTGATTCGATATTGGAAATGCGGGTTTGAGAAAGTTTGTCGTTGAATTTAGTGTAAACAAACTGCTTAAACTCCTCATAACGCTTTAATAACGTATAGGCTGGATTCGCGAACTGAGTGGAGATACTGGATAACAAACCATCAATACTACGTTCTTTATCAGATAAACAAGCGATCTCATCTTCAACAAATGTTATAAACTGCTCAATATCCGCACTGCTGTTACGCAAACGGTATTTCAGGTTTTCGAATATTGCATCTTTTTTTACTTTTAATTCAATTCTATCTTTTTGGTGAATTTGAATTTTAGAAAAGATGTAATCCAGGTTATCATTGGTTTCGTATTCGATAGGTGCAAGATTAATAGACTCCACTTCAATTTTACGTTCTTTCAATTCCTTTACACGAACTTCCAAACCGCGTTTTTCTTCCTGCAATTTATCGAACATAATTTGTTTCTGAGAAATCTCTTTTACCAAAGAACTCAAAAACTCTTCCAATTCTTTTTTCTCAAGTGTAAGACTTCTTACATCATCCGTAATGGAACGAATTTGTTTCTCTAAAGCAGGCTGGCTTTCAATACGTCTAACTTTTTCTTTAATTACTTCGATTTCACTCAAAATAACTCTAAGTTTCGAATCAATTTTTTCTTTATCAACAACCGTTTTTAAAAGTTCCTCCGTTTGTTTTTTCTCTGATTGCAATACTTTTAATTCCTCTTTCAGTTCTTTAACTGATTTGAATTCTTTTAATACAATTCCTTTTGTGATGTCAATTTCACCATCGAATATAGCCAATAACTTATCGGATATTTTTTTGATCGGCTTTTTGATTTGCTTGCTTGGCAAGCTGGTCACCTGATCGGAAAGTACTGAATTTAATAACTGTTTCACTTCTTCGTTATCCGAAATTTTGTGAATCAACAAGTTATTATAATTATCAACTTGATTTTCTAAAGATGCAATCTGATAATTTAATTTATCAATACGCAACTCTAATTGTTTGCTCGATAATTTTTGAATTTCAATGGTAGTAAAACGATTCTCAATTTCTTTACGATCCTTATCCAGGTTACGCAATGATTCTTTTAAGAAATCAATTGTTTCAAATTTTTGAATTTCATTCAATTCCCCTTGCTTTTCCGCCAACAGGTTGGTTTTGTTTTTTATATCCGCATTTTTTTCACCGATATAAGAAGCATAATTTAATTCTTTAGGCTTTAATATTTCATTGATCTCATTGTGAACAGCTGCAATGTGACGGCCTCTTTCAATAGAAGAAATTTCAAGTTCAGGAATAGCTGCAGTATACGAGTTGTTAAAAGCTGATATTAATTCGCTGACAATTCTTGTTTTAGAATTGTACACTTTCACCAATTCACGGAACTCAAGAAAATCGGGACGTACCGACTTGATGCTCTTAATTTCTTCGTTGATGCGTAATAAATCGGTAATGTCCTTTTTATTTTTCTGAGAAAAGTTCAAGCCTTCGTTTTCACGATTATCAGCAATGATCAAGGACTCTTTCAATGTTTTATTAGTGATTAATTTTGAATTAATCAGGTAACGATATACTTTAGAAAAGTTATTGCTCAAACCATCCGCTTTTACAGTATCTTCCAACCATACCACTGCATTATTTTTTGTTCCGCGGTGATATACCAGGTTAAACACATCTGATTTAGTAGCGAATTTACTATGTACAATCCCTCTCTCAAGAAGCTTACCAATGGTTTCATCAAAATTCAATAAACGCTGGTGGGTACCTTCAGTTTCGAAGAAATAATCCTCGTTGTATTCGCTGTCAATTTTATAATACTCCAACTCCCCATCAGTATTACGTTTCACGAGGATACAGTAATAACCAAGTTTGTTAATCTCAAACACCAAAAAACTTTTGTTATGTGTCGGAAAATAGTGATGGATGGTTTCCTTATCCCCTTTACGCTGCCCGCTGAACGACATTTTTTGTCCATCAACAACAAATAAAAAGTTCAACGCATAAATCAGGGTACTTTTTCCGATGTTATTCGGGCCAACCAATTGCAATGAATCGCAATTATCCAGTTTCATTTCGGCTTTACCGTAGCCTTTCGAGTTAATAAGAGAAATTCTTGTAAGCATCGTTTCTGAGTTTCGTAATTATTTGAAAACCAAATATAGTGAGATGCCCAATAGCATTAACTTCAGCAAAGGACTGTTAATACCAAGCTATTGAAATATAATCAGTTACACATTTTTTTGTTGAAAAATTTAAAGTTTTTAGACTTATTAAAAATCAGTTGTTTTACCCGATTTAAATCATTATGATAGAATAGATAAATAGCTGATTCTTTAATTTTAATACTTTTGAGCTCAATTTTAATTAGCAAAAGCAATATTGTTTATGATATACTACTGGTACCGCGTATTTCGAATTTTGATTGGAGGGAAGTTTCAAAAAAAGCTTGTATTCGATGAGGTTTACACCAGATCATACAGAGTCGGCCTGTTCGATTGTGACGGTTTCAGAGTAATGACCTCTCACAAGTACCTGGTATATATGGATTTTATCCGCTGGGAAATGATAGCCCGGACTAATTTTTTTAATTCAATTGTAAAAAAACGACTTGCTCCAATTTTGGGATCTCAAAAAATAATTCATAAGAAACCGATAAGACTAGGAACAAAATTCAATGTAAAACTAGAAACCGTTGGCTGGGATGATAAATGGTTGTACTGCCTACATACATTTGAACAAAATGGAAATGTGATGGCTATTGGAGTAACCAAAGGCTTGGTTTGGAAAAAAGATCAACCTCTGGCATTAATGGAAATCCTTATCAATTCAGATGTAAGCAACCTGAACAAAAAAACACCGGAATGGATACTTCAACTTTTTGAAAATGATAAAAATATATTATCAGGGATTGAATTGAATTAATGCTTTTGGGAGAAACAATTCTTATTTAACTTAAGCAAGGACAGAAATTTCTTCAGCTACGTACTGAACCAACACACTTCCATCAGCATCCAATTCTTTAAGCGTTACTTGTTTCAGTTGATTAATCAGTTCTGGATTGAATGGAGTTTTTACTTTTACGTAATTATCAGTAAAACCATACATAAAGCCTTCTTTATTATCAGCTTCAAACAATACAGTGCGCGTTTCGCCCAAGTGCTGTTCATAGAAATGACGCAATTTCTTGGCAGAAAGTATACGCAGCATTTTATTTCGCTTTTTGCGAACAACTACTGGCACAATATCCTTTAAATGAATGGCATCTGTATTATCACGCTCAGAATAAGTAAAAACGTGAAGGTAGGATATATCAAGTTCGTTTAGGAAGTTGTATGTTTCAATAAAATCTTCATCGCTTTCACCAGGAAAACCAACAATTACGTCAACACCAATACAACATTGAGGCATTACCGCCTTTATTTTTGCAACACGCTCCGAATATAATTCACGCAAATAACGCCTGCGCATGGCTTTTAATATCTTATTGCTGCCGGATTGCAGCGGGATATGAAAATGAGGCACAAAACGCTTAGATTGTGCCACATAATCTATAATTTCATCTTTTAATAAATTAGGCTCAATAGAAGAAATGCGGAAGCGTTCAATCCCTTCCACTCCATCGAGTTTTTTAACAAGGTCAAAAAAGGTTTCTGTTTTCCGATTGCTTGTTTTGGATTCATTGTTCCCAAAATCACCAAGATTAACGCCTGTAAGTACTATCTCTTTTACATTTTGTTTCGCAATATCATAAGCGTTTTTCACTGCATTTCCAACACTATCACTGCGGCTGCTGCCACGGGCTAATGGTATTGTACAAAACGAACAATTATAATCGCAGCCATCCTGCACCTTCAAAAATACTCGGGTACGGTCACCAAACGAATAAGCGTCAACAAAAAAATTGGCTTCTTCAATTTCACAACTGTATATTTCTGCTTTTGATTTTTTAGTGAGATCATTCAAATAATTAAGCAATTTGAATTTTTCGGAAGCGCCCAACACCAGGTCAACACCATCAATATTCGCTATTTCCTCCGGCTTCAATTGTGCGTAGCACCCTACAACTACAATGTATGCATCAGGTGAAACATTCAGTGCCGATTTTACGATTTGTTTACATTCCTTATCAGCATTGGCTGTAACGGAACAGGTGTTAATTACATATACGTCCGAAGGATCTTTGAAATCAACCTTTTGATACCCCTGTTCTTCAAACAAGCGTGCAATGGTTGATGTTTCAGAGAAATTCAGCTTACAGCCGAGTGTATGGAATGCTACTTTTTTCATTTCAGAGACACGAAGATAACGAATTTTGGTGAAATATAATTACCTAAGTAACATTACAGGTTTTAACAATATATTTATTTATCATAAAAATCTACTGGTTTTAAAAACTGCAAGACTCAATATTATTTATTTATCCATGAAAATCAAAAGTTTCACTTTTGATTTTCATGGATAACTATAAGCGTTTAAGATACACATTTATGAACTCAGAAAGATTACATATTGTTATTTTTCCTTTTGTATCATAGCTGTCACCAGATGGCATGATTATAAAATTATTTTTAGTTTTCAGATCTTCGATGGATTGATGAAACCCCTTACTTACCTGTGGTGCAGTAGATAATTTTATTTCGATACAAGCTATAGGTTTTATTCCTTTTACAAGTACTATATCTGCTTCAGTCCCTTGATGGGTACGATAAAAATACATGTCCAAATGCTCCGGCTTTAGCTGACGAATTTGTTCCATTATAAAACCTTCCCAGGAAGGCCCTATGGATGGATGGCCAGCAAGTTCATCCATATCAGCAGTTCTTATTAAAGTATGTAAGATACCGGTATCACGAATGTAAATTTTTGGAGCTTTTACCAACCGTTTTTTTGAATTTGAAAACCATGGTTGTAAACGGGTAAGCAAAAACGCACCTTCCATATATTCCAGATACCTTCCTACCGTTGGAGCTGTAATACCTAAGGATTTAGCGTAACTTTCCTTATTCCATACTCCGCCATTATTATGCGCCAGCATACTCCAGAAATTGCGAATAATAACAGAGGAAAATTCCACTCCAAACAATTCGCTCATATCTTTTTCTGTATAGGATTTTATGAGGTTATTACACCAGTCTTGCGAAGCACGATTTTGTTTTAATGTTAAAGCCACAGGAAAACCACCTTTGAACCAAAGAGCATCTTGTTTAATTTTACTTTTTTGAGCTTCCTGCAAATTAATCCCCCCCATATCCAGGTAAGAAATCCGACCTGCTAAAGATTCAGAAACACCTTTTATTAAATGCGGTGATGATGAACCCAACAGTAAAAAACGGGCAGGTTTACGGTCAACATCTATTAACGCTCTGAGCAAAGCAAAAAGCTTTGGCATCCGCTGCACTTCATCAATGATTATTAGCTTATCTTTATTTTTAAGCAGGTAACTTTCCGCGTCATTTTGTAAACGGTTAAAATGACTTTCCAATTCTAAATCGAGGTAAAGTGTTTGTTTTTTTGATTTGGAAGCATATAATTTTGCTAATGTGGTTTTCCCGATTTGCCTGGCCCCAAGTAACGCCACAGCAGGGCTTACTTTCAGTAAACGTGTCAGTTCTGCTATTTCTGTTCTTTGTATCATAGTACAAAGGTAATAAATTTATCCATGAAAAACAAAAGTCTTACTTTTGATTTTCATGGATAAAAATAAGCTATATAATGTGTATTTATGAAACTAAAATTTCAATAATGCCTCATACAATTCCCTCACAGGAAGCCCCATGACGTTAAAGTAGGTGCCCTCGATTTTTTCAACAGCTATGTAGCCAATCCATTCCTGAGCGCCATAGGCGCCAGCTTTATCGTAAGGATTATAATTATTGATATAATATTCGATTTCTTCCTGGGATAATTCTTTGAAATAAACGCTGGTTAATGCGTAAAATGATTTTGTTTTAAACTTTGATTTCAAACAAACACCTGTATATACTTCATGCTTTTTGCCCGAAAGTAATTTTAACATACGAACAGCGTCATCAAAATTCTCAGGCTTATTGAGGACTTGATTTTCAACCCAAACAATAGTGTCAGCAGTAATTACAATAGTTTCATCGGTTAATTCCTCTTCAAAAGCATCTGCCTTTTTCTGGCATAAAAACAAAGGAATTTCCTGAGCTTTTAAATTATCCGGAAAACTTTCATCTACTTCTTTGGTATGAACTTCAAAATTCAGTCCTAACTCTTTCAATAAATATTGCCTTCTTGGGGATTTAGATGCAAGTATTAATTTGTATTTATCAAGCGCTCTCATTCTTTTCTTTTAAAACTAATCAGTTGAAGTAAATTTAAATTCAATGTCCTTTCTATGCGGTATTGACATCAGATCTTCCCACACCATTTCCACTGTTTTTTTCTCATAGACAACTTTATAAGTAGCATCTACAATAGGCATATCAATACCAAGCATATCTGCTTTTTCTTTAACATTTTTAAGCGTGTAAACCCCTTCAACTACTTGTCCGATCTTAGCCATAGCATCTTCCAGCGACATACCTTCAAACAGCATTTTACCAATCCTGAAATTCCGGCTAAGCTCAGAATTACAAGTGGCAATTAAATCACCCACACCAGCAAGACCTAAAAAAGTAGATGGGTTAGCTTTGAAATGAAAAGCAAAACGGCTCATTTCACTCAATGCTCTGGACAACATTAAACTTTTTGCATTTTCACCAAAACCGCCTGCATGAATAATTCCGGCACAAATGGCATAAATATTTTTTAAAGCGCCTGCAAGTTCTACTCCACACACATCTTCGTTACCGTATATTCGTATTGTACGCCCGCCTAAGGCTTCCTGCACCTTTTCTATCACCTCATTAAACCGGCTTGCTATAACGCTTCCTACAGGCTTTCCTTCAAGGATTTCAGAAGCAAAATTAGGTCCACTCAAAGCTCCAATTTTAAGACATGAGGTTTCTTCGGCCAAAACAGTACTCATCGATTTAAAACTCTCCTGCTCAAAACCCTTGGTAGTTGTAACTAATATTTGATCTCCCTTAACATATTTTCCAATTTCTGTAGCAACACTTCTGAATGACTTACTAGGAATGCTCACAAATATTAATGAAGATCCGGCCATCGCTTCCTCAAGATTTGAAGTCGCTTCAATAACAGAAGGTAATATGGTTCCAGGAGTATATTTAATATTTTCATGACGCGCGTTTATTGCCTCTACCACTTTCTCATCCCTCAGCCAGATCTTTACCTTATCATGGTTTGCAGCTAAAAGATAAGCAATGGTAGTACCAAAAGAGCCACCGCCAATTACTGTTACAATTTTTGATGTAGCCATACGTTTAAATCTTTTTCCAGCCCGTAGGGTGTAAGTTTATTATGATAATAATACAATGTAATCAGGTCGTTACTTATGTATGAATCGTTTCGCTTATGTAATACCCCTTCTCCATGATAGGTCGTTAATTGACGTATTGCATGGGAAATAATTATGTCTGCAGGTTTTGTAGCAATTACATTTCCAAGTTTCAATTCACCATTGTCCCTTTTTTTCAAAAGTATTTCTTTTAAAAAAGCCATCGTCTCTAACAGAAGCTCCTGCTTACACTCTGCACCAAAAAAAGACACCTGCTTATATACATTACTAAATGGATATTTTTTCTGGAAAATTTTAAACAAGGCATAGGACATTAAGTGCGTATCCATTACGACATTATTTTTCAAAAACGATTTCAAAATTTTATTTCCTAAAATCGAAGTGTACACTCGGTCTCTTTGAAAAGAAAAATCGGGAACACCATTCACCGAAATATATTTATTAATATCAATGGGCCTGGAATGAGCATCAACACTCTCTCCTATTTCATTTACTTCATTCCCAAATATATCCAGTGGCTCTCCGAAACAAACAGAAATTCGGGAATCAACATTCACCGTTTTTTTTGCAAAACTTAATATATTTTTAATCTTATTGGATGAATCGTTTGGCATTATAAATTGTCGGCTTCCTTCTTCAATTAAATATTCTTCAATTAAATCGCGCGCCTCCAGACATAGTTCATAATTTATGGTGCAAGGCACAACATATATATTTTTTTTCACACCTACTTTCGCGCTCTTTATAAAAGTAGAAAGACCGCTACCCAACAAACCTAATTTCAGCTGCTCTTCAAGCTTCCCGCTTCTGCTTCTTGTTCCTCCCGGATAAAAGAGATTATGATAACCATACTCCAAACTCACAGAAGCATAATTTTTCAAAACATCTTTGTACAAATCATTTTTTTTCTCACGATCTACTTTATAAGCTCCAAGATTAGTCATCATATAACTAAGCACAGGATTGGTAAACAAGTTAAGGCCGGCACCGTAAACCAGTGGCGGCAAGCCCGTCATGAAGGTGACATACCCCATAACAATACTATCAAAATTACTTTGGTGGGTGGGTGTTACTATTAATGTTCCTGTTTTGCTAAGGCGGAGTATTTTATCTATTGGTCCTAAAATACTGATATTCTCATTGACCTTGTCCTTACCTTTTTTTGAAAACAACTTCCAGAAAGGTTCATTTACTAAAATGGCCTTTAATATATAAGGAACAATTTTTACTGCAAGTTTGTATATTTTTGGATTATATCCACCTGCTATTTCCTCGGCATAATTTCTAATGATTTCACGTAAAATCTCTTCTTTCTCGCTACGATCAGCAGTATAAAAACGTTTCTCAATTCTCCCCCAAAAAGCTATTTCTATTCTAACATTCTTGGATCGGTTTTTATTTTTTAACCTTTTCTTCTCGAGGTAAATTGTATCATGAATAATATTATCAATGGAAAGATCATTCTGCCTTTTACAATAAGCTTTTTGATCATTCAACGTTTGTTCAATAACTAATTCTGTTGCTTCGGCTTTGTCTTCCCTTTTCATTGATTACTTTTTTTTCAATTAAAAAGTTAAATAATTATTATTAAAAGTAAATAATTATTGGAAATAAACAACAAAAGAACAAAGGATTTAAAATGAAATTGAGGATCTGCTTTAAAAAGAAATGAAAGTTGTGTACAAGCTCACGTTTAGAAATTATATTGGTGTTTGAAATGAGATTTCAAAAAGGTAAAAGCAAGGGCTTTTATTTTACAAAAATAGATTTATTGCCTCTATTAACTGCTTTTCCTGCACCACACCAGATTGCCTCCATTTGATTTGACCATTTTTAAAAATCATTAAAGTAGGAACCGACTGTACCCCATACTTTGAAGCTGTAGAGGAATTTTTATCAATATCTACTTTTATAACTCTTGCTTTGTCACCAACTTTGGAAACAACTTCTTTTAAAATAGGTGCCATCATTTTACAAGGCCCGCACCATTCAGCAAAAAAATCAACCAATACGGGCTGTTCCGAATTTATAAGTTCATTAAATTTTGACATAAAATAGTATTTCTAAATTTTAACTGTTAGGTCCAATGATTTCAATCTATAATATAATTGAGTAAAGTCATACCCAATTATATACAATTACACAAAAAACACCAAACAAAATATTAGTTATTGTTCATAGGCCCATTACTATCATTGTTCTTTGCCCTTGCTGTATAAATCATTATTATTGAGACTATAGCCACAACAATTAGTATTATTGAAAGTATCATATTTTTATTATTTTAAATATATACTTTGTTGATACTAATTTTGTGCCTGTTATACTTAGCACTTACTCTAGTATAATGTTTTGAAGGGATGTATTATTGGGTGTTTGGTATTGAGGCCAATTAGGGAATATTATTTATTTTTCCATCTATCCAAACGTTTCATTCCTCTGGTAAATAACCAAGATATTAATTTGGAATGCCCACCGTCAATCATCATCTGTTTACAATACTCTTGAAATTCGATTACATCCTTGCCTTTATAAATAAATTCACCTTTCTCATAACAGTAGGAGCAATACATTTTACTAATGGTTCCATCAGCATTTGTGCCTCCGCCTTTTTGATCGCGTTTTAAAGGCATTCCGCATGATTGGCAATTTTTATTAGTTGACATAGATTGGTTCTATAAAACAATAATTAATTTTTGTAATGTTTAATGAATTGCATATAAGAATATCTTTTTACAATATCATCCTCCCATCCGTCATCCTCCCATTCATCATCGCCCCCTAGTTCATAATCATTAGTCTCATTTACTGTTTTATCATTTTGTATAACTTTATATAAATCTCCATCAATATCAAAGAATACCGGAGCAGTTGCTATACTCCAAAAATTTAAACCTTTATTACAATTATAATAAAAATATCCATTTTTCTTAATTCTATTTTCATACTCAACAAAGCGCTGGTCGATTTTTGGGTATTCTAAAATCGCATTCTTAAATTTTCGGAATTCCTCTTGAAACAGTAAATCACTTTGACTATAATTCTTTGTATACCATTCAATTATCCTAATACAATCATTAAAATTTATACTCTTAAAAGGCACAGTACCTGCTATATATGAAGCAGCTTCTCCTGAATATCTATCATAGAAAGAACTTATAAAAACCTTCAAATCATTATATTCTTTTAAAAGTTCTGTACCCTCATTCTTAATATCTGCACAATCTCTTATGGTAATTCCAAAACCTCTCGCATTTACCACCCAAATCATCTTTTTATAGAACATTTCACGAGATATAACTTCCTGCTCTGAAATTTTAGAATTTTGAAATTCTATAACAATTTCTTCCTTTCTTCCGATTGTATAAACATCCGCTATATGTTTCTCCGCAGTTAAAATATCAAATCTGACAAATTCTTGCCAATCTTCTGGAAAATTATTTTTCCAGGTCCTATGCCAATCTGTTTCATTTTCCCACCATTTATCACACATTGGTTTATTAATATGCTTCCAATGACTATTAAAATCTCTACTTCTTATCTGTCTTTCGCCATTTTTTATGTAAGCCCTTACTGGTGAATTACAACAATAACATTTGGCAACATCACCAGATAACTCAGCGCTCACCCTATTCCCACCTTTAATTGCAAATTTCATGTAATAAAAAACAAATTGTTTATAAGCAACAAAAGACTTTTTGAATTATTGGTATTTTTTAATCACTTTCCGATACAAAACCTAGAAAAAATGTTTGTTAGCAAATCATCAGATGATATCTCCCCTGTAATAGTACCCAGGTAATGCAAAGCCTGACGAATATCCATCGCCAGAAAATCACCTGAAACATTGTGATTCAAGCCTTCTAACACCTTTATAAGTGCAACATTTGTATGACGCAGTGCTTCTACGTGACGGGCATTGGTAACAATTGTTTCCGTAATATTTACAATACGTTTATCAAATAAATTAACCAAAGATTTTTTAAATTCATCAATATTAGTTCCCTCTTTTGCAGAAATAAAAAGCATATCAGGGAATTCCTTAAATTCCTGTTTAATATATTCAAGGTCTTCCTTATCAATTTTATTTGCAACCAAAACCAGCTGAGAGCTATGCAGATGCGGCTCCAGCTCTTCTACAATTTGCTCTAATTCTGAAGATGTTACTTCATGTGCATCAAACAGATAAATGGCAATAGAAGATAGTTTAATTTGCTCAAATGTTTTTTCAACACCAATAGATTCAATAATATCGCTGGTTTCCCGAATACCTGCCGTATCGATAATACGGAACAATACACCATCAATATTTAATTCATCCTCAATTACATCACGCGTTGTACCTGGTATTTCGGACACAATCGCCCGGTCTTCTTCCAATAAAACATTCAAAAGCGTAGACTTCCCGGCATTCGGTTTGCCAACAATAGCAACAGGTATACCATTTTTAATTACGTTCCCCACCTCAAAGGAATCAATAAGTCGCTGAACAATACGCTGTATGCTGCTTACCAATTTTTTCAGATCACTGCGATCTGCAAATTCAACATCTTCTTCGCTAAAATCAAGCTCCAATTCAATTAATGAAGCAAAATCAATTAAATTTTGACGGAGCAATTTTATTTTACTCGAAAAACCTCCACGCATCTGCTGAATGGCAATTTGATGTGATGATGCCGAATTGGATGATATCAAATCGGCTACCGCCTCCGCTTGCGACAAATCTAATTTTCCATTTAAAAAAGCACGCAACGTAAATTCCCCTTGATTTGCCATACGAGCACCACGGCTGATCAATAACTGGATAATTTGCTGCTGAATAAACTGTGAACCGTGACAGGATATTTCTATTGTATTTTCACTTGTATATGAGTTTGGCGCTTTAAAAATACTTACCAGTACTTCATCCAGAATAATATCACCTTCGTGAATAACACCAAAATGAATAGTATGGGAAGCTTGTTCGCTTAATTTCTTCTTTTTAAGGCTTTTAGTTCCGAAAACACCCTCGCAGATTTCAATTGCCTTATCTCCGGATAGGCGTATAACACCTATAGCACCAGTTCCCTGAGGAGTAGCCAACGCAACAATAGTGTCGTTATGTAACAATGAAGTATTCACTCTTTTTTAATTAAAAATTTAATTATATCCATAATAATACAAAAAATCGAAATACCACGTATGCTGTGGCCTTAAAAAAGATATTAAAAGATATTAAAACACTTTGTTATCCCCGCATAAAACTTTACTTTAGCCGACTCTTATAAAAAACGTAAGTATAAATATTCACAATTGGCATAACTAATTAAAGTATTCAGATAATAACCAATTTTAAAAATTCAATTATGAGTGTATTAGTAAATAAACAATCAAGAATAATTGTACAGGGCTTTACCGGCACCGAAGGTACATTCCACGCGGGGCAAATGATTGAATACGGAACAAATGTAATAGGTGGTGTTACTCCTGGTAAAGGCGGCTCATCACACCTTGACCGTCCGGTATTTAATACTGTTAAAGAAGCAGTTGATAAAGCAGGTGCTGATGTTTCTATTATTTTTGTACCACCTGCTTTTGCTGCAGATGCAATTATGGAAGCTGCTGAAGCTGGTATTAAAGTTATAATTTGTATTACAGAAGGCATCCCTGTAAAGGATATGATTGCTGTTAAAGAATATTTAAAAGATAAAGAAAGCCGCCTGATCGGGCCAAACTGCCCGGGCGTTATTTCTGCAGATGAAGCAAAAGTTGGTATCATGCCAGGTTTTGTATTTAAAAAGGGATCAGTTGGAATTGTATCCAAATCAGGAACATTAACGTATGAAGCCTCTGACCAAACTGTAAAAGCAGGTTTAGGTATTACAACAGCTATTGGTATTGGTGGAGATCCAATTATTGGCACCACTACTAAAGAAGCGGTTGAATTACTAATGAATGATACTGAAACACACGGTATTATTATGATTGGTGAAATTGGTGGTAACCTGGAAGCTGATGCAGCCCGTTGGATTAAAGCAGATGGTAACCGTAAACCAGTTGTTGGATTCATTGCTGGTGAAACAGCTCCTAAAGGACGTACTATGGGACACGCTGGCGCTATTGTTGGTGGAGATGATGATACAGCCGAAGCTAAAAAGAAAATTTTACGCGCTTGCGGTGTTATAGTTGTTGATTCTCCTGCAGATATCGGAAAAGCAATGGCAAAAGCTTTAGCAGATGAGAAACGTAAAGAAAGTCCTCATCATCATGCAAACAGAGTTGATTAATTTCATATAATTAACATTTAAAGGCTGTGTAAAAATACACAGCCTTTTTTGTGAACATTTATTTGCTTTTTACGCTATCTTTGAGAACAATTTTAAAAACTTATTTACAGATCTATTATGAAATTATTAGAAGGTAAAATTGCTTTAATTACAGGTGCTTCACGCGGAATCGGACGTGGCATTGCATTGAAATTCGCTGAGCAGGGTGCTAATGTTGCATTCACCTATTTATCCTCAGTTGAAAAAGGTCAGGAATTAGAAAAAGAATTAGAAGCCTTTGGAATAAAAGCGAAAGGCTATCGCTCTGATGCCGCTGATTTTAAGGCTGCTGAAGAATTAGTTAATACAGTTATTACCGATTTTGGAACGGTGGACGTACTTGTAAACAATGCCGGTATTACCCGTGATACGCTGCTAATGCGCATGAACGAACAGCAATGGGATGAAGTGATGAATGCCAACTTAAAATCGGTATTTAATTTAACAAAAGCCGTTACCAAACCTATGTTGAAGCAACGCAAAGGTTCTATCATTAATATGAGCTCTGTTGTAGGTGTTAAAGGCAATGCAGGACAAGCGAACTACGCTGCCTCTAAAGCTGGAATAATTGGTTTCACAAAATCGGTTGCATTAGAATTAGGTTCACGTAATATCCGCAGTAATGCTATTGCTCCCGGCTTTATTGAAACCGAAATGACTGCTGCTCTTGATCCAAAAGTGGTGGAGGCCTGGAGAGAAGATATTCCTATGAAACGTGGCGGAACACCCGAAGATATTGCAAATACCACTGTGTTTTTAGCCTCCGATATGAGTGCCTATATTACAGGCCAGGTAATAAGTGTTTGTGGCGGTATGTTAACCTAACAACCGAATAACAAAATAATTAAATTACGTTATTCATAAGCCCTATTCATTTTTAAATACTATATGAATATAATAACAGAATATCCCATTTGGTTTGTGAGCTTCTGCATAATTGCAGGGCTCGCATACGCAGGTGTTTTGTATTACCGGGATAAAAAGTTAAATGAATTATCATTGTGGATGGTTCGCTTAATGGGAATTTTTCGTTTTTTAATTGTAACTATTCTCTCTTTTCTATTACTTTCTCCTTTATTAAAAACAGTTAACCGTGAAGTAGAAAAGCCTGTTATCGTTATAGCCCAGGATAATTCAGAATCATTAGTTGTTGGTAAAGATTCCGGCTTTTATAAAACAGAATACAAACAGAATTTACAAAAGCTGATTGATGAATTAGATAATAAATATGAGGTTCGCCTTTATTCATTTGCAGATAAAATAAAAGAGCGCTCCTCCACTGATTCGCTTGAATTCAATGAAAAGCAAACAGATATTTCTTCCTTGTTTGACGAAATTGAAACACGTTATAGTAACAGAAACATTGGGGCTATTGTATTTGCAAGTGACGGGCTGTATAACAAAGGCGCTAATCCTGTTTATTCAACTGGTAATATAAAAGCTCCTGTTTATACCATCGCTTTAGGAGATACTACCGTAAAAAAAGATATTATTCTTTTAAAAACAGACCATAATCGTTTGGCCTATTTAGGAAATAAATTCCCGCTTGATATTGTGGTTAATGCAAAACAATTGAAAAACAAAAATACCACACTTACTGTTACTAAAGGTGATGCAACGCTTTTTACACAAACAATCAATATTAGTTCAGACGGTTTTACTACTACAATTCCGGTTTTACTGGAAGCTAAAGAAGTTGGCCTGCAGCATTATAAAATAAAATTATCTGCAATTCCTGAAGAAATAAATACAAGTAATAATGTAAGAGATATATTTATTGATGTATTGGATGCCCGACAAAAAGTTGTGATTATAGCTGATGCCCCACATCCTGATGTTGCAGCCATAAAAGAATCCATTGAAGCTAATCAGAACTACGATGTGGAAAGCTATACTGCTGATAATTTTGATAAACCTTTAAAAAAATACAACCTTGTAATATTGCATCAGTTACCTGGAACAAGAAATCCTGCTACTAAAATTTTAAGCGAACTTAATGCTTCTAATACACCCGTATGGATATTTACAGGTGCAAGTACTCTATTGAAAAGCGACCTGTCCATTGCTGCAGCTGGCCAAAAAACAAATGAAAGTGAACCAGTGTTAGAAGCTAACTTTCCACTATTTACTATTAGTGATGAATTACAAAGAGCAATTAAAAATTTCCCCGCTCTTGTTTGTCCATACGGAAACTACCCTGCCGACAATGGAAGTAATGTTTTATTTTATCAGCGGATTGGTATAGTAGATACTAAAACACCATTATTATTTTTTAATACTTTTGGCGAAAACAAAACTGCGGTCTTCACTGGTGAAGGTATCTGGAAATGGAGATTGCAGGATTTTGCCTCCAACGGAAATCATAATTTGTTCAATGAATTGATATCAAAAACCGTTCAATACCTTTCCGTAAAAGTGGATAAGAGCTTTTTTAAAGTAATTGGACAAAATAATTTTTTTGAAAACGAACCCATCGAATTTGAAGCGGAAGTATACAATGAAAGCTATGAGTTAATAAACGAACCGGAAGTAAACATTACGATCAGCAATTCCGAAAATAAAAAATTCCCTTTCACATTTACTAAAACCAATAATGCTTACCGCTTGAATGCAGGTATGATGCCTGTTGGGGAATATAAATATGAAGCTAAAGTAAAGGTAGGCGACAAAATTTCTGTTCAGCGTGGAGAGTTTAGTATTTTTGCCTTACAGGCTGAATTAACGAATACAATAGCTGACCACCAGCTCCTATACAGCCTCGCAAAACAGCACGGTGGCGAAATGGTTTATCCTAATGAATTGGAAAAATTAACAGAGCAGTTAAATAAACGCGATGACATTAAATCAGTATCCTACACTCAAAACAAACTATCCGATTTAATAAATTTAAAATGGATCTTCTTTTTACTGCTTGTTTTGTTAAGCCTCGAGTGGTTTATTCGCAAACGTAACGGTGCCTACTAAAGTTACAAAAATTAGTCTTTATAATTCCTGCTTTGGTCTAAATTAAACCATTCTAAAATTGTTTTGATAAAAATAAATACTTATTTTTATCAAAATAATAAATACTCCAGTTATGATAGCAAAAGATACTATTGCAGTTAAAGTTCAAAAAACTTCTCAATCGAGAATCAGCGAGCTTGATTTTGATCATCTTACATTCGGTAAAATTTTTTCTGATCATATGTTTTATGTTGATTACAAAAATAACCAATGGGGTGATGCGCAATTAATACCATACGGACCTGTTTTAATGAGTCCTTCAACATCTGCGCTTCATTACGGACAGGCAATTTTTGAAGGTATGAAAGCATACAAAAATGAGAAAGGTGAAATAGCACTTTTCAGACCACTTGATAACCTTAAACGAATTAATATTTCTGCCGAGCGTATGTGTATGCCAGGTATCCCGCAGGAATATTTTATGGAAGGCTTGAAACAGCTTGTTTCTATGGATAAAGATTGGATCCCGACTGCTGACGGAGCATCCTTATATATACGTCCATTTATAATCGGAACAGATGAATTTATTGGTGTAAAGCCTTCAGACACCTATCGTTTTTATATCATTACTTCTCCTGGAGGAGTATATTATAATAAGCCTGTAAAAGTATTGGTTGAAACTAATTTTATACGTGCTGTTGAAGGTGGTGTTGGTTTTGTGAAAGCGTCAGGAAATTACGGGCGTTCATTATTCCCAACCAAACTTGCTCAACAACGTGGTTATGATCAGATCATCTGGACAGATGCCCGTAATCACCGTTACCTGGAAGAGTCTGGAACAATGAATTTGATGTTCGTAATTGATGATGTTTTAATCACCGCTCCTCTTGGCGATACTATTTTGGCCGGTATTACCCGCGATAGTGTATTAACCCTTGCGCGTGACTGGAAAATGAAGGTTCAGGAACGTAAAATAAGTATTGACGAAGTAATTGATGCTCATAAAAAAGGTACTCTTGATGAAGCTTTCGGTACCGGCACTGCTGCTACTATCGCTCACATTTCGCAGATTGGCTTTGAAGGAAAAGATTATATGCTTCCGGATACTAAAACCCGCATCTTCTCAAACCGTGTAGCTCAGGAATTAGAAAACATTCGTAAAGGAAGATCAGAAGATATACATAATTGGATGTATAAAATTGCTTAATCCGCAGCAAATTGAAAATTTTTCTAACATAAAAAATTCCGGTTCATTGAACCGGTTTTTTTTATAATAAATTAATCAAAAATATGGATTAGGATAAAAATTATTCTCAAACAGCCCGCAAACAATAGCTTTATAGAATTGGTATACTAATTGATTTATTACCTTAATATTTTACTTTTTTTAATACTATTCACTAAAACAAGTCACCATGTTTAAAAATAGATTTTTTATCGGAACTCTTTTATTTTCAACACTTTTATTAATCAGTGGCTGTAAAAAAGAAGAGGAAGAGCCACCAACAAAAGTATTAATGCAGGGTACCTGGGAGCTTACAGCTGCCACCAACGCCTCAGGTCAGAATATACTAGGTATTGTTGCTTTTCCGGTATCAGCTATTCAATTAACAGATGATAATGGAATGGTGGGTACACAAGGTCCTATGTTCACATATACTGTATATGGTGGCAGCCAATGGGTGAGCGCTTCCTCAAAAATTGAACAGGCATTTGATTATGCTAATTTTAGATTTAATACAGGGGAATATTTCGTAGAGTCGGGCCATCCTACCCGATTTACTGTTGAAGCAAAATTGCAGGCAACCGCTCTTGCTGGTGGATTAACAGATGTTTTAACAATCATGGGAGTAAATTCAAGCTGGCTGCAGCAAGTGATCTATCACAAATTTATAAATGTGAAAGTTACTATTCCTAAACTTGAAAATTCTGACGAAAGAAATACAATGATCTGGGAATTTGATAATCAAACTACTGCATCATACAACTACAAAGACTCCCAGGGAAACATTGTTTTATGGGGAGGCTGGCCCGTAAATAATTTTTCAAAGGGTACATTTACGTTTACTAAACGCGTATCCGGCCTTAATGATATTGTGACGGCACATTTATAGAATCCCGTATCTGGAATAAATAAAAGCTATTGAAAATATTCAATAGCTTTTTTTATTTCCTGAAAAATTTTACACGCTAATACAATGCTAAACCAAAGTTTATACCTACTGTAATTTTATAGGGCGAGTTATATTGAACTCCAAAATCCTCCGTATTATATGGTTTAATGTTACGATCATTAAAATGATAAAATACCTTATTACTTTTATATCCAAGGCCACCAAAGAAATCTACTGTAATACGAGAATTGCGGCCCATTTGAACACCAATCAACAGATTCGCATTAAAGTGCCTGAAATCAAAGTACGAGTTATTGTAATATCGCTCCAAACCAATTGAAATATGCGCATTGGAATAAGATACTTGTGGAGAAACATAAAACCCAAACGGGGCATAGCGCCTACGACTAATTAAATAGAACCGCTGAGCCGCTTGAATACGCCAGCCCTCAATTTTTAGTTGAAAATCCATTGGAGTACCCGTCACCTTTTCAACTGATTTCCAAAGAGGACTTTTACCTAAGTAAGATATTCCTATTTGAGCCGATGAAGTTCTACTTGTGGTTATTTCAGCAACTAAACGGTATTCCGAAGTATATGGTATTGGCCCCCATAAAACAGCAAGCGGATTCGTTTTTAATAAAAGCGGTTGAAGGTGATATACTTTTTTAGGGGTACTGATACGATTTAGTACGATTGTATCTGCATTAACAAATGCATTTACAGCTGCACCGTTAAATAATAGAAAAAACATACTGCAATATCCTAAAAGCCCTGATTTCATTTGTAGTTAATAACAAATTTTATTCATTACTACCTAAAACATACCTCGGTAAAGGCGCTATACCCTGCGTTGTAAAATCCTGTTTTAAAAATTTATAATAACCTGTAACGGCTATCATTGCGGCATTATCAGTACAATACTCAAATTTAGGAATGAACACCTGCCACCCTAGTTGTGCAGCTAATTCTTTTAGCGTAGCGCGCAAGCCTGAATTGGCAGACACTCCGCCTGCAAGGGCTATTTGTGTAATTGAATTTTGTTCTGCTGCTATTTTTAATTTATTAACTAAAATATCAATAATTGTATACTGAATGGAAGCGCATATATCAGCCTTATGGAGCTCAACAAAATCGGGATTTTTAGCCGTTTCATTATTAATAAAATTCATAAATCCCGTTTTCAGGCCACTGAAACTGTAGTTAAGGTCCGAAACTTTAGGCTTCGAAAAAGTAAATGCCCGTGGATTACCTTCTTTCGCATATTTATCAATCAATGGGCCTCCTGGATAAGGCAATCCCATAATTTTAGCGGCTTTGTCAAAAGCTTCACCCGCTGCATCATCAATAGTTTCACCAATAATTTCCATATCAAATATATCTTTCACTAATACTATTTGAGTATGACCTCCGGAAACGGTTAAACATATAAACGGAAAGGAGGGACTTTTTTCCTCTTCCTCATCATTGGTTTTAATAAAATGCGC
Source organism: Bacteroidota bacterium (assembly GCA_040387415.1). Classification (GTDB taxonomy): domain Bacteria; phylum Bacteroidota; class Bacteroidia; order 2-12-FULL-35-15; family 2-12-FULL-35-15; genus 2-12-FULL-35-15. The sequence goes on from JAZKDU010000010.1 coordinate 136,705, forward strand.
CAAAATGTGACCTTGCATGTGGTTTACCTCAATCAGAGGGATATTTAATCCTAAGGCAAAACCTTTTGCGAAAGAGGTACCTACTAACAGCGATCCCATTAATCCGGGACCACGTGTAAAAGCAACAGCACTCAACTCTTCCCTAGTTACACCCGCTTGTTTTAGAGCCTGGTCAATAACCGGAATAATATTTTGCTGATGCGCACGAGAGGCTAATTCAGGAACCACTCCCCCATATGCTTTATGAATATTTTGAGTAGAAACAATATTGGCAAGCAATTTGCCGTCTTTAATCACAGCTGCGGCTGTATCATCGCAGGAGGATTCAATACCTATAATAATGCTTGTTTTAGTCATAATTCATTAACTTCGCGATGTTTAAACGGTGTATTTTACACCATGCCGACAAGTGCTCATAATTATCAAAGATATTAAAAAACTATCTAACATATTATTCCGTTTAGTTGCAACCATCATTTTCCTGGTGGTAATTCTCTTTTTGCTTATCCAGATACGCAATGTACAAATATATGCAGCCAAACAGGGTGCCATATACTTGTCAAAAAAATTACATACCCGTGTTCAAATAGGTAGTATTGACATTGACTTTTTTAAAAAGCTGGTTTTAGAAGACGTTTATATCGAAGATTTACATCATGACACATTGCTGTATGCACGGCAATTGAAATTAGATATTAACGATATCAATTTTGATAAACATAAAATAAATATTAATCAAATTATTTTATCTAACACCAAAACTTCCCTTGTTAAATACAAAACAGATGACGATTTAAATATTCAATTCATAATCGATGCATTTTCATCAGGAGATACTACAAAAAAGGAGTCTGTAGCATGGGATATACATTTTGCTGAAATAATATTAGCAAATTCTGAATTTACGTATAAAAACGAACATGATACTGCTACCTCAAGGGGGATTAATTATTCTGACATTCACGCTAAAAAAGTTAACAGCCGTATAAGGGATTTACACATTGATCACGACACAATCCTTGCTAAGATTGACTATTTATCAACAAATGAAAAAAGTGGCTTTGTCCTGAAGAATTTAAGCAGCGATGTTAAAATAAGTTCAATTGGTATGCAGCTTAATGGTTTAAGCATTAAAACACCTGAAAGCACTATTGCAACTGATTTAACCTTCAAATACAATAAATATTCTGATTATCTCGACTTTATTAACCAGGTTACGTTAAAAGCCGATTTCAAAAATACTCTTCTTGAAATGAACGATATATCCTACTTTGCTCCACAGCTCAAAGGAATGTATAATAAGCTAATCGTTACTGGTAAAATAAGTGGTAAGATCAATAATCTGCGTGGGAAAAACATGGGGATTTTAATAAAAAACACAACCACTCAATTTAAAGGAGATATTAAATTAACAGGTTTACCTAATATTGATGAAACCCTTATCTACTTAAACGTTGAAGAACTAAAAACCAACTATAACGATTTAAAAAAATTAGCGATACCTCCCTTTGAAACAAATCAAACACTTGATGTGCCTGCCAACATTGCGAAGCTTGGAAACATGAAATTTAAAGGGACATTCACAGGCCTTTACAATGATTTTTATGCCTATGGAGATTTCTCTTCTGCCTTAGGCACCCTATCAACCGACCTTTCCGTTCATCACGATGAGAAAAAAAACAAAGAGTTTTATAAAGGAAAACTAAAATCAACTGCCTTTGATTTAGGATACTTTTTTGGTGTAGACGCTATTGGTAAAGTCACGTCAAATATTACCATTGATGGAACTGGTTTAACGCTGGAAAACGTGGTTGCCAAACTAAAAGGAACAATCAACAGTATAGAGTTTAATAATTATACATACAAAAACATCGCCATTGAAGGAGATGTATCTAAAAAGATTTTTATTGGAAAATTAAATGTAGAGGATAATAATATTGATTTCAATTTTAATGGAACGGTGGATTTCACAGGAAAGCTTCCAAACCTTGATTTCATAGCCACTGTGAATAGAGCGGATTTAGGAGCTTTAAACTTTGTTAAAACAAAGGAAAAAACAAATTTGTCAACTCAAGTGATTATAAATGTAACAGGCGATAATATTGACAACCTCATTGGCCGTATTAATTTAGACAATACGGTGTTTCAACAAGGGAATGATGCATATAAAGTAAGCTCATTTAATTTGGTTTCAGAAGAAGAGAATGGAGTAAAATCAATTAAATTATTTTCTGATTTCGTAAATGCAAAAGTGAATGGGCAATTTCAAATTCTTGAGTTGCCATATGCAATTGGTAAATTATTAAACAATTACTTGCCATCTTATTTTGAAGATAAAGCCTATTCTAAAAACGCAGTCCCTCAAAGCTTTGAATACAGTTTACTATTTAAAAAAACTGATGCCGTAACCCGCTTATTTATTCCTCAACTAAAAATTGCACCACAAACGTTAATTGAAGGAAATTTTAATTCATCAGCAAACGAACTCAATTTAATTGGTAATTCAACAAAATTGTCCTATGGTAATTTTTCTATTAAAAACTGGAATATAAATGCAGGGACCAACAATGATTTACAAATAAATATCGATTGTGAACGATTATATTTAGCGGATAGTACCTGGTTAGACAACCTTAACGTATCAACAACAACTCATTCTGATAGTGTTAACCTTGGGGTTACGTGGAATAATAAAACTAAAAATAAATATGAGGGAGATATAAAAGCTTTTTTACATTTCAATCCTAATAATATTATTAAATTAAAAGTATTGCCCTCACAGTTTGTAATATCTGATTCCGTTTGGAGTATTGACAAAGCAAATGAAGTAATAATAGACTCTAGTTACATCTCTGCGAATAAACTTATACTAGAACATAATGATCAGTCTATTTCACTTGATGGTATTGTTTCCACCAACAAAACAGATCAATTAAAATTAATTTTCACAAATTTCAATCTGGCAAATTTAAATTTATTTACAAGCGCTTTGGGGGTCACTTTTAAAGGTCAGATAAATGGTGAATCAACTATAACAGATGCTTATCACGATCTTGTTTTTGTGAGCAACAATAAATTCAGCTCGTTTTATCTGAATGATAATGCGTTAGGTGATGGCGACATAAAAACTATTTGGGATAATGCTAAAGAAGCTTTGTATGTTCATGGCGCTTTTACAGCGGGTATTGTACCTAACATTTTATTTTCAGGCTATTATTATCCTAAAAAAGAAGAGGAAAATATCGATTTAAAATTAAATCTTCAGGCAATACAATTGCAATTATTTGAGCCCTTCGTTAAAGAATACTGCTCAGATTTCAAAGGCTTTTTTGCAGGTGACCTTACAATTAAAGGCTCTTTAAAAGAGCCAAAATTATCAGGCAATTTAAATGTAAATGCAAAAAAAATAACAGTTGCTTACCTTAATACAACCTATAATTTTTCGCACGATATTACAATTGATAACAATTCATTTGGGATCGAAAACATGAATATTTTCGATATTAATCACAATAAAGCTATTGCTACAGGAAAAGTGTACCATAAAAATTTCAAACAATTCCAGCTCGATTTTGATATTCAGACAGAAAAATTTATGTGCCTGAATACAACAGAAATCAACAACAGCTTATTCTATGGAAAAGCCTATGTTTCCGGAATTGTAAATATATACGGATACATCGATAACATCTCAATTGATGCAAATGTTAAAACCGAAAGTGTTGCTTCGAATTACAGGGCAGATAAATTTAATTTACTTTCAAAAACAGAACTTACAAAGTTTTACATACCGCTTTCAGGTCCTGGCGAGCTTAACGAAAACCAATTTATTACTTTTATAAAAAAAGACAGTACCATAAAAATCAAAAATGATTACAAAGTTAATTTAGGAGGGCTTACTCTTAATTTTGATCTGGAAGTCACACCTGATGCAGAAGTTCAATTAATTTTTGATCAGAAAGTGGGTGATGTTATCAGAAGCAGAGGAAACGGAAATATTAAACTCGAAATTAACACAAAAGGTGATTTTAAAATGTTTGGCGATTATGTTATTGAAAATGGAGATTATTTATTTACTCTTGAAAATATAATTAACAAAAGATTTGACCTTCAGAAGGGAGGAACAATTAAATGGAGCGGTATTCCTTACAAAGCAGACATTAACCTTAGCGCTGTTTATAAGGCTCGTGCCTCACTTAAACCTTTTTTTTCGGATATTGATTCCACAAGCAGTGTTTACAAAACACGGTATCCGATTGATTTGAAATTGTTAATGACAAATGATTTATTGGCCCCTGAAATAAATTTCGAAATTGGTATTCCAACGGTTGATGCAAGCACACGACAGGAGGTATTAAGTTACATTAATACGGAAGCGGAGATGAACCGACAGGTCTTCTCATTATTGATTCTTAATAGTTTTGTTACTCCATATCAGTTAAGCAACAACGGTTCAGGCACCACCGTAGGATCTGCAGCTGGCGCCAATACCAGCGAATTATTATCAAACCAGCTAAGTAACATGCTGAGTAAAATCAGCAACGATTTTGATGTTGGAGTAAATTACCGCCCCGGTGATGAAATCAGTAAGGATGAGCTGGAGCTGGCTTTATCAACGCAGTTATTTAATGATAAGTTATCTATTGATGGGAACGTTGGCCGAAACACAACAAATGATCAAAATGCAAATAATATTGTAGGTGATGTGAATGTAGATTATAAATTAACGGATGATGGGAAGGTTAGAGTTAAAGCATTTAACAGAGCTAATGATAATAACCAGATATATGCTACGGGGCCTTACACGCAAGGAGTTGGTCTTTTTTACCGAGAAGAATTTGATACAATCGGTGAACTTTTCGGGAGATACTTGAAATCTGTGTCCAGAAAAAAGAAGAAAAAAGCCGTTAGTAAAGAACCTAAACAAACTATAACTGTGGAACCTGATCCTGCTGAAAGATAATATACTAATTCAGTATAGTAAATTTCAGCAGTAGTATCATTATTTCTTCTACTTATCTATTTTTAACGAATGTCCCATTTTATCACGCTTTGTTTGCAGATAAAATTTATTATGCTCATTTGATTCAATTTCAATAGTTATATTTTCAACGATCTCTAACCCATAACCAATAAGGCCTGCACGCTTTCTAGGATTATTACTCATTAAACGAATTTTAGTAACTCCCAAGTCTCGTAAAATTTGAGCTCCAACACCGTAATCGCGTTCATCTGTTCCAAAACCAAGCTCCAGATTTGCTTCAACAGTATCAAACCCTTCTTCCTGTAATTTATATGCTTTTAATTTGTTCAATAACCCTATTCCTCGTCCCTCCTGGTTCATATAAACAATGATCCCTTTACCTTCCTTCTCAATCATTTCCATTGATTTATGAAGCTGTGGGCCGCAATCACAACGGCACGATCCAAAAACATCCCCGGTTAAGCAAGAAGAATGAACACGTACTAGTACTGGCTCATCTTTCATCCACGTACCTTTTATCAATGCAAGATGTTCCTGTTCATTGGTTGTCTGGCGATAAGCGATCAACTCGAAATCCCCCCACTGAGTAGGCATTTTAACGTGAGCATCTTTAATAATAATGCTTTCGTTCTTAATTCTATAAGCAATCAGATCCTCAATAGAAATTATTTTCAGATCGAATTTTTTAGCTATTTCAAGTAACTCAGGCAAACGTGCCATTGTACCATCTTCATTCATGATCTCCACCAAAGCCCCCGCAGGTTCAAAACCAGATAAACGTGCAAGGTCAATAGTTGCTTCCGTATGCCCAGCCCTTCTTAAAACGCCACCATTTTTTGCTTTTAAAGGAAAAATATGTCCGGGTTTTCCGAATTCTTCTGGTTTTATTTCTTTGTTTACCAATGCCTGAACCGTTTTCGACCTGTCACTGGCAGATATCCCTGTGGTACAGCCATAACCTAGCAAATCAATAGAAACAGTAAATGCGGTAGTATGTTGAGAGGTATTATTATTCACCATCATTTCAAGACCCAGCTGTGCACAACGATCCTCCGTAATAGCCGCACAAATAAGCCCTCGCCCATGGGTAGCCATAAAGTTAATCACCTCTGGAGTTACCATTGCTGCTGCAGCTATAAAATCTCCCTCATTTTCCCGATCCTCATCATCAACAACAATGATCACCTTACCGGCTTTCAAATCGGCAATCGCCTCTTCAATAGTGTTTAATACAGATTCCATACTTTTCGTTTTAACAAAGATAATTAAAAACAATTAAATAATTTGGCTGGAGAGCAATTAAAACCATTGTAATATATAAACCAAGAAAATCCTTTTCTAAGTATCCAATGGCTCTCTTTCGGCCATTGAACAATGTTACCTTTCCATATTTTTGTCACATTAAGCAATCCGTTTCGTAAATCTGTACAAATACGTTTATCCTTAACTTATCTCCTTCTGAATTCCGAACAGATAATAGAAGTTGCAATGGCTGCATTTAAGGACTCAGCTTCTCCTCCACCCGATTTGAAATGTGAGAATGATGGAATATTGATTTTATCAGTAATAAAAGGCAATATAGAATTAGATATACCCTTTGACTCATTACCAATAACAATACATCCATTAGCAGATAATTTGCTTTGATAAATATTATTTCCATCCAATAAAGCCCCATAAATAGGTAATGATGAGCCTTCAGATGATATTTCTTTTAATTCTCCAAATAAGGATACCAAATCCATATAGTGCAATTCGATTCTGGCAATAGACCCCATAGTAGATTGAACTACTTTAGGATTAAAGGCATCAACAGTTTCATTACTGCAAATAATGGTTTCAATACCAAACCAATCAGCAATACGGATGATTGTCCCTAAATTACCAGGATCCTTAATATCATCCAGTATTAAAGTTAACTTATCGTTCAACTTGTTACGATTGAATTCATATTTAGGAATTTCACAAACAGCAAGCACCTCATTTGGTGTCATTTGCAAGGACAAACGCTCTAATTCACCAATTTTCACTTCAAAACGTTCAATGGAAGTATCCAGCTTGTTTTTTTTGAAAAATTCACTGGTTGCAAACACCTGCTTTATCTTAATATTCGATTGTAATAATTCAGGCACGATTTTAGCCCCTTCAGCAATAAATAAATTATATTCTTCCCTGCTTTTTTTTTGTTTCAGGGAATTAATAAACTTAAATTGATTTTTCGTTACCATTTATTATCAAATTTTATTTCGGCAAATGTAGTAATTTAGCGACCGTTAAATTCAATTGGCTTTGAACAAACAATAAATTGGCATTTCGGTGAATTATCAAAACATAATCAGTCCAGACTATTATCGGAAAATTTTGGTAAAACCTGTATATATAAAGCTGCTCTTTATAGCTTTAATTCCTTTATTATTTAGTGCATGTAATCCTTCCAGAAAGCTAAAGGAAGGCGAATTCCTTCTCGATAGAAATTTCATAATTGATAAGGACACTAAAATAGATAAAACAGACATTGAAAATTATATTAAACAAAAACCTAATCGAAGGATTTTAATTTTTTTCCGTTTCCACTTATGGCTGCATAATCTTGCAAACGAAGATCGGATCAAACGCAAGCGCGTTCTATATAACAAAAAGATAGAAATCAAAAATACCAAGCGAATTACCAAAGGTAAAAAAGCGAAAAAAAACGACAAACAACTTCTCGGAGAATGGCTTTTAGAAATCGGTGAACCCCCTGTAATCGTTGACACTTTACTGTCTCAAAAATCAGTTAAACAAATTAAATTATTTCTTAATAATAAAGGTTTTTTTATAAACACCGTTACCGACTCCATAAATTACAAAAGAAGAAAAAAGGCAAATATTGTTTATAAAATTAACGCCTCTGCACCCTACACTCTTAATAAAATAGATTATAAAATTTCTGATGATTTGCTGAAATACTATGTGGATGCTGATACAACAAATACGCTGCTTATAAAAGGAAATAATTATGATGTAGATGTATTACAAAAAGAACGCGAACGTATAACTACTAATTTAAATAACAATGGTTATTTTTTATTTAGCCGCGATTATATCTATTATGAGATTGATACAACCGTTGGCAACAGAAGGGTTAACGTTACCATCGGTATAAAAAATTATGCGAAAAAAATAAATGATTTTACGGATTCAATTACCGAAACACTCCACCAGCGGTTCTATGTCAATAATATTTATATTCAGCCCGATTTTATTTCAAGAAAAGCAGATACCCTCCATAAGGACACCACTTTTATTGATAACTACAATATACTTCATACCAGAAAATTACGCTACAAAACCCGCGTTTTATTAAATGGGGTATTTATAAGAAAAGGGGAATTATATCAGCTAAAAAATGTTGAAGACACCTATAAACGTCTTTCGGAGCTCAAAGCATTCAAATCAATCAATATTTTTTTCGTACAGAGTGTGGATGAATATCTTGATTGTCATATTCAATTAAGTCCTATTTTAAAGCAGTCTTTCACCGTTGAAACGGAGGGAACCAACAGATCTGGAAATCTGGGTATTTCAGGCAGTTTTGTGTTTCAGAACCGTAACCTCTTTAAAGGGGCAGAAGTGCTGGAATTACGCTTAAAAGGTGGCGTAGAAGCCCAAAAAACATACAATGATAACTCCAATGTCAATCTCAATGATTTAACCACCCCCATTGAGTTGTTTAATACCGTTGAATTTGGTCCGGAACTGAATGTTTATGTTCCACGGTTTTTAGTTCCGTTTAAAATTAAAGATACCAAACGTTCTAACCCTAAAACAATATTTACCAGTGCATTTAATTATCAGCATAGGCCTGATTATACCCGTAAAATTCTTAACTTCTCGTTTGGTTATATGTGGAAGGCTACCCCAAAAACCCGTCATACGTTTAATCCTGTTGTAATTAACTTTGTAAAAGTAGGATTGGTGCAAGGATCAGAATTTGAAAAGTACGTGAATAAAGTACAGAATTTATTCATCCGGAATAGCTTTAGTAATCACTTAACTACCAGTACCCGCTATTCTTTTACCTTTAACGAACAGGATATAAAAAGGAGTGCTAATTTCTCTTATTTTAAAATTAATGCAGAATCATCCGGAAATATTTTAAGAGGAATTTATGATCTTACAAATTCAATAAATCCAAATACATTCGCTAAAGATACTCAGGGAAGATATAGCTTATTCAACATTGTATACTCTCAATATCTACGTATTGATGCCGACTATCGTTATTACTATAGCTCAAGTGAAATCAACAAAATTGTGTTTAGGGTTGCTGCCGGAATTGGTAAACCTTTAACAAACTTTCAGGTACTGCCATTTGAGCGTAGTTTTTTCAGTGGAGGCGCAAACGGTATAAGAGCATGGCAGGCCAGAACACTTGGCCCCGGAACATATTCTTCTAAGGTATTCTCCTTCGACCAGTTTGGTGACGGTCAGTTAGAAGGCAATATAGAGTACCGGCTAAAGCTATTTAAAATTATTAACGGAGCTCTTTTTGTGGATGCCGGTAATACATGGTTACGCAGACCCGATCCGAATCGCGTTGGAGGAGAATTTAAATTAAATCGCTTTTATAAAGAAATTGCCATAGGCACAGGCTTTGGTATTCGTGCCGATTTTAGCTTTTTCATTATCCGTTTTGATATCGGATTGAAAGTGCGTGACCCACAGTTCCTCGAAAGTAAACGATGGGTAATACAACGCTTATTTGATGCTGCATGGAAATATGACTATTGGGTTGCAAATGGGAAAAACTACAACTTTTTCGCCTTTAATATTGGGATTGGTTATCCTTTCTAAGGAGAGACTTAGCGCTTAGTTATATTATTTTTCATTTGTTTTTTCAAGCTCTTTTTTCAAAACTTCCAGTTCCTCCTTCATTTTTTCAATTTCTACCCTTCTTTTCAGGATTAAAGTGTTCTGTAATTCGTTTGTAATACTTAATTCTTGAATTGCTTTAGTTAAGGCGGCTGTTGTATGGCCATAGGAGATACCCATTCCTCCTTCCTGACCATGAACAACCTCAGGCATAATAAGTTTTAATTCCTGAGCAATAAATCCAATATCTTCCTGATTTGTTCCTTTCAACTTGTACCTTACAGGCCGAATTTTCATTATTTCAGACAGCCCATATTTAACGGAGCTCACATCATATTTTTTTGTGCTGTCTGATGTATCTGTCCAAACACCAGCTAAAGTCAGAAAAGCTCCATTTCCATTTGCTCCAGTTGCTCCAACTGTTATCGCCTGCCCGGGTGATGATGTTCGCCCAAAAGCCCAGCCTATAACGCTTGAATTACCAAAAACCATATTATTACTAACATTTACAACCGCATTGGCACCTATTGCAGTTGCATTGGTGAGATTGGCCGCGCCAATATCAGCATTGTATCCGATTGCAGTATTGTTATTCCCAGTTGTGTTAGTTAAAAGTGCATTTTTTCCCACACCAGTATTACCAAATCCTGAAGAAGTATTATACAAGGCGGCAAAACCTGCAGCAGAATTATCATATCCTGTAAGGTTTTTAAAAAGAGAATTCATTCCAAAACCGACATTATTATAGCCACTGCTATTGGTTGAAAGCGCATAATTTCCAACTGCCGTGTTTTTGGCACTATCATTTTGACGAAGCGCATAATAACCAACAGCCACATTATCATTGGCAGAAATACTGGAATTAGTATATAGGGCTGCCGTACCAATTGCTACATTCCTATTGCCAGCAATATTATTAGTAAGTGAACTATCTCCTAAAGCTGTATTATTGCTGCTTGTATTGGATTTTAGAGCATCCTTTCCAAAGGCTGAATTGTTGTTGCCTGAACTATTTGCACTCTGCACAGAATAACCAAAAGCAGTATTATTTATCCCTATACCGTTAGTGTTACCCGACCGGTATCCATAAAAAGTATTTGCTGTAGCAGAATTGGACTCAATTCTTCCGGCCTTTTCATTATTTACTCTTATATTAAAGGGAACATCGTCAATTGTTCCAATAAAATTAGTTCCATCCACCGTTCCGGTATTTCCTACAGATTTCCATCCACTCGTAACAATGCTTCCTGTAGGTCCTACAGCCCCTGCAGGGCCGGAGCCAGTTGAACCAATCACTCCTGTATTACCGTCCAGACCGGTCGATCCAATTGAACCCGAATTACCAGTACTACCTGTTGCTCCTGTTATACCCGTAACACCTGCCTCACCTAATGCACCCGTTGATCCTGTAATACCTATTATACCTATATTACCTGTAGCACCTGTAGTACCCGTTCCCCCTGTTATTCCAGTGGAACCTGTTGAACCGGTAATTCCTGTTAAAGCAATAGCGCCAGTTGAACCAGTAGCACCTATAAAACCTGTAGCACCTGACATACCTGTACTACCTGTCGTTCCTGAACTGCCCGTAGTGCCTGTATTACCGGTTATTCCGGTAACACCAATCATACCAACAACTCCAGTTGTACCTGTACCGCCAATAGAACCTATTATACCAGTTGATCCTGAAAACCCCGTCCAACCGGTTGCTCCCATGTAAGCAATTGAGCCTGTAGCGCCTGTAGCGCCTATCCCTGTGACACCTGTTAAGCCTGTAACACCAGTTGAGCCTGTATTCGCATTATCACCAGTATTTCCTACTGCGCCTGTCTGCCCATCTACTCCAATGCCCGTTGGCCCGGTATTTCCTGTTGCACCGGTAGCACCTGTCCCCCCGGTTGAATTAGTAGCACCACTAGCTCCAATACCCGTTACACCCGTATTCCCTGTCGCGCCTGTAGCCCCTATATAACCTGTTGAAGCAAAGTCACCAGTTGAACCGGTTATTCCCTGCACACCGACAGGCACCCACTGGCCTATACCATTCCAATAATAGAGACCGACACCGATAACTGGGTTAGTATTAAATACTAATAAGCCGTATGAGCTGGAAACAATGGTAATATTATCGGTAAGAGATGCTAGTGATACCTGAGGAACAAGTATTCCTTTATCATTATTATACGCCTTAAGGTGTAATAATGCAGAAGCATTTGGACTAATAGTTCCTACCCCAACATTTTGAGCACAAACAAAAGTTACTTTCCATTGGAAGGCGATCAATAAAACAAATATTATATATAAAATATGTTTTTTCAAGTGTCAAAATAGTTCCCTATATGGTTCTAACGGGTTATATAATTATGTTAAGAGCCGACCCATTGCTTTGTTTTTAATCCCGCAGCTAAATTGATTGAACCCTTAAGCGCTGTCAATTGGAGCGAAATCGAGAATGTATGAATATCTTATTTTATAATTGTGACCCAGTCCAAGCACTTAAATAAACTCTACTTGGCTTTCTGCAATTTCTGATTAAGTTCTTCCAATTCTTTACGCACTAACTCAATTTCCAGCATTTGTTGCTGTAATATAACATTTTGTGTTTCATTTTTGACATTTAATTCCTGTATCGCTTTTGTTAAAACGGCAGCTATATGACCATAAGATACACCCATTCCTCCTTCTTGACCATGAACAACTTCAGGGATAACACGTTTTAATTCCTGGGCAATAAATCCAATATCTTCCTGATTTGTTCCTTTCAATTTATACCTTACAGGCCGAATTTTCATCACTTCAGCCAGACCATATTTAATAGGGCCGATATCATATTTTTTTGTACTGTCTGAAGTATCTGTCCAAACACCACCTGTAGTCAGGAAAGCTCCATTTCCATTTGCAGCAGTTGTTCCAACTGTTATCGCCTGCCCGGCAGGTGATGATGTCCGCCCAAAAGCCCAACCTATTACAGTATTCGCTTGCCCGAATGCCATATTATTACTTACTGATACACTTGTCTGCGCTCCTATCGCAGTTGAATTGGTAAGAGCACCACCGCCAACATCAGCATTTAATCCAACTGCAGTATTATATGTTCCTGTAGTATTGCTATACAATGCATTTTTTCCTATTCCTGTATTATAATTTCCAGATGTAGTGCTATATACCGCCTGCATCCCAAACGCAGTATTTTCTATTCCGGTAGTATTTAATAATTCGGTATTATAACCACAACCTGTATTTGCATATCCAATAGTGTTACTATAAAGGGTTGCACTTCCAACTGCTGTGTTTCTAAATCCATTAGAATTAAATATTGTTGGATTATTAGTATAAAGTGCTCGGTAACCAATAGCCACATTATTAGAAGTAAATGCACCCGTATTAGTTTGAGTATTTAAAGCCTCTGCTCCAACAGCAACATTATTATGGGTAGCCTTATTATTAGCAAGTGCTCCCCTGCCCATAGCTGTATTATCATTTGCGGTATTAATCTTAAGCGCATCCTTTCCAAAAGCAGAATTACCAGTCCCTGTAACATTTGAGCTAAGTGCAGTATATCCAAAAGCAGTATTATTTGCACCTGTGGTATTACTATTCCCCGCCTGGTATCCATAAAAACTACTTGCAGTAGCCGAGCTGGACTCAATTCTTCCTGCTTTTTGATTATTGACCTTAATATTGAAAGGCACATTATCTGTTGTTCCAACAAAGTGAGTTCCGTCTACTGTACCTGTATTGCCCTCAAGTTTCCAGATATCTGCGCTGGCACCCGTTGCACCCGTTGAGCCGGTTACTCCAGGCCCCGTAGTACCAGTCAGTCCTAGCGGACCAGCCACTCCGGTTGCACCTGTGGCACCTGTAGCACCTGTAGCACCTGTAGCACCTGTGCTACCTATTAGCCCGGTAACACCTGTACTACCAACTGTTCCTATACTACCTGTTACGCCTGTATTACCTGTTGCACCGGTTGCTCCTATTACTCCTGTGTTACCAGTTACCCCTGTATCACCAATAGAACCTGTTATACCTGTAGCTCCGGTTGTACCCTTAGAACCTGTTGCCCCTGTATCACCCGTACTGCCAGTTGAACCTGATTTACCAGTTATTCCAGTACTACCAGTTACCCCTGTATCCCCTAGGTTCCCGGTAGCTCCTGTTGCCCCGGTAAAACCTGTTGAACCCGTGTTACCAGTTGAACCCGTACTACCTACTATTCCTGTTACACCAGTTGATCCCGTAATACCAGTAGAACCAGTGGCTCCGGTTGTACCTGACCCTGTTGATCCTGTGGCTCCCGATGTACCTGTTGCCCCTGCACTTCCATTTAATCCGGTTGCCCCCGTAGCACCTGTATTACCAGTTACTCCACCACCTGTTGGGCCGGTTGAACCGCTATCTCCTGTTGCTCCCGTAATTCCGGTTGCACCTGTATTCCCAGTTACACCACTACCTGTTGGTCCTGTGCCTCCAATAACACCGGTATCACCGGTATTCCCAATTGAACCCGTCATTCCTGTTACACCTGTTGCGCCCATTACATTTCCTACCGGCATCCATTGATTGTTATCCCAATAATAAAAACCGATCCCAAAACCGCCAATAATATTCGGGTTACTATTAAACACGATTAAACCAAATGGATAAGGGGCTGAAACTATTGTAGTAACATCAACAATAGATACTAATTGAATCTCGGGAATAAGCAATCCCTTATTATTCGATTCAAGATGCAATACTGCGGATGGATCGGGTAATGTAGTTCCAATTCCAACGCTTTGAGCAATAACAAAATTCCCTTTCAATTGAAAGAAAATAAAGAAAATAACAATATAGAATAAATAAAGTTTTCTCATTTTTTTTTTACTATTGCTATTAGACGTAAACCATCCCTTATAGGTTGCATATTTCGTCAAAATAAAATTCTAAATATACTGGTCTGACGTACAATTTTACTTTAATTCGGAGTAGCCTTCGTTATCCCCGTGTTTTTACAATCACAATGATAGCTATTATTAATTGTTTACAGTAATTTAATAGTGTTTTTTTGAGAAAATTGACGCAATTTCATAAAGGAATATAACCTTTAATTTCTTTAACAATTTTAGAATAATAGCCTGTTTTTTTATCCACTCCTATCGGCTACAATTCCAGCCTCAAAAATCTATTCTTTTTCTTATACAACTTTTTGAGCAAGCTCATTAGGGTAAAGTTCTTGCGAGACATGAAAAATGATACTTCGCTGGAGAGACTGAATGATAATTTAAGAGCTTTTTAATAAACTCTAACACATTGGTTTATTAGATTGTCTATAAACTAAGGTTTCTATAACCCTTTAACAAAAAACTATCCCAACAATTTAAATGTTGGGATAGTTTTATCATGTTAAAGAATTTATGGAACAGTTATGAAGTTAGAAGCTGCACTGGTTCCGCAACCATTTCCTGCCCTGACCCTGTAATAATATGTTGTGCCAGGATTCCATCCAGTAGGCAATCCTGATACCGTGGCTGATGTTACATTACCAACATTTTTAGCGTTATAGCCCGACAGGAAGTTACCAGCACCAAAGAATTGGTCGGTTGATACATCCAAATAGTAGGTTGTAGCATTTCCAGAGGTTGATGCGTCCCAATTGGCAACAAAACTATTATTACCCAAAGCACCTTCATTTTGTGCTACAGGAACAGATGGAGCTGATCCAACAATTACCGTCACAGTAGCCGATGAGACCGGAGTACCACAACCATTGTTACCTCGCACCCTGTAATAATAAGTACCTGCACTTAAAGATGGAATATTATAGCTGGTTGTACTACCAGGATTAAACCCACTATATGCAGGTAGGAAAGTTGCAAAAGTGGAGCTGGTTGATACATCTAACAGATAAGAAGTAGCCCCTATTGAAGCCCCCCAAATAGCAGTAAAACTGTTACAGGTAATTGGGCTTGCAGTAATGCCATACGTATTAGGTGCATCCGGAGCGCGGGTTATCAGAGTTATTACATCCGAATATCCACTTGTACCACAAGAGTTAGTGGCTCTCATTCTGAAATAATACTCTCCTGGACCCGGAGGAGATGCCAGACCATTTACAGTAAGACAATTGGTATTACCTACATTATAATTCTGATAAAGAACAGAACCTGTATGAAATGCACTAAATGATGGATCATAAGCTACATCAATAAGATAAGCCGAAGCGGAAGAAACCAAAGACCAGCATACGCCTTGAGCACTACAAGCAAAACTACTAACACCTGGCCCAGGAATAGCAGGGTCTTCCCTTTTAAATGTCAGGAAGCCTGAATTTCCACTGTTACCACAAAGATTAACAGAACGCACTCTGTAGTAATAAATTTGACCAGCTACTATTCCGGTTACATTTACGCTGGTTACATTTCCAACATTTAAATCCTGATAGCCAGTTAAAAATGATGAAAAGGATGCATCATAAGCAACATCTATCTCATAAGACGTAGCCCCACCAACGGCAGTCCATGGAGCAAGGAAAGATGTACAAGAAGATGAGCTAACAGCAAGAATACCAGGAGCGCTTGGACTAGTGGTTGTTACCGTTTGGAAGGAAGAACTTCCACTTGTACTACAACCATTCATTGCGCGCAGGCGGTAATAATAGATATTGTTTTGAGACAAGCCAGTTACCGCATAGGATGTTGGTGAAACATATCCGATACTTTGATTGGTAATAAAGGATGTAGTGAATGTCTGATCAGTTGACACATCAATAAAATAATCAAGTGCACCTGTAACAGCATTCCAATTCGCGGTAAATGAACCGCAGGTAACATTACTAGCGGCAGTAAATGTTGGAGAATTAGGAGCTGTTGTACTAGCCGTTATTATAGCGCTGGCACTACTTGTAATACAAGCATTTTTCGCACGTACACGGTAATAGTACGTTTTATTTGCTACTATTTCCGCACCTGATACTGTATAACTGTTAGTACCTGCACCTACTATATTCAAGGCATTAAATCCGGTAATATAAGTAGCAAACGTAGCAGTTGTAGAAACATCTATCTCATAAGATAAAGCACCTGCAACTACAGCCCAGTTCGCTGTGAAAACGGTACAGGTAATACCTGTAGCCACACTGGAAGTTGGAGGAGCAAGAGAGGCTGGATTCACCGCAGTTACCACCGAATTAGGACCGGAAGCGCAACCACTGGCAGCACGTATGCGGAAATAATAAGGAGGCGTTTGCCCTGTAATACCTGAGGCATTATAAGTAGACGTTCCGGCAACGTTACCCGGAGTTCCTACTCCCATATCAAAGTTGCTATACGGAGCAATGGTAGTGGCAAAGGAAGCACTTGTAGAGATATCTATATAATAGGTTATTGCATCAGCAACAGCAGTCCACACTACGTTAAAGGAAGTACAGGTAATATTATATGTACTGCCTATTACAGGAGCATTGGGAGCATTCGTACTAGCTGTTATTGTAGTAGAATGTGAACTGGTAACGCAAGCATTCTTAGCGCGTACACGATAATAGTATACGTTGTTAACCGATAAACCTGACACATTAAAGGTGGTTACGTTACCAACATCCAAATCATTGTATGCCGCTATGATAGTACTGAAAGCTGCACTGGTTGACACATCTATCTCATAAGACAGCGCGCCTGTTACTCCAACCCAGTTTGCATTAAAGGTCGAACATGCAACACCAGAAGCTGGATTAGCACCAGGAGCAGCAATAGCTGAAGGATTAACCGATTGCGTAGAAGAATTTCCACCAGATGCACAAGCACTAGCTGAACGTAATCTATAATAAACGGTAGTTCCTGTTAAGCCAGTCACGTTAAAACTGCTCACATTCGCGCCACCCACATCCTGATTTTGAAGGACGAAAGTACCGAAATTGGCGTCAGTTGAAACATCCAAATAATACGTTATTGCACCTGCAACAGGCACCCCTGACCAATTTGCATTCATTGATGTACAAGTTACATTGGTTGCAAGTGATATTGTTGGAGGTGACGGAGCATTCGTACTAGCTGTTTGTGTAATGGAATTTGTACTTGTTACACAAGCATTTTTCGAACGTACACGATAATAATACGTGTTGTTTACAGATAAACCAGACACGTTATAAGTTGTTACCGCTCCAACGTTCAATGCACTATATGCTGTAAGAGTAGTAGCAAAAGATGCGCTCGTAGACACGTCCAACTCATAAGATAGCGCACCGCCTACAGAACCCCAGTTCGCGTTAAACACCGTACAAGCAACTCCTGTTGGAGCACCTATAGCTGGTGGAACTATTGCAGATGGATTCACCGTTATCATATTAGAGTTCACACTCTGCGTACAAGCTGTAGCAGAACGAACCCTATAGTAAACGGTTGTACCCGGTAAACCTGTAACATTATATGTAGTAACATTATTAACACTTAAGTTATTGTAAATACCAATAAAACTTCCAAAATTACCATCTGTTGATACGTCAAGATAGTATCCAATAACTCCGGTAACTACCGACCAGTTTGCATTCATTGAAGTACATGTAATATTAGTACCTGCAGAAGCATTTGGAGCTGCTGGTGCAGTTGTTGCAGCAGAAATAGAGTTGGAATTAGTACTGGTTGCACAAGCACTGGTAGCCCTCACTCTATAGTAATAAGTAGTATTCAGCCCCAAACCTGTTACGTTATAAGTAGTCACGTTACCCACACTCTGGCTAGTGACAAACGTAGTAGCAAACGAAGCACTGGTAGATACATCTAATAAATATCCGGTAACTCCTGAAACAGCAGTCCAATTGGCATTCAATACCGTACAAGCGATATCCGAAGCGGCTAATGCTACAGGAGCATTTACCTGCGCTGTAGTAAGACTTACAAGATTCGAGTTTCCACTTGTGTTACAACCGTTAACCGCACGTACACGGAAGTAATAAGTACCACCCTGTACTAATTGAGGTGCACCCGAGATGTTATATGTAGTTACGTTACCATTGGTATTCAAACCATTGAAACCTGTTATAAAGGTAGCAAACGTAGATACCGTGGATACATCAATTATATAGGTAGTAGCACCTGATACACTTGCCCAATTAGCATTAAACGATACACAAGCCACATTGGTAGCAGGTAAAGCAGCAGGAGCACTAGGAGCCGCAATTGTTGCACTCTCGGTATTCGATGGCGGGCTGGTTGTACAACCGCTGGCAGCACGAACACGGTAATAGTAGGTAATTCCCTGTGTTAAGCCAGTAATATTATAAGTAGTTACATTACCAACGTTCAAGTTGTTATAATTTGGAGTTGGGTTAAAGAAGTTGGAGAACGTAGCACTTGTGGACACATCCAGGTAATACGTAATTGCACCAACAGAACCACCCCAATTAGCATTGAACGAAGTACAGTTTAAATTACTAGGCGCAACAGCTATCGGAGAAAAAGGAGCCGCAGTAACCACCATAATACCGTTAGAGTTCAAACTAATACTACAACCGTTTCCGGCACGCACTCGGTAATAATAAGTATTATTTACAGTTAAACCGGTTACGTTATAAGTAGTTACGTTACCCAATGGCAAGTTGTTATAACCTGACATGATAGAAGCACCATAATTTGCATCAGTAGCTACATCCAAATAGTATGTGGTAGCTCCAACAGTAGCACCCCAATTAGCATTAAAAGAGGTACAGGTTAAATTAGATGCTCCACTTGATGTTGGAGCTATTGGTGCCGATGTAGTAACTGTAGTAGAGTTAGAGCTAGTACTTGTAGCACAAATATTTGCAGCACGAACACGGTAATAATAATCAGCATTTTGTGCTAAACCTGTTATAGGATAGGTGTTAGCAGTCCCCACGTTTAAATTATTATAACCAGTTAAAGGAGCAGTAAATCCTGCGTCAGTAGCCACATCCAAATAATAAGCAACAGCACCTAATACAGGAGACCAGTTGGCATTGAATGAAGTACAGGTAAAGTTAGATCCGTTCAATGCAATTGGAGCAGTTGGTGCAGTTGTACTTGCAGTAACAGTATTTGAATAAACACTGGTAGCACAACCGTTAATTGCGTTTACACGATAATAATAAGTAACTCCCTGGCTTAAGCCGATAATATTATAGGTATTGGTATTACCCATAAATGCATTATTATAAGGAGTAATGAATGAACCAGGTGCAAAATTTGCAGTAGTTGCCACATCCAGATAATAACCGGTAGCACCTGAAGAAACACCCCAGTTAGCATTTAGGGATGTACAGGTTATATTAGAAGCATCTATTGCATTTGGAGCAATTGGAGCAGAAATTGTTACAACAACGATATTGGAATTACCACTTGTAGCACAACCGTTTACCGAACGAATACGGTAATAATAAGTTGTGTTTTGTGCCAGACCAATAACATTATAGGTTGTAGCACTACCAACGTTAAAGCCATTTAAAACAAACGTACCTGCAGTAAATGAACCAGTAGTGGATACATCTAATAGGTAACTTGTTGCTCCTATAGAAGCACTCCAGTTTGCATTAAAAGTTGTACAGCTGAAGTTGTCAGCATTCAATGCTATCGGAGCAATAGGTGAAGTAGTAGTTACATTAATTGTATTTGAGTTTGCACTAAAGCTACAACCATTATCCGCACGAACACGGTAAAAATAAGTTGTATTTATAGTTAATCCCGTAACGATAAATGTATTTACGTTAGCAACGTTCAAGTCGTTATAGCCAGCAAGTATTGATCCTGCCGTAAAGTTTGCATCACTTGAAACATCTATGAAATATTGTGTTGCTCCTGTTACAGCAGCCCAATTAGCATTAAACGAAGTACAGGTAAAGTTGCTTGCCGAAGTTGCTATAGGAGCAACAGGAGCAGAAGTACCTACGCTAATAGTATTTGAAGGCAAACTCGTACTACAACCGTTGGTTGATTTTACACGGTAATAATATGTAGTGTTTGAGCCAAGACCAGTAACATTTAAAGTAGTTACATTCCCTGTTGTTAAATTAGTATAACCAGTTAAGGTAGTTGCAAATGACGAACTGGTTGATACATCAATTATGTATGAAGTTGCACCACTTACAGCTCCCCAATTCGCATTAAATGAGGTACACGTAAAATTGGTTGCAGGCGTAGCTGTTGGCGATACAGGAGCCGTGGTCGAAACTATGATAGTGTTCGAATTTAAACTCACAGAACAACCATTGCTCGCTTTTATACGATAATAATAAACTAAACCTGTTGTTAAACCAGTTACGTTTAACGTAGTTACGTTACCTACGTTATTCGAACTGTTATAAGTTCCCTGGAATGTACTGAAAGATGCGTTCGTGGATACCTCTAAGATATAAGAAGTAGCTCCTGTTACGGCTCCCCAGTTTGCATTGAAAGAGTTACAGGTAAAGTTATTTGCATCTGTTCCTGTAGGAGCTACAGGGGCTGTTGTGGATACAGGTATGCTATTCGATACCAAACTCACACTACAACCATTGCTTGCTTTAATACGGTAGAAATAATTTACACCGATAGTTAAACCAGATACATTGTACGTGGTGACGTTACCTACGTTAAAGTTATTATAACCCGTCTGGTAGGTACTAAAAGAAGCACTCGTAGATACCTCGATACTGTATGACGTAGCACCGGTTACAGCACCCCAGTTTGCATTGAAAGAAACACAGGTAAAGTTGTCTGCATTGGTCGCTGTCGGAGCTACAGGAGCTGTAGTGGTTACAGGGATGGTATTCGATACCAAACTTGTACTACATCCATTACTTGCTTTGATACGGTAGAAATAATTTACACCGATCGTTAAACCTGACACATTGTACGTTGTCACATTACCTACGCTGAAGTTAGCATAACCAGTCTGGTAGGTAGTGAAAGAAGCATTCGTAGATACCTCAATACTGTATGAAGTGGCACCGCCTACGGCTCCCCAATTCGCATTGAAGGATACACAGGTAAAGTTGGTCGCAGATACAGCTGTTGGTGATACCGGAGCAGTGGTAGTTACAGGAATGGTATTAGATACCAAACTTGTGCTACATCCATTGCTTGCTTTGATGCGGTAGAAATAATTTAAACCGATCGTTAAACCAGACACATTGTAGGTAGTAACATTACCTACGCTAAAGTTGTTATAACCAGTCTGATACGTACTGAAAGAAGCATTCGTAGATACCTCGATACTGTATGAAGTTGCACCAGTTACAGCTCCCCAATTTGCATTGAAAGAAACACAGGTAAAGTTATCAGCATTGGTTGCCGTTGGTGCTACCGGAGCAGTGGTAGTTACTGGAACAGTATTAGACACCAAACTTGTACTACAACCATTACTTGCTTTGATACGGTAGAAATAATTTGCACCAATAGTTAAACCCGACACGTTGAACGTGGTCACATTACCTACCGCAAAGTTGTTATAACCAGTTTGGTAAGTGCTGAAAGAAGCATCTGTTGATACCTCGATACTGTATGAAGTAGCACCGCCTACAGCTCCCCAATTCGCATTGAAGGAAACACAGGTAAAGTTGGTAGCAGCTACTGCTGTTGGAGCTACCGGAGCAGTAGTTGTTACAGGAATGGTGTTTGACACCAAACTTGTACTACAACCATTGCTTGCTTTGATACGGTAGAAATAATTTAAACCGACAGTTAAACCTGTTACATTGTACGTGGTTACGTTACCTACACTAAAGTTGTTATAACCAGTCTGATACGTGCTGAAAGAAGCATTTGTAGATACCTCGATGCTGTATGATGTAGCACCTGTTACAGCTCCCCAATTCGCATTGAAAGAAACACAGGTAAAGTTATCTGCATTGGTTGCAGTTGGAGCTACAGGAGCTGTAGTGGTTACAGGAACGGTATTAGATACCAAACTTGTACTACAACCATTACTTGCTTTGATACGGTAGAAATAATTTGCACCAATAGTTAAACCCGACACGTTGAACGTGGTCACATTACCTACCGCAAAGTTGTTATAACCAGTTTGGTAAGTGCTGAAAGAAGCATCTGTTGATACCTCGATACTGTATGAAGTAGCACCGCCTACAGCTCCCCAATTCGCATTGAAGGAAACACAGGTAAAGTTGGTAGCAGCTACTGCTGTTGGAGCTACCGGAGCAGTAGTTGTTACAGGAATGGTGTTTGACACCAAACTTGTACTACAACCATTGCTTGCTTTGATACGGTAGAAATAATTTAAACCGACAGTTAAACCTGTTACATTGTACGTGGTTACGTTACCTACACTAAAGTTGTTATAACCAGTCTGATACGTGCTGAAAGAAGCATTTGTAGATACCTCGATGCTGTATGATGTAGCACCTGTTACAGCTCCCCAATTCGCATTGAAAGAAACACAGGTAAAGTTATCTGCATTGGTTGCAGTTGGAGCTACAGGAGCTGTAGTGGTTACAGGAACGGTATTAGATACCAAACTTGTACTACAACCATTACTTGCTTTGATACGGTAGAAATAATTTGCACCAATAGTTAAACCCGACACGTTGAACGTGGTCACATTACCTACCGCAAAGTTGTTATAACCAGTTTGGTAAGTGCTGAAAGAAGCATCTGTTGATACCTCGATACTGTATGAAGTAGCACCGCCTACAGCTCCCCAATTCGCATTGAAGGAAACACAGGTAAAGTTGGTAGCAGCTACTGCTGTTGGAGCTACCGGAGCAGTAGTTGTTACAGGAATGGTGTTTGACACCAAACTTGTACTACAACCATTGCTTGCTTTGATACGGTAGAAATAATTTAAACCGACAGTTAAACCTGTTACATTGTACGTAGTCACATTTCCTACGTTAAAGTTATTATAACCAGTCTGGTACGTGCTGAAAGAAGCATTTGTAGATACCTCAATACTATATGAAGTTGCACTGGTTACCGCGCCCCAATTCGCATTGAAAGAAACACAGGTAAAGTTATCTGCATTTGTTGCTGTCGGAGCTACAGGAGCTGTAGTGGTTACAGGAACGGTATTAGATACCAAACTTGTACTACAACCATTACTTGCTTTGATACGGTAGAAATAATTTGCACCAATAGTTAAACCCGACACGTTGAACGTGGTCACATTACCTACCGCAAAGTTGTTATAACCAGTTTGGTAAGTGCTGAAAGAAGCATCTGTTGATACCTCGATACTGTATGAAGTAGCACCGCCTACAGCTCCCCAATTCGCATTGAAAGAGACACACGTAAAGTTGGTAGCAGCTACCGCTGTTGGAGCTACCGGAGCAGTGGTAGTTACTGGGATGGTATTCGATACCAAACTTGTACTACAGCCATTGCTTGCTTTGATGCGGTAATAATAATTTAAACCAATCGTTAAACCAGTTACATTGTACGTAGTCACATTTCCTACATTGAAGTTATTATAACCAGTCTGGTACGTGCTGAAAGAAGCATTTGTAGATACCTCAATACTGTATGAAGTAGCACCAGTTACCGCTCCCCAATTCGCATTGAAAGAAACACAGGTAAAGTTATCTGCATTGGTTGCTGTTGGAGCTACCGGAGCCGTAGTGGTTACAGGAACAGTATTAGATACCAAACTTGTACTACAGCCATTGCTCGCTTTGATACGGTAGAAATAATTTGCACCAATAGTTAAACCCGATACGTTGAACGTAGTAACATTACCTACCGCAAAGTTGTTATAACCAGTCTGGTAAGTACTGAAAGAAGCATCAGTAGATACCTCGATACTGTATGAAGTAGCACCGCCTACAGCTCCCCAATTTGCGTTGAAGGAAACACAGGTAAAGTTGGTAGCTGCTACTGCTGTTGGAGCTACCGGAGCAGTGGTAGTTACCGGAATGGTATTCGATACCAAACTTGTACTACAACCATTGCTTGCTTTGATACGATAGAAATAATTTGAACCGATCGTTAAACCAGATACGTTGAACGTAGTAACATTACCAACCGAAAAGTTGTTATAACCAGCCTGATAGGTACTGAAAGAAGCGTTAGTGGATACCTCAATACTGTATGACGTGGCACCGGTTACCGCTCCCCAATTTGCATTGAAAGATACACAGGTAAAGTTATCTGCATTGGTCGCTGTTGGAGCTACCGGAGCTGTAGTGGTTACAGGAATGGTGTTTGACACCAAACTTGTACTACAGCCATTGCTTGCTTTGATACGGTAATAATAATTTGAACCAATCGTTAAACCAGATACGTTGAACGTGGTCACGTTACCTACGCTAAAGTTGTTATAACCAGTCTGATACGTGCTGAAAGAAGCATTTGTAGATACCTCGATGCTGTATGATGTAGCACCTGTTACAGCTCCCCAATTCGCATTGAAAGAAACACAGGTAAAGTTATCTGCATTGGTTGCAGTTGGAGCTACAGGAGCTGTAGTGGTTACAGGAACGGTATTAGATACCAAACTTGTACTACAACCATTACTTGCTTTGATACGGTAGAAATAATTTGCACCAATAGTTAAACCCGACACGTTGAACGTGGTCACATTACCTACCGCAAAGTTGTTATAACCAGTTTGGTAAGTGCTGAAAGAAGCATCTGTTGATACCTCGATACTGTATGAAGTAGCACCGCCTACAGCTCCCCAATTCGCATTGAAAGATACACAGGTAAAGTTGGTAGCAGCTACCGCTGTTGGAGCTACCGGAGCAGTGGTTGTTACAGGGATGGTATTCGATACCAAACTTGTACTACAACCATTGCTTGCTTTGATGCGGTAATAATAATTTAAACCGACAGTTAAACCTGTTACATTGTACGTAGTCACATTTCCTACGTTAAAGTTATTATAACCAGTCTGGTACGTGCTGAAAGAAGCATTTGTAGATACCTCAATACTATATGAAGTTGCACTGGTTACCGCGCCCCAATTCGCATTGAAAGAAACACAGGTAAAGTTATCTGCATTTGTTGCTGTCGGAGCTACAGGAGCTGTAGTGGTTACAGGAACGGTATTAGATACCAAACTTGTACTACAACCATTACTTGCTTTGATACGGTAGAAATAATTTGCACCAATAGTTAAACCCGACACGTTGAACGTGGTCACATTACCTACCGCAAAGTTGTTATAACCAGTTTGGTAAGTGCTGAAAGAAGCATCTGTTGATACCTCGATACTGTATGAAGTAGCACCGCCTACAGCTCCCCAATTCGCATTGAAGGAAACACAGGTAAAGTTGGTAGCAGCTACTGCTGTTGGAGCTACCGGAGCAGTAGTTGTTACAGGAATGGTGTTTGACACCAAACTTGTACTACAACCATTGCTTGCTTTGATACGGTAATAATAATTTGAACCAATAGTTAAACCTGTTACATTGTATGTAGTAACATTACCTACGTTAAAGTTAGTATAACCAGTTTGGTATGTACTGAAAGAAGCATTCGTTGATACCTCGATACTGTATGAAGTTGCACCGGTTACAGCTCCCCAATTCGCATTGAAAGATACACAGGTAAAGTTATCAGCATTGGTTGCCGTTGGAGCTACCGGAGCAGTAGTTGTTACAGGAACGGTATTCGATACCAAACTTGTACTACAACCGTTGCTTGCTTTTATACGGTAAAAATAATTTGCCCCAATTGTTAAACCAGATACGTTGAACGTAGTAACATTACCTACCGCAAAGTTGTTATAACCAGCCTGGTAAGTACTGAAAGATGCATCTGTAGATACTTCGATACTGTATGAAGTAGCACCGCCTATAGCTCCCCAATTCGCATTGAAGGAAACACAGGTAAAGTTGGTAGCTGCTACTGCTGTTGGAGCTACCGGAGCGGTAGTAGTTACAGGGATTGTATTAGATACCAAACTTGTACTACATCCATTGCTCGCTTTGATACGATAGAAATAATTTGAACCGATAGTTAAACCAGAGACATTGAACGTGGTAACATTACCAACACTAAAGTTGTTATAACCCGTCTGGTACGTACTGAAAGAAGCATTTGTAGACACCTCAATACTGTATGATGTAGCACCGGTTACAGCTCCCCAGTTTGCGTTGAATGATACACAGGTAAAGTTATCAGCATTGGTAGCTGTTGGAGCTACCGGAGCAGTGGTGGTTACAGGGATGGTATTTGATACCAAACTTGTACTACAGCCATTGCTCGCTTTGATACGATAAAAATAATTTGAACCGATAGTTAAACCAGTTACATTATAAGTAGTGACATTACCTACGCTAAAGTTAGCGTAACCTGTCTGATAAGTACTGAAAGAAGCATTTGTAGATACCTCAATACTGTAGGATGTTGCACCTGTTACAGCTCCCCAATTCGCATTGAAAGAAACGCAGGTAAAGTTATCTGCACTGGTTGCAGTAGGAGCTACCGGAGCGGTGGTACCTACAGTAATTGTATTAGAATATAAACTGAAAGCACAACCATTACTTGCTCTAATTCTGTAAAAATAAGTAGTATTAGGAGTTAAACCAGTTACAGGGTATGTAGTTGCACTAGCAGTAGATTGATTCTGCAGTATAAATCCTGTAACAAAATTAACATCAGTAGACACATCTAAAACATAGCTGCTTGCACCTGTAACAGCCCCCCAATTTGCATTGAAAGAAGTACATGTAAAATTGTCTGCGGAAGTTGCAGTAGGAGAAACTGGAGGGTTAGTACCT
This sequence comes from Bacteroidota bacterium, assembly GCA_040387415.1. Taxonomy (GTDB): domain Bacteria; phylum Bacteroidota; class Bacteroidia; order 2-12-FULL-35-15; family 2-12-FULL-35-15; genus 2-12-FULL-35-15. The sequence goes on from JAZKDU010000010.1 coordinate 164,184, forward strand.
ACTGTTATTGTATTGGAATATAAACTGATACTACAACCATTATCGGCACGAACGCGATAATAATAAGTTGTATTAGGAGCTAAACCAATTACATTATAAGTTGTTGCATTCGCTGTGGACTGATTCTGCAATATAAATGTAGTTGTGAAACCCACATCAGTAGAAACATCTAATAAATAAGAAGTTGCGCCTGAAACCGCTCCCCAATTTGCGTTAAAAGAAGTACAGGAAAAATTGTCAGCTGAAGTAGCAGTTGGTGGAATCGGAGGAGTAGTACCACTGCTTATTGTATTAGAATATAAACTCACAAGACAACCATTGTCCGCTTTAATCCTGTAGTAATAAGTTGTATTTACTGTTAAACCAGAAACGTAAAAAGTAGTAACGTTACCAGTAGTAGTATTATTATAAAGAAGGGTTCCTGCAGCAAAACTTGCATTAGAAGACACATCTATATAGTAAGTAATTGCTCCTGCAACAGCTCCCCAATTGGCATTAAGGGAATTACAAGAAATATTAGAAGCAGGGGTTGCAGTTGGAGAAATTGGAGCAGTAGTACCAATACTGATTGTATTAGAATATAAACTCACACTACAACCATTGTCTGCACGTAAACGATAGTGATAAATAACATTTGGAACCAAACCTGTTACAGGGAATGTTGTTACGTTTCCAGTAATTTTATTATTATAGATCCCTACAAATGTTCCCGGACTAAAACCTGCATCGGTAGCAACATCTATATAATAAGTAGTAGCACCTGAAACTGCTCCCCAATTAGCATACATTGAGAAACAGGTAATATTTGAAGCTGCCGTTGCAGTTGGTGAAACAGGAGGAGTAGTACCTGTACTGATTGTATTGGAATATAAACTTATGCTACAACCGTTATCAGCACGAACACGATAGTGGTAAGTTGTGTTTATTGCTAAACCACTTACAGGGAAAGTTGTTGTATTACCAACAGTCACATTATTATATAAGAGAGTACCTGCAGCAAAACTAGCATCAGAAGCCACATCTATATAATAGGTGGTTGCACCGGCAACAGCACCCCAATTGGCATTAAAAGAGGTACAAGAAAAACTGCTGGCATTTGTAGCTGTAGGAGAAATAGGAGCTGTAGTACCTACGCTCACTGTATTAGAAGGCAAACTGGTACTGCAACCATTGTCGGCCCGTACACGATAATGATAGGTTACGTTTGGTGTTAAACCTGTTACAGGATAAGTAGTTACATTACCGACAGATAAATTCTGATAAGCGGTTAATGTACTTGTACCAAAAGAAGCAGTTGTAGCAACATCCAAGAAATAGGTTGTAGCACCAACAACAGCACCCCAATTAGCATTCATAGAAGCACAAGTAAAATTGGATGCAGCAGTAGCAGTTGGAGAAATTGGCGCAGTTGTACCAATACTTATAGTATTGGAATATAAACTGACACTACAACCGTTACCTGCACGAACTCTGTAAAAATAAATAGTATTCGCAATTAGGTTGGTTACATTATACGTTGTAACATTTCCAACCAACGAATCATTAAATCCTGAAACGAATGTAGTAAAGCCAATATTTGTAGATACATCTAAAAAATATTGAGTAGCGCCCGGAACAGCACCCCAATTTGCATTCATTGAAGTACAAGTAAAGTTATCTGCAGGAGTAGCTGCAGGAGAAACCGGTGCTGTGGTACCAAATGAAATGGTATTAGAATTAGAACTTATACTACAACCGTTAAATGCACGTACACGGTAATAATAAGTAGTATTTGCTACCAGGTTGGTTACATTAAATGTTGTTACATTTCCGACAAGTGAATCATTAAAGCCGGAAAGATAGGTAGTAAACGATGAATTGGTAGATACATCCAAATGATACTGAGTAGCACCCGGAACAGCACCCCAATTAGCATTCACAGAAGTACATGTGAAATTATCAGCAGGTGTTGCTGTTGGAGAAACAGGAGCAGTAGTACCAATTGTAATGGTATTTGAATAGGAACTTATACTACAACCATTATCAGCACGTACGCGATAATAGTAAGTAGTGTTGGGAACCAATCCGGTTACATTATAGGTTGTTGCATTTGTAACAAGAAAATCATGGAACAGGCCAACATACGTACTGAACGCTGAATTGGTAGATACATCCAGGAAGTATTGAGTAGCGCCAGAAACAGCTCCCCAATTAGCATTCATAGAGGTACAAGTAAAATTATCTGCCGGTGTTGCCGTTGGAGAAACCGGAGCTGTTGTACCAATTGTAATTGTATTGGAACTGGAGCTGATACTGCAACCATTATCGGCACGAACGCGATAATAATAAGTAGTGTTCGCAACTAAACCTGTTATATTATACGTTGTTACATTTCCAACAAGAGAATCATTAAAGCCAGAAACATAAGTAGTGAAAGATGAAGAGGTAGATACATCCAAATAATATTGAACGGCACCAAAAACAGCTCCCCAGTTTGCATTCATAGAAGTACAAGAAAAGTTAGATGCAGCAGTTGCCGTTGGTGAAACAGGAGCTGAAGTAGAAACTGTGATTGTATTTGAATAGGCACTAAGACTACAACCATTGTCAGCACGTACACGATAATAATACGTTATGTTTGCTGTTAAACCACTTACATTAAAAGTAGTTGTTGTTAAGGTATTCACAGGATAGGATGTCGAAATAAAAGTTGTAAAACCGGAATTGGTTGAAACTTCTAAAAAATAAGCAGCAGCTCCAGTTACAGCTCCCCAATTTGCGCTAAAGGAAGTACAAGTAAAATTATTAGCCTGGGTTGCCGCTGGTGCAACAGGGGGAGTAGTACCAAACGTTATTGTTGAAGAATATCCACTGGTATCACAAACGTTGGCAGAACGAACGCGATAATAATAAGTAGTGTTTGCCGTTAGTCCTGTAATATTATATGTTATTGCACCATTAACATTCAAAGCATTGTAAGGACTTACAAATGTAGTGAAGGAAGATACAGTAGAAACATCCAAAAGATAATAGGTGGCACCTACAGAGGCTCCCCAATTTGCAAACACGGAAGTACATGTAAAGTTTGTAGGAGGTGTTACTGTTGGAGGTAAGGGAGAAGAAGTTACAACGCTAATAGTATTTGAAAAAGTACTGGTATCACAACCGTTTAGCACTTTCACTCTATAATAATAAGTAGAATTCTGGGTAAGTCCGGTAATATTTTTTGTAATAAAATTACCAACGTTTAAACTACTGTAACCAGTTACAAAAGAACCGAATGCAGCATCAGTAGAAACATCAAGGAAATAAGTGGTTGCACTAGGCAAGTTAGTCCAGTTTGCATCAAAAGAAGTACACGTAAAATTAGATGCAGGTAAAGCATTAGGCGCGATCGGGGCATCAGAAAGTTGAATTACCAAACACAAACTATCACTATCACCGCAAGTGTTAGAAGCTTTTACACAAACAACACCTTCTATTGTACCAAAACTAACTGTAATACTATCCGTTCCCTGACCAGCTGTAATGGTTGCTCCAACAGGCACTGTCCAACTGTATGTGATAGATCCCGGAACTGCAGGAATTTTATAACCAATACCTGTTGCATTCTCACAAGGATTGCTGCTTCCAACAATTGTACCTCCAGCAACTTCAATACCATCTAAAGAAACCCAAGCATTCAATTTATAATAATTGAACACATTACAGTCCGTATTATAAATTAACAACCCGTTGGAGGCCGCACTAACTACAATAGCATCACGCTGTGCAGTAGTCATACGTGGAACCAAGAGTCCTTTAGCGCTAGATACTAAATCAAGCAATGCGGAAACTTCCGGATTCAACGTTCCGATACCCATATTATCCTGACTACGAACTTCAGCACCTTTCCATAGAAAGGAGGAGAAGAACAGCATAATAATGCTGATTGCTACAATACGATTTTTTGCATTCATGGTTCTGGAGTTATAATTTCTATTCATAATTGGTCTATATTTCAGGAGTTGTAGGCTCCTTCATAATTAATATCTATGCTTGGATTATATATCTATTGTCCTAATATTGTTATTTCAGTTCTGCGGTTCTGGCTTCTTCCTTCATCCGTTTCATTAGATGCAATAGGTCTTGATTCACCATATCCCTTTGCCACAACCTGATCTTTACTAATACCGGCAGCAAACAAATAATTTGAAACCTCCTGAGACCTTGCCTGAGAAAGCTTTAAATTAAAGTCTTCTGAGCTTTGGCTGTCGGTATGACTAGCTACCTCAATTTTAATATCTGTATTTAAACTCATTAATTTAACAATTTGATTGAGCTCGGATATTGATTCAGGGCGCAATGTAGCTTTACCCGTATCATAGAACACGTTTTTCAGAGCAATTTTATTTCCAACAATAAATTTCTGCAAAGGAATAGTTTTGTATATCTCCTTATATGCTGCTGTAGCAGGAATATCAAAGTTTTCAGAATAAAATAAGTATCCTTTCTTTTTCACTGCAATACCATAATTTTTTCCCGGAGGAAGCGAAACCAAATATTTTCCGGAAGAACTATTTGATTTTACTGTTGCTATAATTTGATTTTTATCGTTATCAGTAATTTCTATGTCGGTTCCAACAGGATCAAATGATTCATTATCAATAACTACCCCTTTAAACAATGTAAGACCGCCAGTTTGAATCTTTTTGTTTTTGAAATACACTTCATATATGTCTTTCATCCCTTTTCCATTCGTACGCACGGAAGAAAAGTAACCAGTTTTTCCATCTGCAGTAAGCGCATAAAATAAATCATCTCCCGGAGTATTTATAGAATCACCCATATTTATTGGCGTACTCCATTTTCCATTTTCAAACACAGATCTAAAAATATCATAACCACCTATTGGATTATGCCCTTTGGAACTAAAATAAAGTGTTTTTCCATCAGGGTGAATAAAAACTCCTTCTTCATTTTGAGGTGTATTAATGATTGGTCCAAGATTTTCAGCGTTTCCCCAACCATTTATTTCCTGGCGACAAGACCAGATATCTCCTCCACCTTCTCCACCTTTTCTGTTACTTACAAAGTATATGGTTCGTCCATCCGGAGCGATACTGGCAGAAGATTCATGTTTTTTTGAATTAACAGGTTTTGGTAATTTAACCGCTTCAGACCAATCCTCCCCTTCCAATACAGATTCATAAATATTTCCATCGGGATCACCTCTATATACCAACAAGCGCTGTCCGTCATTAGAAAGAGCAATTGCAGAATTATTTTTCCCTTTCTGATTTACCGATTCTCCTAATAATACAGCTTCGCTCCATTTCCAAGTCATATCGTTATAATAAGAAACGTAAATATTTTCCATACCCTGTACTTTCATATCAATGTCTTCTTTAAAAATAGGACGTCTTGAAGTAAAAATCATCATATAACCATCAGCTGATATAATCGGGGCATAATCATCATAAGGAGTATTCATACTTTCACCGATACTTGTAACAACCATTTTCACCGAATCCTGTTTTTTACCAGTGTTGGCAGCTATTTTCTTCCCTTGCCCTTTGGCCAATGGAGATACAAATGATAAAAGAAGTATGAAATATAAATATTTTCTCATAAAATTAATCTAATAATCGTGTAGAAGAAACTCCTAGTGGTTTAACATACCTTAATGAAATTTCAACTCCCCCTCTACCCTGTGTACCTCCTCTTAACGAAGATGTATTAACATCATAGCTAAGCCCTAAAGCGTAATCAGAATATTCAAATAATGCCATAGGAATTAACGCATCCCCTAATCTGTACTGTGCTCCTAAAGACAAAGCCATTCCCTGCACATACCCTGTATATCTTGATTCTCCTTTTATAATCCAACGCACCATTGTTCCCGCATTTAACTCAAAGAATGGCCCTTGTTTATATACTGCAAACGAAGGCATTAATTGATATTTAGAAGATGCTACTGGTATAAGGCCTGTGCCATGAAAAATAAATTTTGCAAACAAATTATCAGTAACACCATTATTAAAAGGATTCAAATTCTGATTCGGTTTATTTAAATGGAAAGCAGATAAACCTAAATTGAATTTAAGCTGATTAGTAGCATACGTTGTGGATTTATTTGAAGATGTTTTATTTGCATTATAATTCCATGCTATACCACCTGAAAAATCGCCAAAAGTATGTGAAGGAATAGATGCAACATCATTGGAAGCTAAGGAAGCGTTGTATGCGTTGGTTCCCGGATCATATTGTTCATCCCATTTCATTGCACTGGAATTAATACTTTTCTGAACTATACCGCCCTGGATTCCACCGGATATTAATTGTTTACTATTTATACTTACAATACCGGCAACAGAAATATTGAACTGGGTAGTTCCTAATCCTAAATCACCTGCAATGTCTTTAAAAGCATTAAATCCTGCACCAATATAACCACCTGAAAACTTTTTAGTTAATAAACGAGTATCATAAGAGCACATATAGGTGCGATATGTTGCACCTTTAGCTCCCATTCCAGCCCATTGACCTTTATAATTTAAATATGCTCTATGATCACCACTATAAAATCCGGTTAATGCAGGATTTAAATTTAAAGGTGTCATTGAAAATTGAGAAAAGTGGATATCTTGCGCAAAAACCCCTCCAGCCTCTCCTATCAGGAAAGACAACAATGTGTAAAAGGCAATGCTAGTTAGTCTAGTTCTTTTCATTGTTTAGGGATTAATTATCTTTTTCTTATTCTTTCTATCTTTAAGGGAAATAAGAGAGCGTATTATTTTAACAGTGTGACGTTACCTTTTTGATCAATTTCTTCTCCGCTTTTGTATTTCCCTTTAACCACATAGACAAATACCGCAAGGTTTAACACTTCTCCTTTATAAGTTCCGTCCCAGCCGGTATTTATATCTGTAGTTTCAAATACTTTTTCGCCCCATCGATCGTAAATTGTAAATTGAATTTCCACAATTCCTTTTCCACGAGCAAACAAAAAATCATTATGACCATCACCATTTGGAGAAAACACGTTGGGAATATAGACTTCACCACCTAATTCTACATTTTTTGATAAGGCTAAAGGAGTATAGTCTGTAAAAACGTCAAATGCCCTTATAGTAAGAGCTTTTCGATTATAATTATAAGAAACATCTGCCAATCCCGGATTATCCCATTCAGGCACGGAATTCCAATCGGCAATTATATCATACCCGGTATCTTCCAATGAATCATAATAAATTCTAATATCAGCCTTTGAAATACCGTTTGTTCTTTCAACTTTATGATAGAAATATGGATTTATATCCCCTACCTCCGCTTCATGGGTAGCTCTATTATAGCCATCAATGGTTGGATCAACATTCGCAAACTTTACTTTAAATGTACTTGCCAAAGCATCATTTGGTTTAATTTCAACAGGGCGATAGCGCGCAGTTCCAGTACTTGAACCAATTGGAAACAAATAAGTGCTCATCGAATTCATATTACGAGAAAGGCCTCCATCATTGGTATTACTTATAAAGCCTGTGGTATCTGTGTGAGTGATGGCGAAAGTGTCGGTAGAAAGGGAGAATACATTATTATCACCTGCGGAAAATTCACGATTGGTAAGATCCAAGGTATCTTCAATTTCCGTATCAGCACCGTCCAAATATTTTATTCCGGAAGTTGCTAATTTAAGATTATTGAAATGTGTCATTGAGGTTCCTCTAATTACTTGATCCGCACTATCCAGATGCACCCATCCATTATGGCCCGTTGCAAAAACACTGGTATTGGAAGTATTTGACCAATCACCAGAAATATGGATATTTCCGTCATTTTCAATATTTACACCAGTTCCCTGATGAATAATATTTCCAAAGATAACGACCGAGTTATTTGTATTTTTTATTATAAGACCATCATTAACAACGTTTAACCCAAGCGTTGATGCTGGCGGTGTTGGCGGTGCCTGAGCAAAAGAAACAGAAGAAATGGCAAACAAAACAATAAAAAGCTGAAACCCTCTCCTAGCTACGGCTTTAAGAGGTGACACAAAAAACAAAAGGCAAGTCAAAAACATAGACAGACTGCCAAAAGCGGTATTCCCTATGTTAAAGTTTAATTTCATATTGACCAAGACTTTATTAATTCCGACAAATATATTATTTTTTTTCACAAACGGGTAAAAAAAATTATTACACAAAGTTCACATTTTCCTATTTAACTTCAACTCAAAAATAAACAAAAAGATTCAACTAACATCCAGACATTTTGTAATTTACTCCTTTTGGTTTATAAACTGCGTACCTTTTACTAAGGTTTTAAGATTTTTCACCTTTACAATTTAGAACCCTAGAACTATACGAATACTTAACGTAAAAGGTTTTGATTCTCTATACTTTTTCTTAAAACCAGACTTAAACATACTTATTGAGAATTATAACTAAAAAGTTAAATACTTTTCTTGATTTCACAAATACAAAATATTATGTAGCTTTGCGTTCCAAAAAAACAAAAAAAGATAAACTGAATGGCAAACAAAAAAACTGAAGAGTTATTAGGGGAAAATGCTAGTAGCTTATTAAACCACCATTGCAAAACCATTTCAAAGGAAGACATTCAACTTCCTGGGGCTGATTTTATTGATCGTATTTTCACATACACCAATCGCAATCCGCAAGTATTAAGAAGCTTACATCAACTTTATAACACCGGCCGTTTAGCGGGTACGGGATATATGAGCATTTTGCCTGTTGACCAGGGAATTGAACATAGTGCTGGTGCTTCATTTGCACCTAATCCGATTTATTTTGATTCGGAAAACATTGTAAAGCTTGCTATTGACGGTGGGTGTAATGCTGTGGCTTCTACATTTGGTGTATTGGCATCTGTATCGCGTAAATACGCTCACAAAATACCTTTTATAGTAAAAATCAATCATAACGAATTTTTAAGCTATCCTAATAAATATGACCAGATTATGTTTGGTTCTGTTGAAGAGGCCTGGAATATGGGGGCTGTAGCGGTTGGTGCAACAATTTATTTTGGTTCGGCTGAATCATCCCGCCAAATTGTGGAAGTGGCTCAGGCATTTGAACGTGCTCATGAACTAGGCATGGCAACTATTTTATGGTGCTATACACGTAATAATGGATTTAAAAAAGATGGTATTGATTACAGTACTGCTGCGGATTTATCTTCGCAGGCAAACCATTTGGGAGTAACTATACAGGCTGATATTATCAAACAAAAACTTTCTGATAAAAACGGTGGATACAACGCTTTAAATTTTGGAAAAACACATCCTAAGGTTTATTCCGAATTAACCACAGCTCATCCTATTGATTTAGCTCGTTACCAGGTTGCTAATTGTTACATGGGACGTATTGGCTTAATCAATTCAGGCGGAGAATCGAAAGGTGCATCCGATCTATCAGAAGCTGTAGCTACTGCGGTTATAAACAAACGTGCGGGAGGCCAGGGTTTAATTTCGGGACGTAAAGCATTTCAAAAACCTGTAAAAGAAGGCGTTGAATTATTAAATGCTATTCAGGATGTTTATTTAGATAAAGCAATAACTATTGCATAATTAAGTATCGGGTATTAAGTTGTAAAGTACAATGACTGCGCGTGACTTAATACCTAATGCTAAATACATAACACTTAAAAAATGAGTTGGTTTAAGCGTATAAAAAAAGGAATTACCACTTCTACCCACGAGAAGAAAGAAACACCAGAAGGATTGTGGTATAAGTGCCCTAGCTGTAAAACATTGATACCTTCCAATGAACATGCGCAAAACGTTTATGTTTGTGCGGGTTGTGATTATCATGAAAAAATAGGTTCAGTAGAATATTTCGACATTATTTTCGACAATAATGAGTTTATTGAGCTGCATCCTAATTTAACTGCTGCTGATCCATTAGTTTTTACAGACACAAAAAAATATTCGGACCGTTTAATTGATACGCAGAAAAAAACTAATTTAAAAGATGCTCTAAGAAGCGCGCATGGCCTTGTTGACGGTGAAGACCTGGTTGTTGCCTGTATGGATTTTACTTTTATTGGAGGCTCTATGGGCGCTGTGGTAGGTGAAAAAATTGCACGCTCTATTGACTATTGCCTTGAAAAACGTATTCCATTAATGATTATTTCTAAATCAGGTGGTGCACGTATGATGGAAGCGGCATTTTCATTGATGCAAATGGCCAAAACATCCGCCAAACTATCCTTAATGGCGGAGGCAAAAGTTCCTTATATTTCATTTTTAACCGATCCCACTACTGGTGGTGTTACGGCATCTTATGCTATGTTAGGCGATTTAAATATAGCTGAACCAAAAGCTTTAATAGGATTTGCGGGGCCGCGTGTTGTTAAAGAAACTATCGGAAAAGATTTACCAAAAGGTTTTCAAACATCGGAATTTGTGCTTGAACATGGCTTTTTAGACAAAATTGTAAACCGGAAAGATTTAAAAGTACAATTGGCACAATTGCTTAAAATGTTCAAAAATTAATAAAAAAAGATACAAAACCAGAACTTTTCAGATAAATTTTGGCTATTTGAAAAACTATTTATATATTTGCAGTCCAAATTAAAAAAATCAAAGACAAAATACAATGTATTTAACAGCTGAAACTAAAAAAGAAATTTTCAAAAAACACGGCAAATCAGAGTCTGATACCGGAACTTCTGAAGGACAAATCGCTTTGTTTTCTTTTAGAATTGACCATCTTACGAATCACTTAAAAAGTAATAAAAAAGATTTTGGAACACAAAAATCTCTTATTGCTTTAGTTGCTCAAAGACGTAGTTTATTAGATTATTTGAAAGCTAACGACATTACAAGATATCGTGCTATCGTTAAAAAACTTGAGTTAAGAAAATAATTTGAAATCTTAAAAGATTTATCAGAGAGCACCCTGCTTACCAGCCGGGTGCTTTTTGTGTATTATTGGATCGCTAAATAATACGAAATACTATTATAATTAAATACGAAAATAAAGAGGTAAAGAAAACAATAAATTAAAACAAAAACTATGTCACAAATTGGAATTTCACACACGTTTAAATTAGCTGATGGACGCGAGATCACATTAGAAACAGGAAAATTAGCAAAACAAGCTGATGGTTCTGTAGTTGTTAAAATGGGAGATACTATGTTGTTAGCAACAGTGGTATCAAACAAAGATGCAAAAGAAGGAACAGATTTTTTACCATTATCGGTTGATTATCAGGAAAAATTTGCTTCTGCAGGTCGTTTCCCTGGTGGATTCTTCAAACGCGAAGCTCGTTTAAATGATTACGAAATATTGATCAGCCGTTTGGTTGACCGCGCATTACGCCCACTTTTCCCTGATGATTATCATTCTGATACGCAGGTTTTAATATCATTAATTTCAGGAGATAAAAACACTTCACCTGATGCATTGGCTTGTTTAGCAGCATCAGCGGCAATTTCGGTTTCTGACATTCCTTTCAACGGGCCTGTTTCAGAAGTACGTGTTGTTAAGATTGATGGAAAATTAGTTGCTAACCCAACTGTTGAAGAAGCTGCAAAAGCTACATTAGATATGATTGTTGCTGCAAATGCAAAAGACATTATGATGGTTGAAGGTGAAATGAAAGAATGCTCTGAAGCAGAAATGCTTGAAGCAATCAAATTTGCTCACGAATCAATTAAACTTCAGATCAATGGAATCAACGAACTTGTTGCTAAAGTTGAAGCTGCTAAAGGAAAAATTGTAAAACGTACTTACAATCATGAAACAAATGATGCTGAATTAAGAGAGCGTGTTCACAAAGCACTTTATGATAAAGCATACGCTGTTGCAAAAACACAAAACCCAAACAAAAAAGAGCGTGGAGCTGCTTTCAAAGCTGTTGTAACTGAATTTATTGATTCATTAACGGACGAAGAAAAAGCAACAACCAGCACTTCACTTGTAAAAAAATATTATCATGAAGTTGAATACAATGCTGTCCGCAGATTTGTATTGGATGAAAGAGCTCGTTTAGATGGCCGTAAAACAGACCAAATCCGCCCTATCTGGAGCGAAATTGGTTATTTGCCATCTGCACATGGTTCTGCTATTTTCACACGTGGAGAAACTCAATCATTAACGTCTGTTACTTTAGGTACTAAATTAGATCTTCAATCAATTGACAGAGCTTTGTACCAAGGTCAAAATAACTTTATGTTACATTATAACTTCCCTGCATTTTCAACGGGAGAAGTGAAACCAAACCGTGGCGTTGGAAGACGTGAAGTTGGTCATGGTAACCTTGCTGAACGTGCATTGCGTCAGGTATTATCTTCTGAAAATCCATATACTGTTCGTGTTGTTTCTGATATTTTAGAATCAAACGGTTCATCATCCATGGCTACAGTTTGCGCTGGAACATTGGCTTTGATGGATGCTGGCGTTAAAATTACAAAACCAGTTTCAGGTATTGCAATGGGTTTAATCACTGATGATAAAGGGAAATATGCTATTCTTTCCGATATATTAGGTGATGAGGATCATTTAGGTGATATGGATTTTAAAGTTACAGGAACTAAAGATGGTATCACTGCTTGTCAAATGGATTTGAAAGTTGATGGTTTACCTTATGAGGTTATGGCTGAAGCATTAGAACAAGCTAAAAAAGGCCGTTTACACATATTAGGTGAAATGGCTAAAACTATTACTGCTACACGTGAAGATTACAAATCACATGCTCCACGTATTGTTAAAATGACTATTCCTAAAGAATTTATTGGTGCGATCATCGGGCCTGGAGGAAAAATAATTCAGGAAATGCAACGTGAAACTGGTGCTACCATTGTTATTGAAGAAAAAGACAACATGGGACATATTGATATTGTGGCTACCAACGCAGATGCTATTAATGCTGTATTAGCAAAAATAAAAGGTATTGTTGCTCAACCTGAAGTAGGTGAAGTATATGATGGTAAAGTAAAATCAATTATGGCATTTGGTGCTTTTGTTGAGTTTATGAGCGGTAAAGATGGCTTATTACACATCTCTGAAGTTGAACACCGCAGACTAGACAGTATGGAAGGCATTTTAAAAGAAGGTGATAAAATTCAAGTGAAGTTAATTGGTGTTGATCCTAAAACAGGTAAATTCAAATTATCTCGCAAAGCATTATTACCTAAGCCAGAACAAACTACTGCGCAAAATTAATCAGCTTTTTAATTGTTTTTAAAGCTCCTGTTAGAAATAACAGGAGCTTTTTTGTTTAAAAAGCGTAATAATCAATAATAAGAGTTTATACTCCTATTTGATACCAGAATATTATTGATTAACTTTGAATGGCTTAAATGGCTTAATTTCATGCTAAAACACCTAAAAAAATATTGCATCTTATCGATTTCATTGATTTCGGTTCCGGCACTTGCACAAATAGCACCAAAAGTTGAAGCTCCAGTAGCTACCATAAGTTTTCTGGACATGGGGAATTACAAATGTGATTCCGCTGTTGTAAAGCTGAATAACAAAGATGTTAAGGGCGCCAATAAACTTTATCAGGCGGCAATCAAAGATTATAAGAAAGCGGTTAAAGAAAATCCGACTGCTTATACTGTTTATTACCGGCTTGGAATTGCGCAAACCAAAACAAAAGAATATAAAGATGCTATCCTCAACTTCAATAAAGGCCTTGAAATAGATTCGACACGCTTCGAGATTTTTAGGGAACGTGGTGTAGCGCAATTAGGGCTTGGTAAAAACAAAGAAGCTTTAACCGATTATAATAAAGCCATCGATATTAATTTTGATGACGTTGAAACCCTTTACCAACGAGGCTTGCTTTACGAATCAGAAAAAAAATCACAACCTGCTCTTGAGGATTATTCTCATATAATTGAAATTAATGCTAATTATGAGAATGCCTACATGAAGCGAGGCATCATCTATTACAGTGTAAAAAAAGACTTTGTACTTGCACTGAATGACTTTAACCGTGTGATTGAAATCAATCCTGAAAACAATGAAAGTTATTTATGGAGAGGAAAAACAAAATTCAGCGGTAGTGACTATAAAGGAGCGGATAAGGATCTGAGCAGATTCCTGGATATGGAACCTCAGCATATTGAAGCACTGATTACAAGGGGCGCATCTCGCTTGAATGTTAATGATAATTCTGGTGCGGTTTCAGATTTTGATGAAGTTATAAAGCTTGATCCTAAAAACATTATCGCCTACATGAACAGAGGCACTGCCAAGGGCGGGTTGAAAAAATACAAAGATGCTTTACTTGATTTAGATATGGCTATTCAGCTTAAATTTGATTACTCTCCGGCCTATATCAACAGAGCTGCTGTAAAGTTTGCTTCAGGTGATAAAAAAGGCGCTTGTAAAGACCTTGCAAAGGCTGATGGTTTGAATAATGGAAAAGCTTATGAGCTTATTCAGCAGTATTGTAAGGATGGGAAGTAGTTAAAAACCAGAAATTTTGATGTAAATTGCTCCAGTAACTAAATTAATCAGTGAATGAAATCTTTACTTCATAAATTCGTTTTTCTTTCTATTCTTCTTAACACTTGTAGCCTAGCTTTTGCTCAAAAGAACGATATAGGGTCACTCCTTATACTTGTCAAAACAGATAAGGAAGATACTACTAAAATAAATCATCTTTTAGAGGTCTCCAATTTCTATTCGCGCCAAAATACCGACAGCTCAATTTACTTTGCTGTGGCTGCAAAAGAAATTGCAGAAAAAACAAAAAACAGAAAACAGCTTGCAAATGCACATTCCGCAATTGGCCTAGCTCGATTTGTGAAGGGTGATTTCTCTAAAGCGTTAGAGAATCATTTTACTGCGTTAAAAATTGATGAAGAACTTAATAACAAATATGGAATAGCGAAACGCTTTGGCAGCATTGGGAATGTTTATAAAGAACAGGGAGATTACCCTAAGGCATTCGACTATTATTTAAAAGCCTTGAAAATTTTTGAAGAAGCAGAAGATAAAAATAAAATTGCCACTTGTTTGGCTAATATAGGGGACATATATATTATTCAGGGAGATTATTTCAAAGGTCTAGATTATCATTTCAAGGCATTGAAGATTTATAAAGAATTAGGCGATAAAAATAAAATTGCGATAAGTATAGGCAACATTGGACGCAATTATTCCATACTAGCAAATAGCACTTATGATAAAAACAGAGGACTATTTTTCAGTAAAGCACTTGATTATAGTTTGGAATCATTAAAACTAGCCGAAGAATCCGGTAATAAACGTTTAATTGCAACTATGCTACAAAATATTGCTGGTATTTATAGTTCAGAAGGAAATCAAACAGAAGCACTTCCATATTTGTTTAAAGCTTTAAAAATAAATGAAGAGCTAAACGATCAAAATATGATTTCTATCATGCAATGTAATATAGGCCACATTTATACCATTCAAAAACAATATAAAGAAGCTGAAAAATACCTGCTTAAAGCTGTCAAAGCTTCTGAAAGCACTGGTTCTATGAGTAGTTTAAGGGATAGCGAAGATGCCCTTGCAATACTTTATGATAATATGAGTAATTATAAACAGGCTTTTATCCATTATAAAAAAGCAGCAGAACTTAAAGATACTCTTTTCAGTCAGGAAAACAGGAAACAATTGGTTCGGAAAGAGATGAATTTTGAATTTGAAAAAAAGGAAGCTCTTACAAAAGCTCAGAATGAAGCACGTCAAAAAATCGCAGAGGAAAAAAACCGAAAACAAAAAATAATTACATGGGCAGTTGGGCTAGGTTTGTTATTGGTTGCAGTGTTTGCAGGATTCATTTTGCGATCTCTTCGTATAACCCGAAAACAAAAAAAATTAATAGAACAACAAAAAGATGAAGTATCTCATCAAAAAGTGATAGCAGACAGCCAGCGTATTATTGCGGAGGAACAAAAACATATTGTTGAAGAAAAACAAAAAGAGATTGTAGCTTCAATTACATACGCCAAACGCATCCAAACAGCTCTACTTACAAGTAATGAATATATTAAAACTCATCTGCCAAGTGACCATTTTATTTTATTTAAGCCAAAAGATATTGTTAGTGGAGATTTTTATTGGGCCATTAGTATTAACTCTTTACCTGGCTGGGATATGGGAACAAATAAAGTCAAACTACCTGCTGATAAAATCCGTAAAAACACGTTTTACATGATGACTGCCGATTGCACCGGACACGGTGTTCCAGGAGCTTTTATGAGCATGTTGAATATTTCTTACTTACATGAAAATATTGTTGAGCGGGGTATTCGTCTGCCACATGATATATTAAACGCACAACGAAAAGAAATCATACAAGCACTTAATCCAGCTGGAAGTATTGAAGAAGCAAAGGATGGGATGGATTGTATACTGTGCGTTTATGATTTCGATAAAATGCTGTTACATTTTTCTGCAGCTAATAACCCTTTATGGTTGGTTCGAAATGGAGAGCTCACAGAATACAAAGCAGATAAAATGCCTGTAGGAAAATACAACGAAAAAACATTATCATTTACTTTACAAACAATAACACTGCAAAAAGAAGATATTATTTATACTTCTACGGATGGTTTTGCGGACCAGTTTGGTGTAAATGGCAAAAAATTAATGAAGAAAAAGTTTAAAGAAGAATTACTCAAAATTCATTGTCTGCCAATGAATAAACAAAAAGAATATCTCGATCAATTTTTCGAGAGCTGGAAAGGTGACAATGCACAAGTTGATGATGTATGTGTAACGGGTATAAAAATTTAAACACACTCTGCAAACACAATTAAAATCAAAAGCCATCTACGATTTTCTCGGGTTCTCCAACCCTATACACAATAACCTTTCGGATCCCATCTGTTGGATATTCAATTTTTATAAATCCCGTTTTAGTATCATCCTGAAAAAGTGAATTAAATTTTTTCTTTTTATGGAAGTGGGTTATTTTACTTCCCGCTCCGCTTACAATAAAGCCGTTAGCGCATTCTTTAAAGCATTGCAAATTATGATCATGTCCTGCGGCATAAATAATATTATCATATTTATTAAAGGACTCCAATAATCTTTTACGCAGTTTTGCATAGCGTGGTTGTGATAAATCCTGGGATAATAAACGATTTAAGCCCAATAATCCAAAAAGCTGAAATGGGGTTCTATTAACCAAAAAACGCAGTGGCTGTTTTTTTCCACAATGATTCCCATTTGTATACATGGGATGATGAGCTGTAATAAGCACGCGCTCCCCGTTTTGTTTCGCAAGATTTAGCAGACTATCTAACCGGGAATAAAACAACTCTTTCGTGTGTTTTTTTGTTTGTATTTTATTTTTTTTATAAAAATGCAAAAACCATTGCGTGTCAAGAAATATCAACCGCTGTTTACCATTCAACAAAACTGTTTCAGGGCCGGGCAGACCATTTTCAGGCAAAAATGTTAATTCATTTTTATTGGCAACAGTTGTTTTATTTTTAATATACTCCTTAACATATTTTTGCTCCGCTGCTAATACGCTTAGGCCATTTCGTTTCTGCTGCTGCCAATCATGATTACCCGGTATAAAATACGCATGGCCCTTGTAGTTATTTAAAATTTGCAATTGAGATTCAAGCCGCATTACAGTTGCTTTATCATGGATATCCAAGCCACTTGGATACACGTTATCACCTAAAAAAACAACAGCACTATTCGGATGTGAGATTAATTGTTCCTTTAGCATTAACAAGGCCTTACCCGGCACTGTGTCTGAGCCTGCGTCACCGATTAAGTATACTGAATAAGTTCCCTCAGATTGTGCACTAAGAAAAAGCGGGAATAGAAAAAAAAATAATTTTAATATATATTTCAACATTTGTTTATTTATAGTATTTTTTTTTGAGTGTTTAATTCCATGTATTTAACCCCTAACAGGGTTTAAAATCCTGTCAGGGTGGGACTATTATTCTTTAATAAATTTAAATGCATCTGATAAATGATCAATAATGTCAGAAGCAATCATACTTTCTTCTGATAAATTATGAGCGGCAAAATCGCCTGCCAAACCATGTAAATAAACACCCAATATACATGATTGTTCAGACGAATACCCTTGCGCTATTAATGAAGTTATTATGCCCGTTAATGCATCACCGCTCCCACCTGTGGCCATTCCTGGATTACCTGTTGAATTAAAGTACACAGTACCATCAGGGCATGATATAGATGTGCGTGCCCCTTTTAAAACTATATAAATATTATATTTCAATGAAAATTCCTTTTGCATACTTAAGCGTTCTTCACTGTTTTTAGCTTTACCAGTTAAACGTTCAAATTCTTTTGGGTGAGGTGTGAATATACTGCCAGGAGGAACAAATGAAAGCCATGTTTTATTTTCAGCAATACAATTAATTGCATCCGCATCAAATACTATAGGAACAGGAGAATTCTGGATTAATAATTTTACTACATTTTGAGTTTGTTTTTCCAAACCTATCCCCGGACCTATTGCTATTGCATTGTATTTTTCAAGACGGATATTATCTGAAATAAAATTCATCTCAGAATCAACCGCAGTCATGGCTTCCGGCAATGCCGTTTGCATTATCTCATAACCACATTTAGGGATATAACTTGTTACTAATCCTGCACCCGTTTTCATGCAAGCTTTTGCTGCAAGCACTGCAGCACCCATCTTTCCATACGCGCCAGCAACTATTAAGGCGTGGCCAAAGTTGCCTTTATGTGCAATTTTACTTCTAGGTTTTAAAAAAGAACGTACAGCTGTTTTAGTAATGAAATAATTTTTAGTCTGGGTTTGATTTGTAAAGCTGCTATTCAAGCCTATATCTAATACGCTGAAAACACCAATATATTCAGCAATTTCAGGAAACATAAATGATAATTTAGGATATTGAAATGAGAGTGTATTATCGGCTCTGATTATAACATCATTTTGATCATTCAAACTATCCACAAATAAACCAGAGGGGACATCAATTGAGATAACTCTATGTATGTGAAATTGATTTACGAGACTGATAACTTCAGCAATCAGCCCGTCAACAGGCCTATTTATACCAGATCCTAAAACAGCATCGATAAATACAGGGTTGTTACCGGCCCCTTCAATACCCAATAATGCTATATCTACCGACTTATTTATTTCCTTAATTGAAACGTTTTCAAAATTCGAAATTCGTTTTAAATTAATTGTAAAATTTTCAGATGTAGTTTCCGAGTACCTTATTATAACTATTTTTATTCTATAATTTTTTTCAGCTAATAATCGTGCTATTGCCAGGCCATCGCCCCCATTATTACCTAATCCGCAAAGTATTGTAAAAGTTATATTTGTATCATAGTGTTCTACAATCCAGTTAGCACAAGCCACTGCTGCACGCTCCATCAAATCAATAGATGTTATTGGCTCACACTCAATAGTATATTTATCAGCCTCCCTAATCTGATTAACAGAAAGAATTTTCATTTCAATAATTTAATAATATAACTTATCACTACAATAGAAATAGTAACAATAAAAGAATATTTTACAACAGCTGCTCCGTTTTTAAACTTAAAAAACAGATGTGCCGCAGTTAAGCTTAAGGTCAGTAATACGGGAATTAAAGCAGGATACATTTTAAAACTTGCAGTAAGATCGCCTTTCAGCAGCTCTATAAATGAACGCTGCATACCGCATCCTGGACAATCCAAACCCGATATCTGCTTATAAAAGCAGGGCATCATATGGCTTTCCAGCCAGTGTATTAGTTGAAGCATTATGTAGAAAATAAAAAAGAGGACGAATTGTCCTCTTTCTTTTATTTGTAGCCTGTATTAGTGCGAGTTCATAATATCTCCCCATGGCATAGCTGTAAGTACAGTAGCGAAGAAAGCAATGTATACAATTAAAATAACGAGATATAATCCTGATAAGCATGTACCAATGATTGCACATACTCTTCCCGCTCTCATATTTTTAACTGAAGCTTCGGAATAATTACCAGGATTTTGTTCATAAAGAGCCTTTGCTTTTGAAGACAATACCAATGCTACTATACCAGTAACTATACCCACTATACCATAACAAAAACAACCTACAATTGAAATAATACCCAACACTAATATGGCTGTTGAGTTTGGCACCTGCTGCACGCCAAACTGGCTAAACTGTTGATTTACTTGTTGTGGGTTTGGAGTTGCGTCCTGATTTTGATTTTCCATACGTTATTTTTATTTGAATTAATTATTCCCGAAAGTAATAAAGTTTTATCAAATTTAAATTAAATTTTTAAAAATGAACTAAAACGTATTATTTCATCAGTTGATTATGAATAGCTATGATTTGGGGAATAAGCAGTTGCTGCTCATCGTTATAAATAACATATTGTGAACGCTTTATTTTCTCCTGGTCATTTAGCTGACTATTAATGCGGTCTTCGACTTGCTGCCTGGTTGTTTTATCACGTTGAATTGTACGGGTTAATTTAAGCTCCAAAGGGGCAACTACCGCAATTATTTGGTCCATTGCTTTATAAGCTCCACTCTCAAATAAAATTGCAGCTTCCTTTAGTATGTATTTTTTTGAAGAATGTTGTTTTAGCCAATTTTCAAAATGAGCAGCAACAACGGGATGTATAAAAGAATTCAGCTTTTCTAATTTTTCGTTATTATTAAAAACTAATGAAGCCAATTTTTTTCGGTCAATTTTATTTTCTGTATTTAATACATCGTTTCCAAAAAAATTAAGGATCTGGGTTTTCACCTCATCGTTTGCATCTAGAATTTGTTTCGCTTCAAAATCAGCATAATAAACGGGAATTCCCAGCAATTCAAACACCTTGCAAACAGTAGTTTTCCCGCTGCCTATACCACCAGTAATTCCTACTTTTATCATTTTAAAAGAAATAATTTTTTCGGGATAAATATTAAATTAGTCTTTTGTGTGCCAAACATGCGGGCTATCTTTCGCACACTCTTCGACAAGCTCAGAGAGACCTACAGATTACTAAAGTTACACTTTACAGCAGCTAATAGCTTTTTCAAGACTTTGCATTTATTTCAGCACCGCTTTTCTTTTTTTGAAACGCGAAATTTAAAATATTATCAATAAAATCATAAGGCTTGTAACCATTGATAGCACTTTGATGAAAGATACATGTTGCAGGAGTCATTCCTGGTAGTGAATTCACCTCAATGAATACAACTTCTACGCGATTGACATCATAAATTCGAACAAAGGCATCGATACGTGTGTACCCGTTTATATTTAATAACCTAGCCGCATCGCCTAGTGTTTGTTTTACTTTATCAGATATTTTTTGACGTTCCACCTCATCTTTTGAATAGCGTGCCGGTGTAATGTTTTGCCCCTGGCCTGCTAAAAACTTTTCCTCTAATGAGAGTACTTCGCCTTCACTTAATGCTTCAGAAGCCTCAAAAACCTCATAAATGACATTTTCCTGAGCATCATAGCTAGTAAGCATTCCACCAGTAATTTCTAAAAAATGTTTTGCATCACGTTTACTGATCAGCTCTTCCACTAATAATACCTGTTTGCGTGGAAATTCTTCTTTATCCTTGATGTGGAGTACCTGGGCTGCATTGGAATCTAAATTTTCCTGCTTGCGAAAAATAAGTTTAGCAAATGCTTCAAACTCTTCCACCGTTTTCACTTTACGCACAGCTGATGAACAACCGTCATCCACTGGTTTAGCAATAAAAGGATATTTAATTTTTTCTTTTATTGTATTCAAAACTGCAGCTTTATCCGTATTCCAGGCCTCTTCCGTAATCAATAAATGCTCCGCAACTAAAAATCCGTTCTGTTTTAGAATTTCATTGGTACGGTATTTATCGATTGTAATTTGTGAGCTTTCAACACCTGATCCATTATACGGCAGCCCTACCCTTTCCAATTGTGCCTGCACTGCACCGTCTTCGCCCGGACGGCCATGCAATGCAATAAAAACACAATCCACCATCTCTGCCAAATCACCATACGTTAAACGCTTCGGTTTTGCCAGACTATCTGCACTTGAATACTTCACAGTAATATCAGCGCATTCGTCAATAATTTGTTTTACAAGATTGTGTATTTTATACTTTTCAATTTTATCTTTAATATCATCTGCATTGTCCTTCAATAAAATGTTGATAGGGATCTGGAACATAATATGCTCATCAGCGCTACCGGTAAGGAATACAGGTATTGGCTCATACTTGGTAGAAGAGGCTAATTTCTCATAAATATTCCGGCCGCTTTCAACGGAAATGTGGCGTTCGGAAGAATAACCTCCCAAGATTACCGCAACCTTAATTTTACTTGTTACTGCTGCTTTATCTGCTTTGATTGCTTTATCAAGAGAAGTTAATAAATTATCAAAGGCTCTGCTATTTTTACTTGAAATGGCACGCTGAGAGAGTGAAGTACGGATAATGTATGTTAAAAACTGTGATGGATTTAAACCTATTTCTGCCGCCTGGTGAAAGAAAAATGAAGAAGGCATCATCCCTGATGTAGTATTCGGATCATTCAAAAATATTTTGCCGTTGGGCGAAATAAATCCATCGATGCGGGCATATACATCAAAACTCAATGCGTGAAATAAACGTTCGCATTCCCTACGTATTGCCTGTATCTGGTCATCCGGTAAATCGATTGGTGTGATTTTACGAGATAACCCAGGTAAATATTTTGAACGGTAATCAAATAACTCTTTCCCTTTTCTGATCTCCGTTGGGGGCAATGCATAAGCAGAAGTTAATCCATCAACAGAAACAGCTGCATGTGAATTTTGAAGCACAATACATGAAAACTCTTTTCCTTCAATAAAGCCCTCAATCAATACTTTGCTTTCCCCATCCAATGCTTCTATAACAACACCTTCCTTTTCAGATTCAAAAAGCATATTCAAGCGCTCAATCAAATCCTGCGGATGATAGATGGTTTCTGATTTAACGATAACAGGCATACCAATTCCTTCGCGAATGTCTGCCAAAACCCTTATAAATTCATTCTTTTCAAGAACACTTAATTTTTTCCATTCACTTGCATCTATCCATTTGGTAAATAAAGCCTTTTCGACAGCCTCCATGAATTTAAAATTATCATCTTCATGCAAAATAGTTATACCAATAGAGGAGCCTTGGTTAGCGGGTTTTATCACTAATGGCAATCCAATTTCTTTTTTTGCTTTTTCAAAAGCATCTTTACAATTACCGTTAATGTAATTTTCTCTATCAATTGTAAAAAAAGCCGGGCTATTGAATCCAGCGCTTACCATCAAACGTTTTTGGACACTTTTATCTATACCGATGGCTGAAGGTAAAATCCCTGAACCAGAATAAGGAATGCCCATATATTCAAATAAACCCTGTATTTTACCATCTTCTCCAAAAGGCCCATGCAGACATAAGAATGCGAAATCGAAATGTGTTTTCAAATCTCCCGGCTCAATCTTTTTTCCAATTTTGTTGATTAGTTCAAGTTGCTGAGCAGCAGATAAATCTCCGATTTGCTCGGCATAAATCTGGAAGTCGCCTTCTTTATTTGGAATAAATTCAGCTGGAGGATAAAAATCACGGATGCTGCCTTTGTAAACAAATTCCCAGTTAAGTAAAATAAAATTACCGAAACTGTCCACGAACACGGGAACTGCTTCAAATAAAGATTTATTCAGATTGTCATATACGGTTCTGCCACCTGCAAATGAAATTTCGCGTTCCTTAGAAAAACCTCCGAAAATGATTCCTATTTTCATTATATAATTTTTATGATGAATTGCATTAATAATCAGAAATTAAGAAATGATGAATTACCGATTATTGGTGCAATTCGAAGCTGTTAGTTTCTACAAATTTAAAATTAAGGTCTGGTGTATTCAGCTAATCCTGTTCAAGTATTCAACAAGTTTATTAACTGCTAAGGCACGATGGCTGATTTTGTTTTTTTCGGACAAGTTCATTTCAGCAAATGTTTTGAAATTGTTACCATTAAAAAAATCAGGGACAAAGATGGGATCATAACCAAAACCGCTTGTTCCTCTTTTTTCAGCAAGTATTGTTCCATTAACTATTCCCTCAAACTGCAGTTCATTGCCTTCTATTACCAATGAGATAATTGTTTTAAAACGGGCTTTTCGATTAGTAACCCCATGCATTTCTGCAAGAATTTTATTCATATTTTCATCCGCATTTTTACTTTCACCAGCATAACGTGCTGACAATACTCCCGGACGGTTTTCCAAGGCCTCTATCTCTAATCCGGTATCATCTGCAAAACAATTTACATTATAGTTATTGTATACGTAAAAAGCCTTTTGAGAGGCATTTCCTTCAATAGTAGGCTGCGTTTCCGGTATTTCCTCTGTTAGATTTATATCCGTCAACCCAAGCACTTTAACTGTTTCCGGAATTAAAGCCTGAATTTCATTGATCTTATTTTTATTTGCAGTAGCAAAAACTATTTGAATCATAGGAGATTATTAACCGAATTAAATGGAAAGACTATCACTATCAAAGATAGCGAAATTATTTTGTTTTTCAAATAGCAGCATTGCATAGTTTATCAAAAAAAATCCCTTTTATGTAAGACTTTGACAATCTTCATAAAAGGGAATCATTTTGTTTTCACTAACAGCTGCAACTATACCAAATAGGCAGGAAAATCATTTTTTTACTCTACATTGTAGGACCATTATCAACAACAGCCTCTCTATTATTTTGAACAGCGGTAGCAATACTTGAAAGTAAATTTAACCCGGTTGCTGTTTCAATTGCATCCACAGAAACACGATAATAACCCCACGTTTGATTACTCACATTTTGATTATTTGGCATATCTACTGCTATTACACGTGTAGTGTTTGAAACGCGGGTTTTATCATTTGAACCATTTGTTAACACTACAATTACTTTCCAGCAACGAGAAGGCACCTCTACTTTTCCGTTAGCAAAAGAAGTTGTAACGCCACCATTGCTACCTGTTCCACCTGTACCATACCCTCCTGAGATAATGTATAATTCATTACCCTGAGCTGCCAATGTACGGCAATAGGCTTCTAATGCCAACCAGGTGATCCGATTCAAATTTGGAGACTGAGGAAGCATATCAGTCATGTAAAAAGTATTTTTATTATCTGCACTATTTTTATCCCTGTCATCAGAAGGACACTGATGTCCACGATCAAAGCCCATGTTGTTATAATTAGCTGCTGATGTTTTATAACAGGAAGCCGGCAACGTTTCATCACCTCTAAAACAATCAACTCTAGGAGCATTGCCTTTCCAGGCAGCACTCAAGTGCCAGCTAACCCATTTTGGATTTCCTTTTGAACTATTGTACCCTAATGTGTATTGCGGTTTTGTAAGCAAATAATTATTAGGAGAACTGGCACTGGCGGTAGCATTACTAGGGTTACCCAAAGCCATGTTATTATCACGCGTTGCAACGGCTGAATTATCCTGAATTGTAAAGTCATCCACATTTAAAGCCCCACCTGTGGTTTTTCTCAACTGAAAACGAACGTTTCCATGGTAATCCATATAAAATGCGGTGTTATTCATAGTTGAGGAAACAGCTGTTAGCGCATCCCCTGTTTTAATCCAGCTATTTCCACCATCCTGAGAAGCCCATAATTCAAACGTTGAAGGCTCAGTGCCTGCTAAAGCATAATCAATCACAACAGCGGAAACACCATTGGTCATATCATAATTCATTGTCAAGGCTCCACCATTTTCAATATGTGCTACCTTAGTACCATTAACAGCAGAATTAACAATTACAGCATTGTTAAAATTCCATGAACCTTTTGAAAGCGTTACATCAGCGCTGTTATACGTTACTTTAGTTCCGGATTCAAAATTTTCCACAATTGTAATCATCTTGTCAGACAATTCTTGTTCAATTGCCGCAACTTCGCTTACATCAGTTACAGTTTCTTTTTGGCAGGAACTTACAAATATTCCTATACTGAAAATAAATACCAGGAGTTTTAAATTTTTTGTCATTGTTCTAATAATTATTGATAGTGATTAATAGCAATTTTAATTTTATTTAACCTGTTTTATTATTTTCTGACTGTAATTTTTACCATTCACATTTACAATTACAAAATAAATTGCATTTGGGAAATTTGTTATATCAATTTCAGATTTAGTATTGGTTATGCTTGATTTTAAAATAACTTTCCCCTGTTCATCAAAAACAATAATATTCCCTCCTTTTATTGCACCCTTTTGATCATCTATTTTAATAACAAATTGACCATTATTTGGATTAGGGTAAACAAGCGCTTCTTCAACCTTAGAATATGCTGTAATACTTGCAATCATGCTGCGGTAATAATGTACAGAATCTATATTTCTCCAATCATTTGATTTCCAATCCTGATATAAATCGCTCAAATAATAATTTTCAGCAGTATATGTATAAACAAACTGATTGTTATTCTCCCAAGCTGCTCCGTTCCACATCTGGTAAAGGTCATTTAAGAGGTTGCTATTTGCATCAAACGTACTTAGGTACTGATCGCTGTTAAGCCATACTGTTCCATTCCAGATCTGAAATTTATCTGTTAACTTTTTATGATTAACATTATATGTAAAAATATATTTAGAGGTATTATCCCATGACGAGCTATTCCATGTTTGATACAATACTTCTGTTAAATCAAAATTAGCATCCGTTAAATAATTATACTGTTCTGTATTAATCCAAGCGCTGCCATTCCATATTTTGAAAAGGTCATTCGTTCTGATGTTGTAGGAATCGAACGTATAGAATTCCTGCTGATCATTTACCCAAGCCGTTCCATCCCATAGCTGATATGTCCAGGTGATCCAATTATCATTCGAGTCAAATGTAGATATCGATTTATTTTCATTCACCCAGCTGGAACCATTCCAGGTTTGGGTCAGCCAGTTTGTTCTGTTATTATTTGCATCATAAGATAAAAGATCCTGAGAGCTATTTTCCCATGCAGTACCATTCCAGGTCTGGTAAAGATCACTAGTCCAATTAAGGTTAGCATCATAAGTGGAAGCCAACTTAGTGGAATTGTCCCATGAAGTGCCGTTCCATGTTTGATAAATTTCACTGGTCAAATTTGTATAGGCATCATAGGTTGAAATGTATTGATAATTATTATCCCATGATGTTCCATTCCAGATTTGGTATAATTTACCAATCTCATTGTAATAAGAATCATAATTATATAAAAACTGCCAGCTTTTTTCCCAAGCTGTACCTGACCAAGAATAGGCCATCTTAGATGTTGCATAGTAATTATTATCAAAAGAATAAACAAATTTTTCAGAACGGCCCCAGGTATCAGTCAACGTATCTGATCTCCAGGAATAAACGCTATCCAACAAATTAATATCGCGATTGAATTCTTTGGTAAGGCTTGACTTTTTATTAGGAGATTTTACAACAGCTGATTTGTTTTTGTTATTTAAGGCTGAAGGCTTTTTTAATTCTAGATGGCCTCTTTTTGCTGTTCGGGAAAGGATTAGTGAGTTACCTGTTAACTTTGGATTATGGACATTTGAAGAAATGTTTGAAATATTATCATTTTGTGAATATCCAATAATATGAATAAAAAGGGCAACAATAAGGCAATGTAATTTTGTTTTCATTTCTTATTTTGATTTTGTTAACGTTTAAATCATTAATTTTTTAGGGACATTTTAAATTTTAATAATATTCCCGTTATATTAATTTGACGCAAAATTAACAAATATTAACAAAAAAACAAAACACATTATTTGCATGCACCACTTAATCAACATGTTAGATAAAAGCAAACATAAAAAATATGCTTTACCAGCAAACAAATGAGATGCGTTTGAAAATATAAAATTGAAGGGTTGCTAACAAATATTATAATTCATCAATTTGAAAGCCTACACTTTTAAGATCGTCCCAAAAAGCAGGATATGATTTTTCCACTACTTCAGGATTTTCAATTGTAATAGAATCCAACTTCATGGCAAGGGTTGCAAAAGCCATTGCCATTCGGTGATCATCATAGGTTTCAATAGAAATGGATGAGTCAACATTATTGGTTATTGGCTGAGGCTTAATTTCAATTGAATTATCGTTTAATACATTTACCTCAATATTCAGCTTTTTAAGTTCTTTCTGCAATGCAATAATCCTGTCCGTTTCCTTAATACGCAAGGTATGCACCCCATTAAACAAGGAAGGTATATTCAAGGCACTTGTAACTACAGCCAACGTTTGTGCGAGATCAGGACAATCAGAGAAATCAAAACCAAAATGTACTTTTTCACTTTTAATTTTAGTAAGATGAATCCCCTCCGGCAAAACCTCCGTTTTTACACCAAAAAAAGAAAAAAGAGAGGAAACAATTGAATCGCCCTGCAAACTAGGATTTTTCAAACCTTTAATAGTAAAATCCGCTTCCTCGGCTAAAGCAGCTATTGCATACCAATAAGAGGCAGAGCTCCAATCGGCCTCTACCTGAAAGAGATATAAAGGCTCACTTTTTTTATGATACTGTTGATTACTCACAGAAATACAGTCATCATGCCATTGTCCGTATACACGAAACTCCTCCATCATTTTCAGCGTCATATTAACATAAGGACGAGATGTAATCTCCCCTTTAAACCTGATAACCAACCCATTAGGCAATTCAGGTGAAATCATCAATAATGCCGAGACAAACTGGCTGCTTACGTTACCATCCATTTCTATTTCGGCATCCTTTAATACTCTTCCTGTGATTTTCAAAGGCGGAAAACCATCTTCCTCCAGATATTCAATATCTGCACCCAAATCCCACAAAGCCTGCACTAAAACACCTATTGGCCGGTTTTTCATTCTGTCGGATCCGGTTAAAATATGTGTTCCTGGCTGTGTTGCAAAATAAGCGGTCAAAAAGCGCATTGCGGTACCGGAAGCACCCACATCATAAACAGTTTCGAAAGCTGCCGTTTGCGCGCTTTGTAAAACCTGTTGCAGCACCATAGTATCCTTTGCTGTTGCCAGATTATCAATTACAAATTTTTCCCTGCACAAAGCCTGAATAATCAAAGCACGGTTGCTTTCACTTTTGGATGCTGTCAGTTCAATGCTGCCATTCAGTTTTTTGGTAGGATGAGAAATTCGATATTTCATAAATCGGAGATACTAGTATTATGCTTATTGAAATTTGTTTCTAAAAAAAGAAAAATTTAGATACTTAAACAAATTAGATTCATCTACTAGTGGAAAATGTACCTAACCTGTTTATTCTTTATCAAAAATACGAGTATTCAATCAAAGTTCAAAAAAATCAATCTATAATAGTACTAAACATTAAAAACAGCGAATAAAATTTTATCTTCGTAACCCTCAATATTTAAAAACTATTATTTGATGGATAATAAAATCACACAACTTTTTAACATTCGGGTTCCAATTATACAGGCAGGGATGATTTGGTGCAGCGGCTGGGAATTGGCTTCTGCTGTTAGCAATGCCGGGGGCTTAGGTGTAATTGGTGCAGGCAGCATGTACCCCGATGTTTTGCTCGAACACATTCAAAAATGTAAAAAAGCCACCGATAAGCCATTTGGCGTGAATGTTCCAATGTTATACCCGGATATTGACAAACATATGGATATCATTATTTCCGAGGGCGTTGAAGTTATTGTTACATCCGCAGGAAATCCGAAAACCTGGACACAAAAATTCAAAGACAACGGTATTAAAGTAATACATGTTGTTTCCAATGTTAAGTTTGCTAAAAAGGCCGAAGATGCCGGTGTTGATGCTGTTGTTGCTGAAGGTTTTGAAGCAGGAGGGCATAATGGCCGTGAAGAAACAACAACACTTTGTTTAATTCCACTGGTAAAGCAAGCTGTTAAAATTCCGGTAGTTGCCGCAGGCGGCATTGGCACAGGCCGCAGCATGCTTGCTGCAATGGCGCTTGGAGCTGATGGAGTTCAGATAGGGAGTCGATTTGTGGCCTCTACTGAATCATCTGCAAACATTAATTTTAAAAACCAGGTAATTTCCTCCAATGAAGGGGATACCAAACTGATGTTAAAACAATTGACACCTGTACGTTTATTAAAAAATGATTTTTTTAATGCTGTTCAGCAGGCAGAAAATAATGGCGCATCCGTTGAAGAATTAACTGTTTTGCTTGGCCGCGGACGTGCTAAAAGAGGAATGTTTGAAGGTAATATGGAAGAAGGGGAGCTTGAAATTGGACAAATAGCTGCACAGATACGGGAAATAATGCCTGTAAGTGCTATTATGGATGAAATTATAGCTGAATACAGACAAGCAAAAGAAGCCTTAACAAATAGTTATTGGTAAATTACAATCATAATTTTAATTGTTGCAACTGAATAAATCGTTCTATCTTTAGAAAGGCTAAAACAGGAACACCATTTTATCCTTTTTTTATTCTGAGTTTTCTATTAAAAGAAATAATATTATTGACATGATAAATTTTGAAAAATTTGAATTAGAAAATGGTTTAAAAGTGATTGTTCATCAGGACAAATCCACTCCATTAGCTTGTATAAATATTCTATACAATGTAGGCTCCCGTGATGAAAGCGAAGACCAGACTGGTTTTGCTCATCTTTTTGAGCATTTGATGTTTGGTGGTTCTGTTAATATACCTAACTATGATGAACCTTTGCAGCGGGTAGGCGGTGAAAACAATGCCTTCACTACAAATGATATTACCAATTACCACTTAACACTGCCTGCCGAAAACTTAGAAACCGGTTTTTGGCTTGAATCCGACAGAATGTTAAGTCTTGCATTTTCAGAAAAAAGCCTGGAAGTGCAGCGCAGTGTAGTAATTGAAGAATTCAAACAACGTTATCTGAATCAGCCTTATGGGGATGTATGGTTGCTCCTGCGCCCAATGGCCTATAAAGTACATTCTTACAAGTGGGACACAATAGGTAAGGAAATTTCGCACATTGAAAATGCGAATATGGATGATGTAAGAAACTTTTTTAAGAAATTTTATTGCCCAAACAATGCTATTATGGTAGTTGCCGGCAATGTAACTACTGAAGAAGTAAAACGCTTGTCTGAAAAATGGTTTTCCCATATTGCCAAAGGCCCCGAAAACAAACGAAATATACCACAAGAGCCTGCACAAACGGAGGCCCGCAGTTTAACTGTTGAACGTGATGTACCTGCAGATGCTATTTACAAGGCATATCACATGTGCTCCAGATATGATAAAGAATATTATGCTGTTGATTTGATTTCAGATGTTTTATCTCAAGGCAATTCATCCCGTTTGCATAATACGTTGATTAAGGATAAAAAATTATTTAGCGACCTTCATGCCTATGTTATGGGGGATTTTGATAAAGGATTATTTATGATTTCAGGAAAGCTTAGTAAAGGTGTTACCATGGAGCAGGCGGATGCTGCTATAGATGAAGAATTACAAAAAATAAAATCCGAATTAGTTACTCCGGATGAATTAACTAAAGTGAAAAACAAAATGGAAGCCACTCATGTTTTTGGTGAAATGGACAATTTGAATAAGGCCACCAATCTTGCTGTTTCACAATTACTGGGTGATGCTGATATGGTAAACCAGGAAGTAGAAAAATACCTTGCCGTAACGGCAGAACAAATCAGGGAGCAGGCAAATATTATTTTAAGAGCTGAAAACTGTTCAACCCTATATTACAAATCAAAAAATTAAAATCACTTTTGCATTATTAATTGTGCTCTTTCTATTAATTTAACTATTTGAATAAATTATTTTTGACACATTTCAATATTACACTTATTTAAGAAAATGCTTAGAAACAAAAAATCACTGGTAGCAAAAGGGGCTTTAGTTATTGCTGTTGCAATGCTTATGGCCGCCTGTGGGAACGAGATGCATTCGGAATCCAATAAAGATCAAACTAAAACCCCAACAATTGCAGAAGCTTCTATTACACCAAATGAAACTCAGCAACCTACTTACACCTTACCCTCCCCTTTGGAAATTGCTTCTATATTTAAAAAATCGGGAATGAAGTTTAAAGAAGGCCTGACCAGTCAGGCAAAAGATCCTTCGAGATATACAACCAATTTTAGCAAAGCCTTAAATCTGGGTGTTTATAGTGCCGACCTGTCCTATGCTATTTTAAACAAGCAGAATCAAGAGGTGATGAACTATATGAAACTATCACGTAAAATCAGTGATCACCTGGGTATAGGGAGTGTTTATGAAACCAATAATCTTGCAAAACGTTTTGAGAAAAACATAGCAAATGAAGATTCTCTGGGAGGCATTATTTCTGAACTACAAATGGAAATGGACTTTTATCTGATGGAAAACAACCTGCAGCAAATTACTTCCATTGCATTTGCCGGTGCCTGGATTGAAAGTTTATACATTGCAACCAAAGTGTATGAAAATACGAAGGAAAAAGAATTGAATAAAAAACTTTCTCAACAAATCTCTATTCTGGGAAGTATCGTAAATGCTTTGAAGGAAGAAGAAAAAAAAGACCAGGCCATTACTGGTTTAATTTCCCAGCTGCAAGACGTTCAGATGATTTACAATTCTTTTAAAACTGTAAAGGACAGTTCAAAAAGTAAGAATAAAATAATACTGACTGATGGAGAGGTTGCTTTGTTAACCGAAAAAATTATTGAATTGCGTACTAAATTTATCAATGGCCAAAAGCTTATTTAATATACCAGTGTTATTTTTCAAGAGTAACTTGTAAGGAGCCTTAATTTCCGAAATGAATTAAAGTTTAGTTTTATGCATTTTACAACTAACAACTATTTTAAAATTTACAAATCGCTTTACAGCATTGGTATGATGCTGCTTCTTATTTTTTTCTTTAATAAGAATATTTACTCACAATGTACTGCCAGATCCATTATAAGAAATTGTCAATCAAAATTTCAAAGCCCTTATAAATACAGTGGCTGCTGGATGAGCGAATTTGTACTTAAAGCAAAACACCAACGGGTTGAAGGACACTTTGTTGTGTTTGAAGGACAGCAGTACCAGATATTATTTTGTTCTTCGGGAAGCGCTGAAGGCGTTGTTGTTAATATTTACGACAGAAGTGCCGAGTCATTAAAAGCGCGTAAGCTATATGATAGCTCTAAGCACCATGGCTGCAATTTATGGAAATTTGAGCCTACCCAATCAGGTGATTATTATATTGAATACATCATCCCGCCAAGCAATACCGGCAAACCAAAAACCGGATGCCTTATGCTACTGATAGGGACAATTATTGATACGGCCGATAATAATGTTACCCCAAGCAAATAGCCGCGCTTTTCGGCTATAGTTCCAAATATTTGATTTTAACACTGCCTCTCACAGCAAGGGGTAAATTTTATCAAAATCAAAATCTTACTGATTTTATTTTACAGAATTATCGGGTGTTTGACAAACAATTAGGTTGTTTAACAAACAACTTGTTTGTTTTACTATATTTGCAATCTTAAAAATTAATTACCAATGCCTTTTTGTATGGGTGTTTGGTTTAAAAACAACTTATGATAAATATCACTTTACCCGATGGTTCCATTCGTCAATACGAAGCTGGAACTACAGCACTTCAAATCGCAGCTTCTATTTCCGAAGGTTTAGCACGTAATGTATTAGCCGCTAAAGTAAATGGAGAAGTATGGGATGCAACGCGTTCTATTAACAACGATGCTAACCTGGTTTTGCTTACGATGAATGATACCGAAGGGAAATCCACATTGTGGCATTCCTCCGCTCACTTATTGGCAGAAGCATTGGAAGCACTTTACCCGGGAACTAAATTTGGTATTGGCCCTGCAATTGAAAATGGATTTTATTATGATATTGATTTAGGTGGAAAAACAATTTCGCAGGAAGATTTCAAAAAAATTGAAGATAAAGTGTTGGAGCTTGCCCGTTTGGGAAATGCTTATGTACGTAAGGAAGTATCTAAAGCTGATGCTCTTGCTTATTTTAAAGAAAAAGATGACGAGTATAAACTTGAACTTCTGGAAGGTTTACAGGATGGACAGATCACTTTTTACGAGCAGGGAAATTTCACCGATTTATGCCGTGGCCCGCATATCCCTAACACAGGATTCATTAAAGCTGTAAAGCTGATGAACGTTGCCGGAGCGTATTGGAGAGGTGATGAAAAAAACAAAATGCTTACCCGTGTATATGCTATTACGTTCACTAAACAAAAGGATTTAACAGATTATCTTGTTTTATTAGAAGAAGCTAAAAAACGTGATCACCGTAAGCTTGGTAAAGAACTTGAATTATTTGCTTTTTCTGAAAAAGTTGGAATGGGCCTCCCTTTGTGGCTGCCAAAAGGTGCCGCATTACGTGAGCGCTTGATACAATTTTTACAAAAAGCACAGATAAAAGATGGGTATTTACCGGTTGCGACACCTCATATCGGTAATAAAAATTTATATGTTACATCCGGCCATTATGAAAAATACGGTGCCGATTCATTTCAACCCATCCGCACTCCGCATGAGGGGGAGGAATTTTTCTTAAAACCAATGAATTGCCCGCATCACTGCGAAATATATAAAACATCACCTAAATCGTATAAAGACCTACCGGTACGTTATGCTGAATTCGGAACGGTTTACCGTTATGAGCAGGCTGGTGAGTTACATGGTTTAACACGTGTTAGGGGATTTACTCAGGATGATGCGCATTTATTCTGCCGTCCGGACCAGGTAAAAGAAGAATTCTGTAAAGTAATCGACCTTGTGCTATACGTATTCAAAGCGCTTGATTTTAATGACTTTACAGCTCAAATTTCCTTACGTGATCCTGAAAATAAAACAAAATACATCGGATCTGACGAAAACTGGCATTTGGCTGAACAGGCAATTATTGAGTCGGCAGCAGAAAAAGGCTTAAAAACAGTGATTGAGCTTGGTGAAGCCGCATTTTACGGCCCTAAACTTGATTTTATGGTAAAAGATGCCATTGGCAGAAAATGGCAGCTGGGAACCATTCAGGTGGATTATAACCTTCCTGAACGCTTTGAATTGGAATATACCGGCAGCGACAATCAAAAACACCGCCCGGTAATGATCCACCGTGCCCCTTTTGGCTCGCTGGAGCGATTTATTGCCGTTTTAATAGAACATTGTGCCGGAAAATTCCCGCTTTGGCTTAGTCCGGAACAAATTGCAGTACTGCCAATCAGTGAAAAATATAACAATTACGCAAAAAAAGTTTTAGATTTGCTAAAAAATTACGATATTCGCGGGCTCGTAGATGAACGAAACGAGAAAATCGGCAAAAAAATACGTGATACCGAATTACAAAAGGTGCCGTATATGTTGATTGTAGGGGAAAAGGAAGAAGCGGAGAATAAAGTTTCGGTGCGTAAACAAGGTGAAGGTGATTTAGGAAGTTTTGAAATTGAGGAATTTGCGAAGATCATCGGCACTGAAATTGAGAAGTTAAAGAAGTAGTGATTTAGAGAAATGGAGAAATTAGATAAATAGAGATTTATGAGTTTAGGAAATCTCAAATTCTCCAAATCACCAAATCACTAGATCACTAAATCAGCAAATTAAATAAATAGAGTATTAACAAAAATTAGGAGGAACAAGCTATAGCAGCTCCATTTAACCCAAATGCCGGTAAATTTAACAAACCGGCTCCTGGAGGCAATAAATTTGTAAAGCCAACAGGAACAGGAACATCAACTACTCCTGCTGCCCCCCGTCCGGATAACCGTTTTGGTAAAGGCGGTCCCAGAAGGAAAGAAGATTTACATAATATCAATGAACGCATCAGAGCACGTGAAGTACGTGTGGTTGGTGAAGGATTTGAGCCTGGTATATACCCTATTGAAAAGGCATTGGAAATTGCCAAAGAGATGGGACTTGATTTGGTGGAGATATCCCCAAATGCAGAACCGCCTGTTTGTAAGGTAGTTGACTATAAAAAGTTTTTATACGATCAGAAAAAGAAACAAAAAGAACTAAAAGCAAAGGCAGCTAAAACAGTTATAAAAGAGATCCGTTTCGGCCCACAAACCGATGATCACGATTTTAACTTTAAAAAGAACCATGCTATTAAGTTTTTGCAGGAAGGATCAAAAGTAAAGGCATTCGTATTTTTCAAAGGACGTTCCATCTTATTTAAAGAGCAAGGCGAAATTTTGTTACTACGCTTTGTAAATGAATTGGAAGAGTATGGTAAAGCTGAACAGTTACCATTACTTGAGGGTAAAAAAATGATCATGGTGATTGCACCGAAGAAGAAATAATTGAATAATTAAGCAATTGGCAATTAATACAGTTGGCAATTAAGCAGTTGGGCAGTTGGCAATAAAAAAAATAACAAAACCAACTGAAAATCAATAAGTTGGAGGTAAGAAATACCGGTTAACAAAACAGTTTCGTAAATTCGTAACCTTTTGTTTATCCGTAACCATAAAATCGAAGTAGTACAGTTAAATAAATCAAAAATTAAGGAAGATGCCTAAAATGAAAACGCATTCCGGTGCAAAAAAGAGATTTTCTCTGACCGGAACAGGAAAAGTGAAAAGAAAACACGCTTTTAAAAGCCATATCCTGACTAAAAAAACAACTAAAGCTAAACGTGCCTTAACGCACACTGGATTAGTTGATGTTTCGGATATGCCACGCGTAAAAGCAATGCTTACTATCGGTAAGTGACACCAATTAGAGAAATAGAGATTCAGAGGAAGTAGAGAATTATATTTTGAAATCAACAAAAATAAATCTCCAAATCAATAAATCACCAAATCTCTAAATTAAAGTAATTACAGTTTAACTAATAATAACCAGGTACTCAGTAATAAGTCTCTTTTAACTGTAAGAGCGCTGAAACCAAAAAACTAAAAAGAAATGCCTAGATCGGTTAACTCGGTGGCCTCAAGAGCCAGAAGAAAAAAAGTCCTAAAACAAACAAAAGGTTATTGGGGCGCTAGAAAAAACGTTCATACAATAGCTAAAAACGTCCTTGAAAAAGGTTTAACTTACGCTTATCGCGACAGAAAACAAAAGAAACGTAATTTCCGTGCTATCTGGATACAACGTATCAATGCAGGTGTACGTCCTTACGGATTATCTTACTCTCAATTTATGGGTAAAGTTCATGCTAACAATATCGATTTAAACCGTAAGGTTTTAGCTGATTTAGCAATGAACAACCCTGCAGCTTTCAAAGCTGTAGTTGATTCAGTAAAATAGAAATTATATAATACTACTTCGAAACAAGAAGGGATCCAGTGAAAACTGGATCCCTTTTTGTTTTATTATATCCTTCCGAGCCTTTCACCTTACAAAAGATAAAGCGTTTATTCATGTATTGCAAAAAAAAACTCTCCCATACTATCAGGAGAGTTTTTTACACACACAAACAAACAAAATTATTGCGCTTTCGCTTTAAGATCAAGCTCAATGTTCACTTTTTCAGAAATGAATTTATCGCCTAAGGTTTTATCGTTTCCGTAATTTATTTTCCACTGCGTACGGTCAATATCAAAATCAGCTTCCGCTTTTAGTGTATTGTCATCCAAATCTATATGGGCTGGAAAAGTAATATTTTTGGTTTCCCCTTTTATAGTAAGGTTTCCACTAACATTGAAGTTGGCCCCTTTAACAATAGAGCTATCTTTATCATCACCTTTATAAGGCTCCACATTGGTAATCTCAAATTTGGAAGTTGCAAATTTTTCTGCATCAAAAAAATCACCGCTTAATAAATGCGGATGCAGTTTTTTCTGAAACATCTCTTCTTTTTGATCCAGGTCTAATGATTTAATATTAATTTCAAAAAAACCACCTGTTATCTCATTTCCAGATATTGCTAGTGTACCGGAAGATATTTTGAATTTTCCGGGGTGATTTTTCCCCACCCCATGTCCGGTAAAACGTATTTTAGAATCGGCAGTATCCAGTATAAAGGTTTTACCCGTTACTGCTGTGGCTTGCTGCTTGTCAGTAATAGTGGCATTATCGCCTTTAGGAGCGTTATCGCAGGCACTTATTGAAATACATGCAGCAATGGAATAGATAAAAATTTGAAATGATTTATTTTTTTTCATTTTAATTTAGGTTTATGGTTTTCTACTGTAAGTAAAAATTATACCAGTTTAAAAATCACACATTCGGGAATCTGCTTAAATTTTGCTTGAAAGAGAGAGATGGCCATAAAAAAAGCCCCCGATATTATCGGGGGCTTTTCAAAATGGTTGATCCGTTTAATTATTTGCGGATAACTTTAAAGGTTTTGCTTTTCCCTTCTTTACTTGTAACAGTAGAAAAATAAACACCTTTAGCAAGACTGCTAACATCAATAGCCTGTTGTTGGCTGTTTAATCCTGTTGTAATAACATTTTCCCCCATTAGGTTCACAATGGTAAGCACAGGGTTTGATGTGGTATTAAAGCTATGTTTTACTGTGATCATACCTGCTGAAGGGTTTGGATAAACTTCAATTGCAGAAAGTTTATTTTCTTTTATTCCAGCCAATGTAGCATCAAACGTATTTTTGATAATAATTGTACTTGTAGTTTGTTTTACTGGTATACCGTCATCCGTTGCAACCACGTTTACATAATAAAAATTTTCTGCAAGGTTTTGAGAACTAAAGGTACAAGTATACTCTTTATAAGTAGGAGTGTTTAGAGTAAGAACAGAAGTGAAGTTTGAAGCTTCACTACAGGTAAGCGTCAATGTTACTGTTTGGTTAATTTCAGGTGTGCTTGCAGCAACTTTGAAAGTTATTTCGTTACTACTGCGTGTTGTATCTCCTGTGTAAACATCTATAGTATCGCAGATATTATTATTAATAATTACCGGTGGAATATTTCCAACACTGGCAATATTAAAATACATTCCCTGGTTATCTAAAAAGTCAACACTATCTGTAGAATTATAAGGGCCATCAAAAGTAGTACCGGGATGGTCAAATCTTCCTACCTGAAAATAATCAGTTCCATTACCCTGATTAACTCCAACAGTAGCTGGTACTCCCGCAAAACCTCCTACACCGAAAGAAGCATCTCCTGTAGTCCATTGCATATCACCGTAACAAAATGAAACATTGTTACCAGCGGGTAAAATCGAATCAGCTCCGTTGGTAATGATCAATTGGAACGTATTTATTTTGTCGGAGTGAAAAGCATAATAACCTACACTTTCCCATTTAACGATGAGTGCTGTTGATGTCATTTTATAATATACCAATCCACTCAACGAATCGCGTGTATCCACATCGCCCCAAAACGGTGCAATCATATTAAAGTTTGAGCTGGGGAATGAATCCGCAGTATATTCAGAATACGGAGCTGTAAAAGATATATTTCCGTTGTTATTAATAAACAGAGAATCGTAATTAACACCGAAAAAATTAAATGTAAATGGCAAAGGAATAGAATTTGTATAACCATCATCATTCCTGTAATCAAGGGGATTAAAAGTAGAATCAATCCCTAAAAACGGAACTATGGAAAATGAGCCGTCAAGCGGGATCATACAACTGCAAATACTGCTTGAATCGCGTGAAGCTAAAATATCCAAAGAAGGGGGAACAGCAGGTAGATTACTGTAGTTTCCTGCAAAATGATACTTTTTAGACTGGTCCAGCTGATTATTCTGTTTTAATGTATTATACTGCTGCGTGTTAATATTCACAGTGTTTTGAGCCATAGCTAAAATTGAACTGGAACAAGCGAAAAGAAGTAGGAGTTTTTTCATGCGCTTAGGATTTAGGAGGTTAATTACATTAAACGTAATACATTATTTTTATAAAAACAACTATTTTTCAAAAAATAAGATACTACTATTTTTAGGTGACCGGATGGCTTATACGGATTTAATAAGTATAAGTTATCGTTTTTTTAAGTAAAATTGTCTTTCCAAATAAAAACAACAATGAGCAAAAAAATTCTGGCCAATGATGGCATTGATGCACAAGGAAAAGCTTTACTTGAAAAAGCTGGCTTTACTGTTATTACTGAAAAAATAGCCCAGGAAAACCTTATACAGGCTATTAATGAGCAAAAATATGTAGGGTTAACCGTACGCAGCGCAACCAAGGTTCGTAAAGATGTTATTGATGCCTGTCCCGGCTTAAAGCTGATTGGCCGTGGCGGTGTAGGTATGGATAATATTGATGTGGATTATGCCCGTGGCAAAGGACTTGATGTTGTAAACACTCCTGCGGCATCGTCACATTCTGTAGCTGAATTGGTAATGGCTCATTTATTCAACTGTGTACGTTTTTTATATGACAGTAACCGTCAGATGCCTGTTAATGGCGAAACTCAATTTGATACGTTAAAAAAGAAATACGCGAAAGGGATTGAGCTAAAAGGCAAAACTCTTGGTATTATTGGTTTTGGCCGTATCGGACAAGCAGTGGCTAAAATTGCATTGGGATGCGGGATGAAGGTGCTTGCATTTGATCCCTTTCTTCAGGAAGTAGTGATCTACTTAGAGATTAACGGAATTACAGAAAAAATAGCTGTTAAAATTAATACTGTTTCACTTGAGAATTTATTGGCAGAAAGCGATTTTATTACCCTTCATGTTCCGGGTGGTAAAGTAATTACTCAGAAAGAATTTGCTATTATGAAAGATGGTGTATGCCTTGTGAATGCTGCACGTGGTGGGGTTATTGATGAAGCTGATCTGGTTGCAGCTTTAAATTCAGGCAAAGTAGCACATGCTGCATTGGATGTTTTTGAAAATGAACCTACCCCAAAAAAAGAATTGCTTTCTCATCCTAAAATATCGTTAACACCGCATATTGGTGCGGCTACTGAAGAAGCACAGGAGCGTATTGGAATTGAATTGGCGGAATTAATCATATCTAAATTATCTTAATTAAAATTAACCACTAAGGAACTAAGGCCGCTAAGAAACACAAAGCTTAGCGAACTATTGGTCTTAGTGTTTTAGTGGGTAAAAAAACATGGCTACAATAATTCCGTTTAAAGGCATTCGTCCGGCAAAGGACAAGGTACATTTGGTTGCATCTCGTTCTGTTGATGGTTATACTTCCGCGGATTTAAATGAGAAACTTAAAAGTAATCCATTTACATTTCTGCATGTTATCAGCCCGGATTTCAGTGATGGAAAGAAAACAAAACCGGGATCTGATGAACGATTGTTAAAGGTAAAAGCTTCCTACTTAAAATTTCGCAAGGAAGATGTTTTTGTGAATGATACAGCTCCATCCTATTATATTTATCAGCAATTAAAAGAAGGCATTGTATATACCGGAATCATTGGCTGCAGCAGTATTGACGATTATTTTAGCGGTATTATAAAAATTCATGAACAAACACTTACGGAGCGGGAAGAAAAACTGAAGCACTACCTTGAAGTATGTGATTTTAATGCCGAACCGGTTTTATTCAGCTATCCGAACGATAGGGTTATTGATGAACTGACAGAAAAATTGATTCAATCAGAGCCTGTATATGACTTTACTACAACCGACAGAGTTCGACATAAATTATGGATTGTGAACGATAAAGAAAATGTTTCTAAAATCCAGGAGCGTTTTTCTAAAATACCAGCCGTGTATATTGCCGATGGACACCACCGTTCCGCTTCTTCTGCCCTGCTTGGAAAATCACGAAGAGAACAAAATCCCAATTACTCCGGAAATGAAGCCTACAATTATTATTTAGGAATATTTTTCCCTGAAACACAATTAAAAATTTTCGATTTTAACAGGATTGTGAAGGATCTGAATGGTTTGACTTTAGCTGAATTTATTAATAAAGTAGCTGATAAATTTAATGTGACCGAAAAAGGTGCCGGGCTTTATAAACCTGTAAATAAACATAATTTCAGTATGTACCTTGAAGGCAAATGGTATTCCCTGGATCCTAAACCGGAAATTGTACATAATGAACAGCCTGTAGGCAGCCTGGATGCATCTATTCTTACCGAACATATACTTTCTCCTATTTTAAATATTCATGACCTAAAAACGGATAAACGCATTGGTTTTGTTGCTGGTGTAAAAGGAATGAAAGAACTAAAAAACCAGGTTGACTCCGGTAAATACAAAATAGCATTCGGTTTGTATCCGGTTGAAATGACCCAATTAAAGCATATTGCAGATACCAATAATATTATGCCACCTAAAACTACTTGGGTAGAGCCTAAGCTGAGAAGCGGTTTGGTGATTTATAGTTTGGGAGAGAATTAATAAAACCTTACTTATTTATAAAGGTTCAGCATGGTTGAGGGTCTCTAGTTGAGGGTCTCTATATATAAAGAGATTTTAAAACAAAATATGAAACAGATAATCATTTATTTCGCATTGGCCATGCTCGTCTTGACTTCATGCAACAACAAACCAGAAAATCCAAGTAATAGTATGGTGGCAACAAACGAAAAATTGGCTTTTAAAAGCGGATATTCCGAAGTAAACGGAATAAAAATGTATTACGAAATTTATGGACAGGGAAAACCACTTGTTTTAATTCATGGTGGTGGTTCGACTATTCAGACAAGTTTTGAAAAAATTATTCCATTGCTTGCTAAAAACAGAAAAGTAATTGCTGCTGAATTGCAAGTTCATGGACGAACAAGTGATAGAAACCAGGATCTTTCATTTGAACAAGATGCAGACGATATTGCCACACTTCTTAAAAACCTAAACATTGATAAAGCTGACTTTTTCGGTTTCAGTAACGGTGGGACAACTACTTTACAAATTGCCATTCGGCACCCGAAAATAGTGGACAAAATAATTTTAGGTTCAGCACTAGCTAAACGAAATGGAGTGCCTGAATGGTTTTGGGGTTTTATGAACAATGCAAAATTGGAAAATATGCCGGAACAATTGAAAGCTGGATATAAAAAAGTTGCGGCAGACACGAATGGTTTGCAAGTAATGCACGACAAAGATGCAAAGAGAATGGTGAATTTCAAAGATATTCCGGACGACAAAATAAAATCTATCAAAGCACGGACTTTAATTATAATAGCAGACAAAGACGTCATTACTCCTGAACATGCTATTGAATTGCACAAACAAATTACCAACTCTGAATTAGCAATAATTCCGGGCGTACACGGAGAATACATTGGAGAGATAACAACAATAAAACCTGACTTTAAAGAAAATGAACTTGTTATTCCGATGATTGAAAAATTCCTTGATAAGAAGGAGAAGTAAACATGAAACCATTAACAATACTTTCGTAAACAGGATGCCTAACCTACTATTAATGAATTGTGGCAACAAAACATTTTTTGCATATGAACTCTAATCCTAAAAAAACTTTCGCTAAACTAAAACCATAATATTGCGAGCAATTAAAAAAAAATCAAATATCTGTACTCTTCTATGTCAATTGAAGCCAATCTAAATAAAATAAAATCCACTCTCCCATCACAAATAACATTGGTGGTTGTCACCAAAACACATCCTGTTGAAAAGCTACAGGAAGTATATGATGCAGGCCATTCGATTTTCGGTGAA
Organism: Bacteroidota bacterium; assembly: GCA_040387415.1. Lineage (GTDB taxonomy): Bacteria > Bacteroidota > Bacteroidia > 2-12-FULL-35-15 > 2-12-FULL-35-15 > 2-12-FULL-35-15. Next base: position 207,562 of record JAZKDU010000010.1, read on the forward strand.
AACAAAGTACAGGAGATGCTTGATAAATATGAAGTACTACCGAAAGATATTCAATGGCATCTGGTTGGGCATTTACAGAGTAATAAAGTGAAATTTATTGCACCGTTTGTATCACTGATCCACTCTGTTGATAGTTTAAAATTATTGCAGGAAATCAATAAACAAGCACAAAAGAACAACCGTGTTATCAATTGCTTGCTGCAAGTTTATATTGCTAAAGAAGAAACAAAATTCGGATTGGATTTTCAGGAGGTAGAACTATTATTAAATTCAGAAGAAGTAAAAAAATTAGAACACATTAAAATTGCCGGATTGATGGGAATGGCTACCAATACAGATGATCAGGCTCAAATTGCAGAAGAATTTAAATCATTACATACGTTTTTCAAAAAACAGCAAATACTCTTCCCTTCTCTTCAAACCCTTAGTATGGGCATGAGCTCTGATTATACTATCGCTATTGAAAATGGCAGTACGATGATCAGAGTAGGAAGTTCTATTTTCGGGAACAGGAGTTGACAACCGTCATTGTGAGCCCTCTTCGCAGAAAGGGTAAAAAAATCTCATAATAATAGTTTATCATCATGAATTAGATTGCTTCTTCGTTCCTCCTTCGCAATGACGGAGGCATTTTAAATGGCATCACCAAAATTCACAAAAGCTCACTCCTACCCTGTCACAATTTTATTTTTTTTCGTATCTTTAATCACACAATTTTTTCAAGATAATACTGACTCAGAACTATTAATAAACAAAACATATTATGAAACTACAAAATTACGCCTCAGGAAAATGGATAGCGGGAGATGGTGAGGGACAAGCTTTATATAATGCCATTACAGGTGAACAGGTTGCAACAGCAAGCAGCCAAGGTCTTGACTTTGCTTCGATGATGGACTATGCCCGTAAAACAGGCGGTCCTGCATTACGTAAAATGACTTTTCAACAACGTGGATTGATGTTGAAAAAACTGGCAATGCATCTTTCTGCCGAGAAAGAAAAATTTTATAACGTAAGCTGGGCAACAGGTGCAACCCGTGCCGACAGCTGGATTGATATTGAAGGAGGTATTGGTAATTTATTTACATACGCCAGTTTACGCAGGCAGTTCCCAGATGAAACATTTTGCTTAGATGGTGATGCGGCAAAGCTTAGTAAAAATGGCACATTCATCGGTCATCACATATGTGTTCCAAAGGAAGGTGTTGCCATTCATATCAATGCATTTAATTTTCCTGTTTGGGGGATGCTTGAAAAAATTGCGGTTAATTTATTGGCGGGTGTTCCTGCTATTGTGAAACCGGCTACCATTACGTCCTTTTTAACAGAAGCAGTTGTGAAAGAAATCGATGCTTCGGGTATTCTTCCGGCTGGTGCATTGCAACTGATTTGTGGCAGCGCCAACGGTATTTTAGATCATGTAATTTCACAGGATATTGTAACCTTTACTGGTTCTGCAAGTACCGGTAAAATGTTAAAAGCACATCCAAGATTATTGGAAGAAGCTGTTTCTTTTAATATGGAGGCCGATTCATTAAACTGCTGCGTGCTAGGAAAAGATGCTGTTCCGGGAACAGCTGAATTTGATATTTTCATTAAAGAAGTACAGCGCGAAATCACAGTAAAAGCAGGACAAAAATGTACCGCAGTACGCAGAATTATTGTTCCTGAAAACCTCATAGAAGATGTACAAATAGCTTTAGGCAAACGTTTAGCACAAACTGTTATTGGCGACCCTCAAACGGAAGGTGTTCGGATGGGCGCATTGGCGGGCAAAGCACAGCTGAAAGAAGTTACCGAAAAAGTAGCACAATTGGCCCTAACACAAGAGATTGTTTTTGGTGACCTTGAAAAATTTACCGTTACAGGAGCTGATAAAAATAAAGGCGCATTCATGTCGCCTATTTTATTTTTAAATAAAGATCCTTTCAAATACCAGGATGTACACAATATTGAGGCTTTTGGCCCTATCAGTACCCTAATGCCATATAATACGATTGCAGATGCTATAGAGCTTGCTAAAATGGGCAAAGGTTCATTGGTTTGCTCCATCATTACAGGAGATGATAAAATTGCGAAAGAATTTGTGATTGGCGCAGCATGCATGCATGGTCGTATTTTAGTGTTAAATGCTGAATGTGCGAAAGAAAGCACTGGCCATGGTTCTCCTATGCCGTTGCTTACACATGGCGGCCCTGGCCGTGCTGGTGGTGGTGAAGAAATGGGAGGTAAACGCGGAGTGTTTCATTACCTTCAGCGCACCGCTATTCAGGGTTCCCCTACTACCATAAGTAACATTGCCAACAACTACCAATATGGTGGAAAATATATTGAAAAAGACATTCATCCTTTCAAACGTTATTTCGAAGAATTGGAAATTGGCGAAACACTAATCACTGCGAAACATACGGTGACTGAAACAGATATTGCGAATTTCGCAAATGTAAGCGGTGATAATTTTTATGCACACATGGATGCTACCTCACTTGAGGGGACTATATTCACAGGCAGAGTAGCGCATGGATATTTTGTTCTATCAAAAGCGGCCGGTTTATTTGTAGATGCAAAAAAGGGTCCTGTTTTATTGAATTATGGTTTAGAAGAATGTCGTTTTGTGAAACCGGTTTACCCGGGAACAACGATAGGTGTACGTTTTACCTGTAAAGAAAAAGTGGTGCAGGAAAAAAAATCACCGGAAGATATTGCAAAAGGCATTGTTAAATGGCTGGTAGATGTTTATGACGAAACGGGTGAAACTGTTGCTGTTGCTACTATTTTGACAATGGTAAAAAAGAAGAACCAGGAATAATCAGCTTCAATACCTACCTGCCGGATTTAATAAATCCGGCAGGTTTAATCCCTTTATTAAAACAGCTTACACGCTAATAGCAATAAGCCGGATACACTTTACTATTGAATAAAATTTAAACTCTGTTAATTTAATTCAATTATGAAAAAATTCAGAAACTACCTTTTGTTTTTGGTAGTGTTTTCAGCGCTTAGTGTTATTGTTAATGGACTACAAGCACAAGAACATAAAGCAGATTCCCTTATCGCTTTATTAAAAACATTAAAACGCGATACTTCTGAAGTAAATGCTTTAACTTCTCTTGCTGCAACTTACATGAATATGGCCAACTATGATCAGGCCTTATTGTACTCAAAACAAGCCCTAGAACAAGCCGAAAAATTAAATTATAAAAAAGGTATAGGAAAAGCCTACAATGGCATTGGACTTTTCTATTTCTACCAGGCTAATTATGAAAAAGCATTAGAATATTATCAGCAAAGTTTAATGATATGGAATAAAATTGGAGATAAAAAAGGAGCTGCCATTGCTTATAACAATATTGGAGGGACGTATTTAAGCCAGGGTGATTATGAAAAAGCATTACAAAATTGTTTAAAAGCACTAAAAATTAATGACGAAACCGGTAATAAAGAAGGAATAGCAAAAGGCTACAACACTATTGGTGCAATTTATTACTATCAGGGAAACTATGCCGAAACATTAAATAATTTTTTTAAAGCTTTAAACATTCAGGAGAAAATTGGAGACATTGAGGGAAAAGCACAGTCATACGATAACATAGGAAGTGTATACGGTATGCAGAATAATTATGCAAAGGCATTAGAGTTTCAATTAAAAGCATTAAAAATTAATGAAGAGATTGGAAATAAAAATTCAATTGCAGATTCTTACTCCAATATCGGTGTTTCCTATGAAAAACAACTTAATTATCCTCAAGCCTTAGAAAATCATTTTAAAGCATTAAAAATTCGCAAAGAAGCTGGCGAAAAGGCTGGAATAGCAGCTTGTTACGATAACATTGGGAGTATTTACATGTATCAGAATAAGCTTGATTTGGCTGCTGACTACCTTAATCAATCATTAATTTTGTCGAAAGAAATAGGCAGTAAAGAGGCTATGAAAGAGAATTACATTTCACTAACCAATTTATATGATAAAAAAGGTGACTATAAACAAGCCTACATATATCATAAACTATATGCAGATATTAAGGATACACTTCTGAATGAGCAATCTGGTAAGCAAATTGCTGAAATGAATACTAAATATCACAGCGAGAAAAAAGATAAGGAGTTGATACAAAAAGATGCGGAGATAAGCCAACATCAAATAGAAACAGAAAAGAAAAATTTTCAACGCAATGCTTTTATTATCGGATTCATTTTAGTTTTGATGCTCGCTTTTTATATTTATAGAGGATACCGCCAAAAGCAACTGGCCAACAATTCTTTAGAAGAAAAAAATACGCTGATAGAAAACCAAAAGCAATTAGTTGAAGATAAAAATAAAAAAATTACGGATAGCATCTCTTATGCAAAGCGCATACAGCAAGCCATTCTTCCGTCTGAGGAATTGCTTAAATCAGCTTTGCCGAATTCATTTATTTTTTTCAAACCCAAAGATATTGTCAGTGGAGACTTTTATTGGTTTCACTCATTAAACGAGAATGAAGTTTTAATTGCAGCGGCAGATTGCACCGGGCATGGTGTTCCTGGTGCATTAATGAGTATGATGGCCTATAATTTATTAGAGCAGGTTGTAAAGGAGCATCACATTTATGAACCTGCAATAATATTAAATGAGTTAAGCAGATTAATAATAGAGTCATTAAAGCAAACAGACCAGCCGGGCGCAGTAAAAGACGGGATGGATATTGCATTGTGTAAAATTAATTTTGAAAAACGCGAATTAGAGTATGCTGGCGCTCACAACCCTTTATACTTAATAAGAAACGACATTCTTACTGAAACAAAAGCAAATAGCAGGTCAGTGGGTATCTCCACATCAAAAGCCACCCATTTTTTAAATCACAAGATAAAATTAGAGCAAGGCGATTGTTTATACATCTTTTCCGATGGATATGCTGACCAGAAAGGTGGTCCGAAAAATGAAAAATTTTTTTATCAGCCCTTTCGAAATCTGCTAACCGAAATTCACCAAAGTGACGTTAAAGACCAACAGAATGTGCTGGGAAAGACTTTATCTGAATGGATTGGTGATAAAGAACAAATAGATGATGTTTTAGTAATTGGTATAAAATGTTAATATCACTTACAAAATAAATCACAGCTTTATTATGAAAAAATATCATTTACTTCTTCAGATATTTATAGGAGTTCTCCTATTTGACTTTGCTGATGTAATGGCTCAGGATCCTACTTCAGATTCGCTTATTTTATTTTTAAAAACCTCGCCTGAAGACACTTCGAAGGTTAATGCCCTTAATACATTATCTAAACAGTACACCAACAGTGGCGATTATGAAAAAGCAATGCAGTATGCCAAACAAGCAGAACAAGCTGCAACAAACATAAATCATCAAAAAGGCCTGGCCAATTCTTATAATAATATTGGTGTAATATACTGGAGCCAGGCAAATTATGACCAGGCTTTAAAAAATTATTTAAAATCATTGGAAATCCGACAAGCAATTGGAGATAAAAAAGGAATAGCAACTTCATACAATAATGTTGGGCTTGTTTATTATGATCAGGGCAATTATGAAAAAGCACTGCAGAACCAGCTAAAAGCCCTTAAAATAAGAGAAGAAATCGGAGATAAAAAAGGATTAGCAATGTCATTCAATAATATCGGAATGATATACAATTATCAAGGAGATTACAAAAACGCATTAGAAAAATATTTTAAATCTGTAAAAATAAAAGAAGAGATAGGCGATAGAAGAGGTATAGCCGCCACGGAGCTTAATATCGGAATGGCATATTTCAATCTTAAAAATTATGAAAAAGCGCTTGATATCTATTTTAAGTCTTTAAAAATAAGGGAAGAGATGGGAGATAAACAAGGGATAGAACATTTAAGCAATAATATTGGTAATATTTATTTAATTCAGAAAAATTATGGAGGCGCATTAGAAAAATATTTCACGTCTTTAAAAATACAGTTGGAAATAGGTGATATTCTAGGTGCAGGTACTTCTTATAATAATATTGGAACAATCTATACGAAACAGAATAAATTCAATGAAGCATCTAATTATCTCAATCAGGCATTAACAATATTTAAAAAAATTGGCTATAAAGAGGGGACAAAAGCAACTTATGTTGCCCTTTCAGATCTGTACAATAAAAAGGGAGATTTTAAAGAAGCATACCATTATCATAAATTATATTCTGACATTAAAGACACTCTTCTAAATGAACAGTCCAGCAAGCAAATTGCTGAAATGAATGTTAAATATGACAGTGAAAAAAAAGATAAAGAACTAATTAAAAAAGATGCCGAAATTTCAAAACATGAGGCAGAAACAGAAAAACAAAATTTGCAGCGTAACGCTTTTATTATAGGATTTTCGCTGATGCTTGTATTGGCCTTCTTTATTTATAGAGGATACCGACAAAAAAAATCAGCCAATAAATTACTTGGAGAAAAAAACAGTGTAATTGAAAAACAAAAAAAGGTAGTTGAGGAAAAAAATGAAAAAATTACCGACAGTATTAACTATGCTAAACGCATACAACAAGCCATTCTACCTTCCGATGAATTAATAAAATTATTATTCCCTGACTCTTTTATTTTTTTTCAGCCTAAAGATATAGTTAGCGGTGACTTTTATTGGCTTTCTGAAAAAAAAGATAAAATACTCATTGCTGTTGCCGATTGCACAGGACATGGGGTACCCGGGGCCTTTATGAGCATGATTGGGAACACACTATTAAACGAAATAGTAAATGTTAAAAATATTATTCAGCCTGCTCAAATACTCAGTGAATTAAACCAGGGAATTGTTAATTTGTTAAATCAAAGCAATACTGATTCATCTACCCAGGATGATGGAATGGATATTACAATAGTATCTATTGACAAGATAAACAACGAAATTGAGTTCGCTGGTGCAAATCACTTTTCTTATCTTATTGATCAAAATCAACTCCAAACACTGGAAGGTGATGTATATTCGATTGGAGGAATGTTTGGAAAGGCAGATATAAATTTCACAAGTCAAAAAATAAAAGTGAATAAAGGCTCTACCCTTTATCTTTTTACAGATGGCTTCATTGATCAATTTGGCGGAGAAAAAAACACCAAATATTTATCAGGAAGATTTAATAAATTATTACAACGTATTCAGGTTGACAATATGGAATCACAAAAAGAAGAACTGATTACTGAATTCAATAATTGGAAAATAAACACCAAACAATTGGATGATGTGCTGGTTGTGGGAATAAGAATTTGATTCCTGAATTTCTAAATACAACTATTTTAAAAATTGTAAGTATTATTTATTACATTTGAATTTGATTGCTTTTAATGCTGATTAACTGTGTGTTATGGATAATAAGTCAAAAAATAAAATTAAAAAAAAGAACAACAGTTCGACTGAAAATATTAAAGAACAATTTTCAGATTTATCTAAAGTTCTACCTGAACAAAATTTATTTGAAAAACATTTTTCTGGTAAAAAAGGATTGTGGGCGTGTTCTCTCCTATTAATTTTAATATGCTTCTTTGTATTTAAAGAATACATTCTTTTAAACAATGTTTATCTGTTTAAAGACGTTGCGAGTGATTCTATAAACGCCAGTTACGCCCAGTTTCTGAATATATCTGACTACCTCCGAACGCAAGGCTTTCCCAAATGGTCCTTTAATAACGGTGTAGGCCAGAATATTTTTGCATTGATATTAAGAGATCCTTCAGATATTATTGCTTATGCATTCGGGAAAGACCAGATACCATATGTTATAATATTTAAAGAGCTGCTTAAAATAATTGTGAGTGGTCTTGTTTTCTTCCTGTATCTCCGCAAATTGTCTCTTACCAACTACACCTCCATCATTGGTGCCATGCTATATTCATTTACCGGCTTTATGATTTTAGGCAGCGGATGGTATATATTCACATTCGAAGCAATGATTTTAGCTTTATTACTGTTTTCATTTGAAAAAATATTTCAGGATAAGTCCTGGTATCTGTTTCCTTTTTTAATAGCATTGATAGGGATTTCCATGCCTTTCAATTTATATGTTTATGGGCTGTTTCTTCTTGCATATATCGTATTCAGATACATCCTTGAAAAAAGAATGGAATTAAAAGGGCTGTTTAAACTAATGCTTCAAATTGCATTGTTAACTATTCTGGGTCTTGGAATCAGCTCCGTATTTCTTTTCAGTAATATTAAGCAGCTTTTGGAAAGCCCGCGTGTTGGGGGCGATACCACCTATTTTGATAGCTTAAGTCAGCTCCCTTTATTTGGCTTAGCTGAGCCTTTAAATTATGTAACCACTATTATGCGCTCTTTTTCCAGCGATATACTGGGTATAGGTCTAAAATACAGAGGCTGGAGCAATTACCTGGAAGCACCTTTGTTTTACTGTGGATTATTAACGCTTTTACTGATCCCGCAGGTATTCAATTTTTTAAATAAAAAACAAAAAATTGTTTATTCTGTATTCATTGCGATATGGATAATACCAATCATATTTCCATTTTTCAGATATACCTTTTGGTTATTTACAGGAGACTATTACCGGGCATTTTCACTATGTATAGATACCGCCTTTATTTTTATCGGAGTGCATGCTTTAAACTTCATGGATCGATCAGGAAAGGTCAATCGAATTACATTAGTAGCAACCCTGCTTCTCTTACTCATATTATTATTTTACCCTTATTTACAACAGACTGGCCTTGTTGATAAACAAATAAGAGGTGTAGTTAGAAATTTCTTAATTATATATTCAATACTACTCTATTTTCATGGTGTTCCAAAAGCTAAATTTGGAGTGCAAATTGCCCTGATTTTAACTTTATTTATTGAGTTAACATACTTCTCTTCCACAACAGTTAATAAACGAACTGTGATTTCATCAAAAGAATTAAAACAGAAAACAGGTTTCAACGATTATACCAATGAAGCCATATCGTATATTAATAAAACGGATAAAAGCTTTTTCAGGATTGATAAGGTATACTCCTCCAGTCCCGCTTATAACGGAGGACTAAATGATCCGCAAGTGCAGAATTATAAAGGCACAAGTACGTACAATTCTTTCAACCAAAAATATTATGTTCAGTTTTTAAACGCATTGAATGTAACAAATGTTCAGAAGGATAAAGCTCAGGTGGAATCACGCAGAATTACCGGTCTTATCAACCGGCCTCTGCTGCAGTCTTTGTTTAGTGTAAAATATGTACTTAGTAAATTCCCAAATAATAACCCGTTATACGGTGGTAACGATTCAATTACTCAGTTTGGTGATGTAAAGGTTTTTAAAAACAAAAACAACCTGCCATTAGGCTTTACCTATGATAAATATATTGCCTCAACGGATTTTCTTAAGCTTCCTAACCTGCAAAAAGATATTCTTCTATTTGATGCTTTTGTTATTGATAATACTAATAAAGACATCTATAAAGACTTTACACCTTTCGATTTAAAAGATACAGCAAGTGGCTATAGCTGGGAGGCTTATGCAAAGGATATAAAAGAGCTAAAACAAGATACCCTGGTAATTGTAGAAAACAATCATAATACCATTAAGGGTAATATTAGTACTGACAAGAAGAAATTATTATTATTTTCCATTCCATTTGATACCGGCTGGACTGCCACTATTGACAATAAAGAGGCCAAAATAGAATTAGTTGATTTTGGTTTAATGGGCTTAATTATCGACAAAGGGCAACATACCGTTGAGCTTAATTATGTTGTACCATATCTTAAAACTGGAATTATTGTTTCCTGCATTTCATTATTAATCTTCTTGATTATAGTAGTGTGGCAGAAGATCAAAAAAAACAAAACACAAATTGTCGTTACAGATAATCAGTAAAATGATTTAATAAACCAGATAACAGTTTCAATTTTGTAAAGCATAATATTAACAAAAACTTATATAAGTATAATGACAGCAATTATTGTAGCCCTCTTAATTTTTTGTTTTGGTTTATTAGTCTATAAAAACAAAAGCAGACAATTAAGTTTTAAAAGTAACGATTTCAGCATACCCGAGCTCCTGCTTATCAGCTCTGCTACCAGCTTTTTACTTTATAAAACATTTTTTTATTTTTCCGAGCACATAAGGTCTTTCAATATAAAAATACCACATGAGCAATTCATCCCTCCTGCAAGAGCAGCCAGTTACGAATTTGACGGCATTGAAGGATATGTTTTATACTCGTTGATGTTTGTAAATATTATTTTGTCATTTATTTTTGCGCAGTTCCTGTCCAGCACCAAAAACAAAGTCATCTATTTATCGGTATTCTTAATCTTCGTATTAGCTTCCTCAGCGTATGTTATAAATATTGGCTTTATTCCTGCCATGACTAATTACCCTGATTACAAGGACATAAACCCATTTTTAATAATTGTCGTTTTGATGTTTACCGGTCTATTATTTTTAATGTATAATTATCTGAACGGAAAATTATTTCTCGGTATACTGGCTGTTGTACTTTTACCAATTTGTTTCATCTCCACTGATGTTATTTCTGTATTTGACTATTCCTTTATCCTGTCTCCAGCTTTAAGACTGATTAATGGTGCTCCATTATCCGACATTTATTTTCAATACGATCTTTTTTTATCATTGCTGGCAGCCTTGTGGATGAAATTAAATATCGATTTAAATTTATTTCAACTACTTGGTCAGCTTTCATTCTATCTCCTTTTTATTGGAATTTTTATCTTTTCAAAAAAATTCTTTATCAACAAAAAGCTTTCCCTTTTTTTATTGATTTCATTACTGATTGTAAGATATTATGCCATTATGCATGAGCCGGTGGCCATTTTCCAGGTAACACCCTTAAGGTTGGATTTATGGCTGATCTTGCTTGTATTGGTTTACTACAAAGGAGCATATCATTGGCTGAATGCTATCGTTATAGGCCTTTTACTAATGTTCCATAAAAACTTCGGACTTTTATACCTGTTGGCCTACGTTCAATTTATAATCACGCTTTTTATAATTGAATTTATTGAATTAGCATCTGACAAAGCCAGAAGAATTGAATTGAAAGGATTATTAAAAAAACATTTTTTTCTCAATTTAAAAAACATTTTAATTATTGCAGGATTTGTTATCGGCAGTATTATCCTATTTAAAGGATTTATACCAAAAAGTGCGCTTTTATATCAGCAGATTGGTGTAGGAATGATTCAAATTTCAACCAAGTCATTCTATTGGTATATTCCCGTAATGTTCAGCTTAGGCTTTATTTTACTTATTAAACTCAGAAATGTACTTTCTAAGCAATACTTTCAATCCGGCCTGTTTGTTATATTCATAGCCATCGGAAATTCAATATATTTTTTCGGAAGAAGCCATGAACACAACATTCTTAATATCGCAACAGCATTGCTCTTTATACTATTCTTGTTGTTCGATATCTTAGGAAATAATTTTACTGTTTCTGAACCTATTGTAAAACAGAAAACAACTAAAAAAAATAATCCGGATTCCGTTGGAACACCAACATATTTAAAATTGCAGAAAACAATTATTTCAATTTTGCCAATTCTATTTATTACTGGTGCGGCCTACTTTTATTCAGAAAAAACCGGTCAAAAAATAAAAACACAATACAGAAATTTCAAAAACTCCCAGTACATCTATCCTTTAACCGTTCCTACTGATTTTGCTTCACTAAAAAAGATTACGAATAATAGTGACAGCGTTTATTTTTTGAATTACCAGGATGATTTCCTATACTACTATTACGGGCAATACAAACCCGTTGGGTACTTTAATCCATGTGCAACCTGGATATTAAAAAATGACATGTTAAATTTTCTGCAAAATTTACTTGACAATAATTATTATATCGTTACCACCAAAATGAGGGAAATTGCAGAACTACTTCCCGATTTAAAATACAATAACGTAAGTTCTGAAAAAGAGTACACCGCAATTAGCAAGAAAAAGGTAGAATTATTATTTTCTGAAAGCACTGTAAAACCACTGGTACATATTGGCATAGGCAGTGATTTAGGCAATAATGGTATTAACCTTACTCCAATTGCTTTAGAAGAAAATTTCACAATAGAAGTTCTTCTTAAACCGAAAGATACACAGGTGGATAATGCAAGTGTTTTAGTGAATGCAATTACTGATAGTATAGGCCCCAGCGGTATGACATTTCAGCAAAACGGACCAAACGATAATGAATTTCTTTTTGCTTATGGAGGAGGTAAAGAATGGACTCCGCCAGCATTTTTTAAGCTGCAGCCCAATGAATGGAATTACATTGTTATTTCTGTAAAAGAAAATACAATTAAAGTATTCAATAACGCACTATTGGTGTATACAGCAAAATCAGCATTTTCAATCAAAAACATTAACGCCCCGATAGTTATTGGTAATGGTATAGGAATAAACAATGCTTTCAATGGTTTACTGAAAGAGGTTAAAATCACAAATGATACTATTTCAGAACAAACTGTTTCAACAACTTTAAAAATGATTAAAGACAGTCTTAAATAATATACAATTTTGATATTGTTATATAATTCTTATTTTTGAATAACAAGCATTACAACCTGATAAAACAAAATGGAAGTTCTGCAACAACTATAACAGCTGAAATGAATTTCAACAATAAAAAAATTGATTACAGAAAAAAAATTCTTGCGCTCTATCACGGTGTAAATGCAGGACATATTGGCTCTTCGTTAAGCTGTATTGATTTATTGATTGCAATATTTGAAATCAAAACATCTGAAGAACAAGTGATCTTATCGAAAGGACATGCAGCTGTTGCCTTGTATACTGTGCTGCATTCAATCGGAGAAATTAATGATGAAACGCTTGCTACATTTTATCAGAATGGTACCAAGCTGTCCGCACATCCTTCCGCTAATTCATTTAAAAATATTCCTTTTGCTTTAGGCTCTTTGGGGCATGGCTTTCCTATTGGATGTGGAATAGCATATGCTAATAAATTAAAAAACAATAATGACCATGTTTATATTCTCATGTCGGATGGTGAAACCAATGAAGGTACCACATGGGAAGCGGCTCATTTCGCAATGGCAAAAAAATTAGATAATTTAATTATATTGATAGATAAAAACGGCCTGCAAGGTTTTGGATATACTAAGGATGTATTAGGAGACACGGCCGAAATCGGGAAGTGGAAAGCGATTGGCTTTGACATTATCGAGCAGGACGGGCATGATGTTGAAAAATTGATTGAAGACATTAACGATTTAAAAAGCAGAAGAAACGGACTTCCAAAATTAATTATTGCCAATACTATAAAAGGAAAAGGAGTCAGCTACATGGAAGACAAACTTGAATGGCACTATTTACCAATGAATCCGGAAACATACAAAGAAGCATTATTATCAATAGAAAAAAATTATAATGCGTAACAGTTTTTCGAAAAAAGCAGAAAATATAATTTCCAAAAACCCTCAAAGTGTATTTATTTCGGGGGATCTTGGTTACAATGCCCTGGAAAGCATTCAGGCTGTTGCAAAGGACCGCTTTATTAATGCCGGAGTAGCCGAGCAAAATATGATTGGTGTTGCAGCGGGCTTAGCATTCAAAGGTTTTGAAACCTTCGTTTATAGCATTGCCCCTTTCGCGGTTTACAGATGTTTAGAACAAATTAAAATTGACGTGTGCATTCATGATCTGCCTGTATACATTGTAGGCAATGGTGGTGGATATGGGTATGGCATTATGGGAGCAACCCATCACGCCATAGAGGATATAGGCTGTTTAAGTACACTACCCAACATTACTTGTTGGATACCTGCATTTAGTGAGGATGTTGACTACTGCTTAAATCAGATAACCGAAAAAAAGAAACCGGCCTATTTACGTTTAGGTTTAGGAAAACCCTATCCTCAAGCTGTTCAGATATCTCCTATCAATCAAATAAAAAAAGCACGGTCTCCAAAAATTACAATAATAGCTTTAGGACCTATTGTTCATAATGCTTTGGAAGCCATTGCTGAAAATGACACGATCGACTTATTTACAATATTATCAATACCTATTATTGAATTTAGCAAGGAACTTTTGGAAAGTATTTCTGAAACGAAAAAAATAATTGTTGTTGAAGAGCATGTGGAAAGAGGTGGACTAGGAGAACATATACTATCAATGCTTGCAAAAAGAGATATTCATTTAGTAAAATTCACCGGCTTACATGCAATGGGCTATCCAAGCAAGTTGTATGGCAACCAGGCATTTCATCAGAAAGAAAGCGGGCTGGATGCAGAGAATATAAAAGCAGAAATAAACAAATTATTGAAAATTTAAAAATGGACCAAATAAAAGAAAAAATACAACAGCTGCAGGGGCCCATTTTTATTTTTGGTGCCAGTGGATTTATTGGTGCCAACCTGTTGGAAACAATTCTAAAATACCGTACAGATTGTTATGCCATCACCCACAACCCAAGATATGCATGGCGTTTAAAGCTATTGGAAATACCTACTGAAAATATTTTGCATTGTGATATCAATTACAAAAAATCAGTTGAATCACTATTTAAAGAATATAATCCCAAAACTATTTTTAATCTTTCTGCTTATGGCGCTTACAGTAAACAGAATAATGTTGGTTTAATTTATGAAACTAATATTAGTGGAACGGTGAATATCCTTGAAATGTGCAAAGATATTCAAGCATACATACACGCAGGAAGTAGCTCTGAATACGGCTTAAACAGTGCAACCCCTTTAGAAAACAGTGAATTAATACCGAACAGTCATTATTCCGTTTCTAAAGTCACTACTAGCTATCTCTTATCTTTTTATGCCCGCAATTACAATTTACCGTGTTTGAATTTAAGATTATATTCAATATACGGCCCTTGGGAAGAGCCGGATCGATTGATGCCCAAAATAGTTGACTGCGCTTTAACAAACACTTATCCCCCATTAGTAAGCCCTGCTACAACCCGTGATTTTGTTTATATTGACGATTGTGTAGAAGCCTTTATTGATGCGGCTAATTACGTTAACAAGGATAATTCAGGACAATCAATTAATATTGGAAGCGGACAAAAAACAACCCTCGAACAACTCGTTAATTCCAGCAGAAAAATATTTAATATTGAAAAAGATCCTGTTTGGGGGAGCATGGCAAACAGAAGCTGGGATACAGCCGAATGGTATGGAAATTACAACACAGCAAATACATTAATTCATTGGCAGCCTAAAACAAGCCTTGAACAAGGGCTTGAAAAATTTGCAGAATGGCAGAAAAAAATCGATTACAGAAATAAAGTATTACCAGGTTTTAACACTCCTAAAAAGCTTGCCAAAATCAGCCCTGTTATTGCCTGCTATAAAGATGCGCAGGCCATTCCAATAATGTATGAGCGCTTAGTTGAAACGTTCAATAAAATAGGATGCAACTATGAAATCATTTTTGTAAATGATAATTCTCCAGATGATACGGAACGTGTGTTACAGGAGATCTGCGAAAAAGATCTCAATGTAATTGCTATTAAGCATTCACGGAATTTTGGTTCACAGGCCGCTTTTGTAAGCGGAATGGAAATAGCAAGCGGAGATGCCGTAGTACTGATGGATGGTGATGGCCAGGATCCGCCAGAATTAATTTCACAATTTTTCGAACAATGGCAGAATGGCTACCAGGTGGTATATGGAAGACGAGTAAAACGAGAAGCATCCTGGTTTATGAATATTGCTTATAAATCATTTTATAAAATATTCAGCAAAATGTCGGATATCACCATTCCACAGGATGCCGGAGATTTTTCATTAATTGACAAAAAAGTTGTGGAACATTTGGTTGAGCTACCCGAAAAAGAGCAGTTTTTACGCGGTTTAAGGGCCTGGGTTGGCTTTAATCAGGTTGGGGTAGACTATGTGAGGCCAGAACGTATGTTTGGCGTAAGCACGAATAATTTGCGTAAAAATATATGGTGGGCGAAAAAAGGAATTTTATCCTTCAGCTATCTGCCATTGGAAATAATGAGTTATTTAGGCTTTTTCTTAACAATTGTGTCCTTTTTAGCAATCGCTTTCCAGGTGATTGCTAAATTTTTATATCCTGATATTCCTCATGGGATACCAACAATCATTGTATTGATTTTGTTTTTTGGAGGAGTTCAGTTGCTCTCCATATCATTGATTGGTGAGTATTTATCAAAAGTGGTGGATGAAACTAAATCCCGTCCAAAATTTATCAGAGATAAGGTGATCATTAAAGGACGCAGCATAGAGACGAACAGTGAATTGAAAAAAATCATCAAATAATTTATTTTTTTCTCTCAAATAATTAAACATTATGGCTTCAATAAAGGATGAAAGAGGATTTAATCAAAGTTTTAAAAAAACAGAAGCTTCTGTAATCCGTTTGCAAAGGAGATTTGATTACATGATTGATCAAATGGATAAAACAAAGCTGAACAGTTCTACAAACGTTCTTGAAATCGGCTGTGCAGAAGGTGAGGGGATCGATTACCTTGTAAAAAAAACAGGTGTAAAAGGTTTAGGAATTGATCTTTCAAAGATATTTATTGACAATGCCAATCAACGATATAAAAGCCCCGATTTATCTTTTGAAGTAGTTGATTTTAATAAGTCCGAATCATTTAAAGGCGAAATGGAATTGGAAAAATTCGATTATATAATTGGAAATGGAATTCTACATCACCTGTATTACAACCTTGATAATTCATTGATCAATCTCCGTAAGCTTTTAAAACCAAAAGGGAAAATTATTTTTATTGAACCCAATATTTATAATCCCTACATAGCGCTTATTTTCAATATCCCCTATTTACGTAAAAAAACATTTTTAGAACCTGATGAAATGGCTTTCTCTGCCTCTTTCATCAAAGAAAAGCTGAAGGCTGCACATTTTTCATCTTATCGCACCGAGATAAAAGATTTTTTATTACCAAATATCCCTGATCATTTGATTAAAACGGTAATTAAGGTTGGCAGCGTTTTAGAAAAAACGCCTCTAACCTATATCGCACAGTCAATATTTATCGTGGCTGAAAAATAATAGCTGATTAATAAAGTCGGCACATATGCTTATGATACATTTGTCGCAAAATTTCCATTTAAAAAATGTATTCATGAAATATATTCTATCTGTTTTTCTCTTCTGCATTTTTACTGTTAATGCTCTGCGGGCCCAGCCCCACAGCACGCAGCCTCAGCAGACTACAGATTCCCTTTTGAATTTTATTAAAACCACAAAAAAAGATACGCTCTTCGTAAATGCTTTAAATGCCCTCAGCGGTCAATATATAAATGCCGGCAGTTATCAGCTAGCTTCAGAGTATGCAGAGAAGGCACAACAACTTGCCCGTACTTTAAATTATAAAAAAGGGATAGCCGTATCATTCGGCAATGTTGGTAATATTTATTTGTACCAGGGCAATTACGAAAAAGCATTCATCAACCACCAAAAAGCTTTAAAAATCAAGGAAGAAATTGGAGATAAACAGGGATTGGGAAATTCCTACAATAATATCGGCCTTATTTATTATTACCAGTGCCTCGTCCTGAAATAAGTTGACACAAACTTGAACTTATATGAGAACAACAAG
>JAZKDU010000011.1:0-128190 GCA_040387415.1 Bacteroidota bacterium
GCAACAGGTTCTAATGGTTTTACCGGAAATACAGGACAAAACGGAACTACAGGTACAACCGGTAACAATGGAAATACGGGAGGAACAGGCTCTAATGGTTTCACTGGACATACAGGACAAAACGGAACTACAGGTTCAACCGGTAACAATGGAAATACAGGAGCCAGTGGTTCAACAGGGTTAATAGGAAATACAGGGAATACAGGTTTTTCTGGAAATACAGGATCAACAGGTAATACTGGAAGTACAGGTTTCACCGGCTCAACTGGTGTTACAGGTAATACAGGATCAACTGGTAATACTGGAAGTACAGGTTCCACAGGATCGACAGGTGATACAGGAAGTACAGGTTCCACGGGCTCAACCGGTGCTACAGGAAGTACAGGTTCCACAGGATCGACTGGTAATACGGGAAGTACAGGTTCCACAGGTTCAACTGGTGATACAGGTAGTACAGGTTCCACAGGATCGACAGGTGCTACAGGAAGTACAGGTTCCACGGGCTCAACTGGTGATACAGGTTCCACCGGTAATACTGGAAGTACAGGTTCAACAGGTGATACAGGTAGTACCGGATCAACTGGTAATACTGGAAGTACAGGTTCTACGGGCTCAACTGGTGATACAGGAAGTACAGGTTCTACGGGATCGACTGGTAATAAGGGAAGTACCGGTTCCACAGGATCGACTGGTGATACAGGTTCCACCGGTAATACTGGAAGTACAGGTTCAACAGGTGATACAGGTAGTACAGGATCAACTGGTAATACTGGAAGTACAGGTTCTACGGGCTCAACTGGTAATACTGGAAGTACAGGTTCTACGGGCTCAACTGGTGATACCGGAAGTACAGGTTCTACGGGATCGACTGGTAATACCGGAAGTACAGGTTCTACGGGATCAACTGGTAATACTGGAAGTACAGGTTCTACGGGCTCAACTGGTGATACAGGAAGTACAGGTTCTACGGGATCGACTGGTAATACCGGAAGTACAGGTTCAACTGGTGATACAGGTAGTACAGGTTCCACAGGATCGACTGGTAATACTGGAAGTACAGGTTCCACAGGATTGACAGGTGATACAGGAAGTACAGGTTCCACGGGCTCAACTGGTGATACAGGTTCCACCGGTAATACGGGTAGTACAGGTTCAACTGGGTCAACTGGTGATACAGGAAGTACAGGTTCTACGGGATCGACTGGTGATACAGGAAGTACCGGTGCTACAGGTAGTACGGGATCAACCGGCTCAACAGGTGATACAGGTAGTACGGGAAGTACAGGTTCCACGGGTTCCACAGGTGATACTGGAAGTACTGGTTCCACAGGTTCAACAGGTGATACAGGAAGTACAGGTTCCACGGGGTCAACAGGTGATACAGGAAGTACAGGTTCCACGGGATCAACTGGTAATACGGGCAGTACAGGTTCAACTGGGTCAACTGGTGATACAGGAAGTACAGGTTCTACGGGATCGACTGGTGATACAGGAAGTACAGGTTCAACTGGATCGACTGGTAATACGGGAAGTACCGGTTCCACGGGTTCGACAGGTAATACCGGAAGTACAGGTTCAACTGGTGATACAGGTAGTACAGGTTCCACAGGATCGACTGGTGATACGGGAAGTACGGGCTCAACAGGTGAGACAGGAAGTACAGGTTTCACTGGCTCAACAGGTAGTACAGGCTCCACAGGATCAACAGGTGAAACAGGAAATACAGGTTCCACGGGCTCAACCGGTGATACAGGTAGTACAGGTTCCATTGGATCAACTGGTTATACAGGAAGTATAGGTTCCACAGGTGAAACCGGGAGTATTGGTTCCACAGGAAATATTGGGGTTACAGGTTCTATTGGTTCGACAGGTGAAACAGGAAGTGCAGGCTTTACAGGCGCCACAGGTAATGATGGAATTGCTGGGGCGACAGGTGCTATTGGTTCTACAGGTTCAACTGGTGATGCAGGTTCTACAGGAGCCCAGGGACTAATTGGGCCTACCGGGAGCGATGGATTTGGTTCCACTGGTTCAACCGGAGCTCAAGGATTAATGGGAGCAACAGGCAGCGAAGGTTTGGGAGCAACCGGATCAACAGGAGCCCAAGGCTTAGTAGGACCTACTGGTGACGGTGGTTTGGGTGCAACCGGATCAACAGGAGCCCAGGGATTAGTAGGGCCAACAGGTAATGGTGGGGGAGGTTCTACCGGTTCAACTGGTTCCACAGGAAGCCAAGGTTCAGCTGGCGCAACAGGAGCAGTGGGACCTACAGGTACCTATACCGGTACAATTTTCTTTACAGATGGGGGAAATATACCATCGGCCTCCAATATTAATAATTATAATCTTTCTAATAACTCGTTTTTCAAAATATCAGGTTCCACGGCTTCATCAATTACAGGTTTTGCAAATGGTACAGTAGGACAATTGATTGTTATCGTTAACAATACGGATAAAAACCAAACATTTCTTCAGGAGTCAACTAATTCAAGCCCTTCAAATAGGTTTACTTTGGGCGTATCCAACAAAACGGTAGGTGTGAATGGTACTATTACATTTGTTTATATTTCCGGTTTGACGATTTCCGGGACACCAAACCAAACGAGATGGGTTTTAATTGCTAGTAATTAAAGTTTTGAAAATCTTTGACTTATTCTAAAAAACGTTGTTTGATCGCAGGTGTAGGAATCATGCAGGATTCCTGCCTGCCAAACATTTTGTACCTGTTTTTTGCAATAAGGTTATAGACAAAGTCTCTTATAAATGGGGGGATTATAATAAAGGCATACATTAATTGCCATATACTTCCCAGGTCTTTCATAACATTTATTGCCCCGGAAGATCTGCTATAATATGTATCTCCTTTTATGTAAATAAAAGATTGGAAATCATTGGCTGGTAGATTAAACTTATGCAACAAGGATTGTCCGACTGCTGACTGTAATGAGGCGAAATGGAATTTAGCTTTATGATCTCTTTTAATAATGAATTGTACAGTACTGTTACATAAGTTACAAACACCATCAAATAGAATTATTTGTTTTTGATTTTCCATTTTGTGTTAGAAAAATTTATTAGGTTAAAGGTAAGGATTATATCCATTTTCAGCAAAAAAATGGATAGTTTGAGTTTAAAAATGATGCCTAACCTATAAGTTTTAAAATGGTAACAATTATTTGTAATCTTCAATATTCAGTTGTTTATTACAAAACGGATATTCATATTCCAACTGGTTGGAGCATACAATGATTAAACGATTTTGAGAATAATCCTGGATTAAATTCTGGTACCAGAGAACAGCTTTTTTATCAAGATTAGAAGTGGGTTCATCAAGCAACAATAACGGGCTGGAACTTAATATTGCTAAAGCCAGCTTTACACGCTGCTTCATCCCAGAGGAATATTGTTTCAGTTGCTTGTCTTTGGCTTTTTCAAGTCCTGTAAGTTCAATAATTTTATTGAGATCCAATTCTTTACAAAACGGCTTAAATTGAGCCTGAAACTCAATAGATTCCGTAAGTGTGAATTCTTCAAATAATTCAAGGTATGGGGAGGCAAAGCTTATATTACGAAAAACAGTTTCAGCAGTAATATTTTTTTTTTGCTGAGATTCATATTTTATTTCACCTTCTGAAGGTATTATATTTCCTGCAATAGTTTGCAGTAGCGTAGATTTACCCGAACCGTTAGCTCCTAAAATAACATAGTTATTATCGACTGTAAATTCATAATTTACTTTACGAAATATCCATTCGTAGTTGTAGCGTTTACCTATGTTGTTTAATGTTATTTGCATTGTAAAAGTAATCTACCACAGGGGCACAAAAAACACTATTTACACTAAGATTTTGTTTTTAATGTTTTAAGAAATACCTCTCATAATTCCATTTTTCGATTCCTGTATAAAATTAAGAATCTGTTCCTTTTCAGGGGAAGCAGGTGATTCCTGCTCAATAATGGCTAATGCGTTAGTAACATTATGACCTTTCACATATAATGTACGGTAGATGTCTTCTATTTCTAAAATACGCTCGTTGCTATAACCACGTCTGCGTAAGCCAACAGAATTAATACCCACATATTGCAAAGGCTCACGTGCAGCTTTGGTAAATGGTGGAACGTTTTTACGAACCAGTGAACCACCTGTAATAAAGGCATGTGCGCCAATTTTTACAAATTGCTGGATTGCTACAAGGCCTTCTAAAATGGAATAATCTTCAATTGTTACATGTCCGGCTAAATTTACACTGTTGGCAATAATTATATTATTACCAATAATGCAATCGTGCGCCACATGCACATAGGCCATTAGCAGACAGTTACTACCAATAGCAGTTTTCATTTTATCGGTAGTGCCCCTGTTAATAGTTACGCATTCACGGATGGTGGTATTATCTCCAATTTCAACGGTAGTAACTTCTCCCTTAAATTTTAAATCCTGGGGAATAGCCGCTATCACTGCACCTGGGAATATCTTGCAATTTTTACCGATGCGTGCACCTTGAAAAATGGTAACGTTAGGTCCTATCCATGTTCCATCACCAATTTCAACGTTTTCGTATATAGTTGAAAATGGTTCAACTATTACGTTTTTGCCTATTTTAGCTTCAGGATGTATGTACGAGAGTTGGCTCATTATTTTTTACTTTTACAATTTGTGCCATCATTTCGGCTTCCATAACCGGTTTATTGTTTACATAAGCAATGCCTTTCATGTGGCAAATACCTCTGCGGATGGGCGTTAATAATTTTAAGTCGAATACCACTGTATCGCCAGGAATAACTTTTTGTTTGAACTTAACTCCATCCAATTTCATAAAATAGGTTAAGTAATTTTCCGGATCAGGAACTGTTTTGAGAACAAGAATCCCGCCCGTTTGTGCCATTGCCTCCACTAATAGAACGCCAGGCATTACAGGGTTTTCAGGGAAATGGCCTTTAAAAAATTCTTCGTTCATGGTTACATTTTTAACACCTACTACAGACTCTGGAGTAAGTTCCATGATTTTATCAATTAGTAAAAACGGCTGTCTGTGAGGCAGCAATTTTTGTATGTCCATGATATTAAGTAAAGGTTCTTTATTTAAATCAAATGCAGGACTTGCAGCCTTTTTCGCCTTCTGGCTTTTAATCAGAGCTTTTATTTTTTTTGCAAAAGCAACGTTTCCGGCATGTCCCGGGCGGGCTGCCAGAATGTGCATTTTTAAAGGAACTCCCACCAAAGCAAGATCTCCAACAATATCAAGAAGCTTATGACGTGCTGGTTCATTAAAGTAATGAAGTGTAGTGTTGTTTAATACACCTTTACCCTTTATTTCGACATCTTCCTTATGAAATAATTTTTTTAAATGATTCAGTTTTTCTTCAGAAATTTCTTTATCAACTAAAACAATTGCGTTGTTTAAATCACCGCCTTTAATCAGGTCATTTGCCAGTAATGCTTCCAACTCATGCAAAAACACGAATGTACGGCACATAGCAATATCCGTTTTAAAATCGTTAACGTTATAAATATGAGCATGTTGAGTACCCAATACATCTGAATTATAATCCACCATCACCGTAAGCCTGAAACTATCCTGTGGAACAGCAAGCATTTCTACATTTTTGATAGGATCTTCGTAAGTTAGATTTTCTTTAAGTTCGAAATAAATACGTTCTGCATTTTGATCCACAGCACCAGCTTCTTCTAATACTTTGATAAATGGCATGGAGCTCCCGTCCATTATTGGGATTTCAGGAGCATCCAGCTGGATCAATACATTATCAATTTCAAGACCTACTAAAGCAGCAAGCACATGCTCTGTTGTATAAACGCGTGCACCGTTTTGTTCAAGAGTGGTGCCGCGTGAGGTGTCTACAACGTTATCTACATCAGCATCAATAATAGGATTATCCGTTAAATCAACACGTTGAAATTTATAACCGTGATTTTCAGGAGCAGGAACAAAAGTAAGGTTTACGTGTTTCCCGGTATGTAGGCCGGTTCCAGAAATGGATACTTGTTTGTTTATGGTTCTTTGCTTTACGCTCATTGTTTAATGCTACTTATTTAATGTAAATTTTATTATTCTTTCAATTAACAATGTAATAGTTTTATCAATACAATTAATTTTTTACTTCAATGTTAATTTAAGGTACAATATAGATTTCAAATGTAATAAAATTACAGCAAAGAACTATATTTTGTTGAATTTTGGCATTACTTGGGATAGCACAAGTAATATTTTTTTACTGTTTTGGTTAATACGTTAATATTCAACTGGTCAGAAGCTTTTGCAATATCCACTACAGACCCGTCCTTAAATAAAATGTTGATACCGCCCCGATACGCGTCATTTGCTACGCTCCCCGAAAAAACGAAGTAATTTAATTCTTTGTCAGTAAGTTTATAATGTTTTTTTATTTTACTTTTTATTTCATTGATTTTAGAATCCTTAAACGGAATGCTTTGCATTTCCACTTTAAACAGTCTGCGGTTTACCAATTGTTTGCAAAGTAATGAGAGTACAATATCCTGGTGGGTTGTCCATACTTTAATAGAACCCATTATATCATAATCATCCAAAATTGCAAAATTGTCGAGCAATTCGGGATTGTTTTTAAAATCGTTTTTGCTGTATTGGTTGTATAAAAAAGTTTTTAATGCCGGAGTGCAAAATAAATCAACCTTTTTTCCTGTAAGTTCCTTCGCACGTTTTAAAATATTAACCAACAGATTTTCAGCGCTTAATACCGTTTTATGCAAATATACCTGCCAGTACATTAATCTGCGGGCAATTATAAATTTTTCAATGGAATAAATGCCTTTTGCTTCTACAGTTAACTGATCATCAACCACATTCAGCATTTTTATAATTCGATCCGAGCTTATAACACCTTCGGAAACTCCTGTGAAAAAGCTATCGCGTTTTAAATAGTCTAAACGATCCATATCAAGCTGACTTGATACCAACTGGTGAAGAAATTTTTTGCGGTATTTATTTTGAAAAATCTTAATTGCCAATGAAAGCTCACCATTAAATTCTTTATTCAGGCGGTTCATAAACAATTGAGAAATATCTTCATGCGTGATATTATTGACAATACTATGCTCCAGCGCATGCGAAAAAGGCCCATGGCCAATATCATGCAAAAGAATAGCTATTGTAACTGCTTTTCCCTCTTCATCAGTTATCTCATGGCCTTTAGAACGTATTTCTTCAATGGCAAGCTCCATTAAATGCATGGCTCCCATTGCGTGATGAAAGCGAGTGTGCAGTGCTCCGGGATATACCAGATTGGTCAGGCCCAGTTGCTTTATTCTGCGCAAGCGTTGAAAATAGGGATGTTCAATCAGATCAAAAATGAGTTCGTATGGAAGTGTTACAAAGCCATAAATAGGATCATTAAATATTTTACGTTTATTGGGAAAAGAATTCATGTTCTTGTTATTTTGAAAGCACCAGTAATAAAAAATACAATAATATGACTTGGATTCTACTTTTTGTTCAAATCATATTTTTATAAACTTTATCAAAGATAATTGAAAGTTATTAGCGCCTTATAATGAAATTGCAAAATAGCTAAAAGTCGCGTTAATAAAAGACTTTCTGATTTCTCAAAATTATCAAACTATTATTTTCCGTTTTTGGCGATATAAACACCCCTATTAACGAATATGAACGGACAGGGAACTGTAGTCTGAATAAATTTGTTTCAGAAGTTTAAATCAAATAAATATTAAAAACCAAAAATATGAAAAAGTCAACTATTATTTTAAGTGTATTATTTGCCCTTACAATATCTGCAACAAATATAAAAGCGCAGGATGCAGAAATGGATACCCGTGAAAAAGTACAATTTGGGCTTAAACTAGGTTTAAATTATTCTAATGTTTATGATGAGCAAGGGGATGATTTTCAGGCAGATCCTAAATTAGGTTTGGCTGGAGGTGCTTTTTTGTCGCTACCAATGGGTAAATATATAGGTATTCAACCTGAATTATTAGTATCACAAAAAGGATTTAAAGCAACAGGCCGTGTTTTAGGTGGAACTTATGATTTTACCAGAACAACAACTTATTTAGATGTTCCGCTTCAATTCGCCTTAAAACCAAGTGAGTTTTTCACAATTGTTGCAGGTCCGCAATACTCGTATTTACTTAATCAAAGAGATGTTTTTGCCAATGCAACTACAAGTATTGCACAAGAACAAGAATTTGTAAATGATAACGTTCGGAAAAATATGTTTGGTGTTGTTGGTGGAATAGACATTAACATTAAACACGTAGTTGTATCTGCAAGAACCGGATGGGATTTGACTCAAAACAACGGAGATGGCACATCTCAAACTCCTCGTTATAAAAATGTATGGTTCCAGGGAACTGTTGGCTTTAAATTTTAATCAAGTATAATCAATTCAATAATTATTAATTAAAAAATTAGAAATCATGAAAAAAATATTAATTATTTCGCTAACCTTCTTGTCCTTGACAAATTTTGCAAGTGCCCAGGAAACATCTTATCCCGAAAAATTCGGTAAAACGTTAAACTTAGGAGTAGGATTGGGGTACTATGGCTATGCTGGCCGTTCGATGCCTGTATTACATGCTGATTATGAATTTGATGTAGCTCGTAATTTTACTTTAGCACCCTTTATTAACTTTTATTCTTACAGAAGAGGATATTATTGGGGTAATAATGATCATCCTTATCGTTATTACAATTACAGAGAAACGGTTATTCCTATTGGTGCAAAAGGTACTTATTACTTTGATGAGCTTTTTCATGCGGGTTCAAAATGGGATTTTTATGTGGCTGGTTCTTTAGGTTTTTCTATTGTGAATTCATCATGGGACAATGATTATTATGGTGATAGAAATGT
Source organism: Bacteroidota bacterium (assembly GCA_040387415.1). Taxonomy (GTDB): domain Bacteria; phylum Bacteroidota; class Bacteroidia; order 2-12-FULL-35-15; family 2-12-FULL-35-15; genus 2-12-FULL-35-15. The sequence goes on from JAZKDU010000011.1 coordinate 8,866, forward strand.
TTACAGAAATGCAAGCTCACTTTATTTTAGTGGACATATTGGAGCAGAGTATCATATGAATGCAAAAACAGGATTGTTTCTTGACCTTTCTTCCGGTGTATCAACATTTGGTTTAGCAGTACATTTTTAGAATAAACTTTAGTTTTCTGGCTAACTAAATTAATACAAGTGTCACATGCAACATTTCATGTGACACTTGTACTTACAACAAATTCTATTTCTGAGAATATTATTCATTTGAATAATTAATATAACCCAATGGATACAACACAAAAATTTCCTTTTTATGCAAAGTTTGCACTTGTTTTATTAAGTATAAGCTTAATTATTTCGTTATTATATGTGGGCCATCAGGTATTGTTTCCAGTAATGCTTTCTTTATTATTTGCGATCTTGTTACGTCCGGTTGTAAAGCTGCTTACTATAAAACTGAAGCTTCCTCATGTAATTGCCGTAATGATTTCTGTGTTTCTGTTTTTGTTATTTATTGGAGGAATTGTATTTTTTGTATCATGGCAAATTGGCGGTATGGCGGAGGATTGGGACAGTATAAAGAAAAATATTTTGTCACATTATCACACTGTTCAAATTTGGATAAAACAACGTTTTCATATAAGTTATAATGAACAGCAAAAGTATGTGGATAGAGCAACCAAAGAATCACTTGAGGGTGGAGGCCAATTAATGGGAAGTACATTAAGTTCTTTTACGGATGCCTTGTTCAACGTTGTTTTAATTCCAATTTACATATTCCTTATTCTTTTATACAGAAACCTTTTTATTAAATTTTTGTCCAAACTGGTTAGTAGAGAGAACCAGGGGAAACTACAGGATATTTTGCAGAACGTAAAAGTCGCAATTCAAAGCTTTGTTGTCGGACTCTTAATTGAATTTGGAATTGTTTCTACATTAACAAGTATTGGATTAATGATTGTTGGTGTGGAATATGCAATATTACTAGGTGTAATTACCGGGATTTTGAATCTGATTCCGTATATCGGAATATTAATAGCAGCCTTCTTATCTGTACTTGCAACTCTGAGTAGCTCAACTGATATTACCATTATTGCCGGAGTTGTAATTGTAAATGTTGTTGTTCAGCTTCTGGATAACAATATCATAATACCTATGATTGTGAGTTCTAAAGTTAAAGTCAATGCCTTTGTTTCTATTCTGGCTGTTATTATAGGAGGAACAATTGCCGGAGTGGCAGGAATGTTTTTAGCAATACCAGTTGTTGCCATTTTAAAAGTGATTTTTGACAGAATTGAACCATTAGAGCCATGGGGCTTTTTAATGGGGGATGATATGCCAAAAACGTATGAATGGGGGAAATTAAAGCTACCTTCTTTTGATGCAGGAAATATGCGTGTTGAAAATTTCAAACAAAATACTGAATCTGAAAACAGGCCTGATTTAATAAAACTAAATGTAAAAAAAATAGTAACCCCTGCCAGGGATTAGCTATTATGTATTAACAATTAAAAAGAAATAAAATGAAACCACATATAGGAATCTCAGAAAAAAAATTAAATAATATCAATTCATTACTTTCTACCGTTTTGTCCAATGAAATGACATTATATATTAAAACCAGAAAATTCCATTGGAACGTTTCCGGTGATAGCTTTATGGAGTTACATAAGTTATTTGAAGGTCAATACAAACTACTTGAAGAAGCAATTGATGAAATTGCTGAACGCATTAGTAAGCTTGGTGGAGATACAATTGGTACCATGGAAGAATTTCTGGGTAGGTCTTCAATTAAAGAAAGACCAGGTAAATATCCTTCTTCTAAAGACATGATTAAAGAATTACTTCATGATCATGAAACTGTTATAGTTGAATTACGCAAAGATATTGATGAATGTGATGAAGAACTAAAGGATGCAGGAACTACCGATTTTCTTACTGGATTGATGATTGAACATGAAACTATTTCATGGACATTAAGAAGATATTTGAAATAATTCTGTTGTTTAAAAGCATTTATTAATGTGGAAAAACGTTCTGTTCATAAGGTGAGTAAAACCAATTTAAGAAAATGAGAATAGTAAAGGCGTTTGTGTTTCTGGTTATTATAGGCTTTATAATTGTCGTGATTTTATATTATGTATTTAATCCCAAAAAAGCCGTAAACCTTATTCTTCCTAATTTGAATGAGGTAAGCTACGTTCATATTGATATGAAAAAAGATTCAGCGTTAATTAAATTATTCGCTCTTGTTCAAAATAAAATGCCGTATAAAATTGTAATTGATACAATTCATTTTGAAATAAAGCTTAATGACTTTACTCTGTCAGAAGAAACTATCCCCGTTCAAATAGACCAGGGAAGCTTTGATAAGGATACAGTTGAAATTCCGATAAATCTTTCAATAAAAAAAATAAAACAGGTTATTGGCGATTTGCAGGAACAGGATTCAACCTATATGGATGTTAATGTATATGTTGTTTATAATACATTTATAGGCCAGGAAAAATTGAATTATAATAAAAGAATTAAAATAGCATCGCCTATCCCTCCCCAAATTAAGGTAGTTAAGGTGGAGCATAAAAAATATAATTTCAGGAATAAACGTTCTGAAGCCATTATTAAAATTGAAATTATTAATAAAGGAAAGTATATCGATTTACAATTGAATGATATTGAATACGATTTACAAATTAAAAATACATTATTTTCAAAGGGAATAATTAAAAGATCAATAAATGTAAAGCCTGGTTCTAGTTTAATCGTTGATATACCAGTTACAATTGAATATAATAATCCGCTAAAAACCGCCTGGCTGATTGCCCGGGACAAGGATAAATCAAAATACGAATTGAATATCAAGTCAGACATTAAAATAAAAAATTTCGAGAATATAAATGTGATTCCGGTCGAAATTGATGCGACTGGAAATATGGAGCTGGTAAAATAAAATTCCGATGAAAACTGACACTTTAACTAATCCGAAAACAGAGAATGCAAATAAGGACTCCTTAGAAGAGCCCGAAGTACCTGCTTTTAATGGTGTCAGAAGTTTTTTTATGGAAATGACGCTTTTGACAAAATTTACAGCTCGCTTTTTTAAGGAGATATTTAAACTCCCTTTGGAATTTAATGAGATAATGAAACAATCGTTTCAAATTGGTTATCGGTCACTTCCTTTAGTTGCAATTACAGGCTTTATAATGGGGCTTGTTTTAACCATTCAATCCCGACCTACTTTGGCCAGTTTTGGCGCAGAATCATGGCTGCCTGCTATGGTAGCGGTTTCTATTATTCGGGAAATAGGTCCGGTTATAACAGCTTTAATATGTGCAGGTAAGGTAGGTTCAGGAATTGGTGCTGAATTAGCTTCTATGAAGGTAACAGAACAGATTGATGCGATGGAGGTTTCCGGTATAAATCCATTTAAATTTCTTGTGGTTACCAGAATATTATCTGCCACTTTTATGCTTCCGTTATTAGTAGTTTTTGCCGATGTAATAGCCTTATTAGGATCATATTTTGGCGTAAATCTAGAAGGAGATTTAAGTTTTAGCCTGTTTTTTAACCAGGTTTTTGCTTCGACTGATTTTATTGATGTTTTCCCGGCCTTTATTAAAACATTTTTCTTTGGTTTTGTAATTGCACTTATAGGATGTTATAAAGGTTATAACGCACAAAACGGCACGGAAGGGGTAGGGAAAGCTTCTAATTCGGCAGTTGTGTATGCTTCCTTAATGGTTTTTGTAATTGATATGATTGCAGTTCAGATAACAGATTTATTCATGTAATGCTTTAATCAATGGAAACAAACATTCAGGATATAAATTTTTCGAGCACTGATACATCAGATCAAAACAGTGTATTAACAGTGGAAATAGAGCATTTGAAAAAATCTTTTGGGAGTCATGATGTATTAAAAGATGTTAATGTAAATCTGAGAAAAGGAGAGAACCTGGTTGTTCTTGGTAAATCAGGAAGCGGGAAATCGGTATTGATAAAATGTATGGTAGGGTTGATTGAGCCTGATGCCGGTATATTAAAAGTGCTGGGTAAAAGTGTTTCTGAATTGGATAGTGATGAATTGAATGAAATGAGAACTAAAATTGGTTTTCTATTTCAAAGTGCGGCATTATATGATTCAATGACAGTTCGTGAAAATCTCGAATTCCCGCTCCGAAGAAAATTAAGATCGATGTCTAAAAGCGACATTAATTCATTAGTTGAGGAGGCACTTGATAATGTTGGCCTTTCAGAGGCAATTGATAAAATGCCATCAGAACTGTCAGGTGGAATGAGAAAAAGAGTGGGACTTGCCCGTACTTTAATTTTAAAGCCGGAAATTATATTATATGATGAACCTACTACGGGGCTCGATCCTATTACTTCAAGAGAGATTAGTAACCTTATTTTGGAAGTGCAACAAAAGTTTAGAACATCTTCTATCATTATAACACATGACATGGAGTGTGCAAGAATTACCGCAAACCGCATGATTGTATTGAGAGACGGTAAATGCACTGCAGAGGGCACTTTTTCTGAATTACAAAAATCTGAGGATAACTGGGTAAGATCGTTTTTTGAATAAAGCATGAAGTTTGAAATATAGCATGTAATTTAATTATAAGTAAAATGAAAAAGAATTCGAATAATAAAATCAGGTTAGGCGTTTTTGTAACCCTTGGGATTGCTTTGTTTATAGTGGGTATTTATTTTATTGGAAACCGCCAGCATTTGTTCAGCAGTACATTCCGAATAAGCGGTATTTTTAAGGATGTGAACGGCTTGCAGGTAGGAAACAATGTAAGGTTTGCCGGCATTAACGTTGGAACGATTGAAAATATTGAAATTGTCAGCGATACAACTGTAAGGGTGGATATGATTATTGATGTGGGAACGCAGAAATTTATTAAAAAGGACGCAAAGGCCATTATAGGGTCAGAGGGGCTTATGGGTAATAAAGTAATGGTTATTTCTCCCGGTACCAGTGCAAAGGAAATGATAAAGGATAGTGATACTATTCAAACATCCATACCAGTTAATATGGATGATATTTTGGCAAATTTAAAAACTACTACAGATAATGCCTCACTTATCACGGGCGATCTTGCTACAATCATGAGCGGAATTCGTTCTGGAAAAGGTACAATTGGTAAATTGTTTATGGATAGTTCTTTCGCAATGAACGTGGATCAGACGATGGTTAATCTTAAAAAGAGCAGCAAAGGTTTGGATGAAAATATGGAAGCTGCAAAGCATAACATTCTTTTTAAAGGTTATTTTAACAAGAAAGAAAAAGAGGCACAAAAGGCAAAGGAAGATGCCGAGGCAAAAAAAGTTAATAAAAAAAAATCGGGAAATAAATCGAATACAAACGATTCTGTAGAAAAAAAAGGCTTTCTGAAAGGCGTCTTTAATAAGAAAGACAAAAAAGAAGAACAGAAATAAACAAGCTTTGTGAGATTAATAATGCTATATTACATCAGCATTCGTTGATTTTAAATACAGTTTTCATTACCCTAAGTTAAATAGGTGAACAATAAAAGAGTACATAAAGGAATAGTTAAAAGAATATCTGTCCTGTTCCTAAAATTCTTTTTATGGTTCATTGGTTCTTTTATTTTACTAATTGTAATTGTCGCAATTGCGTTACAATTTTCTCAAACTCAAAAATTTCTAACTCAGAAAATTACTACTTTTCTATCCGGAAAAATTAAAAGCAGGGTAGAACTTGCAAGGCTTAGTATTGTATTTCCGAAATCTATAGAGCTGAATAACCTTTATATTGAGGATCTCCATAAGGATACACTCCTTTACAGCAAAGCATTAAAAATTGATATTGACTTATGGGATCTGTTGTCGAAAAAAATTGTTTTAAATTCTGTTGAAATAGAAAAATTGACAGGTCATATTTATAGAGAATATCCCGATACCAATTTTAACTATAGTTTTATCACCGCTGCTTTTTCTTCAGGTGAAAAGGATACTGCCCCTAAGCAAGAATCCGGCACACCCTGGGAGTTCTCTCTTAAATCCATACAATTACAAAATATTTATTTTACTTATCTGGATACGCTTGCAGGTATTAATGCGGCTGTTAGGTTAGGTTCCTTTCAAACATCTTTAGATGAATTTGATCTGCAAAAGAAAAGAATTCATTTAGAGTCTATTCAGTTGCAAAATACAATAGCAGATATTATTCAGACAAAACCAGTTAAAAAAGAAGAGAATGCAACAGAACCATTCGATTTTGAGTTAGGTGCTAATAAAATAGAATTCTCCAATGTGAAGGCTAATTATGCAAGTAAGGTGGATGGTACCGATTTACGTGCAGATCTTGCAAAATTATTGATTGACATTGATAAAATTGACATAAAAAACGAAATAATTGCTTTAAAAACATTGTCCTTATCCGGAACCTCCATTTTGTTTACGCAAAACAAAATGATTGTTTTAGATACAACCGGAATAAAGGACGAAATTTTTGAAAAACCATTGGCAGAAGCAGAAAAGAAGGCCAATTGGAAAATCAGGTTAAATACATTGGATCTAAAGAACAATTCCTTCGGTTTTGAAAATTTAAATGTTGATTCCATACCTGAGGGTATGGATTTTAATCATTTATTGGCCAGTGGGATTGATATGGATGGAAGGGATATTGATATAAGTTCCGAAAAAATTTCTTTGGTATTAAATCAAATGAAGTTGGTGGAAAAAAGCGGCTTCAAATTGAAGAAATTCTCTTCTGTTATTAGCTATGATCCAACACATATTGAATTAGGCAAGCTCGATATTCAAACAGATAAAAGTCATATAACCAATTATTTAGGGGTATCTTATAAATCAATACAGGAGATAAAAAATTCAATTGGCGAACTGGAAGTAAATGTCAATTTGGAACAAACATCCATAGCAATGGCTGATGTATTGATTTTTGTTCCTGATCTACTTAAGAATCCAAGCTTAAAAGATAATAGAAATACAATCATTCATATTGACAGTAAAATTGACGGAACTATAGATGATTTGAGTATATCAAAACTTGAACTTTCGTTATTGAACAATACTAAAATTAAATTGAAAGGTATCCTTAAAAAAATAAGGGATCCCAAAAATATGTATGCCGATCTTTCTGGCATTGAGCTTAAAACAACCCGTGCAAATATATATTCCTTGCTTTCGGAGCAAGCGCTGCCAGCAACAATCAATATTCCTGAAACAATCAATATAAATGCTGATTTTAAAGGTTATTTAAAAAACTTTAATGGAGATATTCAAGCGAAAACTTCTATTGGAGAATTGATGGCCAGTGTAAGTATGAATCCTGCTGCAGGTAATATTGAACAAAAGTACATTGGGAAGGTAACAACCAACAATTTTGACTTGGGTAGTTTATTGAAACAACCGGAAAATTTAGGGTCGGTTACAATGGAAGCCAACATTGTCGGCACAGGGCTTGACACTAGCAATCTGAATGCCCAGCTGGATGTTACTATTCAAAAGGTAATGTTAAAAAAATATGAGTATTCGGATTTTGCTTTAACTGGAACTATTAAAAAAACGGCTTTTGTTGGAAAGTCATCCATTAATGACAAAAATCTTGTTTTTAATTTAGATAGTGATATAGATATAAATACCGATCACCCTAAATATAATGTTGTTCTTGATTTAAAAGGTGCTGATTTAGGCGCTTTGAACCTAACGGAAGAGGATATTAAAGTTAGTACTGTAATAAAATCTGACCTAAATGGCGCCCCTTGGCATAATATAACAGGTAAAGCAAGTGTTCGTGATTTGTTGGTTATCAAAAACAATGTAAAATACACTGTCGATTCAATCGTTTTGGTTTCTTCCGAAAAAGAAGGACTTTCAGATATAAGTCTGAAATCAGAAATTGTAACTGCAGATTTTAATGGTAAGATTTTAATGGCTGAATTACCTGTGCTTATTAAGAAACAGATAGATTCATATATTAATATTTCAGATGACGAACCCCAAAAGTTGCAACCGCAACAATTTACTTTTGAAGTAAATCTGATTGATCCTACAATTTTTTCAAAAGGCATCATTCCTAATTTGAAAAGCATTAAACCCTTCTCTCTTAAAGGAGAATTTGATAGCGAAGCTTATAAGCTGATTGCTAATTTAAATGTTCCACAGATAATTTATAGCGGAATTGTAATTGATAGTTTACAGATGAGTATAAATTCTGATCGGGAGAAGCTGAATTATTCCTTTAAGATAGCCTCTATAGCCGATGAAACCATAAAGCTGGAAAACCTTAACCTGGGTGGTAATATCCAAAATAATAATCTGTCATTTCAATTAAATACCGCCAAAGATGATAAAACAACCATGTTAGCTATTGGAGGCGTTTTGAAAAAAGTGAATATTGACTGGGAGCTTAAACTCAATCCTGAATTAAATTTAAATAACACCACATGGGCTGTTGATCCTTCAAATTCCCTTCAGTTTACAAAACAAGGACTGATTGCCAACAATGTAATAATCTCAGGTAATCAACAATCAATATCCATCAATAGTTTAGATAAAACCATTACTCCTCCATTGGAAATTAAATTTGATAATTTCGATATTTCAACCATTTCTAAAATAATAGAAAGGAAAGAAGGTATGTTAAAAGGAGTTATTGATGGTACTGTTGTTTTAAAGAAAGAGAATAATACATCAGGATTTACTTCTGATATTGTTGTGAAAAAATTCGCATTTAAAAACAATGAATTAGGCAATATTAATCTTCATGCAGATAACTATGGTAATGCTAAAAAATTTAATGTGAAATTGAATATTAATGGGAGCGATAACGATATAGACCTTACGGGATATTACATTGCTGGAGTTACAGAAAATAATCTCGATTTTTTATTAGATATAAAAAATCTGAACATAGCCTCTGTTGAACCCTATACCTTTGGAAATGTAACTCAAATGTCGGGTTCGTTAAATGGAAAGTTGAATATTACCGGCAAAGCAAGTGATCCGGATTTAAACGGAGCCCTTAATTTAAAAAAGACAGGTTTTAAACCGAGTATCATTGATTCCTATTTAAAAGTGGATGATGGGAAACTGGTATTTGATTCGAAAAAAGTCAAGTTTGAATCATTCACTTTGCTTGACACTTTAAATAACAAAGCCGTTCTCAGTGGCTATGTGGATATCTCCAATTTAAAAGATATTAATTTCGATATTCATTTAAAAACGGATAATTTTTTAGCGTTAAACACTACTCAAAAAGATAATCCGCTTTATTACGGTACTGTTTATCTGGATAGCGACATTGGTATTAAAGGAAACAAGGATAATCCGAAATTAAAAGTTAAAGCAAAATTAAACAAGGGCAGTAAAATAACCTATGTGAAACCGGAAGGTGATGCCGGCAAAAATGAAAGTGAAGGTATTGTAGAATTTATTGATACCGTGAATACCTATAATTCCATAATGGTAGAAAAAGAATTAGCTAAAGTGGCTGCTTCTGTAAAAGGGCTGGATTTGGATGCTACCATTGAATTTGATAAAAATGCCGAATTAAAAATTATTGTAGACCCTGTTTCCGGGGATTCAGTATACGTAAAAGGTACTGGTGTATTAGAGTTTAGTCTTGATCCTGCAGGTAAAACAAGCCTTACCGGGAAATACAGTATCAATGATGGGGGGTACCATTTATCAATTGGGGAACTGGTGAAAAAAGATTTTAAAATTGCTTCAGGAAGTTATATTACATGGACTGGGGATGTAACGGATGCTTATGTAGATCTTAAAGCTATTTATTCTATAAAAACTTCACCTATAGATTTGTTAGAAGATCAGATTGCAGGACTGGATGAGCTGCAAAAAAACAAGTATCGTAATTTGGTTACATTCGATGTGTATTTGAAAATGCTAGGTTTTATATCCTCTCCTCAAATCAGTTTTGATATACAACTTCCTCCAAAAGAGAAAGGTGTGATGAATGGCACTGTAAATGCCAAGCTTAATGAAATAAGAGCGGATGAAACTCAATTAAATAAACAGGTATTTGCGTTGCTTACTATTAATAGGTTTGTTGGTGAAGATCCATTAGATAGTGGGCAAGGGGCTACAGGTATTTCATCCACATCCCGCAAAAGTGCAAGCAGGCTGCTTACCCAGCATTTAAGTAATCTTTCAGCAAAATATATTAAGGGTGTGGACGTGAATGTTGGAGTTAATTCATACGAAGATTACTCAAGTGGAAAAGAGGAGGGGCGTACACAATTGCAGCTGGGTGTTTCAAAGCAGTTACTGAATGAAAAAGTAACAGTTCAGGTTGGAGGAAATGTTGATATTGAAGGTGAAAAGGCAAAACAGAATAATGCAAGTGATATTGCAGGCAATATTTCAGTGGAGTATAAACTTACCAATGATGGCAGATATAAGCTGAAAGGCTTCAGACAGAGTGAATATGAAAATCCGATTGAGGGAGAGCTTATTAAAACAGGAGTTGGGGTAATGTATACAAAGGATTATAACAACTTAAAGGAGCTGTTATTTATACGTAAAAAGAATAGAAATAAGAAATGAAACAGGTAAGTAAATCACGTTTTTTTGTTTTTTGTTATGCTGTATTGTTACTGCTTACCTTCTATGGCTGCAGTAACACCAGGTATTTAACAGAGGAGGAAGAGTTGTGTGTTTCTGTTAAGCTTAAGGTTAACTCCGATGTAAAAGTTGATAAAAAAGAGATCAAAAAGGAACTGGATAAAATAGCGGTACCTAAACTTAACCGCCAAACCTTTGGTGTAAGGGCAAAACTATGGATATATAATGCCACAGGAAAAGCACCCAAAAAAGGCGTAAAGCGCTGGTTAAAAAATAAGCTTGGCGAACCTCCCTATTTAATGAGCAAAATAGATCCTGATAAGGTATCTGAAATGATGGTCAGTAGATTAAATAGTTTGGGGTATTTTAATTCGAAAGTGAAATACAAAGTAAGCTCAAAAGAGAAAAAAGGTGAAATTGAATACACAGCAATTGTCGTTACGCCATATATGATTAATAGTATGACATTCCCTACAGAGAGTGATTCTTTAAATTCGCGAATAAGGGCAACTCATTACAAAACCCTAATTAAAAAAGGGGAACGCTATGATTTGGATGTGTTTAAAAATGAAAGGGCACGAATTGATTTGATTCTTAAAAACCAGGGTTATTATTATTTTAATCAGGATTACCTTCTTTTTAAAGCAGACACTACCGTAGGTAAAAGGATGGTAAATATTACACTTACCGTTAAAACAGATATTCCTGAAAAAGCAAAAACGCAATATACTCTGGAGGAAATATACATTATGCCGGCATATACAACCATTGCGGATTCACTTAAAGGTAAGGCTGATACAGTTGAAATAGAAGGGTATCACTATATTAATACGGATAGTACCTTCCATCCCAAGGTTATAATCCGTTCCGTAGTACTAAAAAAGGGCGAATTATATAATCGAAAAGCGCATAATTTAACAATTAACCGCTTAATGGGAATTGGTGTTTTTAAATTTGTCAGTATAAAATATACGGATACAATAATTGATAACAAAGGTAAATTGAATGCGTATCTTTATTTAACTCAAATGCCGATAAAATCGGTTCAGGCTCAACTAGAAGTAATTACCAAATCGAATAATTATACAGGCCCCGCAGCAACGCTTAGTTTTAAAAACCGGAATCTTTTCAAAGGGGTAGAGCTATATATTTTTAATATGAATGGTGGGTTTGAGATGCAGTTTGGAGCTACTCAAAAACGATTTAATTCATACGAACTGGGGGCAAGCGCTCAGTTATACATTCCAAAATTTGTTACGCCATTCCACATTCGAAACGTATCAAGTATGTTTGTTCCAAAAACCAAATTTGATTTGGGATTCAGAATATTGCACAGGGTTCTGTATTTTAATATGAATGCAATGCATTTTGCCTATGGCTATACCTGGAAAGAAACTGCTCAGAAAGAATATCAGATTGATCCGATTTCAATAAATTTTGCCAGGTTAATAACCACAACAGATGCTTTTGAACTGCTATTGCAGCAAAATAATTTTTTACGAAAAAGCTTTGAACAGCAATTCACAATAGGTTCTAAATGCTCGTTCACATACAATTCATTGGTTGCAATGGATAAAAAAAATCAATATTATTTTAATGCAACACTCGACCTTTCTGGCAACACCATTTACTTGTTCCAATCACTAGCTAATTCAAGGCCTGCAACGCAGGAAGATCCCTATAAAGTGATGGGTTTTGTTTATTCCCAATATTCAAAAATATTAACTGATTCAAGATATTATTTATGGATTAATGAAAGAAGTAAGATCGCTACAAGGTTTCTTGCCGGGGTAGGCATACCTTATGGCAACTCGAATTCAATGCCGTATATCAAACAGTTTTTTAGTGGAGGATCAAACAGTATTCGGGCTTTTTTACCCAGAACAGTTGGTCCGGGTGGATATGTTCTTCCCGACAATGCTGTTAAAACAGGCTTTCTTGATCAGGCCGGGGATATAAAACTGGAAGGAAATGCAGAGTATCGTTTTAATATCATAAGTGTGTTAAAGGGCGCTATATTCGTGGATGCCGGAAATGTATGGCTCATAAGAAAAAATGCGGAGCTGCCTGAAGGAGAATTTAATATTAACAGGTTCCAGAAACAAATTGCTGTGGGTACAGGTTTTGGACTAAGAATTGATGTCTCCTTTTTTGTATTACGCTTTGATCTTGGCATCCCGTTAAGGAAACCTTCTATTGTTGACGAAAACAAGTGGGTAATTAATAAAATTGCCTTTGGTAACAATGCTTGGCGCGGACAAAATTTAGTGCTTAACATTGCAATTGGTTATCCGTTTTAATCCTTAAAATACGAAAAGCCAACCTCTGAAGAGATTGGCTTTGCATTTTTGCTTCCACATTTGTCTAACCTTAAAAGATTAATGTTTAACTTTCTCAGAAGTTAACCCCATTGAACCGAATCCAATCAGAATTCAGAACAACAAATGTATTTAGCTCAGTGATTTTTATCGTGACCTGCATCATAAGACTCTATCAACTGTAAATCCGCGACAAAAGTAACATACGATTAAAAAAACAAGATAATATTTCGGTGATTTACAATTAAAAATCGTTGAAATAAACAAAGTGTAAGCTTATGTGAAAACAAAAAAGCCAACCTTTTTTTAAGGTTGGCTTTTGTTTAAATTTCTTTAAGATCAATCTAGCCTTACGGGGCTATGTCTAACCTTACGGGGTTAGCGTTTTGTAAACAAAATTACGGTTTAGTCCGATAATCCTAATAAATCTAATGTTGCTTAAATTTTTCTAGCCTTACGGGGCTATGTCTAACCTTACGGGGTTAGCGTTATGTAAACCTGATCCTGAGATCAAGCCCGAAAATTTAAAGAACAGAATCTCGTTCAAACTATCTAGCCTTACGGGGCTATGTCTAACCTTACGGGGTTAGCGTTATGTAAACTAAATCCGGAACTTAGTCCGAGAAAACTTAAAGAACGTACTAATGTTTTAAATCTATCTAGCCTTACGGGGCTATGTCTAACCTTACGGGGTTAGCGTTGTGTAAATTAAACTAAGAATTCAGCCCGACAATTCTAAAAAATACTCTATTGCTTAAATTTATACTAGCCTTACGGGGCTATGTCCAACCTTACGGGGTTGGCATTATGTAAACCGAATCCTAAAATCCAGCCCGAAAAATTTAAAGAACATACTATTGTTTAAAACATATCTAGCCTTACGGGGCTATGTCTAACCTTACGGGGTTAGCGTTATGTAAACCAAATTCTGAGTTTAATCCGACAAATTTAAAGAACATACTGGTAGCTAAATTTATCTAGCCTTACGGGGCTATAGCTAACCTTACGGGGTTAGCGTTGTGTAAACCAAATCCGAGAATCTGGCCCGACAAACTTTTGCTTATTTTCAATGAACTAATTAATTTCTGTTATTGTTAATCTTCGTTTGTAAAAGTAATCCGGATTTTGTTCTATCATTTTAAATTTCGTTGATTTGACATTTATAATAGTTAAACAAAATATATTTTCCGGTTAAGGCATGGTTAGCATTTTGTAAACCAAATCCGAGAATCTGGCCCGACAAACTTTTGCTTATTTTCAATGAACTAATAAATTTTTCTGTTATTGTTAATCTTCGTTTGTAAAAGTATTCCGGATTTGGTTCTGCCTTTTTAAATTTCGTTGATTTGACATTTATAATAGTTAAACAAAACGTATTTTTCGGTTAAGGCAATTATGCAAAATGAACTTTCCTTCAAAATAAACATTCCGGGTTTTTTAATACAAAAGCCAACCTTTTTTGAGATTGGCTTTTGTATTTGTGCTGTTCTTCAATCTATACTAGCCTTACGAGGCCATGTCTACCCTTTACGGTTAGCATTATGTAAACTAAATCTTGGGACTTAGCCCGACAAACGTAAGAGCAGCACTGTAAAAATTTATCTAATCTTACGGATTAGCCGTTTTATGTAAGCCAGATCTTGGGACCTGGCCCGACAAATTTTCACGAATTTTAAATAAAAAAGATTGATTGTGATCTTTCGAGGTAAAAGTATAATCAATTACAGAAAACTGGAGATGTTTTCGTTAATCGAAATAATACATATGTTGATGTGGTTACTTCTGCCGTTAATCTATATTTTGTATAAATCTTTTAACGATAGAAGATAATTTCGAAGTATCGATTTATGTTTCCCATCGTAATCTTTCTCAAAAGTCTCATATTGAGAATCATAACGGGTAAAAGCCATAAAAAAAGCGTTTTGTTCGGCAAAAGCCTGCAGCAAATATTTAAAATAGGATTTTTTATTATATAACGGTAATTTGTTGACTCCCAGCACTATTTCGGTCAATAGTTTCACTTTTTTATGCTTTTTGTCCTCTTCTGTGCCTTTTACAATCAAAGTTGAATAAAGACTATCTAAACGTTCGGTATTTTTTAGGATATAGTCCTTAAAACATTTGTCGTCTACTTTACTCTTTTCATAATCCAAATACTGTTTTGAATCAACACCATATTTATAAATTAAAAAGTTCTCAGCGCCTTTATCACCTATAAAATTGGCAAGGTTTTCGTTAAACGTAACATTATCTTTAATATAGATAGTGCCATGGGTAAGTTCATGAATAATTAGATTTGCCAGCTGACCTTCATTTTTATAAAGCATATTTGAAAGTATAGGATCGGTAAACCAGCCAAGCGTTGACCAGCCAGAAGGGCTGTATACATCAACATCATAACCTTTAGATTTTAATTCTATAATTTCTTTCCGAGCTTCTTCTTTATTAAAAAAACCTTTGTAGGATACTGTTCCTAAAAACGGAAACGACCATTCCTTAGCTTTAAAAGAATAAGGCTCACAAGCCGATACAGTAAGCAGGATAGGCTTATTCCGCTGATTATAAACAATGGAATAATTATCACTCGGATGAATTCCGATGCTGTCAATTGCATACTGTTTTATTTCACCAATTAAAATTAATTTTTGTTTTAACGAATCCGGAAAGGTAGGGTCTTGTAAAAGCTCTTCAATAGGTTGTGAATTCCATACAATGGTAAGTTGTCCTTTTGCCTGTGAAATCGCATAAATCAGCATATTATGCCAAAGCAGGCAGAATAGCATAATAAGAAGCAGTCCACATTCAAAAAAGAGTTTAATAATTTTCCTTTTCATTCTTACAAAGATATCGAAATTTAAGTGTTTCTACCCTTTATTGACAGGTGTTTTAAAAACGTTGCAAAAAATTGTATGTGAAATTTGGGCATAAACCATTTCAATTATAATCTCTACATTTGAACGTAAAAAAAGCAATTATGTTTTTCATCCTATCTAAGCTTTTAACATTTATTGTATCTCCATTGATATGGATTATTGTGCTGGCAAGTTTTGCACTGTTATCAGCCTATCCCGATCGGAGAAAGAAATGTTTACGATGGGCTTTGATTTTGATTCTACTTTTTACAAACTCCTTTTTGTTTGATGAATGTGCCCGTGCATGGGAGGTACCAGCCATCCGTTTTGAAAATTTAAAAAAGTATGATGCGGGAATTGTACTTGGTGGAATGAGTGTATATGATGAGGATTTGGACCGTGCCCAATTTTTTCGCGGTGTTGATCGCCTTATCCAGGCGGTGGAACTATATAAGCGTGGGAAAATAAAAAAAATAGTATTTACTGGTGGTTCAGGCCGTTTGTTGCATCCGGAAATGAAGGAGGGTAATTATATCAACCGTTATTTAATATACATGGGAGTACCTCAAAAAGATTTTTTTATTGAATCTGAATCACAGAATACCCGTGAAAATGCACTCTTTACAAAAGCATTATTGGATAAAAATAAATTTGATGGCAGTTATTTATTGATTACATCCTCTACTCACATGAAAAGGAGCCTGAAGTGTTTTACTAAAGCCGGTATCATTACACAGCCCTATAGTACCGATCGTTGCGCTGGCCCGCGTAAATATGAATTCGATCACTTATTTATTCCGAAATCTTATATTTTAGATAACTGGGAGATATTAATACATGAAATAGCCGGATATATAACCTACAAAATGGCTGGTTATATTTAATGAAATTCCATTTTTTTTAAACCCTTTACTTCTTTATAAAACCCTATTGGAGCACAAGTTTTAAAGGCGAATAGTTTTTCTGATCGGTAGCTGCTTTTACAATATAGATACCTTTTGAAAGGAATGTTATATCAATGGCCTGTGATCCGGTTACAATATATTCCACTGCAATATTTCCTGTATAGTCATAAATAGATACTCTTAAAGAACCTGTATGATCTGTATTAATATAAAGCAGACCATTGGAGGGGTTAGGAAATATATTTAATTCTTCTGAAGCAACAGCATCAATAGTTGTTGTTATCCCCATGCTGCAAGTGGTATAATTCATAACCTGATACCTTTGCTTTGCCGGAATGGTGCCGGAACTGATTGCATTCGGAATGCCTATGGATGGCCAGCTTGACAGGTTTAGTAGAAATGCCGGAGCCCCTGAATAATAGTAAGAGTTATCAAGAAGGGTAGTGGTTCCGGAAGCGTAAATAGTGCCCTTCACATTGTTACCGTGCTGAAAATGTCCTGTACCATTCATGTAATAAAGACCCATTGTAAACCCTGTATTCGTAACTTCGTTGCCTATAAAATTTTGATTGTCAGAAGCCGGATTATTACTCAGAAAAATCCCATACAGCTCAGCTCTGTTTCTGAAAAAAGTATTGTAAGGGCCATTTTTACCGTGTGAATCATCTACCACAATATTCTGACCTATATTGCCCTCAAATAAATTAGAGTAGGGGTAATTCCCATGAAGCACCATATCACCGGCTGAGTTGGAAGGTAAACTTGGTTCAGTCCAAAAAGGAGCAAGGGAGTAATTATATCCGAAAACATTACCATTAGCGCCAGTTTGCAATAACATAGAATGACGCAAATGTTTGAATATGTTATTTTCAAATAAACATTCACCGGTTGTTACCTGGCATAAAATGCCATATCCCTGGCCACCGCCACCATAAGCATGTGCATCATGAAAATACGATCCTTTAACGCTAATATTGGTGGAGTTATTTAATTCAATATGTCCAAAATTGCATAAATTACTTTCAATACCCGAAATCCAGCATTGAGCAGCATACGTATAAACGATAGTACTTGTTTGGCCAGGGGTTGCATCAGCGCGATGAACTTTTAAACACTCAATCCCAACTCCAGTAACCATATTCAATTTAGTTACTTTAGGATTTTTTAGCAGGTCGTAGCTCAATCGGAGTGGGCTTTCCAAAATAATTTTATTCGCTGCAATGGCAGCTATTTTAATTATTTGTCCAACGGTGCCGTAAGCCCAGTTAGAAAAAACAAGGCTGCTGTCGTTAAACGATAATTTTAAATAATCGCCAGCCGTAAATCCTGAAGCATCATCTACATATATATAAGAACTGTCTTTAATCCCATTGCTTGTCAGCAGGGCAGTAGTAGTGCTTGAACTGCCCGAAATGGATATGGCATTGGAAGAATTCCCCAAATCAAATTTCAATCTAGTACTGTCTGGTGCTGCACCTCTAAGTATTAGCCCGGAACGTAGGTTAACAGGGGCATTAAAAAGGTAGATTCCTGCCGGAAAATAAATAATACCGTCTGCACCGGATAAGGCATTAACCGCATTTGTAAGGGCCGCATCATTAGCACTGGTACTGTCTCCCAAACCACCATAAGCGGTAATATCAACAACGGTAGAGTAATTGGGGATAGTTCCCCTATAACCGGCTAAACTCCAGTTCACAGCACGGGTTGAAGGCAGTACCTGCCCAAATGAAAGGAATGAAACAAGAATAAAACAAAGTAACAGTTTATATTTCATCGGCTGGAATTATAGAAGATTTAATGCTACACTCTGACAGGGTTTCAAACCCTGTTAGAGTTTTAAAAATCCAGTTTTTACAGAACAAACACCTAAAAAAAAGAGTTCTCAAATATAAAACCAGAGAACTCCTTTTTCAATAAAAAAATAATTGTTTAAGAAAGTGCATTTAACTTCTCAATAAAGCCAATGGCTTTATCTTCCAGCTCTTCCGAAATTTTATTAAAGTGTGATTTAACAGCTTTTCCTTTTGTAATTTCTTTTGCATTATTTACACGAAACATTAAATCATCTGCCAGATCAACTGCTTCATCAATAATTGCATTAATTTCTTTGTCTTTTTTGTCAGGATTATTCAACATTTCTGAATAACACTCTTCCAATACATCACCCAATACATGGTTGATATCTCTTTTTATATCTCTGCGATTAGCCATTTTTTTCTGTTTATATTATTTCAACAAAGTTAACGAAAAAATTCAATTTTACCTATAAAAAAAGACCCGTCCGGTTTTTAAAACCTGGCGGGTCTAATAATTAAAAAAAATTATTTTATTAATTCTTCAATCCAATTAATTGTTCTTCAATCGCTTTAATCTTAGCTTCCGCATCCGCCAGCTTCTTCTTTTCGTTAGCGATAAGTTCAGGTTTAGCATTAGCAACAAATTTTTCATTGGAAAGCTTTATTTCCACTGATTTTAAAAAGCCCTTATTGTATTCCAAATCCTTTGCCAGGCGCTCTTTTTCAGCAGCAACGTCAATGTTTTGTAGTAAAGGAACATAAAATTCAGCATGTTTAAGAACAAAGGAGATGGCACCATCCACCTTTTGATTCACATATTCAAAACTGGTTAAATTGCACAGCTTAACAATAATAGAATCGTATGTTTTAATAGCCTCTCCCTGGTTTACTTTTTCAAATACTTGCAATTTCTCTTTCGGAGAAATATTTTTCTGCTTACGGATGTTTCTAATATTGGTAATCACTTCCATTACAATTTCGAAATCCTTAACAATACCAGTGCTTCCGGCTTTTGCTTTTGGCCATTCAGCAACAATGATGCAGTCTTTCGCTTCGCGTTCTTTTATCAAATGCCATATTTCTTCTGTAATAAAAGGCATAAACGGATGAAGTACTTTTAATAATCTTTCAAAGAAAACGATGGTAGCATCATAGGTTGCTTTATCAATCGGCAAAGACTTCCCATCAACAAACTCCGGTTTGATCATCTCTAAATACCACGCACAGAAATCATCCCAAACCAGTTTGTAAGTGGTCATCAGGGCCTCACTCATTCTGTATTTCGAATAGAGATCATCAATAAGGTTCAACTGCTCATTAAATTTAGCATCAAACCATTCAACAGAAATTTTATTTGATTCAGATTGTTTTGCATTGGCATCAATTTCCCAACCATTAATCAATCTGAAGGCATTCCATATTTTATTTGAAAAATTACGTCCCTGCTCACACATACTTTCATCAAAAGGCAGGTCATTACCGGCAGGCGAGCATAATAGCATACCCACACGAACACCGTCCGCACCATATTTTTCAATCAATTCGATAGGGTCGGGTGAATTACCCAATGATTTACTCATTTTTCGGCCTTGCTTGTCACGTACAATCCCCGTTAAATAAACGTTTGTAAATGGTTTAGCACCACGGTACTCATAACCTGCAATGATCATACGCGCTACCCAGAAAAATAAAATTTCAGGAGCAGTCACTAAATCGTTAGTAGGGTAGTAGTACTCTATATCTTTTCCTTTTGGATTTTTAAAACCATCAAAAACACTGATAGGCCATAACCAGGAAGAGAACCAGGTATCCAGCACATCCTCATCCTGCTTAATATCTTCAACTTTTAACTCTGAATTTTTAACTCTTAACTTTTCAAATGCCTCTTCCTTTGTTTTACAAACTGCCGTATTTCCTTTGCTATCGTACCATGCAGGGATTTGTTGTCCCCACCATAACTGGCGGGAAATACACCAGTCGTGTACATTCTCCATCCAGTGTTTATAGGTGTTTACAAACTTTTCAGGGATTAGTTTTATCTCACCATTTAATACATTTTCTAATGCAGGTTTAGATACCTGGTCCATTTTAAGGAACCATTGCATACTCAAACGTGGCTCAATAACAGCATCCGTGCGCTCTGAGTAACCTACTTTATTTTTAATATCTTCTATTTTTACAATCTGTCCAAGCTCTTCCAGATCTTTCGCTATTTTTTTACGAACAGCAAAGCGGTCTTCACCAACGTAAAACTGTGCTGCAGGGCTCATTTTACCATCAGCAGCAATAGTATCAATCACTTCCAGGTTATGTTTCACACCAAGGTTATAGTCATTAATATCATGAGCAGGAGTAACTTTTAATGCCCCGGTACCAAATTCAATATCAATATAATCATCAAAAATAACAGGTACAGCGCGGTTAACCATCGGTATAATTACACGCTTTCCTTTCAGATGTTTGTAGCGCTCATCCTCCGGATGCACACACACTGCGGTATCCCCTAATATCGTTTCCGGACGGGTGGTGGCTATAGTAATGTACTCATCATTATCACCTTCAATCTTATACTTTACATAATATAATTTTGAATTTACTTCTTTATGAATAACCTCTTCATCTGATACTGCTGTTAACCCTTGCGGATCCCAGTTTACCATACGTACACCACGGTAAATCTGCCCTTTGGCATGTAAATCAATAAATACATCAATTACTGCTTCGCTTAGGTCATCTTCCATGGTAAAACGGGTGCGGTCCCAATCGCAGGAAGCGCCTAGTTTTTCCAATTGTTTAAGGATAATGCCACCGTATTTTTCTTTCCATTCCCAGGCATGTTTTAAGAAATCCTCACGAGATAAATCTGTTTTTTTTATCCCTTTTTCTTTTAATAGAGCTACAACTTTAGCCTCTGTAGCAATGGAAGCATGATCCGTTCCCGGAACCCAGCAGGCATTGAAGCCCTGCATCCGCTTCATGCGAATCAGTACATCCTGTATCGTATTATTAAGCATGTGACCCATGTGCAATACCCCTGTAACATTTGGCGGTGGAATTACAATAGTATAAGGTTCACGCTCATCTGGCGTTGATTTAAAGAATTTATGCTCCAGCCAGTAGGCATACCATTTATCTTCGGTAATTTTCGGATCGTAGTTTTTTGGAATTTCCATAATAATTTGCGTACTTCGTTTCTTGAAAAAGCAGCTGCAAAGCTACAAAAAATATTTTTCCTTATTTATTCCATTTTGGCATGATTATAGCTGTGATTGGAAAAGGAAATTTAAATCTTTATTAAAACGATTAAAATTGTCTGCCATGAAAAAAGTAATTTTAACATTAAGTACAGTACTTGCAACATCATTATTTGTTCAGGCACAAATAAAGCCTGCAGAAAAATCTACTGAAAAGCAAGCAACAGCTGTTCAACCGGCTGCAACCAGCTTAGCAGAAATGACGTTTGAAAAAGACGTGCATGATTTTGGAACAATAGAATATGCTGGTAATGGTACTTATGAATTCAAATTTAAAAATACAGGGTCCGAACCATTAATTATTTCTGATGCGAAAGGTTCCTGCGGATGTACGGTTCCTACTTATCCTAAAAATGTACCTATTAAACCAGGTGAATCACAGGTAATTAAAGTAACATATGATACAAAACGTCCTGGGAATTTTACAAAAACCGTTTCTATTAATTCAAATGGCAAAGTGCCTCAAAAAGTAATCACTATTAAAGGGGTTGTTACTGCAGCACCGCCTGCAGAGGAAGCTTTCCCGGCAAATGGTAAAAAAGACGAAGGAGCAGTTCCTTTTGCTAAATAATAATTAATTAAGAATCACAAACAACAAATAATAATAAATAAAACCTAAAACAATGAAAAAAACAATTTTATCAATCGGCCTAATGTTATGTGTTGCAGTAGGTATGCAAGCACAGGAAACAACTACACCAAATGCAGTTAATCCAAATGCTCCTAAATTTAAATTTGAAACTGAAACATTAGATTATGGTACTATTGAACATAATGCAGATGGTAACCGTGAATTTAAATTTACTAACACAGGAAAAGAACCATTAATTATTTCCAATGCAGTTGGTTCATGCGGATGTACTACTCCAAACTGGCCAAAAGAACCAATTAAACCAGGTGCAACTGGCGTTATTAAAGTTAAATATGCTACTGATAGAATAGGTGCTTTTGAAAAAACAATTACTTTAACTTCAAATGCTGAAACTCCTTCAAAAGTAATTAGAATTAAAGGTGTTGTTAATCCTGATCCAACACCAGCTGGTGGAGCAACAACTCCAGTTGAGATTAAAAAATAATTTTTTTGTTTGTTTTGTAGTGTCTCTCAAATCCCTCTCTGATAATGTCAGAGGGGGATTTGTTGTTTAATCCAAATTGATTTTATTCTTTTGTCATTAATATTTCTTTTCAATCAGATGAGCTTTATTATTAGGTTCAGGAATTAAAATTCAAATCAATAAAGGAGTACAATGGGCTAAACTTCAGCTTTCATGAGCTCAAATTAACAACCCGCTTTACACATAAAGGGGCAAAGGGGGAGATGATTTCTGTTAAAAGTATAATCATAACTCACCTTAAAATAGTAACTTTGCCCGCAATTTTAAAAACAGAAAAATGCCAAAAATGTCCATTAAAGGCAATAGTATGCCTTCTTCCCCAATACGTAAATTGGTTCCTTATGCAGATGCTGCAAAAAAATTGGGCCGCAAAATATATCATTTAAATATCGGTCAGCCGGATATTGAAACACCAGCTGTAATGCTTGATGCAATCAAAAATGCAGATGTTAAAGTATTGGAATATTCACCTTCAGCAGGCTTTGAATCATATCGCAAAAAACTGGCTGATTATTATGGTAATTTCGACATTAAAATTGATTCGAATGATATAATCATTACCACTGGAGGCTCTGAAGCTATTGAAATAGCAATGATGGTTTGTTTTAATCCCGGTGATGAAATTATTATTCCGGAACCATTCTATGCAAATTATAATGGATTTTCATGTGCTGCTGATGTAGTTGTAAAACCTGTAAAATCGTACATCGAAACAGGTTTTGCCCTTCCACCTATTTCAGAATTTGAAAAACTGATTACTCCTAAAACAAAAGGGATCATGATCTGTAACCCTGGCAATCCAACAGGGTACTTATATTCACGTGAAGAGCTGGAGATGTTGAAGCAATTAGTAGTAAAATACGATCTGTTTTTATTGTCGGATGAAGTATATCGTGAGTTCTGCTATGATGGTAAAGAATATGTATCGGTTATGCATCTTCAGGGAATTGATAATAATGTAATATTACTGGATTCAATTTCAAAACGTTATAGTGCTTGTGGTGCCCGTATCGGAGCATTTATATCCAGAAATAAAGAAATTATGACAGGGGCGATGAAATTTGCTCAGGCACGTTTAAGTCCTCCAACATTCGGACAAATAGGAGCAGAGGCTGCTTTAAATACTCCCAAAGAATATTTTGATAAAGTGCAGAAAGAATATGTGGAGCGCAGAGATTTTGTTATAGAAGCTTTAAATAAAATGGAGGGTGTATTTTGTCCGAAACCAAGTGGTGCCTTTTATTGTATTGCCCGCTTGCCAATTGATAATTCTGATAAATTTTGTCAGTGGTTGCTCGAATCTTTTGAATTTGAAGGGCAAACCGTTATGTTGGCACCTGCTACCGGATTTTATTCAACTCCGGGCTCAGGAACAAATGAAGTGAGGTTAGCATATGTGCTAAATAAGGAAGCGTTGAAAAATGCAATGATTTGTTTGGAAAAAGCCTTGAAAGTGTATCCCGGAAGAACATTATAAATTAATTGTCAGTTTTTTAAAAGCTCCTAATGTTATTAACATTAGGAGCTTTTTTTATTTGACTTAAATATTTAATGTTTATTTTAGTTCTCCAAAAAAATAAAAGTGATGGGTGAGTGTGGCGAGTATGTATACAGTGCAAAATGTAAATTTTTTATAATAGTACTTGTTTTGTTACTGTGTTTTGATTCGCACTTGCAGGCAGGTAATTTACCAGGTGACAGTCTTGTTGCTACCATACGTTTGAACGTTCCTGCTGTAAAACAGCGCAGTGCAATTCAAAGTATGAACAAAAACCAGTTGATTTTATTAGTTGATTATCTATTTGAACAGGAAAAGGTTCCCATTGATTTAATAAATGAGATTAATACCGCGATTGCAAAGCTGAAAGATGAAAAATCTGGTGAATCTGTTAATGGGTATTCAAGCTCCTCCTTTCCTTCAGCTGATTTTTATGTGAGTTGGGAAATTGATAAATTGTTTCCTCCGGAAGATATGTTAAATATGCAGGGGGATACATCCTTAACATTAGCCTTGCAATGTGGAGAACATAAAAATTATTCTCACCCTTTTAATGGGCCCATAACCAGCAATTTTGGCTGGCGTGATAACAGAGAACATAAAGGGATTGATATCGACCTGAATAAAGGAGATCAGGTTTCGGCAGCATTTGATGGAATGGTGAGAGTAGCACGCCAATATGGTGGATTCGGTAATGTGGTCATTATCAGACACTACAATGGTTTAGAAACCGTTTATGCACACTTATCAAAAATTAAAGTGCAGCCAGGACAATTGATCTCTGCAGGAGATGTTGTAGGATTAGGTGGTAATACAGGGCATTCAACTGGTACGCATTTACATTTTGAAATACGCTTCAAAGGAGTACCTGTTAACCCTAAATTTTTAATTTCATTGTCTGAGCAAAAATTACTTTGCGGTAAAATCACAATAAAACAAACAAGATGGGGTATAGCAGCCTATCCTAAGGACACAAAATTCTATACAGTTGAAAAGGGGGATACATTACAGGAAATAGCGAAACATTTTGGAACCACCACCACATCAATCAAACAATTAAATCACCTGACAGGTAAAAAACTCACTGCTGGGCAATCGATTAATGTGGTGCAGTAAAATTATATGTTATTCAGCTTGTTTAAACATCTCATAAAGGCATCACGCATACCTTCACATTGTGTTTCTTTTCCGTAATTGTTGGTTGAGTGTGCTTCGTTCATGGATTCATTGGAATGCATGATTTGCTGGTTTAACCATTTAACCATTTGCTGGTATTGTTCTGGATTCATGGGCGTAAGTTTTAGTCATTTGTAACAGTTGGTTTATTAACAATTTTCTCCTTCTTTGTATTTTTAAGTTTACCTAAACATTTTGTAAAAGCGTCACGCATACCTTCGTATTGAATTTTTCTTCCGTAGTTGTTTGCCTTTTGGGCTTCAATGATGGAATCATCCAAATGCATGATTTGTTGATCTATCCATTTAACCATTTGTTGTAATTGCTCGGGATTCATGAGTTTTATATTTAAATAGTTATCTTTTTAGATTTGGCAAATTTAAGTCTTTTTTACAAACAACCGACATTTTTATACCATTTACCGATTTTTTAACCTCTAATGCCGATTCTTTTACGCTACCTGTTTTAAATAAGTTTCATTTTATTTTAAATTACTTCTATTTTAGAGATATTTGTTAACGTTTTTATTAACAAAATAACGTATATTGTTGACAGTTAGGTAGTTGTATTTTAATTGAAAATAAATAAAAATATAGTCATATTGTATTATTCCTTTGAAAAATGTATATTAAATTCATAAAAAACTTAAAAAACAGGTTACAAAAGCCATTGCCGGGGGAAAATGCGCAGTTTTTGATGGCTCCGGTTTCCAGGCAGCGTATTCAGCACATTGATCCCGAAAAATATAACCCACGTAAGAGTGCTGTTTTAATTTTATTATTTCCTGAAGGAGAAAACATTCACACATTGCTTATTCAACGGCCGGTATATGATGGTGTACATAGCGGACAGGTGGCTTTTCCCGGTGGTAAGTTTGAAGAAACGGATATTGATTTGCAATACACAGCACTTCGGGAAACATTTGAAGAAGTAGGTGTGCCTCCTGAAAGCGTTGAAATTATTGGAAGATTGACAGATTTATATATCCAGCCAAGTAATTTTTTAGTGTCGCCCTTTATAGGCTTCACAAAGGAGAAACCTGAATTTATTTTAGATGCCTACGAGGTGCAAAAAATTATAACTATTGATTTATTTAGCTTAAGCGAAGAAGGAATAGTTTTTGAAAAAACAATTACACACAGTAGTGGTTTCAAAATAAAAACTCCTTGCTATGAAATTGATGAATTAGCTGTATGGGGCGCTACAGCAATGATTATAAGTGAATTGAATCAAGTAGTTAGGGAGTCAAAGGACATTTAGTAATGTTTTGACAGGATTATAATTAATTAATTAAATAAGATCTCTCACAAAAAGTTCGGGATGACAAAAGGTAGGTTAGTAATCATAACACGACTTCAACATACACTATACTTGCTTTTCAAGAATTTCAAAAATTTTAACCATACTAAGCGTATCCAATTTACAATATTCTAATAGTTCATCTCTGATTTCTAAAATCTTGAACATATCTGTTTCTGTTTGTAAATGTTCATAAGCAATCATAGCAATGCTTCCGCTCGATATTTTTAAATCTGTATAACTAAGATCTGGGACTAAAGCATGCAATAAATTTTTTATTGAGTATGAATTTTTCATTGCAGGATGATAGAAGCTTCGTTCCTGAAACGGTATCATTAAATCGAGAAAACGCTTTAACCGTATATCAATCTTTGCAGCATACTCTGGGAAATCTTTTTTTAATCCATTCAATATATTGCGCTCCATAAGCGCATCATAGACTAATACTGTTCCGTTGATTTCAGTGTGCTTTAACAAACTTTCTAAAAATGATTTTCGGGGATCAGTGCCATGTTCAGCCAAAAAATAAAAATGTTCGAGTGGAGCGTTCTTATCTTTTTTATAATGCAATGAATATTGAAATGGAATATGCTGATAAGGCTTGGTATTGTTGTATATTGGAACAGCCGGCATAAAACTTTCGAAATCCATAAAGTACAATGGATATACTGCTTTTTCCAAAAAGGTTTTAATTGCAGGGATATTAACTTTCGTTTCTCCTGTTTTAAATGATTGAATATGAATATTTGCGTTTTTATCCAATGCATTAATTTCAGGGATTTCGCCAATTGTTTTAAATCCGGAATTATAGAGATTAAACTGTTCCGCTTTTTGAAGACCTGTAATTTCGAACACCGAATTTTTTGGTACATTTTTCCAGCAAGTGCCCATAAAATCACAGCCATAAGGTGAAAAGCAATGTTCACCAATTTCTTTGTCGGGCATCCGAGGGTCCGCAACCACTGCTTTCGAAAGATTTATTTTTTCATCTACCAAAGGCTGATTCAGCAGAGCTTCTTTTTTTACTGATGTAATATTAAATAATTCGTTTAATTTTAATTCACTTCGCCTGATGTATTGATTATTAATCGTTACCAGCGATATGTCAGCAAGAGGCAACCCTGAATTAATAATTACCCAATACTGGAGGGATGCATCTAATAAATAGGTATGTGAAATTTTAGTTGAACTTTTAACTTCATACGCGTACCATTGATCATCTTTTTTTACTAAAATATCAAGTATTGCAAGCACTTGCTGATGCTGAAAGGCAGCTTCATAAATTATCTCTGCTCCGCTATTAATTAATTGCTGTGTTTTTTCAACAGCAGCCATATTATCGGAACGTTTAGGAGGAGTGGCATCCATCCCGCCAGGAAATAAGCGTTGTGCAAGTATCCCTACATTATTTCCCCTGCTAAAAATAGCTTTTTGCTCGGGTGAGGAAGCATCGCGCAATTGTATATGATTTTTATACAAATACAGCGATTTGGCGCATTGCAGTCCTCTTAAAAATGTTGATTTGCTTAAAATGTGTTTTTCCAAAATAGACAAGAGTATTGAGATGCGAGTATAGAGATTTATCCCGATACTATTGATAAAAAAAACTACAACTATGAAATCACAATTGTAGTTTTTTTAATTTGGGTTAATGTTATTAAGGTTATTGAATCTCACATCTCCATACTAAGATATAAGATCAAATACCTCCTTTTAAAATTCACGTTTAGTATCCCATTGTTCAAGGTAATCAGCTACTCTGCGAACAAATTGGCCTCCTAATGAACCATCAACCACTCTATGATCATAGGAGTGTGACAGGTACATGAAATGGCGGATACCGATCAGGTCACCGGCTTCTGTTTCAATAACGGCAGGCTTTTTCTTAATAACGCCTACTGCCATGATAGCTACCTGTGGTTGATTAATAACCGGGGTACCCATTACATTACCAAATGAACCAACGTTGGAAATAGTATATGTTCCGCCCTGAATATCGTCAGGAGTAAGTTTGCCGTTACGTGCACGATTTGCTAAATCATTTACCTGTTTTGTAATTCCAATCAGGTTAAGCGTATCAGCATTTTTTATTACCGGTACAATTAAGTTACCAGATGGCAGGGCAGTAGCCATACCTATATTGATATTTTTTCGTTTGATAATTTTTGTTCCATCAACAGAAATATTGATCATCGGAAAGTCTTTGATTGCTTTTGCCAGCGCTTCAATAAAAATAGGAGTGAAGGTTAATTTTTCGCCTTCGCGTTTTTCAAAGTTCTTTTTAACTCTTTCGCGCCAAAGTACAACGTTAGTAACATCTGCTTCAACAAATGATGTAACGTGTGCGGAAGTATGCTTGCTCATCACCATGTGATCAGAAATAAGCTTACGCATGCGGTCCATTTCAATTACTTCATCACCAGCATTTACACTGATTGCAGGTTTAGCATGTGCGGCACCATTAGTAGGCGCTACAATTTTAGCTGCCTGTTGTTCAGGTTGTTTCTCCGCAGTGACAGCCGCAGTTGTTGTTTGTTTGCCTTTATTAGGAATATAAGCTAAAATATCATTTTTAGTAACTCTGCCATTAGCACCAGTACCTGAAATAGATTCCAATTCCTGCATTGAAATTTTTTCTTCTTTGGCAATATTTCTCACCAATGGCGAAAAGAATTTACCGGAAGAAGAATTTTTTTCAATATTCGTAGCTTCTGCAACAGCTACCTGCTCTTGTTTCTGCTGTACGGAAGGTGCAGTGTTATTTGAAGCAGCAGGTGTTTTTACATCAGCTGTTTCAATACTTGCACCGGCATCGGTAGAAATAATTGCAATGGCTTTACCAACTTGCACAATATCGCCTTCATTGTATAAACGTTTTATAAGTGTTCCGGCAGCAGTAGAGGGTATTTCACTGTCAACCTTATCAGTGGCTATTTCCAAAACTGTTTCATCAGCAGCAATTTGATCTCCCTCTTTTTTCAACCATTTGATAATTGTTGCTTCTGCAACACTTTCGCCCATTTTAGGCATAATTAATTCTACTTGTGCCATTCTTTATTTAAAAGGATTAAGAATTCTAAAATTTACCGGATACAAAAATAACCTAATATTTCAGATAAACAAAGCCATCCGGATCTCTCTGAAAGGGAGTATATTACATTATTATAAAGTTGAAAAATCACAAAAAATGTGCCTTTTGAACTTTCATCGATTAAGTAGCGAAAAAAAGCAGGCCTGTAAGCCGGGTTCTGTCGAGTTCTATCATTTATCTAGCCCTTTCGTCACCGAAAGGATCAAGCAACCTACCCTCCGGAATTGAGCGAGCAGCTCTAAAGCTCCGGTTTATTTGGTCTTTCAACTCCCAAGGTTTACCCGAAATAGCTGTTGCCAGCCATTTCCGTGAGCTCTTACCTCACATTTTCACCATCACCACGCATTGCTGCGGAGGCTGTATTTTTCTGTGGCACTTGCTGTTCCTGCATTTCTACAAGACCTTCCAGTTAGGAAGTGGGATGCTCTGTGTTGCCCGGACTTTCCTCTCCCTTTCATTAGTAGAAAGGCAGCGATAGAACGGCCTGCTGTTGTAAAGGTACGCAAAATTGTAGGATTTAGCTGATTTAGAATTATAATGGGTCTTAAGAATGAAATTCTTTTTTAGAATAAAAACGTTATGGTTTTAAGGAGTAATCTCTGACCAATAGTGAATGGGGGCTTGAGATTGCCACGCCCTTTCTGCGAAGAGGGCTCGCAATGACGGTGGAATGTTTTTGAAAGTGAATAAATAACAGTTTTTAGCTTGAAGCGGATAGATGGTTCGTAAAAGCACAGGTCACACACATAGTATAATTGTCAACAGTCCTTATTCTTTATTTTTTTGCATAATATTCTCTATTTACTAATAACATTTCGAGTTCTTCCTTCCAAAATCCTTCTTCTATTAATGCGATACTGTCAACATTTACAATTTTTTGTTTTAAATTCTCAAAATGTGAGTCTGAGAAGTTTGCATCCATATATGCATCTTCTCCATTTTCTAATAAAATTTGCGTTATAAAGTTTTTATAAATAATTAGTATTTCGGCTAACTGATTAATAGAGTTATTTAAATATCTAGATGAAAATAAATCTTCGTGGTCAAGCCATTCGATCCGATCATTCATAGACGTATTTATTGCAATAGGATTACCACTCCCATCAGAACCAATTACAACAAATTTCTCATATTCACTTTCAAGAAAATCATATTGCTTGGTCAGCCTATTAATCCCAAAATATTTGTCATCTGTGTCCTTTATAAATGATAAATATGGTGCAACATTGTCTGGAAGTCCAGCAACAGTTAGAAAGTCAATTGTTGCTTGTTTTAGATTTAAATCGTTAAGTCTGTCTATTGATATTGGACAAAGTGAATTGTCATCTTGTGTCCAAATAACCTTGAATTCTGATGGAGTCATATCTTATTTATACACATCTAAACATTACAAGTAACTATCAGCTAATTGAGATTTCAGTTGCTCCAAAGCCATATTTACTGTAGGATGCATCGTAGTATTGAAGGTTGTTATAGGATGAAAGTATTGCACGTACTTCCTGTTTCAACCTGCCATTTCCAACTCCGTGAATTACAATTAACTTTCTGTAATGTTCATTAATGGCGGTATCCAAGGTATTTTGAAAATGTTTTAACTGTACTATCACAATTTCGGCATTGCTCATTCCTTTGTAATTGTCTATTAACTCTTCAATATGAAGGTTAATTTCCATTTCTAAGGCTGGATTATTTATGGCATTTGGCTTTGACTTTTTTTGAATATTGGAATGGCTTTGTTTTTGAAATAAAATTTTTGAAAGATCCAGTTTTGATTCAAATTGAATTTCTTCATTGGCACTGTCCATATTATAAACACGCATTACCAGGGCTTTTTCAGAAATAAAGTCGTTGCTTAAAAATGCATTTTCCTTATATAATTTTATGGGTTTTAATTTTACCAATTCACTTATGGGCGACTGGTGCTCATGAACCTTTGTATCAAAAAATAAAGCTTCAATTTTAAATGTTGAAAAATCGCTTAATTCTTTTCGATCAATGGTTTCTATTAATAAAGATTCAAAGGCTTTAGCGGTGCCAGTTTCAAGAGTGGTGAAATTTCCGTTTTGAAATAATGAGTAGCTGTATACAATTTGATAGACTGAATTATTGATTAGCCATACATTGATATCAGAGTGCTGAATATCATTTATTTTTTCGGGAGAAAAGGCTACGTAAATACCTTCGGGCTCTTTTTTCTTAAGTGATGTTTCTTTTTTAACTTTAATTGGTTCTGATTCAGCTATTCTCCTTACAGGAGCAGCTTCTGATGAAGTTTCTCTTGATATTAAAACAAGTTCCGAAACCGTATATGGTATTTCAAACCCATCTTCAATAGTAATTCCTACAGTAGTTTTATTAATAATTTTACTAACCGCACCTTCACCTTTTTCGTTTAAAAAACGGACTTTATCACCAATTTTGAGATTCATAATGCAAATTTAAAACATTAAATCGGTTTTTGTGAATCTTAAAAGAGCAGTGAAGAAATTATCGGATGAATTACGTTTATAAATCGGCAATTAATGCGCCTGAATCAATGACAGAATAATAGGCCTGGTTAAGGGCAATACATTCAGATTTCCAACTCTGTATACGATATTCTGAATTGGAGGAATCGAACACAATCATTTTAGGATGGTAGTGTTTTAATAATTCTGCTATACGGATATGTGGTGTTTTGGAAATAACAAGGTATTCGATAGATAGCGGAATAATGGGTTTTTCATAGTTTTGGTTGGTATCAATTATAATCACTTTTTTATTGAAAAATTGAATGTAATTATTGTCTATTTTAAGATTATTTGTGGTTAAATTACCAGAAATGATTTGATTGTTATTTATCCCTAAGTCCCACCAATTGTGTTTAATACGGAATAATAACCCACTTTCATTATGAGCAAAAGCCGTATCCGTAAGTAATACATTACTTTTAGAACTTATAAAATCGATTGCACTTGTTTTTGGAACATTATATACCACTATTTTTCTTTGCTGATACTGTTGTTGCTGTTCTATAACTTGTGAGCACATAATTATAACCACCAAAACCAGTGCAAAAACAAGGTGCATAAATTTGCGCTTCATAAAATAGTAAAAAAACAGGATGATTAATCCGTAAAATAGCCATGTTTCAAAAACAGTTATTGAAATTCCTCTTAATAATGAGTAGGGCCATTTTTCAATAATAATTACCGATTGGTTCAGCACCCATACGCACCAGCCAAAGCCTATTGCAAGGTAGCTTGCAATAAATGAGATTTTCGCGAAAGCGAATAGTGCAATACCAATGTAAATAATAGCAGTGGAAATAGGAATGACAATTAAATTGGATAGCAAAAAATAGTTGGGGAATTGGTGGAAATAATGCAATCCTAAAGGGAATGTTGCTATTTGAGCAGCAATGGAAACTGAAGTGATAGTCCAGATCTGATTCAATAACCAATTATCCACTTCAAACCAATTGTATATTTTGGGTTGAATATAAACGATGCCGATTACAGCGAGATACGAAAGCTGGAATCCCACTTTCATAATTAAATAGGGATTAATCAACAGTAACAAAAAAGCAGATGCTGCCAAGGTATTGTAAATATTGGTGTATCGGTTATATGCTTTTGCTATAATAATAAAGCTAAACATGGTGGCCGCGCGTAATACTGATGGGGAAAGGCCTGTGAGAGATGCATAAAACCAAAGCAACAGAATCAGCAAAATGGCTTTGATTATATTCCCATATTTTACTTTATTAAAAAAGAAAAGCAGCCAGTTAAAAACTACATATACAATAGCTACGTGCAAGCCTGAAACGGATAAAACATGCAGTGCACCTGTACTTGAATAGGCTGAAATAATATCAGCGTCAAGTTTATCAACACAGCCTAATAATAGAGCCGAACCTACAGCGTACTCGTCACCGTACAAATTATTTTTGGAAAGGACATTTAACAAGCCATTTCGTAAATTTATGGAATGACGGAATATTGCGTATCCGGTGTTCTTTCCACTATACACCCAATCTTCACTCTTTATGTAAGCCTGATGATATACATTGTGAAAGGATAAAAAACGTTTGTAATTAAATTCTCCTGGGTTTTGAGGCTGAGGAACTTCATTAAAATGGATTTTCATTACTTGTTCATCACCATAACTCAACTTTAAGGCTTGGGAATCTTTTTTAAAATATACCATAGCCTTTCCGCATGTTTTTTTCCAGGCGTCACCCTGTTTTACTGCAAGAACCTCTACCACTGCTTTTAATGATTTTTCCTTTTCCAAATATGGATCTGTAAGTCTTGTATAAACAAATTGAGTACTATCTGTATAATTAGAAAAATGATTGGCAGAGAATTTCTCGGTTTTTAAAATAGTTAGATGGTAAGCCAGCAAAAACAAAATACTATTGACAATTAATCCGAACCAGGCAGATTTTTTATAAGAGAAGTTGAGTTTTGGAAAAAGTATTAATAACGTGATAATAGTTAACAGTGTAACTAGACAATAAATAATTAACTGGGTTTGGAAAGGAAAATAAACAGCGCAAATGATGCCTGTCAAAAATGGAAGCATTAAACGTATAAACGGTGCCTGGTTCCAGAGGTTCATAGTTTTTTTTAGTATTAAGTACTTAGTATTAAGTATTAAGTATCAGGTACTAGGTATTAGGTATTAGAGAAGTATTAAATCAATATCATTAATGATTTGTACCGATATTTCAGAATTAAGGTTGTCGTGTTAAGTGTTTTATAATCAGTTCTTTGAAATTTATTACCTCCAGCGATACTTGAAGCTTTCATATTTGCCTTTGATGGCCATTGTAAGTTCCAATTGTGTAGAATTCTGCATAAATTCATCACTTAGATGAAGATATTTTATGAAAGCGTCAAATTCATCTTCACTTAAATCAATAATATCGTGTTTAATATATAATCTAAAAAGATCTTTTAATATATCACGCTTAAGATCAGCATTTTCCCATTCGGCAACCTTTCGTTTTGATTCTCCAAACTTACTAAAACGTTCGTATAAATAGGTAATCGGACTTTCTAATGCATCAATGCCTTCTACACTGTATGTTTTTCTAATACCCAGTTTATCTATATCCTCTTGAATTTCATTTAAATTACGGGTTGCAAATACGCTCACTTCCTTTAATGTAAAATATAATTTGTCGAGGGGGATGTAGAGGTTATATTGCTTTTTAGCAATGGAATCCTTTAAACAGATTCTTTTTTGTCTAAAGCCAAGCGCTGATAATAAAATAGTATCGGTTTGGAGGGCTGAAATTGAAAATTTACCTTCGGAATCCGCAAAAATACCATTATTGGTACGTTTGTTAATGATCATCAATTTTGGTAATGGTAATTTACTTTCCTTGTCGTATGCCTGCCCTTGAATTGTAATTATTTGAGCTTTAGAGTAATAGGTGCATGATATTAATAGGAATACAATTATTGTTTTTGGTATGGAAGTATAATTGCTCAAATTGAATTTTTAATGATTTAGTTTCATTATGCTATTCGGTTTCCATTTGGCCTTCAGTAGATTTTACCTTCTTTTTTTTGATCAGGTTAGCTTTTGATTCTTCTCTTTTCAGCAGACGTTCAATGTTTTTTTGATGTGTTATCAAAACCATTATTGCTATTAATATTGAAAAGATAATCAATGATGGAGTGGTAGTTTTAAAAATAACAATTACAATGATAGGAAACGATACAGCTGCTGTCATGGAGCTTAATGAGACATAGCTTGAAATAAGCAAAACGATAATAAAAATCCCGATAGAAATAAAAGCGGCATAAGGCAGAATTGCCAGAATTATCCCTAAAAGGGTTGCTATACCTTTTCCGCCCCTAAAGGAAGCAAAAATTGGAAATATATGCCCTACAAGAGAAGCAATACCAAGCACTAACTGTAAATTAATAAACTGATAGGTATTTGGAATGTTGACACTGAAATAGGCCAGACCGACTGCTAAAAAACCTTTTAAAACATCAATTATTAATACCGGAATGCCGGCTTTTTTGCCCAATACCCGGAAAACATTTGTTGCACCAGCATTTCCACTGCCATACTCCCGAACGTCAATATTATAAAAATATTTCCCGATCCAAACAGCAGTAGGAATGGAGCCTAAAAGGTAAGCGCCTAGTAAAAGTAATATGTTATTTGTTGTCAGCACTATTCTTCTGGTTCTTTTGGATCCTTAGTTTTTCGTAAAAATAACGTCTTTTTGCTTGGAGGACAAATATTATAGTAATAATCCTGCTCTCCCTTTTCTCCTGCTTTCTTGCGTTTATCCGGTTTCAATTCTTTTAAAATGGTGTTGAAAGCTTCATTAGAAGACACCGCAAGCATTGTTCCACGGGTATAATTGAAATAATACCAATTATTAGGATCAATTTCCAAATATATATTTAAAATATCACCCCCACGCTTTTTTATCAGTTCAACTTTTCCTTCAACCAATTTATTAATTTGGTTCTTGTTAATATTACCAATCCCGATTTGACCGGTGGAAGTATAAGAGCGGGTCTCCTTATTCCATTTCATTTTCACATCATTGAGGAATAAAGTTTTCTTTAATTCATCAGGGAATTTTTTATAAGAACCGTACAAATTCAATTGTGAAATTAACTTGTCGGCCTGTTCTTTACCTAACATTTCACGTAATCCTTTTTCAAATACGGGACGTGCCATATCTGTTCCTGTTAAGCCTGTAGCAGCAACAACGGCCTCGCCCATTTTATTGATAGCCCCGTCATCAAAGAAAAAGTCGAGAGACATTAACATATCAAATGAGGTTGAATCTTTTATTAGGGTATGAGTGGCACTTCCATAAGACTCTATTTTAACCTGACCTAATTCTCCGCCCAAATTAATTTTTCCTTCACCATACACTTTGCAATCGGAAGTGCTTAAACTCAGGTAATTTCCAGTCAAGGAACGTTCAACCAATTTTTCTTTATTAGATATGCGGTACTCTCGCGAAGCTTTATCGAAAAACAAAAAGCCATCAGCAGGTAGCACATAGGGGTCGTTGGTAGACTTTTTTGGTGATAAAAATGCCGAATAAAAATGGGTGGAATCCGTTGTAACCATTAAGGATGCAGCAATTGGTTTACCACCAGCATCAACAGGTTCTTTTGCAATAGGAATATAGATTAGGTTAGGATCAATTTCAGATTCAAATTTAAACCAGGATTTTGATATTCCAGCACATTCGTGCGTTATACGGGCTGCACCATCAAATACCAAGAAATTTTTGGCGGCCTTTAATTTAACTTTTCCTTTGTATTCAAAATTAGGACTCAAACCAAATTTGGAAGTATCACTAATATCTGTTTCCGCATACGTTTGAAAGGTTGTATCTACTCCAATATCGCTGAAATAAAATGTCCGTTTTGCTTTCGTTTCGTCAATATAATCATAGTAACCTGAGCCTGAATAACTTTTACGGGTATGTGCTGTAATGGTACAATTATACAAATTATGGTATTTAGTAACCGAATTGGCAATGATTTTTGACTCGGTTAGCGGGCGCATTACTGCATTTTTATCAACAAATACATCACCTTTATCAGGATAAACACGAGCATCAGCCAGATTGATATAGGTTACACCTTTTGCAGAAATTTCGAGTTTTCTCAAATCATATTTACCCGAAGATGCATGAAAACGCAATGAATCCTGTTTTGGATGTACGGATATAAATTCGGGGCCTTCCAAATCTAAGTCATTTTTATTTGCAGCCGCTGCCGTATTTTGTTTTTCACTTCCGCCAATTTCAATATTGCTGTCATCCATAAACCATTTGAAACTTTCCATAAAACAGATGTACTGGTTGGAAGGAAATTCCACAATTGATCCTTTACCATTGGATTTAAATTCACCCATCCGTTTTGAAAAGTCCACTTTTGCTTTTACATTATATGTTGCAAAGGCTACAGTTCCGGTGGCTATATCTTTAAGAGCAAAATTCGCAGTATCCGAATCGAAAGAGATGGACTTAAAAGAAATTAATTTAGAATCTAACTTCGCACTGTTAAAATCAGCCGTTCCATTACCTGTTAACTCTTGCGGGGTAAGAGATAACTGTCCATAGAATTCGGACAATCCATTATACGCGGAGAATTTTTTATCCTTGCTATTCCATGCCCTTAAAATATCTTTTGCAGGTGACCAATGTATTCTTACATCTTCGCCATGCACTTTAGGGAATTCTGGAGGAGTTTTTTGTTCCTTAATATCAAAATTCTGAGCAATTGCTTTAGTAGAATCGGGATAAAAGGTAAAATCACTTGAGGCGGAAACAGAGGTAACGTAATTAAGGATACCGGCACCCTTTAAGCCCTGGTGACTTAATTTGATAGCACTATTGTAGGTTCCTTTGTCTCCATACACAGGATACCCTGCAGCTGGAGTTTGACTTATAAATCCTAATGAATAATCAGGTTGCAACCTCAGGGATTCTCTGAATACCGGAAAAATATCAGCGGTAACCATTTCTCCCTTAAAAACTAACCCTTCGTTAGAGAAATTGTCCAAACTATCAATAGTAAAAGGATCTAAATGGAAATAGAACTTTTCTTTTGGATATTTGCCATTTTGGATTTGTTTTTTGTTGTAATAGGCATAAGAATCTTTGAA
The DNA here is from genome assembly GCA_040387415.1 of Bacteroidota bacterium. Lineage (GTDB taxonomy): Bacteria > Bacteroidota > Bacteroidia > 2-12-FULL-35-15 > 2-12-FULL-35-15 > 2-12-FULL-35-15. The sequence goes on from JAZKDU010000011.1 coordinate 47,370, forward strand.
GCTGTTGAATATAGGATATTTAGCGAGCTTTTTAATTCCAGATTTATTTTCGGGACCATCAATTTCCAGGTTTCCATTGATATGCTCAATAACCGTTTTTACCCGTACCAAAGGAAATTCACCATAAGCATTTGCTTCAATAGATTTTACCGTTAAACGGAGTGAATCAACGTTTTTTAAATCAATTATAAATTTATTATAATCAAACGAAAATTCTTTACCAAAAAAATCAAAGCGGCCTGCACGAATAACACCAGCAAAAACAAAGTCGCGGTTTTTCTTTAAAATAATTTTTTGCTCGGCAGGGTAGATTGTAACACTTTGAGAATCACTCATGAATATCTGTTTAACACCGAATATGGTCATGTCATAATTCAATAAATTTATACTTGCGTTATTGGTTCCGCGTGCTACTGATGGGAATTGAATAACATCATAATCCAGTTTTCCTGTTCGATAAGCAATGTAATCAAATAACTTATCATTTACATGAACTTCATCGTCTTCCGTGTCGTAGGTAATTAGGCCCAAAGCGGCTAAACTAACCAGATTGGGACGTACTTCATTAGGAGAAAATTTTAAGTATTGCGCATATTCAGTACCATAAAAATCGCGTGAATTTCCATTTTTCTTTACATAATCGCGCATCTGAATTAAGGGATTGACTGCGTCCAATCCCTGCAAACGCGAATACCGATCAGCACGGAAATAGGTTGATGATTCGAATGTAGCATCCTCCTGTGAATTACCTACAAGCATTTTTAGATCAATTTTAGGATCATCAATTTTCCATAATAACTCTTCAAAATACATATCTATTTCATGATAAGAATTACTAAAAGGAGATTTTGAAATACCATTATTGCTACGGATTAAGGACAACATACGGGTTTCAACCATAAATTTCATATTAACGCTTGGATGAGTTATTGTATCCTTATCAAAGCGGAATTTAATATTAGCATTTTCTGCGGTGAGCTTATCTTTTGTTATACCAATTGACTTAGCACCAACGGTCAAAAATTGTTTTCCTTCGCGCTTAAAAATTAAGTTTGCATCCTCTTCCTTGCTTCCCGACCCCAAAAATTTAGCACCGCGCATACTAAATCCACCATCATAATCAACGTCCTTCGCAATTTCAGGGATTTTCATCCTTTTGCTGTAAGAATCAAATCGCGGATAAGAAATATTAGCCCCTTTTTCAGAAACTACTTTTTCTGTTAGGCGGCCTTTCAACGGTTTTTGGAAGTAATTGGTATTATAAAACATAACAGAATCTGCAGTAAAGCCGCTTGTTTTAAGTGTTATCTGATACTTTTTTAATTCGGCATACACCGCATTTTCTTCCAAACCAGCACGTTTCCAGTTCACTTTTCCATTTTGTCCAATAAATATACCGGTGTATGGATAATAGGTACCTTTTGTATTATAAACTATTCCACTATCATTCTGATTATTGAAACAACGCAAATTCAAACCGGGGAAAATAACAATAGGCACGCTGTCATATTCAAATTTATAATTATTATTACTGGAGGAATATTCTACTACAGCTGATTTATAGAACGTATTGGAAGCAAATAAGTTTTCACTCATTTCAAGATATTCCGAATAGTATTTAATGATTTTACCGCTTAATATTTTATTGATACATTCCTGCCATGCAATAAAATTATCCTCGCTTTGATTTGAATTTACAAAGTTCATTACCGAGGTAAGATAACTTTTGTACTCCGGTAAAATTCGTAACTTTTTCTTAATCATTAAGTTACATGAATTGTAAGTGGCTTTTTTTAACTTTTCATTATATTTAGGTGAATTCCAGGCTAATGTAAACTGCTCCATAAAATCCTTAATTTCTTTTTTACCCATGTTTGTAGCTTCAAACATGAATTTAATTTCTTCAAGAAATTTTATTGGGTCCTCTGAATATTGTTTAACAGGGTTAAGCTGCGCAAATCCTTTTGTTGTATACGACAAGGCAATAAAAAGGAATAAAAGGTATTTGAAATTTTTCATCTGTAAATTATCTTCGGTTCTTATCTAACTATTCAAATTACTCACTTTTAATAAAGTGCAACATTGTCCACTGGCTATTCACAACTTTTTCTTCCAATTGCAAACCCAAACTCATGGCTTTTTGGTGGAGTTCATCCACATCCGTTTCAAAAAAACCGCTTAATACAAGGTTTCCATTTTTTTGAAGTGATTTGTTATACACCGCCATATCAGCTAACAATACGTTTTTATTGATGTTTGCTAAAATAGTATGAAATACTTTATCATCCAACATTTCTGCATTCCCTTTATAAACAACTACATTGTCAATGGCGTTTTTTTGTAAATTTTCGATACTGTTTTCATAGCTCCACTGATCCGTATCTATAGCAGTAATTGGCTTGGCGTTCATCATCGATGCGAGTATAGCTAAAACACCAGTACCGCATCCCATGTCTAATAATGATTTCCCTGAAATGTCTAATTTCATTAACTTTTGAATCATTAACTGAGTGGTGTTATGGTGTCCTGTTCCAAATGACATTTTAGGCTCAATTATTATATCATATTGGTAACTCTTTTCCGCTTTGTGAAAAGGAGCTCTTATCAAACATTTCCCGTCAACATCAATGGGTTGAAAATTGCTTTCCCATTCTTTGTTCCAGTTTTGTTGAGCAATGGTTTTTATAGTGTGATTGATTTTAAAGAAATCAGAATAATTTGAAAACAGAGAAGTAATTTCAGTTTCCTGATATTGCTCCTCATTTATATAAGCGGAAAATCCGTTGTCGGTATCAACAAAACTTTCAAATCCAATTTCGGATAGTTCGGCAATTAATACATCGCTTCCTTGTTCCTTTGGATTAACCTGGACATTTAGTTCAATATAGCTCATCTTTCAAATATTTTCAGGAATCTCCCTAGAAACGTTAGTTTTTATAATTTTAAGCAATAATGCCGAAGTAGTTTTAAATAGAATTAACTACAGCAACAAAATCGGCAGCAATAAGTGAAGCTCCACCTATAAGTCCACCATCAACATCGATACAGGCAAAGAGCTCTTTTGCATTTTTAGGATTACAGCTACCTCCATAAAGTATAGGCATTTCTCCCGATATATCTTTACCGTATTTTTTATTGATTTCGGAACGGATGTGATTGTGCATTCCCTGTGCCTGATGAACAGAAGCGGTAACGCCAGTTCCAATAGCCCAAACAGGTTCATAAGCAATTATCAGTTTACTGAAATCATTAGGTGATAAATGAAATAAGCTTTCTTTCAATTGTTTTTTTACCGCCTCAAGGTGCTGATTTGCATTACGTTCCGTGAGATTTTCGCCAATGCAGAAAATGGGTGTTAGGTTATTTAACAAGGCGATATTCACTTTTTGGGCAAGTATCTCATTGTTTTCTCCAAAATGCTGCCTGCGCTCAGAATGACCTATAATCACATACTTTGCACCTGAGGAAGCCACCATTTCGGCTGATACTTCTCCAGTATAGGCACCATTGGAAATATGATGACAGTTTTGGGCCGCTACTTCAAATCCCTCCACAGCTTTTAGTTTATCAGCCAAAGCAGCCAAATGGATATGAGAAGGAGCAATTATTTTTAACACATCGGAAGATGAACCTAATTCATTACTTATTTCCTGAACCAGCTGAATGCCTTCAGCCAGCGTTTTATTCATTTTCCAGTTAGCTACAATTATTTTTTTTCTCATACAATGCTATCTTATTATCTTACCTAGTAGGAAGATAATGTGAGTTAATTAATTGCTATTTTCTTATTTAGCCCTCTATAAAAGAAGAAGGAGGAACAAATTTTTTCTTCGGGACGATCGATGGATTTATTGTACTCTTACCCGAGGGTCTAAAATACCATAAATAATATCAACCCCAATGTTAATTATTACAAAAATTACAGCAAATACAAGTGTCGCACCCATTACAACAGGCAAATCATTTTTGTTAAGCGCATCAACTACCTCATAGCCAATACCTTTCCAGTTAAAAATGATTTCTACAAACACTGCACCAGCCATTAAGCCGGCAAACCATCCTGAAATGGCTGTAATAACAGGGTTAAGAGCGTTTTTTAATGCATGTTTAAAAACTACTTTATAAAAACTCAATCCTTTTGCTGTTGCTGTTCGGATATAATCCTGCGAAAGTATATCCAGCAATGAGCTGCGGGTAAGCTGAATAATAATAGCCAATGGCCTTAGCCCCAGCGTAATAGTGGGTAAAATCAGGTTTTTTAAGGAAATATGTTCTTCTCCGAAATCATCGGTTGTAAATAAGGAGCCTACATTGTTTAAGCCGGTATAATCACGAAGGATAAAGCCAAACAACCAGGCAATGATTAATCCAACAAAGAAGGAGGGAAGGGCCATTCCGAAAATGGCGAAAATTAAGGATGATTTATCAAACCATGAATTCCTCTTCAATGCAGAGAATACACCTATTAAAATACCAAGAATAGAACCAAAAGTAATGGATGATAGAGCCAATACCGTTGTTTCCGGCAGCGTTTCAATAATGATATCTGATACTTTACGTTTGGTGATGTAAGACCTTCGTAAGTAAGGAAATTTCACCACTAAAATTTTTGTATTGGATACGGATACTAATTTTTGCCAGGAAGTATATTTATCCGGGTTTAAATAAAGATGATGTGCTTTATTAACAGGATCATGCACCGAAATAGGCGATAAATCATTCAGGTACATTAAAAACTGGGTAGACATGGGCTGATCACGGCCCAGATCCTTATTGATAGCATCAATGGAAGCCTGGTCGGCACGCTGGCCCAGCATCAACCTGGCTGGATCACCGGGTAATACATTAAACAATAGAAACACTACAGTAATAACGCCCAGTAATACAAGAAAGCCGTAGAATAAGCGTTTCAGTATAAATTTTATCACAATCTACTTCTTAAAGTATTTTTCTTTCACATCATTGTAGGATGGGAATGAATGGTAATGCCACATATCAATCACAGTTCCTCCCTTTAATAGCATTAACCCCGGATTGGAGCGGATCATTGTTTTTAAAACAGTTCCGTCTGTATTATAAAAGTCGATATTTGTTTTAGCCTCTTGCTTAAATTTATCAATGGTTCCAGCTGTTGAGGCAGTAAGCGTGATAAAGGCAATGCTATCCTGTTTACAAAGTGCAGAGAAGTCGTTCACTTTACCAAAAACATCTTTTTCGGCTTTGTCAAGATCATAACAGATCAATAAAAAGTTATAATTCGGATTCTCAATAATATCCTGTGTGTAATCGCTGCCTTCCAGGTTGGAAATAGCAAAATCTTTTATTTTAGGATCAATTCCTTTTTTAGTTACTTCGGTTCTGTTACTTACGTAATCATATTTTTGGTCCCAGTTTTCAGGCCATTTAGTTACTTCAGTTGTTTCCCCTGTTTTTTTGTCTTTTAAAAGGTAATAGAACTGAACCTCATCGGGTATTCCTTTGGTTTGCTCTGGAATATTTTTACCAATCGCATAGGGACGGAAGTCGATAACAGGTAAATAATTATACGTGTATATTGGGAAGGCTGTAGAAGCAATTACTACAATTACCAATAACGCATTTTCAAACCGTTGGCCGAAAAGAGGCTGAATAAACTGACGGCCAATGAATAGTATAATAATTAAAACCAGCAATATCAAATCTTTTGTAAAAGACTCCCAAGGAGTTAGGGGAATGGCATCGCCAAAACAACCGCAGCTCAATACTTTTTGAAAATAGGCCGAATAGAAGGTAAGAAATGTGAAAAATACAATCATCAATAACAACAGCCAAAGCGTTAATTTAACTCTTGCTCCCATCAATAAAGTGAATCCCAATATTATTTCGAATACGCAGATGAAAATAGCTAGTGGCAAGGCAACTGGAATTAAAAAGTGAGTCCCGAAAACTTCGAAATACTCCACTAATTTATACGCAAAGCCAACCGCATCATTTGCTTTTATAAAGCCAGAGAAGATGAACAGGAGTCCTACTAAAAGACGGGCAATATTGGTAACTATTTTCATAATTTATAATGTTTATTTAAGATTGTTTTTTGCAACAAATTTCAGGAATTAACTAAAACTACTGGCTTTTATGTTTTTACTCACTCAGTTTAATTAATGCAAAAATCGCATAATTGATCATATCGTGAAAATTTGCATCAATTCCTTCTGATATAATAGTTTCGCCTTTATTGTCCTCTATCTGCTTGATACGCAGCAGTTTCATTAAAATTAAATCAGTTAACGAGCTCACACGCATATCTCTCCAGGCTTCACCATAATCATGATTTTTGTTTTCCATCAAATTCCTTGCCTCATTTGCAAAGGATTCATATAATTTACCAACTTCGTCAGCAGGGAGATCCATCCGGCTGTCGTTTTTTAAACCCAGCTGAATTAATCCAATGATGGAATAGTTAATAATACCAACATATTCAGAACGGATATTTTCGCTTATTTTTTGAGTGCCTTTATCCTCGATATTACGGATGCGTTGGGCTTTGATAAAGATCTGATCGGTAATGGAGCTGGTACGCAGAATTCGCCAGGCGGTACCATAATCTTTCATTTTTTTAATGAAAATATCTTTGCATAAAGCAATTTCGGTATCGTATTGAGTGGCGGTTTTATTCATATTATAAAAATTATTTTTTTTAGATTAGAGAATTATTAAATAGATATTGATGAATTTGGCAGCTAATAGTATTAAAATTCCTACTTTCACAAATTCAGCAAATCTCTAACTCAATAAATCTTTAAATGCGCCCGCAAGATACAGTTTTTTATCAAAAAATAGAACAGATTTTCAACAGGAATTCCACACCCTTGGTCATGGGAATTTTGAATGTAACACCTGATTCATTTTTTGATGGTGGCAAGTATAACTCTGAAAGTGAATGGCTTGAACATACCCGGCAAATGGTTGAGGAAGGTGCCGATATTATTGATGTTGGAGCTTATTCCACCCGGCCGGGAGCAAAAGACATATCAGAAACAGAAGAACTGGAACGTTTGATCAAAGTCATAGAATCCTTAAGAAAAAATTTCCCGGAAATTATGATTTCAGCGGATACATTCAGAGCCCTGGTGGCAGAGCAAGCAGTTGAAGCTGGTGCTGATATTATCAATGACATTTCTGGTGGAACAATGGATGATAAAATGTTTCACACCATTGCAAAATTGCAGGTACCGTATGTACTGATGCACATACAGGGAACACCTCAAACCATGCAGCAAAATCCTGATTATGAAGATGTAAGCAAAGATGTTTATGACTTTTTTAGTAAACAGTTGAGCAAATTAAGTGCATTGGGTGTTTCGAAAGTGATTTTAGACCCAGGGTTTGGGTTTGGTAAAACAGTAGAGCATAACTATCAGTTAATTAACAGATTAGAGAAGTTGGATGCGCTCGGCAAGCCTTTGTTAGTTGGTTTTTCCCGAAAATCAATGGTGAATAAAGTATTAAATATCAAAGCGGCAGATGCTTTAAATGGGACTACCGTGCTGAATACCATTGCATTAGAGAAGGGAGCCAAAATTTTAAGGGTGCATGATGTAAAACAAGCAAAAGAGGCAGTAACCATTGTGAATTATTTGAAGAGTAGTATATAAAGGATTTTAACAACCGATTTTTTGAATAATGAATAAAAAACTATTCCTACTTAGTTTATTTGCCCTTCTTGTTTGGAACAGTGTTCAGGCTCGTGAAAACGTTCCAACTAAAACAATTGATTCGCTTCAAATTGTTTTAAAAACAGCAAAACAGGATACTCTTAGAGTAAATGCCCTCATTGCTATTGCTGGTGAATTTGCTGTTTCAAATCCAGATACAGTAAACGTACTTTATGAAATGGGCTTAGCCATTATAGAAAATAATTTATCCACTGCAACCGGTATTTCCCGAAACGTTTTTATTGGCTATAAAGCCTTGATATTCGGTAATATAGGTGACGGTTATGAAACGCAAGGGAATCTTTCCAAAGCATTAGAATACCATTATAAAAGTTTAAAATTACAGGAAGAAATTCAAGATGAGCAGGGGATAGCCACCTCCTTAAATAGCATCGGAATGATCTATTCCAATCAGGGAGATGCGCCCAAAGCATTGGAATATTGTCAAAAAAGTTTAAAAATAGTGGAAAGGCTTAATGATAAATTGGCAATTGCCAATGCGCTTAATAATATTGGAAGTATATATACAAACTCGTTGCAGACCAGCGAAGCACTCGAATACTATCAGAAAAGTTTAAAAATTCTGGAAGAAGTGCAGGACAAGGAGGGGATGACTTATTTACTAAATAATATAGGTACCTTATATGTAAATTTAAATAATTACGAAAAGGCACTCGAATATTATCAAAAAAGTCTGGAAGCAGGGAAGGAGATTGATGATAAAATAATATACAGCAGCTCATTAATTGGGCTTGCAACCACTTATTTTAAACAAAAAAATTATACGCTTGCCCAAAAACACAGCATAGCCGCACTTGAAACCGCGCAGGCATCCGGATTATCAATAAATATAAGACAAGCAAGCGAATTGCTAAGTAAAATATACGCAGCGGAGGGAAAGTATAAGGAAGCGTACGAAATGCATTATTTGTTCAAACAAACCGCAGATAATATTAGCAATGAAAAAACTCAAAAAGAAGCTTTAAAAAAACAATTGCAGTATGAGTTCGAAAAAAAGGAAGTGCTCGCAAAGGCTGAACAGGAAATAAAAGAGCAGAAAGCCAAAGACGAGAAAAGAATTGTATACGGGGTACTGGTAGTGCTGATAATAGGCTGCGTTGCTATTGTTTTGTTTTTTATTCAAAGGCGCAAAATTGATCGGATAAAAGCGATCCAGGAAAAAGAAGCTTTAGAGAAAAATAAATTTGAGCTGGAATTAAAATGGTTTAATTCGGAGCTGAAGGCGCTTCGTTCACAAATGAATCCTCATTTTATATTTAATTGCATGGCTTCCATCCAGCGTTTTATGATACAAAATGATCCGACTTCAGCAGCAAAATTTCTATCGAAATTTGCCAGGTTGATCCGTTCCATCCTGGAAAATTCGGAGCATGCATTTATTTCACTCGATTCGGAATTAAAAATGCTGGAAGACTACTTAGACCTCGAAAAATTACGCTTCGGAAAAAAGTTCAACTATTTTATTTCTGTTGATGAATCAATTTATCCCGAATTAATTGAAATCCCTTCTATGCTGATACAGCCCTATATTGAAAATTCCATCATTCATGGAATCGGGCCAAGGAAGGATGAGAATGGGCGCATAGATGTTAATTTCAAAATAGAAGGCAATATTTTACATTGTGAAATTATTGATAACGGAGTAGGTAGAAAAAAAGCAGCTGAGATCAAATCACAAATGGAATTGGCGCATAAATCTTTAGGAATTTCAATTTTAAAGGAACGTTTAGAATTAATAAATGCCAAAGAAAATATTGATGTATATTCGCGGATGATTGATTTAGAGGATGAAAATCACCATCCTCTAGGAACCAAAGTAGAATTAAATATCCCTTTGCGGAACAGAAAACTCCAATGATAAGAGCTTTAGTTATTGATGATGAAGGAAATGCAAGGTTTACGTTGTCAAATTACCTTACTACCTATTGTCCGGAAGTAACCATACTTGGAGAGGCAGACAGCGTTGAATCAGGTTTTCTGGCCATTAATAAATACCAGCCGGACGTGGTTTTTCTGGATATTATGCTTTCTGATGGAAGCGGTTTTAATCTGCTTAACCGTTTCGAAAACATCAATTTTAAGGTTGTTTTTGTTACTTCCTTTAGCCAGTATGCGATTAAAGCACTTAAATACAGCGCATTCGATTATATTCTTAAGCCGATAGATATTGATGAATTACTTACTGTAGTGAACAGGTTAAAATCAATAATTGAAACTTCTTCAGACACGGGCACCAAGCTTGATTTCCTTGAAAAGTCGATGACTAAAGAGGAAAACAAATTCACGAAAATTGTACTAGCCACCAATAACAGCTTATATGTTGTTGAAATTGCTGATATTATTCATTGCGAAGCCCAGGAAAGCTATACCATGTTCCATCTGGCCAACGATACAAGGCTGATGGTTAGTAAGACCCTAAAAGAATATGAGGAATTGTTGCAGGAACACCTGTTTGTAAGGATTCACAAATCCCACCTTGTTAATTTTAACTTTATAACGCGTTTCCTCAATCAGGATGGGGGTTCTGTGGTTTTAAAAAATGGTGCAACAGTCCCTGTTTCCTTCCGAAAAAAAGACATTGTTGTTAAATTAATAACCGATATGGGCTTAAAATGACCATTTTTCCGGATTTCGCAAAAACGTTAAATTGTTGAAGTCTTACGTTTACTATTTCATTATCAACGTTCCTTGTTTTCCTAAATTCATCCGATTTTTCTGGTTTACTTTTGAATTGTAGAATTTAAACATCTAAATTTAAGACTATGGAAAACGAAAAGTTAAATAAAATTAATTGATCATTAATACATAAGGTATAAAAATTAATACATTTAACCCCAAATCTAAAATTATGAAAAAAACAGCTACTTTCCTCAAAAAACAACAAAGCAAAATTATGCTTTTGTTAATTGCCAGTATCTGGCTTCAAGGCGCTTCAATGGTTTCAGCGCAAAATAATTATGCTATTCCGGATGCAAATTTTGCAGCCTGGTTAACTGCTAATATCCCAGCTGCCATGAGCAGCGGAAATATGCTGGATACTACTCATGCTGATGTTTTAACTAGAACACGTATCGATGTGGAAAATTTAGGAATTGTAAGTTTAGATGGGATTCAATTTTTTGATTCCCTTAAAACGTTGGATTGCGGTAATGGCGCTCCATCCTTAAATCCGAACACATTAACAAGCCTTCCTGCATTGCCTGTTACTTTGGATACTTTAATTTGTGGGCGTAATCAATTAACAAGCCTTCCTGCATTACCGGATTCACTTGTGTATTTGGCTTGCTATCAAAACATGTTGACCGCTTTGCCTTCATTTTCAACTGTTCTTCACTTTGTGGACTGCAGTCATAATCAGATAACAGCTCTTCCTGTTTTACCTGTTACCTTAACCGATTTAATATGCGATGTTAATCAGTTAATCAGCTTACCAACTTTGCCAAGTGGACTTGCTAATTTATCTTGCAGCGGAAATCAGTTAACTGCTCTTCCCGCTTTGCCTGCCGGAATTTATAATTTTTATTGTGGTGCAAATCAGTTAACAGCAATTCCTACGTTACCAGCAGCACTTTTATATTTTGATTGCACAAATAACTTGTTAGTAAGTTTACCTGCATTGCCAGCTTCACTTAATAGATTGGGTTGCGGTACTAATCAACTAACAACCCTTCCTACTTTGCCAAATGTATTAAGCTTTTTAACCTGTAGTTATAATCAGTTAACAAGCCTGCCATTGCTGCCTTCAGGATTAGATCAATTAGTGTGCGATAACAATAATATTACCTGCTTTCCTGTTTTTCCTCAGATTGTAGATACCTCGTATTTTGTTATTAGTAACAATCCGTTTACTTGTTTACCAAATTATATTCCTGCAATGAATTCAGGTACCTTGGCTTATCCTCTATGTTTACCGGGTAACGCTAATGGATGCCCTCCAGCACAAGGTATTGCCGGATATGTATTTAAAGATGTGAATAGTGATTGCATGAAGAATACTGGTGATGAAAATTTAAAAAATATTCCTGTAAAGATATATGACAGCTCTAATAATTTAGTAAGTCAAACTGTTACTGCGCTTAATGGTGTTTACCAGTCTTTCGATTCTGCCGGAACCTATATTGTTGAGGTAGATACAGCTGGTTTACCTTTTGATATCCAATGTCCTTATCCTGGTTTGGATACAACAGTTGTATTAACAAGCCTTGATACGAATGTTAATTTCGCGCTTACCTGCAGATCAGGATTTGATGTAGGTGTTCGATCTGTTTTACCTATTGGGCTTGTGTTTCCAGGTCAGCTGCATAATTTAAGCATTGTTGCAGGAGATATGACACAATGGTATAATCTAAATTGTGCTGCTGGCATGAGTGGTACTGTATCAGTAACTGTTAATGGACCGGTGACCTATGTTGGGCCTGGTGTAGGAGCTTTAACGCCTTCCGTTACAGGTACGGTGTACACCTACAATATTTCTGATTTGGCATCCATCAACAATAATACAGCATTTAATTTAATTTTTTCTACAGATACCACAGCCCAAGGCGGAGATATGGTTTGCGTATTTGTAGCAACTACACCTGTTACTGATAATAATATGAGCAATAATAACTATCAGTTCTGCTACCCGGTTGTAAACTCTCATGATCCAAACATTAAAGAAGTTTATCCAACAAATGTAGAACCGGGTTACGAAGATTGGTTAACCTATACCATTCATTTTCAAAATACAGGGTCGGCACCGGCTATCAATATCCGTTTAACAGATACGTTGGATGCTAACTTAAACCTGGAAACATTCGAAGTATTAAATTACAGCCATTTAAACACTGTATCCTTAGTAGGAAATAGAATTACGGTTCGCTATCCAAATATATTTTTACCAGATAGCACTACCAATTTAGCTGGTTCTCAAGGTTTTATCCAATACCGTATAAAACCAAAAGCAAATTTGCCAATTGGTACAACAATTCACAATACAGCTCATATTTACTTTGATTATAATGCGGCTGTTGTTACCAATACAACTGAAAATATGTTTATGACTACAGTATCTGTAGCCGAACAGATGAATACTGCTGCAAATGTTAATGTATTCCCAAATCCATTCAGTGATAATACAACTTTTGTAATTAAATCTGAAAAAATGAATGAGATCTATTCGTTTGAAATGATAGATGTATTGGGTAAAACAGTAAAATCAATAAGCGGTATTTCCACTAAACAATTTGAGGTTTCACGCAATGGTTTGGAGTCAGGTATCTATTTTTATAAAATATATACTTCCGGACATGGTGTTGCCAATGGTAAAGTGGTAATCAAATAACTTCTTAAACTTACAATCATAAAGCCTCACCAATAGTATGGTGGGGCTTTTTTTTGCTGTTCCAATTCTAGTATAAGACCAGGTTTACATATCATTTGGTTTTGTAACTTGCTTATTCGGGTTCTACCTGATAATAAATTTGCTTTCGCTGCCGAAAGGTATTACTTTTGCAAGGCAATTAAATTTAGTGAACACCCTATAAGAATAAATGGTTCGCCCTTTATTCCTAAACCGCTAGAATGAAAAAAGAATTACTTCTTTTAATCAGCCATTTCGGCTCTCTTTATCATCCAACTTCTTTAGCGGATAATTCACCGGACTTTCAGGCAGCTGAAGGTTTGAAGGCACTTTCACAATTTCTAAAAATCGAATTCTTAATTCAAATTTGAAAAAATGAAGAAACAGCTACTTTCGGCATTCACAATCTTTTCTACACTTTTTGCTACCGCGCAGGAAGTCCTGATTCAGGAAGCACCATTAAATCCTGCTTTTATTGAATACCAGGCGAAGAGAAAGAGTAACGCTCTTGTTAGAGAAGTAAGTCGCGAAGGCTTTGTGCTTGGAATAATACCAGGCACGGTTGTTCCTGATTTCACGGCCTATTCGGAAAATAACAATCAAAAAAGTATGCAAACCTTGCCAGCGGTTTACGATATGCGTACCAATGGCAAAATTACTCCGGTTAAAGATCAGGGGAATTGCGGTTCCTGCTGGCTTTTCCCTACAATGGGTGCTGTAGAATCAAGTTGGAAAGTGCTTGGGTTAAGTAATTTCGATCTTTCGGAGGATAATTTAAAAAATTGTCATGGCTTTGATTATTTACCCTGCGATGGTGGTAACCACGAAATGGCTACCTCTTATTTCAGCAGAAGCACCGGGCCTTATTTAGAAACACAGGATCCATATTCTGCCACATCAACAGCTTGTCCTACGGGCCTTACTCCAACTGCGTATGTATCAGATGCGCGTTTTTTACCCAGGAATAAAAATGCAATCAAACAGGCATTATTTGATTTCGGTGCCGTATATAACACCTTCCATTGGGATGATGATAGCTATAACGAATCTGATTATACGTATTATTACAGTGGATCGAGCTCTGATTATAATCACGCAGTGCTTATTGTTGGCTGGGATGATACAAAAGTAACCGCAGGCGGTACCGGTGCCTGGATTATTAAAAACAGCTGGGGGGCTTCCTGGGGGCAAAACGGATTCTTTTACCTATCCTACAATGATACCAAAGCAATGACGGATGCCACGTATTACCCTGCCAGGGTGGATTATAATGCAGATGCTAAAATTTCCTATTACGATCATCTGGGAATGACTACTTCCATTGGTTTTGGTACTAAAACAGGTTATGGTCTTGTTAAATTTATACCTGCTGCCAACGAACAAATTACAAAAGTGGGGACCTGGGTTGCAGGAAGTAATGCGAAAGTGACAATAGAAATTTATAATACGCTCAGCGGAACCTTATCCTCATTAATGGGTTCCATCCCAATGAAAACCTGCCCACTGCCAGGTTATTACACCTTTGATCTGCCAAGTCCAATAAGTGTTACTGCTGGTAATGATTATTATGTTAAAGTGAAATACAATACCCCGGGCACAAATTACCCTGTACCTGTAGAAAGTAAAATAGCAGACTACACATCCAATGCAGTAATAGAAACTGGTAAATGCTGGATAAGCGGCAATGGTACTTCCTGGTCGGCTGTTGGCAGTACAAGTTCCAAAAAATATGATGTTTGTGTTAAAGTATACACTAAAACAGCACTATGTGCCCCAATTACCAGTGCTGCAGCCACTCCATTAACTTCTAATGCTTGTATAGGCGGTACCACTACATTTAGTGTAAGTCCCGTAGGAAGCGGTAATACTTATCAATGGAAAGTAAGTACAAATGGAGGAACTACCTGGCTCAACTTGTCCAATTCCGGAAATTATTCAAACGTGAGCACAAGTACATTAACCGTAAATGGAATTACTTCCGCTTTTAATAACAGAAAATTCCGCTGTATCGTTAGCAATCCTTGTTCCACTGTTAATTCCAATATGGTGACGTTAACTACTAACAATACTCCTGTAGTAACAACGCAGCCGGTTAATAAGTCCATTGGTGCTGGTGGAAATACTTCTTTTACCTTTTCTGCAACAGGTACAGGCAAAACGTATCAATGGAAAGTGAGTACCAATGGCAGCACCTGGACAAACCTCACCAATTCGGGGCCTTACACTAACGTTACCTCTTTAACATTAAATATTACAGGCGCAACTGCAGTATTAAGCGGTAAAAAGTACCGTTGTGTTGTTACCAATAGCTGCGGAACCGTGAATACAAATGTGGCAACGTTAACGGTTTCGTCAACATCACAAGCACCGCAAAATGATGATGATACGGAACATGATAATCTCCGCATTATGGATGAAAATATAGTAGATATAGAGGATGGAGCGGTTTATAAATTAGGATTTAATTATCCGAATCCGTTTTCTTATTATACGAATGTGGAATATACCCTGCCGGAAGATGCCACAGTAACTTTAGAGATTTCTAACGTGCTTGGAACACAAATAGCGCTATTGGTAAATTCTAAAAAAGAAGCCGGTAATTACCAGATAGAATTTGATGGTAGCACCTTACCTGCAGGTTATTATACCTATACATTAAGAGCCAATGGTAAAACACAGGCTTTTTCTCAGACAAGGATGATGGTAATTGTAAGGGAATAATTGCCAAGTGCTTGGTTTAATAAGTTTGCATTTGATTAATAATCCTTAACATTGTAAGAGGGTATAACTAAGTTAGCGGTCAGGCTAAGACAACCGAAATAATTAGCAGACGAATACGAAAATATTAACTTTGATAATAAATTAACAACTAATTGAGCTGGACAAAAATTTTAGAACAGGTTAGTAAAATCCAAATAAAGAGCATAACAGATTCTTTATTTAAATATGGACTTTACATCTTCGTGTTAGCGACTATATCTGGTATTTTCAAGACCGAACCTTGGATAACTATATTGCTTTTTGCAGTTGGCGGTCTTTTCGAATTTATTGGACTTGGTTTCTATTTTTATTTCGCAAAAAAAAATCCCGACTATTTACGTTCAGAAAGTTTTCAATTAAAAAAGCAATCAATCGAAATGTTGGGAGACAAGGACAATAATCTAAATCCCCATGTAAAAAATATTGTATTCATCGCCAGCCCTTTTTCCAAAGAACTTGGACAAGAGGACGACAAAATGAAATTTGGAGAATAATGTTTAATAAAGCATACATAA
This sequence comes from Bacteroidota bacterium, assembly GCA_040387415.1. Lineage (GTDB taxonomy): Bacteria > Bacteroidota > Bacteroidia > 2-12-FULL-35-15 > 2-12-FULL-35-15 > 2-12-FULL-35-15. The sequence goes on from JAZKDU010000011.1 coordinate 63,701, forward strand.
TAAATTTTGACAAAGGCGGACTGCATGATACCTTCGATTACAAGAAGTTTCATGAAAGTTTAATCAACGCTAACGGACTTGTTAGTTGGTCGCACTACCTTGCAAGTTCATATATAATTATTGTTGAATATCATATTACAGCAACGAGCATTAGCAATTTTGTACAGGCAAGAATGCCGGACAAACATTTCATTGTTGTTGAACTTAACTTGAATGATCATAATGGTTGGCTTCCTAAGGAAGCTTGGGACTGGATAAATAAATATAAAAATTAAAAAAATGCAAGAATTAAAATCTACAGATGTGGTACAATTAAATGCTGGTGGACCTAAAATGTCTATACTTCGCATCATTGGTGCTGACAAGACTAATTTTCAACTAAAAACAGCTGACGAATTATTGAAGATGCAGGGTTTTGGAGAAGGTGATGTGATTTGTCAATGGTTTGAAGGAAACAAACTTACATCAGGGACATTTAAACGCGACACATTGATTATTATCACCCCCGAAAAATAAGCCCGAACCGCTAACAGCAGTGCAAGCTGCAAATGCTTTTTTTATTTGTGCGCTTCGCGCGAAATATTTTGCATCCGCAATTCAGTTCAGTACATTTAATAAATTTTATTCGTGAAGACAGATTTGTGAGATAACCGCACAATTTTGTAGCCGAAAAGCGGTAGTGAAAATTGCCTTATAAATCATATTAGTCAATTATGATAGAAAGAATTGTTAAAGATCCGCGTACAGAAACCTTTGAACAAATTGAAGATATTGTTGCTAAATTCAATCATTACAGAGAATTAAGCGCTAAAGGATTACATAACCTTTCAGATAATGAAATTGAGGGTTTGAAAAAAAATTTTAGCAAATTCCTAAACTTAAATCTCACTTTTTTTGCCGACACTTATCCTGTTAAATTATTTAGGGTAACAAATAACAAACTCATATACGACCAACCTCATTACAAACTTCAAAAGATTTCTGACCTTATTGGTCCACCAACTGAAAAAGCACATATCGGCAGATGTAATTTAAAAGATGAAAGTGTTTTTTATGCAGCCCTCGATTTTAAGACTGCTCTATGGGAGACACAACCTCAGAAAGGTGATGTTATTACAGTAAGCGAATGGACCATAAAGAAGGGCGAAAAATTGAACAATCATTTTATTTTTCATCCGGAAGCTGAAAACTTAAATAGGGATAGTAAAGATGCATTTATAGCACATATTAGAGCTCAAGGAAATCTAAATCCGAAAATAGGGCCAATTTTTAAAGAAATAATGAAGTTCTTTGCAGAAGAATTTATGAAGCCAGTAAATAATGATAAAAAAAACAATTATTTATTTTCAAGTATTATTTCTTCACAACTTTTACAAACGAGCCCTGACGAAAATGGATTTAAAGTTGAATCAATAAGCTATCCAAGTACTAAAATAGACCATGAAATTTCAAATATTGCAATTCTTAACTCTTTAGTTCTAAAAAAATTAGATTTACAAGCTGTAACTATTTTCACTGTTGTCGAAACTAATTATGATTTGTCTAATAAAAAAAGAGAAGACCTTATCATGGTTTCAGCGTTAAAAACATATCATAAAAATTTCGACTTTGAAAAAGACCAAATATATTATGATCTTGAGAGAGAATTTAAAGATGCAATTGAGTTAGACACAGGAAAAAAAGTCGAATAAAGGTAATTAGTCAATCGAAATATTTTGCATTTACAATTTACTTCAATACATTAATTAAGTTTTTCGGTTAAGACAAGTTACTGTAATTCAATTTTACCTCGTTAACACAATCCGTTTACTTTCCTTCTTGTTTTCTTTAATTATATTCAGAACATATATTCCTGAGGGCAGGTTTTGTTCCAGTTCAATCACTTCTTTAACACAGCCATTAACAATGGAGAGTTGTTTCTGAAATACGGTCTGCCCAAGCGAATTAAGGATTTCAACTGAAAAGGTATTTTCCTTTAGTTCATCAACACAATATTCCATTGTAAATCGCCCGGTAGTGGGGTTTGGATAAAGTATAAAATCATAGGGAACAAAATCATCTTTTGTTTCAAGGGTTTCCAAGGCAATATCCTCCATTCTTTGTCCTCCGGATATGCCTTTTAATTTAAGGTTAAAGCTGATGTCAGAACTGCTTCGCGAGTTCTGGTGAATTTCCACTGCAATAACGTTGTTGCCATTTACAAGGCTCGCTTTGCTGATGTTGGCTATTACATACGTTGATTCACTAGCTCCATCCACATAATTGGGTGCCAGCGTATTGTAATAGATAGTTCCGGCAGGCATATTATTTCTGTAAACTTCAACACCATTTAAATATACAACAGCACCGTCATCACGTATCAGGCTTAATTCCAAACTTGAAAAGGCGGATACATCACTTACATTAAATGATTTTCTGAAATAGGTGGTAATGTATTTATTTGTTGATGAAGTACCATAGCCCACCACGGTGGCTTCGCCTCCATCACCATATCCCAACTCAGTATTTCCGGTTTTCCAGCCAGTTTCATTGTAACTTACAGCTTTCCAGGTAGTTCCCTGATTTGTTCCGTTGTCCAGGTATTTCCAGCTGCCACCGGCTAAAATCAGGTCGGTATTGGGGCTTGGCGTAGTTGAAGTTGCCGGAGATAGGCGAATTCCGGGAATAGGACGCTCCATTGTCCCTTCGGGTGTCTGCCAGCCTACGGCAAGGTTATCGCCTCCTACAGCTTCTTTATGAAGTGCTTCTATGTAATATTTACTGCCGGCTGTTAAATAAATAAGAGCCGATTGCTGGGAAGGGTATTTAGTCCATTCACGGGAGTTGGTCCATCCGGTAACCGAGGCTATTTTTACTTTGCTGGATGGACTATCGTTTGTACTTAACCAAAGTTCCGCATCATCATCGGCAGCTATCCAAAAGCGGTAATTACCGGTAGTTGGAGCACAAATAAATCCTTTTATCCTGTCGGCATAATTATCACCTGTATTTGTAGGACCTTCAAAACTGCTCAGTTGGCTGGTACTTGTAGGTGCTGTAGTAACAGGGATCTGGTTCACATGATCACCTGTAACGTTTGCCCAGTATTCTCTTAAAATAGTACCGGTTGCAGAACAGCTGCTAGGTGGTGCAGCAGATAATAATCCTTTCAGTTTCATATTAAAACTTAAATCAGAACTGTTTCCGCTTGATTGATGGATCTCCACCGCTATGGTGTTGTTTCCATTAATAAATTTGGAAGAGCTTATCGTGTGTTTGGTAAAAGTAGCTTCAGCTGGTTCACTTAATGCGCTGGATGCCAGAGTGGAAGATGTAATTGTTCCCGATGGCATGTTTGAACGCAAAACTTCAACCCCATTAATGTAAACCACAGCACCATCATCTTTTAACAATTGTAATTCGAAAGAGGAGTATTGTGAAGGGTTTGAAATTGAAACGGTTTTCCTGAAATAAGTAGTAATGTACTTTGCAGAAGAGTTGGATCCAAAGGAAACTACCGTATTTTCATCGCTATCACCATAACCGAGCTCGGCAAGTCCTGTTTTCCAGCCGGAGTCGTTATAGGATGATGCTCTCCAGCCGGTTCCCTGGTTAGTTCCGTTATCAAGGTATTTCCATTGTGATCGTTCAGATATAAACGGCTCCTGAGTTTTTGTGAAAGAGTATTCTGCAAAATAATAAGTTCCATCCCGTTCAGGGCCAATTACAGTATAATCACCAGCTCCGGGATCAAGATCCGCCACTCTGCTATTGGAAACATTACCCGATAAAAAAACTTCATTGCTTCCCCCAAGGGTAATTTCCGGTTGAGGCATTTCTAAAGTTTGGTTCCAGAAAGTACTGCCTGTATTTGAATATTTGGTAAGAGTAGTTGTAGTTTCACCGCTTACAAGGTACATATTCCCTTGATTATCAGCAGTTCCGCCACCTTGCCCAACAATGCGGTTGCTGAATGTATAATTACCTGAAGACGAATACTTTGCAGCAAAAAGATCTCCGTATTCTGAAGAAGTATAAGTGGTAGCGCCAGCTCCAGGATCAAAATCAACCGTTCCTCTGAAAATACCAATCGCATACATATTACCTGATTCGTCAGTCGATAAATTAGAAAAGTAAATTTCTCCGTTATCGTCTAAATTATTTACCCATAAAAAGTTTCCATTCAAATCGTATTGAGCAATAAATGCGTCTGAATATCCAACGGAAGTTTTGCTGGCAGTACCTGAACTTGGGTCAAAGTCAGCAGTTCCTTTAAAATTGCCGGCCAGGCTTAATCTGTTTGAATTATCAACAGAAATTCCAGCTACTGAAACGCCTTCTACCTCGTTATTATCAATTTTTTTAGCCCACAAAAAGTTCCCTGCCGCATCATATTTAGAAAAGTACCCCGTATTATTAGTTGAAAAAAGATTAAACACTCCCGGACCCGGATTAAAATCAACGGTTCCTCTGAATATACCAGCAGCATAAATATTGCCTGCATTATCTGTACTGGCTTTTACAAACAAAAAATCATTATAGCTGGTATTCGCTGCCGTAAGCTTTTTGGCAAATATGAGGTTACCATCTAAGGTATATTTGGCAATGAACGCACTGTGTCTGACATCTGCCTTTAAATAAGCTTTCCCGGCTCCCGGATCAAAATCCGCGGAATCAGTACCGGAGGTGGTGACATAAATTGCACCGGTGATTAAAATGCCGGTTTGTAAAACATGAATATTCTCAATGGAAACGGTGGTAGTAAATTGGGTTGGCATCACTGTCTTTTTCCAGATCAGATCGCCAGATGTAGTGTATTTAGAGAAGGTATTAAACTTTGTTTGATAAATATTACCGGATGCATCCGAATTGAAATCTCCGAATGTACCTAGTTCGCTGTTTACTTTAGCCCAGTCAAAATTTAACTGCCCGAATATAATCCCACTGTTCAACAATAAGAAAATTAATATGTTTGCTTTCATGTTACCGGTTTTCGTTTGCAATAATTCTATTACGAACTTAGTCCAGTATTAGGCTGATTTGCAGCATTTTTCGACTGCGATAAATATAGAATAGTTAAAAAAACGTTTGCGTAGGGTAAAAAGAAAGCCAGTTGATAGGTTCAACTGGCTTTTAAACAAAATAAATAATTAATTATTCTTAAGCTTTAACAGATTCATTTGTAATCACTGTTTCTTCTTTACGATAATGAACACCGCGTTCTTTTAAATAATTCATAAAGTGATTAAAGCATTTTTCGTGTTTACCTACTAATTCCGGTGGAAAAACACCTTTTTCAGTGAATAGATTTTCTGAAATCAGACTTACTGCTGCAGTAGCTGTATAACCTGTAGTACGCGCCATAGAAGAAGTCTGCGTGTCTTTATTATATTCATCATGTAAATGGTATGCAACTTTTTTAGTAACACCATTTTCTTCACCAACCACCGTCACCCGCATTACGGTAATCTCTTCTTCGGTTTCTCCTAATTTCCATTCATTAAACAAAATTTTGGAAGTAAAATCCAATGGAACCACATCAACACCATTTATTTGTATCGGCTCCTTACTTAGGAAACCAGAATCGCGTAAAGCAAGCACTTTTTCAATATGCCCAGGATAACGCATGGTTTTTTCCTTCATGTTAGGGATGTGCGGCATAGTGAAAATAATAGAACGTAAGCCATCAGAATTAAATGTTTCTAACGTACCAACGCCAGCCATTTCAATATGTTCTATGTCCGACATGGCTGGTTTAACAACAATCTGGCTATTTTCAACATAACGTGCAGGACGCGTATATTCTTCAATAACATCAATAGGGGAGAAAGGAGCTTTGTAGTTAAACGGCCACTTTTTTACTTTCGGTAAACCGCCCACCAGGCACTCAAAATCGGTCAGCTTCATTTTTTCATTGTAGTACCCTAAAATCACATTGTCCATGCCCGGTGCAACACCGCAATCAACAATAGCGGTTACTCCTTTTTGTTTGGCAAGTGTATCCAGGTCAAGAGAATTTTCCGGGAAGAAAGAAATATCCACTACATTTTTACCCGCTTCTATAATAGTTTTTAGTGTTTCAAATCCCATAAAGCCCGGTACTGCACATACTACAATATCAAAAGGCGCTATTGCAGCAGTTAAAAGTGCCTTGTCCTTTGCATTTAACTGGAGTGTTTGAATAGTTGAATTTTTTTGTTTTAATCTATCCAATGCTTTGTCGCTGAGATCAGCAACTGTTACATTGTTTTTTTTTGCAAGGTCAATAGCCATAGCGCTGCCAACCATTCCTGCACCTAGTACAATAATTTTTTTCATGAAATTTTTTTATGAGGTATAATTAATTTACGGAAAATATATAAGAACACAAAAAGCAGATCACAAACCGGGTAGGGCTACCCAAGGCAGAAATTTGAATACTATTTTTGCGAAATTTTTTCTCATTTGAATGATTCAAATATACTTAAATTTTATAAATAACATTGTGAGAGCGAAGCATTTATCCTAATCTGTTTCCGTACCCTCTTATCAAAATTAAATACTTCTGGTAATAATTTCCTGCACTCGTCCAACCTGCCGGGTATCCAATGTAACTTTTATGCCTCTTGAATGAAAAGGCTTGCTGGTAAGTATCCACTGGACTTTACCACGGGTACGTTTTCCGGTACGCTGATCTTTTTTTAGTACAATCTCCACCTCCATACCGAGCGCGATATTGGCACGGAACATATTAGGAGTGTGAGGGGCAGTTAAATTCATTTGATTATAAAAACATCAATAAAAATGTGGGTTGTAAAATATCCTAAAACAGTATGTGATCTATCGGATAAAATATGATTTATGAGTTACAACCCGCATAAACACTTACTTTAATTTCAGGATCAGCTGTAGTTATTGTTTTAAAACCCCCTTCTACATTGATCAGGTTATCATACCCTCTGGATTTTAAAATGGAGGCATATATCATTGAACGGTAGCCACCAGCGCAGTGCACATAATATGTTTTGTTTTTATCAACAGCGGGCATACTGTCATTTATATTATCCAATGGCAAATTTTCCGCATCAACAATGTGTCCCGTTTGGTACTCCGCTGTTTTACGAACATCCAAAATATTGATTTTCGGATCTGTTTTGTAAGTATCAACAAATGTTTGAACAGAGATAGATTTTATTTCATCTCTTTCTTTTCCTGCATTTTTCCAGGCAGTAAAACCGCCTTTTATATATCCAAGGGTGTTGTCATATCCAACCCTGGCAAGGCGAATAACGGTTTCTTCTTCTCTGCCTTCCTCTGTTACCAATAAAATAGGTTGATTAATATCCGTAATTAAGGCACCTACCCATGGAGCAAATCCTCCATCAATACCGATATTGATTGAATTAGGAATAAAACCTTTTGCAAATACAGCCTGGCTGCGAACATCCAATATTATTGCATTTGTTTCATTGGCAATATTTTCAAACTCTTCAGGATTCAATATTTTTGTTCCTGTTTTTATCACGTCAGCAATATTGGGATACCCTTCTTTGTTCATTTTTACATTTAACGGAAAGTAGAGTGGGGGAGGCAATAAGCCGGATGTCACTTCTTTTATGAATTCAGCTTTGGTCATATCAGCACGTAAAGCGTAATTTATCTTTTTTTGACTTCCAAGCGTGTCGAATGTTTCTTTGCTCATGTGTTTGCCACAGGCAGAACCTGCGCCATGTGCAGGATAAACTATTACATGATCAGGAAGCGGCATAATTTTATTACGAAGCGAATCATATAAAGTGCCTGCCAAATCTTCTATTGTAAGGCTTGATTTTGCTGCAAGATCAGGACGGCCAACATCACCGATAAAAAGAGTGTCACCACTGAAAATAGCATGTTCCTTACCATTTTCATCCAATAAAAGATAAGTGGTGGATTCCACGGTATGCCCAGGGGTATGTAAAACTTTAATAGTTAGTTTTCCAACTTTCAGTTCTTCACCATCTTTTGCATTATGAGCTTTAAACGCGGTGTTTGCTTCAGGACCGAAAACAATGGTAGCCCCGGTGGCTTCCGCAAGATCAATATGACCGCTTACGAAATCTGCATGGAAATGAGTTTCCAAAACATATTTAATTTTTACATTTTCCTTTTTTGCCTTCTGAATATATGGGTTGATTTCTCTCAAAGGATCAATTACTATGGCCTCGTTCTCTGATTGAATAAAATAGGCACCCTGTGCCAAACATCCTGTATAAATCTGTTCTATTTTCATAATGGATAGGAATAAAAACTGCGAATATTTTAAACGAAAGTTGAATAACAAATATACGAATAATTTTACAAAAATGTGGCTAAGAAATGCACATAAACCTGCAATAGATGATCCAATAAAGTCTTAAAAAAAAATAGGTGAGAATTGTTTGGTTACCTGTTTAACGAATTAATGAAATGTTTCCTTTTTTCATTAATTTTTCACCAGTATTTAGCTCCAAATCAATATAATAGACAAATACAGCAGGATCCAATGTTTTGCCTCTATACGTACCATCCCATATTTTAGCAGGATTTTTACTTTCAAATACTTTCTCTCCCCAACGATCGAAAATATACAAAGCGAAGCTTGAAATGCATTTGTTCCAGCCATTTAGAATAAACTGATCATTGTGTCCATCACCATTTGGTGAAAATGCGTTTGGTACTGTAAAATCTCCGCAGGCTTCGGTTGCAGCTTCTTTTGTTTTTAAAGTCCATGGAGCAGAATAATTAATATTAGTAACTGTAACTGTATTTGCAGCGGAATTATTTGTGCCCAAAGTTGGATTTTGCCACTGTGTGCCGTTCCACATCCAGGCAAGTAAACTATCTTCAATAATAGTGTTGGTGCTGCCACTTATTGGATTCCATTCTGTGTCGCGATACGTAAAAGTAATAGTTGCAACAGGGTTTGAAGAGTAATTATTGGCATCAACATTCCAAAAGCGGTCGGCACAAATTTCTGCGCTTTCGTTGCCGCTTGCATCATTCAAGTCCGTCACCCCTGCAGGTAAAGGGCGATTGTTAGGACTCGCATTTACGCTGGTTGGATAAGTTGCAACGGATATATTTCCTGCAACGGTCTCAGTTCCGGCAGCAGTAACGTTATAAAGAAAAGGAATGTAATTTCCGGATAGGGTTCCAAAAGGGTAAACATAGTTATTTGCTGTATTTCCAATATTCCATTGAACTCTGCCGTAACCTGCAATTGCATCTGTTTCGGAAATAATGTATCCGGTTGTTCTTGTTATAGCGGTCGCAGCCGGATTTGTGATTATACAGGTGTTGCTGTTCAGATCGAGCGGGTTAAAATTCAATGAAAGAACTCCTGTATTACCTCCAACAACGGTATTAATATCAAGCGTTTTGGTGCCTGAGCCTTGTAAATTAAGGTTATTGAATGTAGTTGTTTGGGTTCCCATAATTGTTTGGGAAGCACCGTTTAAAATAACAGTCCCCACCGTTGGATCAAGACAGCCCAATGCCTCGTTATTGGTCCAATCACCTGTAATATACACATCACCCTGGTTATGAATAGCGCCAATATTATTAACTAAATGACCATCAACATACAAAATAGCACTTGAATAAAGTGTTACGTCAGTTCCACCATTAAAAAAGTTGGTTTGAGATAAGGAAGAAAACGGTGTCAAAATCATAGCCATGATTGTTAAAATCAAGGTCTTGCAAACACCATTAAAAATAGAAAAACTGTTTTTCATTGTTATGATTACTAGGTACAAAGTTCAAACTGTTTATTATTTCTCAGATTTAGTACTGAGTATTGTTTCAAGTGTTTTAATACGGGTATCGTACTCCTGTTCCAGTTTTTTGAGTTTGCTTTGCAAACGATCAATTTCCGTTTGTTGATTTTGATTTAACTCTTTATAACTAGTAATTTCCTGCTGTTGTTCCTGAATGGCTTTAACCATGGGCATAATAAAATCGGTATAACGCAAAGAGTAAACTTCTTTATCATTTTTTGGCATATCAATTCCCGGGAAATTAAAACCACTCTCCTTAGCGGCTTTCTCTACATCCTGTGCTAAAAAACCGATACGTATTTCTTTTTCAGCTGCACTATGATCTATCTTATTAACCAAAGAGTCTGGTGTTCCCCAGATCTTGTGAAGTTCTTTCGGACGAACATTATAGGTTACCGGCTTTAATTTTAAAATAAAATCAAGTCCGGAAACATTTTCTTTAACATTTGTTTTGTACCGTGCATCAGAATAGGTTGTCCAGGCAATTCCTCCATTGCTGAATTTTGTAACTGCTGTATTACCAAGTATTACTTCATTACTTCCGGTACATTGAGCATTTGCAATCCCATATCCCAGCATAGTAACATTGGTGCGGGATGTGGCTGGATAGGAAGTGCTGCCAATAAAAGTACATTGGTTAAAATCAAAATTTCCACCGCTGCCATAACCTGCTTTATACCCTAGTGCTGTATTGTCACTTCCGTTGACATTGGACTTTAGCGCCTCCGCTCCAACAGCGGTGTTAAATACCCCGGAGGTATTGTTAACGAGGGCTTCAGAGCCAGTAGCAGTATTTTGGGTTCCGGTCATATTGGTAGAAAGTGCAAAGTAACCATTGGCCGTATTATGGTACCCAGTGGTAGTGTTACCAAGTGCCTGAGATCCCATGGCAGTATTGTAGTCGGCAGTAGTACCTTGAAGTGCTCCCGAACCAACAGCAGTATTGAATCTGCCTGTAATATTCGATAAAAGTGCATTAAAACCAATGGAGGTATTGCTGGCGCCAGTAGTATTGTTATATAATGCCTGGTATCCAACAGCAGTATTGCCTATTGCATTGGTGTTGGACCATAATGCCTGGTAACCAATTGCTGTGTTTTTTCTTCCAATATTTTGACTAATTGGTAATTGTCCTTTAAAGGCTTCATAACCAAGAGCCACATTGTCATTTATATGGGCAGAACCTGATTTTATATAATTAGCCATTGCGTTATAGCCTATGGCAGTAGCAAATGATCCGCCAGAGTTGTTACAAAGAGCATTGTGCCCCAAAGCAGTATTTTTACTCCCGATAGTATTAGAATATAGGGCGCTGTCTCCCATGGCAGCATTTCCAGTTCCTGTTGTATTGGAATAAAGTGCCTGGTAACCGTTTGCTGTATTGCTTGTTCCGGTAGTAACCGCATTTCCGGATTGATATCCGTAAAAAGTGTTAAATAATGCAGGATCAATTCTTCCTGATTTTTGATTGTTCACTTTTATATTAAAAGGGACATTATCAATAGTCCCAATAAAGTTAGTGCCGTCAACCGTGCCGGTATTGCCGGTAATGGTCCAATGAGTTCCTACATCAGTACCAGTTGCACCTGTTGTGCCTATAGTACCTGTATCTCCCGTTGATCCTATACTGCCAGTGCTTCCTGTATCACCTGTGGCTCCAGTAGTACCAACATTCCCTGTACTTCCATTGTTACCGGTATTTCCTGTAATTCCTATATCGCCCGTTGAGCCAGTACTTCCAACATTACCAGTTGATCCGTTTAGCCCTGTATTTCCTGTAACTCCTATAAGTCCATCATTTCCGGTAGATCCAGTAACGCCATTTGTACCAGCCCCAGTAGAACCTGTAAAACCAATTATACCCGCAACTCCAGCAGAACCAGTTGGTCCTGTATATCCTGTTATTCCGGACCCTCCCGAAGTACCGTCACAAAGGGATTTCCAGTTATTTGTAATACCCTTCCAATAAAAGAAACAGGCAGAATCAGTATCATAAACCAATAAACTATTCGCAGGAGCCACAATAGCCAATCGCTGCAAGGCGGTCATTCGGGGAACAAGCATTCCTTTGTTATGAAAAGGGCTGGCATCTATATCAAGCAATGCAGATGGGGCAGGTGTTAACGTACCAATACCTATATTGCTGTTTTGGGCATAACTTTTTGCAAATGGATTAAAGCAAAACCTAAATAATAAAATGAAAAATAAGTAATGAAACTTCTTTATTATGATTTTTCGCATACTATTAATTTTATTGGGTTATAACCTTATCCTTATATGATGGCTCTAAAGTAATTAATAATTGTAATATTATTTCTATCCCGCTTTTAAATTTATTATCGATCTGTTATTTTGTATCGGGTTATCCTCTAGAAATAAAAAAGGAAACAGTAATTGCTGTTTCCTTTTTTATTCTTTTATAAATTTATATTTAGTGTTATGATCTTATCTGATCAATGAAATGTTTCCTTTTCTTTGGATTTTATCACCACCATTAACATTGGCATTCAGGAAATAAACAAATACGTTTGGATCTAATGTTTTTCCTCTGTAAGTGCCATCCCATGACTTTCCAGGATCACTGCTTTCAAAGACTTTTTCTCCCCAACGGTCAAAAATATTTATAGAGAAATCAGAAACACAATTGTTTAACCAACCACGAAGTACAAATAGATCATTATGTCCATCATTATTTGGCGAAAAGGCATTGGGAACGGTATAGTCACCACAAGCTTCAGGAGGTACATCTCTTGATTTTAAAGTCCAAGCTGCAGAATAGTCAATCCCCGTCATACTCACCGTATTTCCTGCTAAATCAAGTAATCCAAAAGGAGGGTTCTGCCATTGAATTCCATCCCATCTCCAGGCACGAAGACTGTCTTCAACAATATCATTTGTACTGCCGCTTGTTGTATTCCATTCCAAATCACGATAGGTAAGGCTTATGTTAGCAGTAGGATTTGTGGAGTAATTATTAATATCAGTTATCCAGAATCTGTCAGCGCAGGATTCAGCTCTGTCAGTGCCACTTGCATCATTTAAGTCTGAAACTCCGGCAGGTAAAGGACGATTATTAGGACTTGACGTAACACTTGTTGGATAGGTTGCAACAGATATATTACCATTGGCTGTTTGTGAGCCATTTGCATTAACATTGTATACTACAGGAATATAAGTTCCTGATAAGGTTCCAAAAGGAATAGTATAGTTACCTGTTGAATTTCCAATATTCCATTGAAGTCTGCCATAGCCGGCAATAGGATCTGTTTCAGAAACGATATAACCGCTTGTACGTGTTATTGCTAAAGAAGAAGGATTTGTTATTTCACATACTTTACTGTTCAAATTAAAAGGACTAAAATTTAAAGAGAGTATTCCGGTGTTTCCACCAACAATTGTATTGATATTAAGTGTTTTTGTACCTGATCCCTGGCAATCTAAATTATTAAATGTTGTGGTTTGTGTTCCCTGGATAAGCTGGGAAGCACCATACAGAATAACAGTTCCGGTTGTAGGGTCCAGACACCCAGATGGTTCGTTGTTTGTCCAGTCTCCTGTTAAGTAGATGTCACCCTGATTATGAATGAAACCAGTAGGTTCATTTATAACATGCCCGCCCACGTATAAAATAGTACTCGGATTAATAGCGATATCAATACCGCCATTATAAAAATTAGTGGGCTGGGAAATGGAGAGAAAAGGCGTTAAAACACTTAATAACACTATAGAAACAAAGCGTGAGTGTATAAGTGAAATATATGGAAAATGTAATTTTTTTATCATTTTTTGCATATTTATGTTATAAAGATATATCATTTTAACGGCTTTTCAAAATTAAATTTGTTATTTTTTTAGTGTTTTTCAATATTCGATGCTTGGTGTTTTTGTATATAAAAAACACGTTATCTATTTTTACCTATTCCTGCTCCGTTTTAGTTGAATGTCGAAACAATTTTTTTTATAACTTCCCACTGCGATTTGATTCTCAATATACATTTTCCAGTATTTAATATCGAAAGAATAAATTAAAATAGTGAATTATGAAAAATCTGTTTATGCTGGTTGTAGTAGGTTGGATGCAACTATTTGTAACATTTGCTCAAAAAAGTGAATTAGGTTTAGAACAAGCTCAGATAAAGGGAGAGGAGTATATAAATAAAATTTTGATGAGCAATATTGGCGGAAAAGTAAAAGTTAAAAGTATTTCGGAAGAGGATTGTCTTTATAAGCTTATTATAGAAACCAACGGACAGGAATACATTTCATACATGTCCAAAGATGGAAAAAAATTTTTTCAAACTGGAAGAGATATTGATATGGAGATGAAAAGATATATTGATGAACGTACAACAGTGAAATTAGTGAAACCCAAAGTTGAACTTTTTGTAATGAGCTATTGTCCGTATGGTATACAAATGGAAAAAGGTATTTTACCCGTATTGGAAACTTTAGGAAATAAAATTGATTTCGAATTGAAGTTCTGTTCCTATGCAATGCACGATCAAAAAGAATTAACCGAACAATTAAGAGAGTTTTGCATTCAAAAGCAGTATCCGGAGTTATTTATAAATTATTTAAGCTGTTTTCTGGAAGAAGGAAATTCAGCAAAATGTTTAGTAAAGTCAGGGATAGATACGATAAAACTGAACAGCTATATAGCCGCTACGGATAAGGAGTACCACGTTATGGAACAGTTTAAAGACAACAGCACCTGGTACATGAATAAATACCCGAGCTTCAATATTTATAAGGAGGATAATATAAAATATAATTTAAAAGGCTCGCCCAATCTGATAATAAATGGTAAGAAAATGCCTTCAGGAAGAGACCCTCAAAGCCTTATGGAATTAATAAGTTCGGCATTTATTGAGCCGCCTGCAGAATGTAAAACCAAATTATCGTCTGCAAACCCATCTCCAGGTTTTGGATCAGCCAACGCAGCACCAGGCCCAAATCAGGAGTGTAATGGAAGTAAGTAGTACATTAGCCAGAGTAAAGCAGCTTTTTTTCTTTTCTTGTACCTAGTCTTTTAATATAAAACTACTGACAAGACCCATTACATTGTGTTATACCAGTCATATCAGGAACGTGCACATAATGCGTACATCCGGTTGTAGGGACTACTTTCGTATAAGAATCTTCTATAGCATAACCAGCACCTGATGAATCAAAGCATGAACCATTGGGAGGTTGAGGATAATGAAAAGGATCATAATAAGCGTAACCAATATACGTACAGGTAGGCCCTGTATACTCAACAAAGGAGTCGGAATTAGCACCATTACAATCTCCCGGTACATTACCGTAGTATATACCCACAAACGAAGCACATCCGTAATTGTCATCACATCCTGGTTGTAATTGGGATGTGCCTTTATCACAAGCCGCACCCACGTTAGATACGCAGCAGGATGCAGTTGTTTGCGTTAAGGTTGTGGCTACTGAATTTTCGCAGCTATTATAGGCCCAAACATATAACGTGTAAGCAGTATTACAGGTGAGACCAGTTTGAGTATAGGTAGGAGTAGCTAACACATTAACACCAACTCCTGGATAAGTGCTGGAAGTACTCCATTGATAGCCTGCTGCACCGGAAACTGTGTTCCAATTCCAAACAATTTGTGTTGCAGAAGGTGTATTGGCGCCTGCTACCGGAGCGGCCAGTGTGGAACTAACAACTACAGATGAAGTACTAACAGGCGCAGCGGAACCGCATGCATTGCTTGCTGTTAATGTATATGCGCCAGCTTCGGCAGATGTGGTATTGCTTATGGTTGGGCTTTGCGAAGAAGAGGTAAAACCGTTTGGCCCTGTCCACGCCCAGGTTGTGGCACCTGTGGCACTTCCGGTTAGCGTTAGTGTTGTTCCCGGACAAATTGGATTTGGCGAAGCAGATGCGGTTACGGTGGAAGGTAATGCTGTAACGGCTAGAGTGACAGTTACCGGTGCAGATGAACCACATGAATTACTTGCTGTTAAAGTATATGTCCCCGCGCCTGCTAATGTTATAGCTGTTATGGATGGGTTTTGCTGAGCGGAGGTAAATCCGTTGGGGCCCGTCCAACTCCAGGTTGCAGCTCCTGTAGCATTCCCGGTAAGATTTGCAGTTGCACTTTCACAAACCGGATTGGCAGTAGCAGCAGCAACTACAGAGGCTGGAGATGTGGAACATGCCGCTCCGCAGGACATGTTAACCCATGCATTTCCAATACTATCCCACCATTCATAACAATTGGTTGTGGTGTTAAAAATAAGCAATGAATGAGCTGGAGAAGCAATAGCATTGCGTTGAGTTGTGGTTAAGCGGGGTACAAGCACTCCCATATTTGTGCTCGTGATATCCAGTTTTGCTGAACCATCAGGCGCTGAATTGGTATTAATTCCAACATTCGATCCATTATCATATATACTGGAATTACACATATCTGTTGGGCTAGTGAATTTTGTTACATAATTCGCTGCTGCTGTATTACAGATTGTACCAGGCCCCGTTGCGCCTGTTATCCCTGCTGTTCCTGTGGGGCCCATACTGCCCGTGAAACCATTGATTCCGGCTGTTCCACTTGCTCCTGTTACACCATTTGTTCCAGCCGTTCCGGTTGCTCCGCTAGCGCCAGTATGTCCTGTAGAACCTATCACTCCATTGGTTCCGGCTACGCCTGTGCTACCGGTATTACCTGTTACTCCAGCACCAACACTTTGGTTTAAACCGCATAAAGATTTCCAAGCTGTTGCAGCGGAACTCCAGTAAAAAAAACAAGACGAATCCGTATCAAAAACTAATAAACTATTTGCAGGAGAATTTATAGCAATCCGTTGAAGA
This sequence comes from Bacteroidota bacterium, assembly GCA_040387415.1. Taxonomy (GTDB): domain Bacteria; phylum Bacteroidota; class Bacteroidia; order 2-12-FULL-35-15; family 2-12-FULL-35-15; genus 2-12-FULL-35-15. Next base: position 80,279 of record JAZKDU010000011.1, read on the forward strand.
GCAGTCAATCGAGGAATCAATAAACCTTTGTTGTTTGATTGGTTTCCATTAATGTCCAACAATGCAGAAGGATCCGGAGTTAATGTACCAATACCTACACTGTTGGTTTGAGCAAAAGAGGATATGGAGATTAGTATAAATAATATAGTATAAATGAACAGTAATTTTCTCATGAAAGAAGAATTCAAATTGTACATTGGATTATGATTTAATAAAAGTAAACTATAATTTAACATCTAATAAAATGAATTCCATGTAGTTCCATCAAAACCTTCAAATTTATTTAATGTTGTATTAAATCGAATCATCCCTGTAGCAGGACTAGCGGGTCTTTGAGCTGTAGTACCAACAGGTACAATAACTGCACCTGTTCCCACCACATCTAATTCACTTCGAGGGGTAGTGGTGCTGATACCAACAGTACCCGTTGAAAAATCTCCGTAAATTAAAGGAGGATTCGTACTGTTATTTGCAATATAAAGTTTATCAGATCCGGTTTCATTATAACCAGCCCTGTAGCCGAGAAACACATTGTTGCTGCCTGTGGAATTACTATATCCAGCATTGTGCCCGAGGGCAGTATTGTTTAAACCGCTGGTATTAGTATATAGGGACTGCGTCCCACTGGCAGTATTTCGGGCTCCAATGGTATTGAAATTAAGTGCACCATATCCCGTGGCAGCATTGAAGTATCCTGTGGTGTTGGTTTGAAGTGCAACATAGCCGATAGCCGTGTTTTGATATCCCGTAGTATTAAAACGCATAACATTTGTTCCAATGGCTGTGTTTTCGTATCCTGTAGTATTATTAAACAGTGTATGCATTCCTGTAGTTGCATTACCATCTCCAATTGTATTACTCAAAAGAGCTTGATAACCAATAGCCGTATTTCTGTTTCCTGTATTGTTAGCAGCAGTATTAGAGCCCCGCAATGCCTCATAACCAACCGCAACATTCTGATTATCAAAACCGACAGATGTGCTATTAGCATATTTCATAGCATTCGCTCCAATAGCGGTAGCGTTGCGTCCTGATACATTATAATAAAGAGCTCCTTCTCCCACAGCAGAATTATATGAACCTGCTGTATTGGAAAGAAGCGCTCCGTTACCAAATGCAGAATTGAAATTACCGGAAGTATTGGATAAAAGCGGACCATTGCCTACCGCGGTATTGCCAGCACCCGTTGTAACAGGGTTCAATGCACCATAACCAAATGAGTTATTACCATTTCCCGAACGGTCAATCAAGCCTGATTGAGTATTTGCCACTTTAAAAACTAAATTTTGCGCATCAGTTGTTCCAATAAAATTGGCACCTGCTGTGGTGCCTGAATTGCCAGTAAGTGCCCAGCCACTTCCACCACTCGATGTTTGCCAACTTCCCTGGCCATTGGCATCAGAAGTCAGCACTTTTCCTGCTCCCTGATTTCCATCTACAATTTTTATTGTTGTTCCTGAAGCTCCAATTACTTCCAGTTTAGCACCGGGACTCGTAGTATTTATACCAACATTACCATTTCTGTCAATTCTCATTCTTTCCACTAACGTACCGGAAGCATAAGTAGCAAAATAGATGCCTCCAACACCACTGGGTCCGGCAACTTCTCTTACAGCGCCTATAGTTGCTTCGGTATTCGTTAAACCTGCTGCGCTTGAAAGTTGAAATGCGATGCCAGAGCGTGTGCCAATACCTGTATTGTTTTGTGAAAGCATGAGTATTCGGCCATCTCCCGGAGAGGTTGCTGCATCATTCACTAATCCATGAATAGGAAATCCGTACGATCCCGGAATAACAGCCGTGGATCCTAAAATTGAATTGCCCCAAACACGAAGTGTTTCCTCGGGAGTACTAATACCAATACCTACATTTCCTGCAGATGTAACCCTGATTTTTTCCGAATTATTGGTTGCCACTACTATATCTGTAGCGTCTGTAGTTCCTATAAAATTTGTTCCCGGTGTAGTACCTGCGTTGCCTGCAAGTGTCCAGTGTGTGCCCACATCTTCACCAGTAGCACCTTGTATTCCCGTAGTGCCAGTTGACCCGGTAATACCTGCTCCTGTAGTACCTGTAAATCCTGGTTCTCCTGTTGCACCCGTTGAGCCGGTAACTCCTGATCCTGTTGCACCTGTTGTACCTACATCTCCTGTGCTGCCGGTAACTCCTGTATTAGCAGTAACACCTGTTGCCCCTAGAGTTCCTCCTCCGGTAGCGCCAGTTATACCTATATTCCCAGCAGCACCCGTGAAACCAGTTTTTCCGGTGGTGCCTATAGATCCTGCGGTACCAGTAGCTCCGATGACTCCAGTACCTGTAAAACCCGTTGCTCCCATTATACCGGCACCGGTAGTTCCTGTGTTACATAATGATTTCCAGCTGGTGGTTAATGAATTCCAGTAAAAGAAGCAGGAAGAATCAGTATCAAATACCAGCAAACTGTTTGCCGGAGAGGCAATGGCTAAACGTTCTGTAGCATTGAGCCGAGGAATAAGCAAGCCTTTGTTATTTGCAGGTGCAGCATTAATATCCACCAGGGCAGAAGGATCTGGAGTTAATGTACCTATACCTATATTATTAGTTTGAGCGAAACTTTGGATTACTGCAAACAGAAAATTGATGTATAAGAAAAAAATGAAGGTAGATCGAAGTGCATTTCTGATTTGTTTCATTATAAAACTGTTATTTTCCAATACTTAATAACCATGCTAACTATTAATTTATGGTTACTGAATTATTTGAAACTGTTTAAATTTACTGTTTATTTTGTTATAGCTTCCCACTCCTTCGACTAAGCTCAGGCTGCCAGCGCCCGGTCATATTGAGCTTATCGAAATATGTTGGCTGTATTAGTACCTATAGAATTTTTTATAAAAATTTAAACAGACTCTTTATTTTTTGGAATTATTCATTAATGTTTTTAATTCCATTATTTCAAATTTCATGTTTTTAAATTCTAATTCTGAACGGGCTTTTAAATTCAAATTTTCCTGCTGCATTTTTTCAATGATAGTCTTTTGGTTGGTGATTGTAGTTGATAAACTATCTATCATCTGCTGCTGTTCCTGCACTGCTTTTACCAATGGAACAACAAATTGAGAATAAGCAACACTGTAATTTTCATTGGTATTTTTTGGTGCATACAATCCGTCAAAGTTAAAGCCAGTGTTTTTAGCAGCCTGTTCCACTTCCTGAGCAATAAAACCCGTACGGATAATTGCTGTTGATGGCTCATAATCAGTGTTTTTATTACGTTCTCTCCTGATACTATCGGGCATGTTTTGCATCAGGAATTCATCAAATTTTTTGGTGTCGAAATTATAAGTAACCGGGCGAAGTTTGGTAATAAATTCTAACCCTTTTACTTCTTCCTTTATGTTGTATTTGAAACGGCCATCGCTAGGGACATAGTTATTTGCCTGGCTTTCTATTTCGGTAACGGTGGCATTTCCAATTCTTACTTTATCACTTGCGTTAACAATGGCGTTGTAGCCTAATGCTGTTGCATTACTTAAAGCAGTAGAGCCTACATCAGCACCGCCACCTATAGCTGCATTATTATCACCGGTGGTGTTAATATAAAGAGCAGCGTTTCCAATAGCCGTATTATTATTTCCTATGGTATTATCATGCATGGCGTTTTGACCAACGGCTGCATTAAAGTTTCCGGTAGTATTGTATAAAAGACAAAAATAGCCATTGGCTGTATTGTTGGAGCCGCTTGTATTATAAACCAGGGCATTTGCACCTGAAGCCGTGTTATAGGTACCATTGCTATTAACAAGCAAGGCATTCAGTCCAATGGCAGTATTACCGGTACATATGTTACAAGCATTCAATGCTTTTGCACCCACAGCAGTATTTGCTCCAAACGTTACTGAATAAAGGGCTTTGTAACCAACAGCGGTATTATTACTCCATACGGTGTTTGAATACAAAGCCTGATAACCTACTGCAACAGAACCACCATTTGTACCCGCAGTGGTATTTGAATACAATGCCTGGTAACCAAGAGCAGTGTTTTGATCTCCTGTTGTATTACTGTATAGGGACTGGTAACCATTTGCGGTATTCCCAAAACCTATTGTATTTGAGTATAAGGATTTACTTCCAATTGCCAAATTGCCAACAGCTTCAGTGGGGGAGGAAGTGCCCGTACCATTGTTGTAAAGTGCAGAGTCACCAATGGCTAAAAGGCTGTTAAGGGTTGTGCTTTTAAACATAGCATTACTGCCAATTGCAATATTAGAATATCCTGTTGTATTGTAATGGAGAGCAGCTATTCCATATGCAGTATTATTGCTTCCCGTTGTGTTGGAAGTTAGCGTTCTGGATCCATTGGCTGTATTTCCATTTCCTGTTGTATTTTCATCCAGAGCGTTGGAGCCGGTTGCAACATTTTCTGATCCTGTGGTATTGGCACCCAATGCATTCTGACCGGAGGCGGTATTTACCCCACCAGTAGTGTTTGCACTCATCGCACTTCGCCCAATAGCCGTGTTTCCAAGTCCAGAAGTATTATAATATAAGGCATAGGCCCCTACGGCAGTATTTACATGACCATCAATATTCGAATAAAGAGCATTCCTGCCAATAGCGGTATTTTGGTAACCTGTAGTGTTTACTGAGCCAACTTTATCGCCAATAAACGTATTATTATTACCTGTGTTTACTTTTCCGTTCATATATCCAAAAAAGGTATTGGATAATGCAGGATCTATTCTGCCGGCCTGTTCATTATTTACTTTTATAGTTAATGGCACATTGTCAATAGTACCAATGAAATTGACACCATCTACAGTTCCTGTATTACCGGTAATTGTCCAATGAGTGCCCGAATCAACTCCGGTAGCTCCGGTGCTGCCGGTAATTCCGGCCCCTGCACCTGTTGGTCCCGTGACTCCCATTGTTCCGGCAGCTCCCGTTTCACCAGTGCTTCCGATTGATCCTGTTCCAGTACCAGTGGCTCCGGTAATTCCAATCAACCCTATAGCGCCTGTTTCACCAGTGCTGCCCGTTACTCCTGCACCTGTTGAGCCTGTCGTACCAATTATACCCGGGGCACCAGTACCACCTGTAATTCCAGCAGCTCCTGATCCGGAAGAGCCACTATTACATAAGGATTTCCAGATTGTAGCATTCCAGTAAAAAAAGCAGGCCGAATCAGTGTCAAATACTAATAAACTATTAGCAGGTGATGGAATAGCCAAACGTTGAGAGGCTGTCATCCTAGGAATAAGTAATCCTTTATTATTTGCAGGGCTGCCATTTATATCGAGAAGAGCTGAAGGTGCAGGAGTTACTGTTCCAATACCTACATTTTGGGATAATGAATATTTTGGTACAAATAGGTTCCAGATGAAAAGAATTATACTAATTGTAAAAAGAGTACTGTTTTTAAAGCTAACCATGTGTCTTTTTTTTAGTCTAATGATTTGATAATCATTTAATTGATTTTCAAATATAATGTTATAATTGATTGCCTCCAGTTATTGGCATAAAAAAAATGAAGCATCCATTTGATCCGGATTTATTTTTTTTTCAGAATTTCTATTTCATTTTGCATTTCTTTTATCATCCTTTGCTGCTCTATAATCTGCAACTGCATGTTTTCAACAGCTTCTAAAGTTTGAAATGACATTCGGGTGATATTTATAGTGCCTTTATGTTCTTTTTCCTCCATTTTTGCAGAAGTTAGCCATGGCAGATGCCCTTTTCTTTTGATAAATTTTTCAACATCCTCAAGCGAATAAAATGTATAATCCGGCTTAAAAACATAATCTGGTTTAGAATAAACTGATCCATCCATTGCACCGCAGGATCCATCATAATAAATACTACCTGTAGCACGTATATCACCGCATACATCAAGTGTATAAGCAGGGCTGGAAGTGTTAATTCCCACAAATCCATTTAAATTTACCCTAAGAAATTGTTCTGTCGGGCCATTAATTCCGCCCCCTCTACCAACTATAAAAAGCGGGTTATTAAGATATGCTCCGCTAAGTGCGGCATTATTTCCATCCGTAGATACGGCTAATACGGGGGTTGCGCTTACATAATAGGAGGTGTTATTTGTTCCCATTGAACTAAAAATTGCAGCTCCATCATCATATACCGTTAATCTTCTGGTTGGATTTACAGTTCCAATACCAATTTTGCCGGCAGAAGTTACTCTAAACCTTTCTAAATTGTTAGTAGCAACAACAAAATCTTTTGTATCCTTTGTTCCGATAAAATTATTGTTTACAGCACTGCCTAAAAGTGCTGTGGAAGGAGTGGTTCCGGTATCCCCTGTAGTAAGCCATCCTGCATTAGAAATGTTGGCCCAGCTTAAATTACCAACGCCATCATTTTGCAAAAAAGAAGATGGAGTGCCCTGTGCTGCTGGAAGTACTAGTGAATAAGATGTGGTGGTAGTGCCTGATTGTATATTCAGTGTATTTGTATTTGCTGCATTATAAAACAGGATGGACCCATTAGCTGCCGCAGCACCTCCCAAACCTCCAAATGAAATACCTGAGCTGATTTGCCCTGCAGCGTGTATTAATGAGGCAGGCGCTGTAGTACCTACCCCTACATTTCCATTGTGAGTTATGGTCATTGCATTTATAGGTGTTGCAGCTGTTGCTGTTCTAAATGAAATTGCAGGTTTTGTAATGATGGGATCATTATAAATATTATCAATATAAGTATCTCCATTATTTGTATAGTTTATTAGAAAGCCTTCCGTCATTCCAAAATTTTCTCCGGTAAATCTAATGGCAGCATTATTTAAGCCTGAAATTCCAGGGCTTCCGGGACTTAATCTAAATTCAACAGGGCCCGGATTGGCAATATGCAGCTTAACAGCGGGGGAGGATGTTCCAATACCCACATTGCCATTAGCTAAAATTCTCATGTTTTCAGAATTATTTGTTTTAACAACCAGATCTATGGCATCTGTAGTTCCTATAAAATTGGTTGCTGCATCTGTAGATGCATTACCCGTTATTGTCCAATGGGTTCCAAGATCTGCACCTGTAGCCCCTATTGCACCTGTGAATCCTGTTAAACCCGTTGTGCCAATATCACCTGTAATGCCGGCAATTCCAGCGGCACCTGTTTGCCCAGTAACACCTATTGCACCAGTTGTTCCGGTTACACCTGTTAATCCAACGGATCCGGTAATACCGGTGGAACCAGTTTGGCCCGTAATACCTATTGTACCAGTTGTTCCTGTATTGCCTGTTGTGCCATTATTCCCGACAGTTCCTGCATTACACAGTGATTTCCAGTTTGTGGTAATTGCATTCCAATAAAAAAAACAGGCCGAATCGGTATCAAATACCAACAAACTATTGGCTGGGGAAGGTATAGCAATGCGCTGAACAGCTGTAAGCCTTGGCACTAAAACACCTTTATTATTACCCGAACTGGCATCGACATCCAGCAATGCCGATGGAGCAGGAGTTAGCGTACCAATACCAATGTTATTGTTTTGCGCGAAGGATGGGGAACAAATTAAGATCCACACCAATAAACAAGTATAAAAATATGTTTTCATATAGTACTATTTTAATGTTATCGTATTCCAATTGCAAACCAATTTACAACACCGCTGCCACTCTGTTTCATTTGAATGTCGTTGCCGCTTACCTGAAAAGTAATTGTACTGTTGCCGTTGGGAACAGCATCCTGGGTAAAAATAACAGAAGAGCCTAAACCATCATCATGACCAACCATTGCAGTAGCTACTCCTCCAACTGCTGCAGTTGCATAAATCAAACATGCATGACTTGATGATAATGTCATAATGGTTACATACGTATTGGAAGCTAAATTAGGTGAACCTGCTTGTGAGCGAAAGCCCGTTGCAGTGGCTGTTCCAGAAACTTCAAGTTTGGAAGAGGGGCTTGTGGTTCCTATACCTACGTTGCCAGTCACATCATCAATTGCGATTGGAATGAGTCCTGATACAGAGTTATACAATATAAATTTATTTGCAACTGCGCCACTTGCATCGCAACCTAAAAGCCAATATTTTGAATTATCTGATGGATAATCATACCTAATATGATTATCGCCTGCATTTGAAGATGTCAGCCTCATTACCGCTACACCATTAACAGTGGGTGTATTTAGATGAAGTCCGTGGGTTGGAGTTGCTGTACCAATACCAACATTACCACCACTTGTAATGATCATAGCAGGATCAATTGGCGTTCCGGCAAGTCCAACGGCAAAACGTAAATCTCCGTTAATATCATTCAAGGAGCCTGAAGAATAAATTTTTGCTCTGTTTACAGAAGAAGATGCAGCTCCGAAAGTAATCACATTATTTTCTGTTGGAAGGTTAGGTTGTAACCTGAAAATGGAATTTCCGTCACTTTTAATTTCCATAGCAGTGCTTGGCGTTAGGGTACCAATACCAATATTACCAAGTGAAGTAACTCTTATTTTTTCAGTATTATTTGTGTAAATTGCAAAATCCTGTGCATCCGTGGTCCCCAAAAAGTTTGTTCCTGCATTGGTACCGGCATTACCTGTTATTGTCCAATGTGTTCCAATATCGGAGCCTGTAGCCCCGGTAGTTCCTATATTGCCTGTAACACCGATGCTGCCCGTAGTTCCAACCGAACCTGTAACACCAGTTGTTCCTGACACTCCGGTAGCGCCAATTCCTCCACTATTTCCAGTTGTTCCTATTAGTCCTATACCTGTGGCACCCGTAGCGCCAATTCCGCCATTAATGCCGGTTGCTCCAATTAGTCCTGTGCCTGTTGCACCAGTAGTGCCAATCCCTCCGGTATTACCAGTTGCTCCCGCTATGCCCGTACCCGAATTACATAACGATTTCCAGCTTGAAGCCACGCTACTCCAGTAAAAAAAACAAGCAGAATCCGTATCAAATACTAATAAACTATTTGCGGGAGAGGGAATAGCAAGCCGTTGGAGAGAAGTCATGCGCGGAACAAGCACCCCTTTGTTATTACCGGAGCTGGCATCAATATCCAATATAGCGGATGGGGCAGGAGTGAGGGTACCGATACCTACATTATTGTTTTGTGAAAACAGTTTACTTTCAGTTTCTATCAGAAAGGAGAAAATAAAAAAGATCGCGAAAACGTAAACTATTTTTTTCATCGGTTTTAAATTAATCTTTAATAAAAATTACCTGTCAGACTTTATTCCTAAGCTTTCTTCCAGTTTTTTTAAACGATCGTTGTACTCTTGTTTTATAGTACTGTTTTGTGTATTTAATTCATTAATTTTAAGTTTCAACTCTTCTATCATTTGCTGCTGCTCCTGCACCGCTTTTACAAGAGGAACAACAAATTCTGAATACCGTAAACCATACAAGCCATTTTCTGATTTTGGTTTATCTACTCCGCTGAAATTGTAACCAATTTGTTTTGCAGTTTGTTCCACTTCCTGTGCAATAAATCCGGTCATCGTAATCTTTTCAATGTCATATTTGCCTTCCCAGTCTTTGTCATCTTTAATGCCAAGTATTTCGTTTTCACGATGAATATTGAAGCGATAGGTAACAGGACGTAGTTTTGTTATGAAGATCAGTCCTGGAACATTTTCATTAATGTCGTCTTTGATGCGTTTGTCGCTAAGTCCCGTCAATCCAACCTGACAGCGGAGTGTGCCTATACTGGAATTTCCAAGCACAATATCATTGCTTGCAATTACTGTGGCATTATACCCTATTGCTGTGGAGTTTCCATAAACAGTGCCAGCATTAAAAGCATTATAACCCAATGCAGTGTTGTAGGATCCGGTAGTATTGTTAAACAGCGCAGTATTTCCGATTGCAGTGTTGTAACTTCCGGTAGTATTGTAATATAGGGAATTAACACCATCGGCAGTACTGAAACTTCCCGAAGTATTTGCCCTAAGAGTATTTACTCCAGTTGCAGTATTTTGATTTCCGGAAATATTTAATAACAATGCTGCATTTCCATTAGCTGTATTATAGTCACCAATTGTGTTGTTGGTAAGGGTATTCGCTCCATCAGCTGTATTGTAATTCCCTGTGGTATTAGCGTAAAGTGCAGCGGAACCGTTAGCATTGTTTTGAAATCCGGTTGTATTGGAAGTGAGTGCGCTGGTTCCGCTTGCGGTATTTTGTTGGCCCGAGGTATTAGAATGCAAGGTGTGATACCCAAGTGCCGTATTGAAAGTCCCTGTATTGGCTGCAGCTGTTACTGACCCTTGTAACGCTTCATAACCCACGGCAACATTGTAATTTGTAAATGGTGTGGCAGTGCTATTCGAATACCTCATGGCGTTAGTTCCGATTGCCGTTGCATTAATACCCGAAGAATTTGAAGCAAGCGCATTTGCTCCAATAGCGGTATTATTACTTCCATCCGAATTTGAATAAAGTGCTGAAATACCGAATGCCGTATTCGATGATCCTGAAGAGTTTGTAGTAAGCGCATTACTTCCTGCAGCAGTATTATAATTACCGGAGCTATTTGAAGTAAGTGCAGACCAGCCGTTTGCAGTATTGTTATTTCCGAATGCGTTAGAATAAAGAGCTCTATATCCACTAGCGGTGTTAAGCCCACCTGTGGAATTCGCCCATAGAGTCTGGTAACCGAGGGCTGTATTCTCATTTCCTGTATTGCTGAAAGCCCCCCCTGATCCTCTTAATGCTTCGTATCCAACTGCTACGTTGGAATTGGTAAACGGAGTAGATGAATTGTAAGTGTATAACATGGCATACATACCAATTGCAGTGGCATTGTTACCTGCAACATTAGAATAAAGTGCATAAGCGCCATTAGCCGTATTGTTACTACCAGTTGTATTGTATCGCAGGGCTTCGCGTCCTGTTGCTGTGTTATCATTACTGGTTGTATTATCAGCAAGAGCAAAGTAGCCGTTTGCGGTATTGGCAGAGCCAGTTGTATTTACAAAAAGTGCTTTACTACCTGTCGCTGTATTATTTTCCCCGGAGGTATTGGCTGTAAGTGCTGACCATCCGCTTCCTGTATTGTTATTTCCGGTTGTGTTAGCATTAAGTACAGAAAATCCGCTCGCGGAGTTATTGTAACCGGTTGAATTCGCCCAAATAGTTTGATAACCAAGAGCAGTATTTGCATTGCCGGTTGACCCACCTAAGGCTCCTTTTAATGCTTCAAACCCTAAAGCTACATTGTAGTTTGTAAACGGAGTGCTTGTACTGTTGGTATTCATCATCGCATTAATACCAATGGCAGTAGCATTGCTGCCCGCAACATTGTAATATAAGGCATTTTCACCAACGCTGATATTATTAATTCCGACAGTATTAGATCGAAGTGCATTTAATCCTTCAGCAGTATTAGAATATCCGGTTGTGTTGTCATAAAGCGCATTTGCTCCGTTTGCAGTGTTTGAGTGTCCAACTGTATTGCTATAAAGTGCAGAAGCACCGTTTGCAGTGTTAGAATATCCAGAGTTGTTTGTTGTAAGTGAATTACTTCCGGTAGCAGTATTGTCGCTTCCTAAGGAATTTTGATAAAGCGCGGACCGTCCGTTGGCTGTATTATTATTTCCGCTTGAATTTGAATAGAGGGCACCAAATCCACCAGCTGTATTACTGTGGCCGGTTGAATTTGACCAAAGAGTTTGATAACCCAGCGCTGTATTGTGATTACCTGTGTTGTTGGAAGCTGAAACAGATCCTCTAAGTGCTTCATATCCAACAGCTACATTGTTATTTGTAAACGGAACCGGAGAATCGTTGGCATATAACATTGCATTTGTGCCAATGGCTGTACCATTGCTTCCTGCAACATTAAAATAAAGCGCATAAGCCCCATTTGAGTTATTGTAGCTTCCTGTAGTATTGCTGTATAGAGAACGAGCACCATTTGCACTGTTTTGTATTCCTGTAGTATTTAGAGCTAACGCCTGGAAGCCACTGGCTGTATTTAAGTTACCTATAGTATTGATTGAAAGTGCCTGATCTCCACTTGCAGTGTTTTGAGACCCTGTAGTATTAGACAGTAGTGCTTGAGCCCCAATTGCAGTGTTTTGTGATGCCGTGGTGTTTGAATAAAGTGCTGATTCCCCAATTGCTGTATTATCACCTCCAGTGGTATTCCAATAGAGTGCCTGGTATCCTTTAGCTGTATTTTGGCTTCCAATTGTGTTTGAAAATAACGAGGTTACTCCAGTAGCCGTATTCTTTGTTCCTGTTGTATTGGAATAAAGTGTATTTACTCCATTTGCGGTGTTATAATCTCCAGTAGTATTTGACCTCAATGCACTTACTCCGCTTGCCGTATTTTGCTGTCCTGAAATATTATTTAAAAGCGCATAAAATCCATCTGCGGTGTTAAAAACTCCTGTCGTATTTGCATTCCCAGCCTGATATCCAAGAAAGGTATTGGCTAATATACGATCAATTCTTCCGGATTTTTGGTTATTGACACGTATATTGAAAGGGATATCATCAGTTGTACCAATAAAATTAGTTCCATCAACGGTACCTGTGTTTCCTGTTATTATCCAATGAGTATTTAAATCTGCACCCGTACTTCCGGTTATTCCTATTGTACCAGTGGCTCCTGTAGAACCGATATTTCCGGTTGCTCCTGTGCTTCCTGTAGTTCCCGTTAATCCAATGGTTCCGGTGTTACCGGTACTTCCCGTGGATCCGACTCCTGTACTTCCTGTGGATCCAATAGTTCCTGTATTGCCCGTACTTCCGGTTCCTGTAGCGCCAGTACTACCTGTTCTTCCTGTAACACCAATAATACCGGTTGCCCCGCTACTTCCAGTAGACCCGGCTCCTGTAGCTCCTGTTGAACCAATAATTCCTGTTCCTCCGGTAGATCCAATAGTTCCTGTGTTTCCTGTACTTCCGGTAGACCCTGCTCCTGTAGCTCCAGTACTACCTGTTCTCCCTGTAGCACCAATAATACCGGTTGCCCCGGTATTTCCAGTAGACCCGGCTCCTGTAGCTCCAGTTGAACCAATAATGCCAGTTCCTCCTGTAGATCCGATAGTTCCTGTGTTTCCTGTACTTCCAGTAGAACCGGCTCCTGTAGCCCCAGTTGAACCAATAATTCCTGTACTTCCGGTAGACCCTGCTCCTGTAGCTCCAGTACTACCTGTTCTCCCTGTAGCACCAATAATACCGGTTGCCCCGGTGCTTCCAGTAGACCCGGCTCCTGCAGAGCCAGTTGAACCAATAATTCCTGTTCCTCCGGTAGATCCTATAGTTCCTGTGTTCCCTGTACTTCCGGTAGATCCTGCTCCTGTAGAACCCGTGCTACCTGTTCTGCCTGTAGCACCAATAATACCGGTTGCCCCGGTGCTTCCAGTAGACCCGGCTCCTGCAGAGCCAGTTGAACCAATAATTCCTGTTCCTCCGGTAGATCCTATAGTTCCTGTGTTCCCTGTACTTCCGGTAGATCCTGCTCCTGTAGAACCCGTGCTACCTGTTCTGCCTGTAGCACCAATAATACCGGTTGCTCCGGTGCTTCCGGTAGAGCCCGTACTACCTGTTCTTCCTGTAGCACCAATAATACCGGTTGTTCCTGTAGATCCAACTCCTGTAGCACCAGTAGGGCCTACAGTGCCTGTAGTTCCTGTTGAGCCAATGCTTCCGGTGTTGCCAGTTGAACCGACAATACTTGCTCCACTAGCTCCAGTAGCTCCTATAGTTCCCGTGTTACCTGTACTTCCCGTAGAGCCATTTTCTCCTGTTACTCCATCAGAACCCGTGTTACCAGTAAACCCGTTTGTCCCTGTTGTACCAGTATAACCTATAGTTCCCGTACCTCCTAAACCTGTGTTACACATTGATTTCCAACTTGTTGTTGGATTGTTCCAATAAAAGAAACAAGCTGAATCCGTATCAAAAACTAATAAACTATTGGCAGGAGAAGGAATAGCAAGCCTTTGTATTGCTGTCATTCTGGGAATGAGCAAGCCTTTATTATTGCCAGGGCTGGCATCGATATCTAATAGAGCAGATGGAGAGGGAGCTATCGTACCAATACCTACACCGTTATTTTGGGCAACGCTAATACGTGGAAAAAGTATATTATATAGACAAAAGAATATAACAATTACGGTATAAAGATTACCTGATTTGAAGTAAAAAGTAGATTGTTTTTTTGTAATAGAAGTCGTAAGTGCTAAATTCATGTTATTATTCAAATTTCTGAATGTAAATAATTTAAGTACTTGTTTAAATCCATTTCTTAAAAGCTACTTGTAATACTCAATGTAATCCCATTGGATGCAGGAACCTGCCTACAAATTCCGCCAACGCAAAAAATACCTGCACGCTGTTTCCCGTAACTCACAGTGATGCGGTTAGCATTCTTATTGTAACCTGCCGATACATTGTAGTAATGGAAACGCTTATCGTAATTTCCGGAAGCATCTTTATGAGTGTTACCATAATTATACTGATCTAAAACGGCCACAAACCAATTGGAATTGATGGTGTATTCAGCCAACAGATACGCCCAGTTTTGTTTGTCCTGTTTTGTTGCCAGGTGCTGTAATTCAAATCGTATAGCCCTATCTGCTTTTAATTTATAGGTAATATCCGCCATTGCAATGTGCGAATAGATAGTAACGCTTCCAGCATCGGATGCGCCTTTTAAATATGTATTGTTATATGCCTGGTAGGAATAGATCAGGGATATTTTAAGTTTTTTTCCAAACTTCTGGTTTACTTCTGTATAAAAATCACGCAGCAATACCTTTTCTCCCATAAAATAGGAATTAGCTTTATATCCTTGTAATGTGGAATCAGAAACAGGGTTTAATTGCATGGTATCCAAATCGTTAGATCCGGAATAATTAACCGTTATATCCAATTTATGGGCACTTTTTTTAATGATTTTCCAGTTAACTTCACTTGAAAACTGAAATTCCCCATTAGGTTGTGAAGCGTAAGGGTAAAAACTTAATAAACTGTAGGTATGCTGCTTATTTAGGGCTGGTGTATAGTTAATTAACAGGTTATTTACGGATGCTTCCCTGTCGGAACGGAAATTCATATTATCGGTTCTGCTTGCACTGGCAGAAACAGCAAATCCTTTTTTCGCATAATTTGCGGAAAGTAGAATGGCTTCTCCTGGTTTATAAATGTATTTATTTGCAGCATTTGGGTCATTAATTTTATAAGCGTATTCACCATTTACAGCAAATTCTCCCCGGCTTAATTTAAAACGACCAGAAGATGCACCTACGTTTTCAGGAAGTATAAGTAGTTGATTATCATCCTGTTGAAAGCGACTAACGAAACTCCCGCCTAAGGTTAGTATTAATTTTTTATCTGCAAGTTTAGAAAAAGCTTCATTTATTTGAATTTCACCATCAAATCCACGGACAATTCCAGGACCCTGAGTCATAAAGGAGCGTTGCTTTCCCGTAAGGCCGGTTAAGTAAACGCCTTTTAAAGGCTCATATTTTAATCGGATACCATCCAAGGCATTATCGAAACCTAATCCACGGTCCTCATAGCTGCGTAAAATAAAGCCATTACCAAACTGTTGATAAAAGCTGCCTACTGTAACTTCTAGTTCGTCCGATTTATAAGTAGCGTAGCGATATGGGATGCCATTACCCTGATAACGTGCATCAAAACCCTGGCGGGTATTCAAATAACTCTCGTAACGAATACCTGCGGCAAATTTACCTCTTGTATAAATAATGTTGGCGAAACCATTCATCAGCATCTTTTCCGGAGCTGGATCTGCACCTATTGAAGAGTCGGGTATATAGTATTGAGCATCCGCCTGGAAATTACCATGCACTTCGCCTATATTTAAATTACTAAGATTATTTAATTGAGCTGCAGAAAAGCCGCAATGTAACATTGCGAATATGGTAACTATTATTTTAATTGATCGGACGTAATTTTTCACAACGAAACTAATTTGGGATTTTGTGTTAGAAATAGAAGCTATAAGTCAGTTATTCTGAAATTTTTTCTCCTTTTGCTACTTTTTTTAATACTTCGTATAAGTGTTCTTCATCTCCTTCAGCATAGGAATTATGCTGCCATACAATTTCGCCTTTTCCATTAACAATAAATGTATGCGGTACGTTATTTACATTCATGGCTCGCTTAAAATCCTGATTTTCATCAACATACACTTCATAATCCCAGGCGTGGCTTTTAGCATCAGTACCCACTTTTCCTGAACTGCGGGAATCATCGATGGAAATTGCAATTAATTTAACCCCGGTTTCCTTCTGCCATTCTTCAAAATTTTCTGATATAGCATCCAGTTCTTTTTTACAAGGCTTGCACCAGGTAGCCCAAAAGCTAATAATTATTGGTTTTCCGTCATTTGTAAATTTTGAACTATTGAATTTTTTTCCATCAACTGTTTTTACGTCAGCAGCAGGTATAGTTCTGACTTCCGAATTTTGTGCTGCAACAATTTTGATAAAAGTGGAAATAATTAGTAATCCAATACATACTTTTTTCATTTACAATTGGGATTTAAGTAGTTATAAAAAAAATCAGCAGTAGGACTAAATGACCATACTGCTGATTCATATTAAGTAAGATGCTTATTTACTGATAGTTACCTTTTTAATAATGGTGTTGTTTCCAACTTTAATATTCATGAAATATAAGCCATTGTTTAATGAAGAAGTACTGAAAGAGTAGGTTTGATCACCTGCATTCATTTTACCAAGATTTTCAGTCATTACCGCCTGTCCAAGAGCATTAACCATACTAATAGAAACAGTATTTGTTTCGGCTAAATTAAACGCTACAGTAGCATTGTTTGCAATTGGATTAGGATAAACAAGTACATTGTTGTTTAACTCGTTTTCTTCGATACCCACTCCAAAACTTGAAAAATTCACATCATCAATAAATAGATCATTACCATAATCCGAAGTGCCTTTAAAACGCACCAAAACATTGGTTTGTCCGGCATAGGTATTTAAATTTACAGATTCCTGTCTCCAATCTGCAGGACCTGCAGGAACATATTCCGCATTACCAACTGGAGGAACTGTTTTTAAAGTTGCCCCTGATTTGTTAAATTTGCTAACCCATGAAGTTCCACAATTTGTTGATACTTCCACTTGTAATCTGTCAGTATTAGATGAGCTATATTGAGCATACGCTACTTTAAAACTTAATGTAGCTACTGATCCGCCTGCAAAAGACATTGGAGCTAATACTAAATAGTCAACTTGTCCTGAACCAATATTGTAGAAAGGTAATTTTGCACTTGCAGTGGAACTGTAACCTACCGTTAAATCTTCTTCCCAGGTAGTATTTCCTCCTGCTACAATTGCCCAATCGTTAGGAATACCAGCGCTTTCAAATGTTTCAGAAATAAATGCTCCTCCAACGGGTGGATAAATTAGGAAAGATGCAGTGGTTGAATTGTTAGCCACAGTTGGGTCTGCAATACCATTAGGACTTGAAATAACAGCGGAAATAGCGTGTGTTCCGGGAGTTAAAGAACCCACTTTCACACCAGTAACAGTTGTGCTTTCATAGGTAGCAAGACTGCCTGTCCAGTTAATTGTTTTCTGGCTTGTTCCATCCACAGAAAGTGTAATAGTTGCAGAAGTTAATGGAGTTGTTCCAATATTTGCCAAACGGAAAGTTGGTGTAACACTGTCGCAGGAAGCAAGGTTTTTATTATATTGTAAAGCTGTAATCATTTCTCCGTCAACAGCGGCCGTAGCTACACCACAAGCCGATTTTGCCGCGTATAATGCAGCTGTAGAAACAGGTCCAACTAAAGTTACCGAACGGTCGGGGCAAACCATGTATATGGTTGGGAAATAACCGATATTGAAATCAGTCATAAATGCACTTGCACCAGTAGTTGCAGTAGATAAATTAACAATAGGGTAAGGCGTTCCGGCTACCCAGTTACCTTGAGATGAACCCGCATAGGTGTTTCCTGCATTAGTTCCTGTTAATTGAGCGTCAGTATTAGTAAGCTCACCTTCAATAAACAGTACTCTTACTTCATTTGTGCCTGCCGGGCCATATGTATTGTATAATCCTTCCAGATGGCCATCTGTATGATAATCCCAGCAAGGTGCACACCATGCTGCCGAAATATCAATAAAAACGGTTTTGCCGGAATCAAGCATGGCATATAAATCCTGGGTATTACCCGCCATATCAACAAAAGTAAAGTTAGAAGCAATACTTCCATCATCGAGTTGTGCTTTACTTTGCGTCACAGAAAATGAGAATACTAAAGCAGAAGCAATTTGTAAGATTTTTTTCATGTATCAGAATTTAGGATGAGAGTTTTAATTTTGTAGCACGAATTTAATATATAGTATTCATCCCCGCAAATATTATTTTCATCTAAATGTTGATAATTATCCTTAAATATTGATGGGACTGCTTTGTTACAAAATTTTAATTTATTATATTTGTTCATGTTCAATTTTAAAAATCACTACTAAAAGCAGCATATATGAAAAAAATAGCTACTACATTTTGTTTATTATCATCCTTCCTTTTCGGATACAGTCAGGGGTTGGTATTATTTGATCATAATCATAATATCGTTACAAACACAATTATTGATATTAATTTACTGCCTGATTCAAGCGCTATTGAAGAGATATTAATTAAAAATTCAGGTTCAGTAACTGATACATTAAAAGTTATCCGAACTGTAAAGATTGTTGATGCTGGGGATTTAACACAATTTTGTTTTGGCGGTTTATGCTATGCTCACGCAACCAATGTATCCAGTTTAACTTTAACCGTGGCAGCGGGTGATACCGTTGATTATTCAGAAAATGGTTTTCATGCTTTGTTCACTGCGGGGAATGCCTGCGTAACAAGAACGGTGCGTTATCGGTTTTATAATATTAACAACTTTGCAGATTCTGCGAGTGTAACCTTGCGTTATCTTTGTGCAACAGGTGTTGATGAGGATGTGGTAGAACCAGCCACCATTTCCTTCGCTTATCCAAATCCTGCCAATTCATCAGTAGCATTTAAGTATGCTATGAATGGAGGCACGGACGGTAAAATCATATTTTATGATATGGTTGGTAAAGCGGTGAAAACAGTTACTCTTAATGATAAACAGGGTACAGCCAAAGTGAATATAACAGATCTTACAGCAGGCATTTATTTTTACACCTTTATGGTGGATCAAAAGGCTATCAGTACCAGAAAGCTGATAGTGAATTAGTATACTTTATTAAAATTAATCTAAAACCTGATGTGATAAACATCAGGTTTTTTTATTGCCCCTTCTTAGAGACATTCGAATATTTGTTTTCAAAAAACGGCTGTAATGAGGTTCTTGAAGAAAAGATGAGAATGCATGTTGGAACGTAATTAATTTATTATAACCCTCTAATTACAATGCATTCAAGGGGGTTAACCAGTGGAGAAGGCTCTGAATTCAGATTACTAACAATTTTCCTTTGTCAAACAACAACTTCTTTGTTTTAACTATTCAAACTATTTTATCAACGAATATTGAGTTTAGAGGGCATAATCCTGCTATAATTTTGTTTCAACAATTAATTATAAGGAATTATTATTCACTAAAACTTAAATAAAATGAAAACTTCAAAACTAATGATTTTAGGTACTCTATTGTACTACTCTAGTACGGTGGTAGGCCAGGTTAACAATACAACAATTAATGTTAACGGGGACTCAACAAGCACCCAACAAACGGATATAAATGTAACAACACCGGCACCTCAAACTCAACCCGTACAAGTAGTAACTCCTCCTCCAGCCCCAACACCGGCACCGGCACCTGTGGTTGTGCCTGAAACATCCAAAGCAGAGGATACTGAGCCTGTGTTTCGCAGTGGAGAATTTGGTGTACGTTTTATGCCAACATTCTCTAAATTCAGATTAAGAAATGCTCAGGGAGGTGCGGTAGAAGGTGAATTTGCTGTTGGATATGGATATGGTGCATTACTTGCAATCAACTCCAAACATGTGGGTTTACAGTTGGAGGTACTTTATAATTCTACATCTCAGAAATATAAAGATGCAGAATTAGAGCGTCAGATCCATGTTAATTATTTAAATATCCCATTGTTATTAACTCTAAACACGGATAAATCAAAACCTGTAAATTTACATGTTGCAGTTGGTCCTCAGTTTGGTGTTAATGTAGGTTCAAGAATTGAAACTACTGGTACATCGGAAACTACAGTAGTAGAACCAAGGCTTGCTGTTAAAAAAGGGGACTTTGGATTTGCTTATGGTGCAGGTCTTGAATTTGCTCTTAATCCAAAACGTACCGTTCGTTTTAACTTTGGATTCCGCGGTGTTTATGGCTTAGTTGATATCAGAGATAGCAGCGCAACTACCACTAATGGCGAGTATATTGTACTTGATCGTACACGTACCGAAACCTATTCAGGGTATGTTGGATTATCGTTTTTATTCTAAATATTAAAAAAAAATCCCGGCAGGTGTTGCCGGGATTTTTTTTATCCAAAATTAAATAAAAAAATTATAGCTATTTAAAATCCCCTTTTACCGAATATCATGGAAGACTTCACAATTAAGGGGATATTTTTGAAATGTAAAATTTATCAATCAATTTTAATACTAAATATATGAAAAATTTATTTATACTTATTATGGGTATTGCTGCGGCAAGTATTCTTTTTTCCTCTTGTAATCAAACAACAGGGATCTCTTTAACAAAACGTCATTATAGAAACGGGTATAACCTGGAAGTTTCGGGGAAACCTTCTAAAACAACAAAAAAGGCCGCTCAGTCCGAAGAGGTTGCTATTACAGAGACGAAAACAGCTGAACAACCAGAATATGCTTCTGTTGAAACCTCTTCAGGTGAAAGCTATATTAAACATGAACCCGTATCATTTAATAAACAAAACAGCAAAAAAAGCGAAACTGAAGCAGTAGCGGAAACAAAACAAATTACTGCTAAAACCGCTAAAAAGTCTTCGCGATTTATGGCAGCAGCGAAATCTGCAGTTAAAACGCCATTTGCTTTAAAGCGCATTATGGCCGAAAATAAAGCAATTGCTATGGCTGATGATGCACGAAGCGGAGGGGGATTAATCTGGACTATCGTTGGTGTGTTGTTGATAGTATGGCTTATTTCATTACTTACAGGAGGCTGGGGCTTAGGTGGTTTCATCTATATATTTTTGGTAGTAGCTTTGGTGTTGATTTTATTAAGATTGATTGGAGTTATCTGATTTAATTAATAAATTTTAACTACCGGTAAATTTGATTATCGTGAAAATGAAAGGATAGGGTAAAACTTATGTTATACCTATTCCTTTCATTTTTGCATTTATAAAAATATTGATTACTAGCTAGTTATAATAAATTAATTCGATTGCCATTATGAGATTTAAAAATATGAGAACGAATGTCTGGTCGCTCCTAAAAGAAACGGTTAAAGAGTTTATAAATGATAATGCTATTAAATTAAGCGCATCCTTATCATATTATACAATATTCTCATTACCGCCTTTACTCATCATTATTATATCTCTGTGTGGCGTGTTTTTCGGCAGGGAAGCCGTGCAGGGAGAACTCTTCGGACAAATTAACGGATTAGTGGGTAACGAAGCAGCATTGCAAATTCAGGAAATGATAAAAAATGTAAAGCTTTCGGACAGCAATGTATTTGCAACAAGCATTGGGGTAATTGTACTGTTAGTAGGTGCCTCCGGTGTATTTGCTGAAATACAGGGTTCTATCAATTATATATGGGGGCTTGAAGCGAAACCTAAAAGAGGGTTTATAAAGTTTTTAAAAAACAGGCTGATGTCATTTTCTATGATTGGTTCTGTAGGTTTTTTACTCTTGGTAAGTTTACTTGTTAATTCCTTAATGGATATTTTGAATAACCGGTTAATGGCTTATTTCCCCAATGTGGTGGTGTACATATTCTATATACTCAATATTTTAATCGTTTTTGCGATCATAACGCTGTTGTTCTCCATTATTTTCAAATCATTACCAGACGGAAAAGTAGTGTGGAAAGATGCCTTTATTGGCTCTTCTTTCACTTCTGTTTTATTTATGATTGGCAAATTCGGAATTGGTGCATATCTTGGAAGTTCTGCCATTAGCTCAACTTATGGTGCAGCAGGTTCAATTATTTTGATTCTGGTTTGGGTCTATTATTCGGCTATCATCCTGTATTTTGGGGCAGAATTCACTAAAGTATATGCTCATGCACATGGAGATAAGATCATTCCTAAAGAGTATGCTGTAAAGATCCAAAAAGCAGTAGTTGAAGTTCCGGCATAAAAAAAACGATATTCTTAGAAAGATTTATTAAAATTTAGTGCAGACTTTAATAAAAAGACTATATTTGCATCCCGATTAAGAATAAAATGCGGATGTGGCGTAATTGGCAGCCGCGCCAGACTTAGGATCTGGTGCCGCAAGGCGTGGGGGTTCGAGTCCCTTCATCCGCACTTAAATACAAAACCCTTGAATGTTTACTCATTCAAGGGTTTTGTGCTTATAAGGCCTTCCAATATTTTTGACCGGAGTCAGGTTTCGGAGTCAGGTTTTTGGGAAATTTTAGAGATCTTCAAACAAACTTCCCAATTTTTTTAGCTCCTTCCGTTTAGCTTCTAAAACTACCTTTTTATCAATATAACTGTTATGGAGAACATCCATTCCCTCGTGCCCAGTATCATCATTAACCTTATCACCTTTTTTAATATAAAGTGCCGTTATATAAGTTTTCCGAAGATGCTTAAATTGCTTTACTTCCCCCGTTTTTAAAAGAGCGTAATAACGGTTAAACGCATAAGACATTTCGGTCATCATGTTTTTTCGAGAACAAGTTTCTTCTGGTGATAATATATATTTATCCTTGTTCTTATTCTCCTCATATCCCAGTTCAATCAATAACTTCTCAAGGTCCTTATTGATGGGAACATCTTTATTTTCGAGCTCACCATCTCCGATAATGTTTCTGTTGGCCCTATTTTTTTTGAAATGTTCAATTTCAATATGCGACAAGTCCCCGTCAGATGTTAACTTTATGCCGTTCCATTTTAATTTTACGACTTCTTCTCTTCTGCCACCGGTATATAATCCCAACTTAAATGCAGTTACAAACCAATTTTTATAAAAATTTTCGCCCTTTTTTCTTTCCTTGCGTTGCCTAACGCTATTTTCAGGAGTTACCAAAGCCAGGAGATTTGTAAACTCCTCCATACTTATTGATTTAATTTGAGTAACTGTTTTTCTTTTTTTTATTTCAGCAAATGGACTTACATAATCCAATTTATATTTACTAATTACATACTTCATAAATCGTTTAATATCATACATTAAATGGTTGAAAGTTTTATTACTATAATGCTTTGTTTCGAGTATGTATTCATTAATATAACCAACCATTTTGTCGTTAATATCTGTAAACTTCAAAATTTGGGGGTCAATTCCATTTTCCTTTAATGCATAACCAAAATAAATAAGCGCTCTTTCAGCTTGTCTAATAACAGGGTTTGTCCTATGTTGCTTATTGTGATGAGGAACTCCTTCGTCTCTCATATATGCCATAAAAACTTCAACACAATCCACAAAAAGAACGGGTTTTTGCTCTTTCTCAACCAATGTCACTGTTTGGAACGAATTTCCAATCAATTCTTTTTTGAATGCGCGGAATTCGATAAGAGCATCATCAAGGTTTTTAGCTTCGAGATTTTTAGTCTTACATTTATCATCTGTACCTGGTATATGAATTTTACACTTGTAAACCAGATTATCACACTTACATTTAACTAAAGAATCATTGGCATACAACCTTTTATGCTTATTGCAATGTAAATAGAGTCCGATTGGTCTTTCCTTTTTAGGGAGTTTTAAATTACTCATAGATGTTACCCCCTCCGCCTTTAATATGAGTATCTATACAGTTAAAAATATAAGCTCCTCTTAGGCCATTGAATACTTTATTCATTCCTATTAATTTTGCATAGTGGGCGAACGACTTAGCTATCAAAACAGCCATTATAATCCTTGGTATGTTTTCCTGAGGGGCGAGAATGAAATTATCCGAATTTTTGTATTCTTCATATCCCAGCTCATCGAGTTTCGCCTTTAATTCAGACGAAACGTTACGTTTATAGACTGTTCCAGAGTTTATTCGTACAATTTGTAATTGTTTATCACTTCCAACTTTTATATCAGACCATTTAAAATTAACAATTTCAGTTTTTCTTGCACCGGTTAACAAGCCTAACCAATAAGCATCTATAAACCAGGGCTTATAAATATTGCGCACTATTGTCCACTTTTGGCAATTGCTATTTTCAGGGGTAACAATTTCCACCAATTTTAGAAGCTCTTCTCTGCTTATAATATTATCCTTGTTAAAAATGTCTTTATGGATTTTCGAAAAAGGATTTTGATAATTCAATTCGTAAGCCTGTTCTATATAATCCGTGAACTTCTTTAAGACGGAAATGAATTGATTATAAGTAGAGGAAGTGAAATTTCTCATATTTAAAGCATAGTCGTGCACATGTGTTACCAGCGGAGCATCTATATCCGTAAATTTCAATAGTTCAACATCTACACTATGTAATTTCAGTGCTTCTAGATAATATCTGAAGTATCTATCTACTTTATTTATGTAAATTCTATTTTTAACTTGATGTTGGTGGACTGGAAGATTTTCATTAGTCAGATATTCTAAATATTCCTCCATACAATTAATCAGCATCGGCTGATTCTCATTTACTTTTTTCATAATTTTTAGTTTTAGATTATTATTTAAACAGTTTTTATAATATAAATTAAGCAGCGCTATTCTTTTTATAAGCATCCAGCTTTTCCTGGAATCGGCTCTTGGTGGTACTATTTGATTTATAAGCCTTATAAGTAACACTCGGTGCTTCCTGTAGCATATTAAGAGCTGGAACATTTCCTTCCTTATAAAGCCGGTAAACTGATTCCCACTCGCTTCCAAATTGGCCTTTAAGCTTATTAATAAATGGCTTTTCATAAGCCTCTTCAAAGTTGGATTCAATTACGAATTCCATTTTTCCATGTTTAATAACAAGGACATTGTTCCTTTTACACCAACTGCGTATTGCTCTGGTGTCATTGTAATTAAGCTTTTCCCTTAATTCATCAACTGTGATTTTGTTCATTTTGTTTAATTGTTTTTAGTTAATAATTAATTTATTATGATAAATAGTAAAGGATGGAGTTTTAAATTCCAAAAAATGTTAATAACTTTTCAGTTTATGTTAATTCCTATATTTAACAAGTTCGATTATATTCTTTGCAATGTCAGGCCCATCAGACTGATCAGAGATTTTAAATCCTCCAAAACGATTCGTCTGCTGAAAACCATCAATATCAAATAAGTGGGAGAATTCATCCAGACTTATGTTGAAAAAGTCAATGACGGATGCAACTGTTCCTTCTTCAGAGTCAGAATAGTCCCAAAGAGGATTGCCATACTTTCCGCTATAATTCCATTCATCAAAACATTCAGGCAATTCTTCAAATATCCAGGATTGGTATCTGACGTCATACTGAATCCATACCTCATGGTGTATATTTCCCTTTTCTTCAGTTGCTATCATTTTGACTATTCCAATCACACCTCGTTCAGGGTGATTACTAATTTGCTCCAGGTGGCTGGCGAATTCCAGTAAGCGCTGGTTGTATATATTTTTCATATTGAATTTGGTTTTAAGGGTTATTATTTTTTTTAATTGTATTTGAAATGATATAAATGGAACAGCAGCAAATCTTTCCAGACTCCGTTTGATACCATTGGATTCCGGTTTTTAGCATCGGCCCAATCGAATTCAACCCCGTCTTTCAGCCGTTTTCCACCATCCTCTGTCAGCACATGATTCTCCTCAAGAAATTCAAGGTAGCAGGCCCAGATATAGTTGTCAAAGCCAACCGGCATAAGTTCTTTTTTTTTGCCCTGTCTCATTCGTCCTCCATTTCTAAGAAACTGTCCATCCAATAAAGGACATCACGCTTTATATAGGAAAACGCTTTTTTAGCTTCTTCAACGGCTTCATCTGTAGCTTGTATATCTTCGGCAAACAGGTCATTATAAATTTTAAATAATCTTTGTTGTTCTGGATTCATGGCTTTTTAATTTTAGCGAGTACCTTACTCATTTGGAATTACTTGTTTCGACCATCACAAGGAGGCAAACGGATTCCACACTCCGTCTGCTTCTCAGGGGAAGCAATGCTTAAAATGGAGCATAGTTTTCCCATGAACGGTTAAGTTCCTTATGTTGGCAACATTAAATTTTAGTTGATTTTAGCTTGCGTGTGGAAGTGTCGCAAGCATTTTTATTTCAGGGATTGCAGAACCGGCAATGCCCTTTATCGAACCGTAGAATTCGATGGAATTGAATAGAACTCTCTCAAGGATTTTTTCGCGCTCTTTCCAAAGACGTTGCATCTTCAGCTTTTCGCTGTGGTGTGAGTCCTGAATGGTTTTAAAACCCTCAAGAATGGATTCAAACACGTTTTTAAATTCCTCGCTGGTCAGATAGTTATACAACAGCTCCATTTTTGATTCCCGTCCTTGTTGCGTAATGACAACCGATTGCAACTTTAGTAAGCCGTATCTTAAAACCAGTGAAAGTTCTTTCACATCATTAAAGCTACATACCCACACACCATCCACTATGCCATAACGCTGGATATCTTTAGGCAAGGCATTAGTAACAAGTACGAGAATATCGGCTTTCGCATTGATGTTGTCCTGTTTGAACTTCTTTACCCACTCATTGCTCCATGACTTCGTCCTTTTGCTCTCGTAGTAAATTTTACCGGCCTCTGCACCGTTGGAGGTCCTTACAATTTGCAGGATGTCTGCAGCATTAGCGCCTTTCTTGGATTGAGTTATTTCATCGTAAGGATGAAACTCCGACAGCAGTTCAATAATTTCCAATTCCTGGATTTCTCCCTGAAGCTGCATTGAGCCTTGTTCTGCTTTACTTCTGGCTTCGTCCAGCTTACTTTTCAAGTCTTCAATAACCTTTTCACGCTCACGTAATTTCAAAAAACTAGCCTGTTGTTCCTGTTCTTTGATGGAAGAACGGGCTTGTTCCAACCGTTCGGTTAATTCCTTTTCTTTTTCAAGGATAATCCTGGTTTCAGCTTCTTCCATTTCACGCTTTAAACGCTCTACCTGTGCCTTTGTAGCGTTTAAATCTTTCAGCTGAGAAGATTTTTTGGACAGTTCTTTTTCCATTGCATCCAATTGGAGCATTTTTTCTTCCTGCACTTGCTGGCGAATACTTGCTTCTTTTTGCTGAAGTTGTGACTTTACACGCACGTTCACCAACTCTTCTACTTCCTGTTTATCCTTGGTTAATTGTCTAGTCATCTCGGCCATTTCCTTTTTCTTTTGATTTAGCTCCGATTCTCTTTTAGAGAGTTCCGCTTCCAAATCTTTTTTTATTGATTTCTCGAACTGGGAGACTAAAAGTTCATCGACATTAATATCGCTGCCGCAACTGGGACAGTTCATTTTCAGGTTCTTTTTCATAAGTTTATAGTTTTAAGGGTTAAACATTATTTTAATTTCCAGCACTCAGAGATAATTTTTACCGCGAATAAAATGTATAACTTTGTAGTGGTTAATTAATTATACGCACTTGAATCAAAAAAGTTGCATGAATCTTAAAAGATTCATAAATTTGCCGGTATTAAATGAAATATTATTGTAAAAATGAAAGACGATATCTATTTAAATAAATTGGGTAAGAAGATTGTTGACCTTCGGACTAAAAAGGAAATATCGCAAAATCAGCTGGCAAAGAATATTGGCTCAACCAATACTCATATGAGAAGAATTGAAAGAGGTGAAGTTAGCTGCACAATCAACATGCTTAGGAAAATTGCAGAAGTGCTTGAAATATCTATTAGTGAGCTTGTTGATATCTCCTAAATTGAATAACATCTTTTAAACAGTAGAACCGGTCAAAATATTACTGTCATACTTCCACAGTATACATAACCTTCGAACGATTAGAATCCATTTAAAGTTTAAATTCCTGAAAAAGTTCTTGAAGAGAAATTTCTAAAGCTTGCGACAATTTTATTAAGGTATAAAGGGTCGGATTGGTTTC
Organism: Bacteroidota bacterium; assembly: GCA_040387415.1. Taxonomy (GTDB): domain Bacteria; phylum Bacteroidota; class Bacteroidia; order 2-12-FULL-35-15; family 2-12-FULL-35-15; genus 2-12-FULL-35-15. The sequence goes on from JAZKDU010000011.1 coordinate 108,346, forward strand.
TCCTTTCTCTAAACGAGTAATGTGGGGCTTATCAATAAAAGATCTGCGAGCAAGTTCTGCCCCTGTAATACCTCGCTCCAGGCGGAGTTTTTTTAGGTGCTTTCCAAACTTCTTTTGAATGTTGTCTTTTTCTTTCATTGCTTAGTAAGAAATACTTATGCAATGACAGGTTTTTGTATAAAAATATAGTTACCATATATGGTAACTATATAAAATAATGCTACTTTTGTTCATCAGCGAACACTTACTAAATAAATCAATCAATATGAAAAAAGCACTGTTAACTCTAATGACGGGATTTTGTATCCTATTAGTCTCTTGTGGGCACCCAACGTTAAATTCAAAAGAAGATGCCGTTGAATTTTTAGAATCTCATAAATTTCTAGATGAATCTGCTAAAGTTTCGGGTACAGCGGGAGGAAGCTTGGAAACAAGTTTCATTATAAAATTTAGCAATGGAAATGCTATTATCGGAGATGAGACTCTGCCATATACAATCACGGAAGACGGAAGCAATTCTCATTGTGGAGGTCCAGCATATCTAATAAAATTCTGCGGCAGTCAAAAATATGCCTATGGTGGATGCATCGAATCTACTCTATGTTCTGGGTCATTAAATGATGGAAGCAAAACAAAATTCGGTCCATCTCTTACTATTGACGGAAGCTATATCAAAGCTCATTTCAGCTACATTTCAAAAAATGGAATAACCAATAAAAATTAAAAACATGAAAAGAACTATACTTATTTTAATATCCGTGATTTCTTATTTTGCAATAGTTTCTTGCGGAGGTAGTGAGAATAAAAAAGCAGATGAGTCGGCTCTAATAAAAGTTGATACACTAGTTAAAGGTTATATTTTAGGCATTGGGAAGTACTGGTACGAAGAAAAAGGAAATAACTATTATAGGGTCTGTTTAAAAATCCAACCAGATAATGAATTTAACGGTGACATCCTTTTCAAAGACAACGGTTCAGACCCGTTGGCTACCGGAATTTTAACTTCTTATAAAGAAAGCACCGATTTTAACCCCAGCTCACTATTTAAAAAAGTAAAATTAACGCTTGAACCTGCATCCAAGGGAAATTTGAAAAATGCTTATTTTGTTTCAAAGCTTGAATTTATTAAATCAGAGCCGTATAAAATACTAAATGCAGAGTTAGTTGAGGATGTAAATTCCCTTTCAAAATGGGAACCTATAGGTGACGAGTTACATCCAAAATACGAGAATTTTGCAGTAACAAAATTAAGTGTGTGTCAGGATAAGCTATTCGCATTTAGCGGGGTATTTACCGCTGGAGTTGGGTTCAGCTTAGGATATCTTGGAGACGAGAATTTAAAAGGAATGCAGGTATTAAATAATAATAAATGGGAAAGTGAAGGGTTAGATATTCAAGGTGTTGTACTCACTGCCATGCCTCTGAACAATCAGTTATATATTGGAGGAAAGTTTAATACAAAAAGGCAGCCTCGAACTTATGCAGTTGCTCTGTATGACAGTTTAGGGTGGTCAACTGTGGGCTCTCCAAGTCCCTTTGGAGAAACTGCCAAAGTCTTATCAATTGAAAAATATAAGAATGAAGTTTATGTTGGCGGGGATATTGGTGGTGGTTCAGGAGAAAATTTTTCTGAAGGAATTGCCAGATGGAATGGAACTTCTTGGAATTCTGTAGGAATAGGAAAGAAAAGTGATTATGCGAATAAGCTATCGAATGGTTTACCAGGGCTTGTACGGACGCTGACTGTATATAACGATGAACTTTATGCCGGTGGAGATTTCATGACTGCAGATGGGAAATTTGTTCATGGAATTACACGATGGAATGGTCAAGATTGGCGACCTGTGGGGCTTGGAGTAGATGGCTCGGTTTGGTCGCTTGCCGTATATAAAAATGAACTATATGCTGCCGGAAAATTTACTAATGTTGGGGGAGTTCCCGCCCAATCATTGGCCAAATGGGATGGCAAGGACTGGACTGTAATTTCTCTGCCAATCCAACTTTCAAGCGAAGAACTAATTAAAACCATATATGTTCATGATGGCATGCTTTACATTGCCGGAAAGTTTATATACTCGAGTGAAACCTTTGACATAAAGAATATAATGAAATTCGATGGCAATAAACTGTATCCCGTTGGAACACCCGAGAAGTTAACGGAAGCGTCTAATAAAGTTGTTTATGGATTCAGTGGTGTAATTAATACGCTTGTAACTTACAAAGATGAGCTTTGCGTGGGTGGACAGTTTTCTTTTACGAGAGATCATAAGGTTATGAATGGGATTGCTAAACTCGGTCTAACGAATAAATAAAATATCATTTTGGACTGATAATCCAATCCAGTTAAAGAAGCAAGCTGAATGCCAGCTTATAGAGCTGAATAAAATAATAACTATTTAAAAGTACAAATTTAAGTAAGATTTGGAATCTTAAAAATTGCCAAAATCCAACAAAACCTTACATCGTCTCGGCTGTAATTGGTATTATATTGAATTGTTTTGATGCTTCTCTGTTTATTTTTTGTAATTTCCGTTTTTTATATTCCCTCTGTTATAAAACACAGGAAAATAAAAGACAATTTCAGTGAAATGGCAGACGTACATTCAAAAAAAACGAGAAGCTATAATATGAGTAGAATCAAAGGCAAAAATACTAAGCCAGAGATTTTGGTCAGGAAATTTCTTTTTTCGCAGGGATTCAGATATAAGCTACATGATAGGAAATTACCAGGAAAACCTGATATAGTTCTTCCCAAATATAATACTTTAATATTCATACAAGGTTGTTTTTGGCATGGTCATAAAGGGTGTAAATATTTCGTCATCCCTAAAACAAGAACAGAGTGGTGGATAAGCAAAATTAACACCAATATATCTAACGATAAAAATAATATGGATCTATTGAGAAAAATAAAATGGAAAATAATCGAAATATGGGAATGTGATCTGAAAAAAGATAAGATAGAAAAAACATTAAAAAAATTAGTTAATGAAATAAAAGAAAAAGATGCTTGAATTTCATTATAAATATAATTCTAAATATTTTTTAAAAAAGTCGAAGCAACTTGCTATCGAAATTGAATCTATTCTTTTGGCAGAAAATATTACAATATTAAATACTGAAAAAATCAATATTTCAACCGACTATGAAAAGCCTCTTGGAAAAAAATTATTTAAACATTTAAATGACCTTTATTTTACTATAAGAAAAAATAATGGAGCAAATCATTTTTTACTTAAAAAATATTTGCCTGAACTTAAACAAGGCAATCAATCGGAATTACTGTTTGCAGATTTTTTTAGTGGCGCGGGTGGGCTAAGCCAAGGCTTAATAAATGCCGGCTTCCAACCTGCTTTTGTAAATGACAATTATACTGAAGCTTTAGAAACATACTATTTCAACCATACTTTACCTCTCGACCGGTTCTTTAACGGTGATATTAAAACCTTAGTCGAAAATTTCTCTCAGTATAAACACCTTTTTAAGAACGTGAAAATTATTACAGGTGGGCCACCTTGTCAGGGATTTTCAACAGCCAACCGATGGAATTTTGAAGTAGAGGAAAAAACAAAAACAAAACGTTTTATTGAAGATGAACGAAATGTATTATACAGATATTTTGTAAAGCTTTTAGGCTTAATTCAACCCGATTTTTTTATAATGGAAAATGTAAAGGGAATGATGAGGGTGGAGAAGCAAATCGAGGAGGATATACAGAGCGAAACAAATCAAGAATATTCATTTATTCCTCTTGAAATAGATGCCCAGAATTTCGATATACCGCAGAGCAGAAGAAGATATATTCTGATTGGTGGAAAAAATTTTATGTTTATTAAGCAGTTTGAAAATACCATATATTCAAAAAAGAAGAAGAAAAGCCAATACAACCTCGCAGATGCATTATATGGCTTGCCGGCAATAGGAACAAACCCTATAAAATTAAATTCTGATTTTGAGAGCGATATTCATGGTTTTGCAATCCGTAAGCTGAAAGTCAAGCAGAATAAATTTCTTAAAGAGATAAACAAAAGTAAAGAAATCCCCTATCTCTTTAATCATAAATCCAGGTACAATAATGAAAATGATTTAGAAATTTTCAGGTTGTTGCCAGAAGGAGCAAACTCGTTACATGAAAGTATTAAACACTTAAATAATTACACTAATCGTAATCATATTTTTGCTGATAAGTATTATAAATTAAAACGTGACGAAGTTTCCAAAACAATTACATCACACATGAAATACGATTGTCATATGTATATACATCCTGAGCAGGCGCGAGGGCTGAGCCCCAGAGAAGCTGCCCGAATACAAACTTTTTCAGATGATTATGTTTTCAGGGGTACATTGAATGATTGGTATAAACAAATCGGCAATGCAGTGCCTGTAAAACTTGCTGAAGTTATTGCTACAGAACTAAAGAAAAATTACGAATGAAATATGCAGAATTATTTTCCGGCATTGGAGGTTTTCGAAATGCCGCGGATCGAGTTTCCCAGGATACCAATGTAAAATTCAAATGTGTTGGCTTTTCTGAAATTGATAAGTATGCTATAACGACTTATAATAATAATTATAAACTCAATGGAGAAACGAGGATGCAGGATATTACTCAGTTTGTTGAAGATAATAAACAATTGAAGCAACTGGAAGATTTTGACTTATTGTTAGGTGGTTTCCCTTGCCAGTCATTTAGTGTACTTGGAAAGAAATTGGGTCTAGAAGATGAAAGAGGTAAAATACTTTTCAGTATTGATAAACTGCTTAAAAAGAAGAAACCGAAATTTGTCGTACTCGAAAATGTAAGAAATATCATTCAACATGATAATGGAAACACGCTGAATGAAATTCTTAATTTTTTTAAAGACCATCAGTATAAATATATAGACTATGTAGTACTTGATACAAAAAACTTTGGTCTACCTCAAAAGAGAGCAAGAATATTTTTCGTTTGCAGTAAAAAGCCTTTAAAAATTGATTTAACCGAGGCGGCCGTTATAGAGAATTTCAATAAAATAAAAAAACATTCCCTTCAAACTTATAATAATGTATTAGATATTCTTGAGCAGAAAGTAGATACGAAATACTATCTCTCTGAAAAGATTAAACATACTATCTTGGATGGTGGCACAAAAAACTTCTGGAGTAAATCACAAATCGACCTTGATATTGCAAGAACGCTAACCGCTACAATGGTAAAAATGCATAGAGCTTGTCAGGATAATTATTATTCTGATGATTACATTCTTAAAGGGAAATCACATAAAGAAACTGCAAAGGAAGTTCTTTTCAAAAAGCCGGTAAGGAGATTAACTCCTTATGAAGCACTAAAATTACAGGGATTCGATGATGCCTTTTATAAAAATGCAATTTCTGCTGGAGTAAGCGAATTTCAATTGTATAAACAAGCCGGAAATGCTTTAAGTGTTAATACGGGGTACGCTTTACTGCATTACCTGTTCGTCCATCTGAAAATACAAAACAAATGAAAAATCCTGATTGGATACGAGAAGAATTGATACTTGCTCTTGATTTATATTTTGATTTAGATCAAGGGCAAATGCATCATGGTCATCCAGACGTCATTCGAGTAAGTAATGAACTAATCGAACTAAATATTCATAAAACTGTCCCATATCCAAATAAATTCCGAAGTCCAGGTGCTATTTCAAGACGGCTTGGGAATTTCAAAACTATGGATAACGGTTATCGAGGAGGAGGATTAATTAATTCAGGAAAGTTAGCTAAGGAAATCTACAAAGAATTTAATCAACATCGCGATAAATTGCGAAAAGAGGCAGCTCTTATTAAGCAGTTGTATCTTAAATCGAAATTTAACAAGGAACCACTTCTAATATCTCCTAAAATATACCAGAAATCTGATTTTCTATTTCAGTTTCATAAAAACAGAGAAATGGATCCTCTTGTAAATAAGGTCAAAAAAGAAATCGTTCAAGCAAATTCTAAATCGTTAAAGTGTGAAGTTTGTGGTTTCAATTCGGTCAGTTTTTATGGTGAACTAGGGAATGATCTAATGGAAATTCATTATAAAAAAGAGTTAAAAAATGAACCAGGACTTGAACCAAGCTCTATGGATGATTTCATAATCGTTTGTAGTAACTGCCACAAAGTACTTGATAAAAATTTTGCCTTGCTCGATGCCAATGATTTAAAAAAAATAATCAAAAAAAGATAACCTAAATGGCAAAACAGAAACCTAAGTATGATATTGTACGACCGGAACCGGAGAGCTTGCTTCAGTCTGCAAGATCATTCGGTTATTCTGTAGACACGGCTATTGCGGATTTAATTGATAATAGTATAACTGCAAAGGCAACTGAAATAAGGATTTCTTATGGTATCGACCTTCACTCATCTTTTGTAAGAGTGGAGGACAATGGAAAAGGAATGAGTGAAAAGGAACTGATTAATTCCATGAAAATTGGCAGTTTCAATCCACTTAATACACGTCATGAAAATGACCTGGGAAGATTCGGATTAGGACTAAAAACAGCATCATTTTCACAGTGCAGGAGATTGACTGTTAAGACAAGAAACAAATCGGGTAAAGAATTTATTAGATGCTGGGATCTAGATTTTGTTGCAGAAAAAAAAGATTGGGTATTACTTCATGGCTGTGTTAATAAAGTTTCTGAAAAAAATGTTTCAGATTTCTCCTTTAACAGTTCTGGAACAATTATTCTCTGGGAAAAGTTGGATAGGTTGGTTGAATCAGGTGAACTTGCATCTAATAAGGAACACTTCTACCGCAAGTTTGATAATGTCAGGAAACATCTAGGAATTACATTTCACCGTTTTATTGAAGAGAACGAAATCCTGATTTCAGTTCTTAACAGAAATATTGAAGCGATAAATCCGTTCAATATTTCTGCTAATGTCCCATCGTTAGAATTAGCAGAAGAACAACTTTCAATTAATGGACAGGCTATTAGTATACAACCTTTTATTCTTCCACACGAATCAAAATTGTCGGAGGAAGAAAGGAAGAATCTGGAGATAATAAAAGGTTGGGTAGAACATCAGGGAATATATCTATATCGTAATAAAAGATTAATTGCGGACGGCACCTGGCTGGATCTGGATTTCAGAAAGAAGGAAAGTCAACGACTTTGCAGAATCCGAATTGACATTCCAAATACACTTGACTCTGAATGGCAAATTGATGTTAAGAAAGCATCTGCAAAAATCCCGGATGTAATCCGAAAGCGGATTAAGAACATATGCCTTACTTCACTTGAAAAAGCAATAAAGGTTTACACAAACAGAGGGGCGTATATCAAAAGAAAAAGCGATAAAAAAGAAATTGTTTATTTATGGAAAGCCAAACAGAAACATGGTAAACGGTACTATGAGATTAACAAAGTACATCCCATTTATGAATTAATCATTGAATATCTTGAAGGGAATGCATATATATTTAATGATTATATAAAACTCATAGGTGAATCATTGCCAATAAATTATATCGTAAATGATTTTTCAGATCCATCAATGACTATAAAAGATTTTTTCGAAGGCTCAAAGTCGGAACTTAAAGAGATTTATCAGAATACGGTTGCAGCACTAGTCAGCGCAGGTATGTCCAAAAAAGAGGCTATTGAAAAAGTAAGTAAAATAGAATGTTTTCAACAACTAACAATAAATTAAAATGACACGGCCATACAACTTTATTAAAAGCATCGTCAAAGACAATTACGAATTGTTTAAAGACCTTATGTCATATCAGGAGGCAATGGAGAGAGCGATAAATACAGTAGTAGAGCCAATAGATTTTGCAAACATTTCCCATCCTACTCTAACTTTTAATTCAAAAGATGAATTAAAAAGTAAATTGCTGGAGGAACTTCAGTACGAAGTAAATATGAATAAAGGTGTTGAAGCAGGAGATTATCACACACTTACCGGTGATAAGTTAGATCACAAACCCTGGTATCGTGAAAAGGTTGCAGCAGATGAAATCGATTTCAAATTTTGGAAGCGATACAAAAAATATTTGTTGAACATTAAAAATTGGCCTGAAACAACAGTAAACCGGTTGGATGAAATAACAGACGACATTATCGAAAGAATAGAAGACCCAACAGACCGAAACAGAGCATTTGACCGTAGAGGACTTGTGGTTGGTTATGTTCAATCAGGTAAGACGGCAAACTATACGGGCGTAATCAATAAAGCAATTGATTGTGGTTACAAAGTAATTATTGTATTAAGTGGAATGCACAAAAATTTGAGAAGTCAAACTCAAATGCGCATAGACGAAGAAGTCATCGGAAGAGACACAAGTGATCAGGCCCATGTAAGAAGAATTGGTGTTACCACATTACCAAACGAAAATTATATCAATGTAGATACATTCACTACACAAGATGACGGAGGCGATTTTTCACGAGCATTTGCGCAACAACTCGGAGGCGTTCAGCCAGGGTCAGACCGGCCTATGCTCTTGGTCATAAAGAAAAATGTGTCTGTCCTTAGAAACCTTATCAGGTATTTTAATGAATGTTTGGACACAATTGGAAACGAATATGTTTTAAGAGTTGGAGAGAATCCACCTATTTTGAATAATCTTCCTTTACTTTTAATTGATGATGAAGCAGACCAAGCGTCAGTGGATGCGAACCCCCAATTTAATGAGGAAGGAGAGCTTGATCCTACTTCTATAAACAGGAATATCAGACAACTGCTAAATCTCTTTAATCAGAAAGCCTATATTGGTTACACTGCAACTCCGTTTGCAAATATTTTTATTCAACACGAAACTGACCACACAATTTATGGAAGAGATTTATTTCCATCATCTTTTATAATTTCAATAGAACCTCCATCAAATTACTTTGGACCGGTTCAGGTATTTGGTTTAAATGATAGCGAAGAAGAAAAAGGGTATCCTATTCATATGTCAGTTAATGATGCTTCGCAAGAACATTCGGATTTTCTGCCATTGAGACATAGGATAGTGGATGTTCCAAATCACATTCCTCACTCAATGAAGGAGGCAATAAAGTCCTTCATCATTACTTCGGCAATAAGAAGATTAAGAGGACAAGGAAATAAGCACAATACAATGCTTATTCACTGCACAAGATTTAATGATATTCAAAACGCAATCGGGGTATATGTTGATGAAGAATTTAACCGTCTTAGAAATGGAATTGTAAATTCTGATGTTGATATACTCGAAGAATTCCGAATTCTTTTTGAAAGAGACTATGTAAGAATCAGTGCAGCAATGGGAGCAACAATCCACACCTGGGAAGAAATAAGAGAAAACCTGAATCCTGCAGTTCTAAAAATGGAAAGACGACCTCACGTAATAAATGGAAGTGCCGGAGATATTCTTGACTACAAAAACCACGAAAGCATTGGACTAAGCGTAATTGCAATTGGTGGAGATAAGCTTTCTAGAGGGTTGACTTTGGAAGGGCTAACGGTAAGCTATTTTACAAGAGCAAGTACTTTATATGATACACTTATGCAGATGGGAAGGTGGTTTGGATACAGAGCTGGATATGAAGATCTATGTAGAATATACACAACAGATTTTCTATTTAGTTGGTATAGAGACATATCAACCGCGTTTGAAATTCTAAGAAAAGATTTTCTTGAAATGATTAGGCAGAAAGCAACACCAATGGATTTTGGATTGAGAATATTATCTCATCCAGATATGATGGCTACAAGTATAAGAAAAATGAGGCATGCCACCACATTGCCATTGACCTATAAAGGGCGTCTGACGGAAACTTCTTCACTTTCTGGAGATAAATCAATTCTGATAAATAATTACAACGCTGTTGACGCATTTATTCTTTCCTTAAGCCCGTTTCCTTTTCAACCTAAAGAAAGTAGTTACTTATGGACTGATGTTCCAAAGAGAGAAATAATCTCTCTTCTACATCAATATATTTCTTTCAGAGGCGCGCCAGCATCAAACACAGAAAGGATTGTTGAATTTATTAATAAGCAGGTAGAAGGTCAGGAGCCTAACGCGATACTTGATGTTTGGAATGTTGCATTAGCATCGTTAAGAAGAAATACACTGGAAGAGCAAGTTCTGATCGGAGGATTACCAGTCAAAGCATTCACAAGATCAATCAAAGAACCCTTCATTCATAACCGTTTATTTGTAAAACGAATTGTGAGTAACGTGGATGAAAAAATTGACTTTGAGGTTGAAACAACCGCAACCAGTGAAGAACTTAGGAAATTACAGCCAAGATTGAACAGGCCCTTGCTCACAATTTATCCTCTTATAATCGAAAATTATGATTCTGATAAATTACCGGAAAACGAAAAAATATTGCAGTTGGAAAAAATGCCCTTCGGTTTTGCAATCAGTTGGCCAAACAATGATAATCTTAAACAATCTACCTACGATATAAATAGTGTTTATGAAGAATTAGAATTATCAAACTATGATTGATTATCATACTATTTGGGAGTCAGTAAATAACGAATCCAGAAGTAATCCATTACAACCCCAAATTGCCAGACGGATTCCTTCAAACAGCTTGTTTCCTGTTTTTCTTGCAACTGATTTCAGGAAAGGAATCCGCTTGTTATATATCAAACTTTATATTAATCATGATGTTATCACTGATAATTTACCAAGATTCAGAGGACTTGATATTTCAATTACCAATACGTCACTGGGAGAGTTTAACAATTCAGAATTCTTAAAATTCACTCAATCAATTCCGAATACGGATAACATTTTCGAGTTAATCATTTCCGATTTGTGTGATAAGATTATCGGGCTACAGAATGGAATTAATCTTAATCATACTCTGACAAAAGCTTTAAATGAATGGAAAATATTTTTTGAGAAACAAGAAAATGAAATTCTTTCTATTGGAAACCAGAAAGGACTTGTAGGAGAATTACATTTTCTTAAAGACTACATGTTTCAAAAATATTCATTCGCAGAATCTCTTTTTTATTGGACGGGGTCTGATAGAACAAATCACGATTTTCAAATAGGAAATAATGCAATTGAAGTAAAAACGACTTCAAGCAAGCAGCACAAAAAATTCACAATTTCTTCTGAGAGACAACTTGATAGTGCGGGACTTGAACACCTTTATCTTTCATTATTTACTTTGAACCTACATAGTAATATGCCAGATAGAACTTTGCCCACATTAATAAGAGCAATTCATTCACTGATTCAAGATGATCCTATTGCTTCATTTCAGTTTCAAATTAAATTAGCAAAATATGGCTATAATGAAGTTCTTGCAGACAAATACACAATTGGCTTTTCAGTTTTTGAAACGAAATTTTTTGAAGTAGTAGATGGTTTCCCAAAATTATTGCAGGGGAATTTGCCTAATGGAATTGGTGATTTGAAATATTCGGTTGTAGTTGCTGCCTGTACTCCTTTTGAAATAGAAACAAACATACTAAATCAAATATAGAAACTATGAACTTATCAGAATTCGCAATTGACTTTTTAGAGGGTGCATTAATCACCGTTGAGGATGAAAAAATATCTCAGGAAGACGCCATAACGAATGACATACTTGATTATGCGATTGACTCAGGAGAAGTGGTAGCTTTCGAATTATGCCATTATAAAGTGCGGGGTATTAAAATCAATGCCTGGAATTATGATGAAGAAAACGAAGCGATTGATTTGTTTGTAAGCATTTTTAAAAGCGAACAACGTTTAACAAAAGTTTCTAATAAAGATATACAAGATGCTTTTTCAAAAGCGGAAAATTTTTTCTGGTCAGCGAGAGATGGAAAACTTTCTGGAAAGATCGATGAATCTAATGTAACTATATTTGATTTGGTTCAGATCATTGAACAAACAAAAAATGAAGTTAAAACAGTAAGAATCTTTGTTCTCTCAAACGGTCAAGCAACAGCAGATATCGTTCCAGAAGCAAGAGAAGAAAAAGAAATTTATATTGATTTTCAGTTATGGGATATCGAAAGGATTTATCAACAGCATTTAATTCGTTCTGGCAAACAGAAAATTGAAATTGATTTCCTAAATGATTACAACTATAAACTAAAATGTCTTCATATGGATAAGGTTAGTGAAAAGGTCGATAGTTATCTTGCTATTATTCCGGGTAAAATTCTTGCAAAGATATATGACACATATAGACAAGGGTTACTTGAAAAAAATGTAAGAACATTTTTGCAGTTCAAGGCAAAAGTAAATCAAGGGATTCGAGAGACAATCAGAAAAGAACCCGACATGTTTTTTGCTTACAACAATGGAATTTCAACTACTGCAGAAAAAATCGATATTGAGTTTGAGGACAATGTTCCTTATATCACACGAATTGAAAATTGGCAAGTAGTAAATGGCGGACAAACAACAGCATCAATTTTTGCGACATCAACCGAAAAAGGAAGTGATTTGTCAAAAGTCTTCGTACAAATGAAAATTTCAGTGGTGCAGCAAAAGAGCGAAATGGAAAATATTGTTCCAAAGATTTCACGATTTGCAAACACACAAACAATAATTAAAGATTCCGATTTTAGCTCGAATAGCGATTACCATATCGCTATTGAAAATTTTTCAAGGGCAGAGTGGGTGCCAGCTAAGACTGGTGGTAAAGCAACAAATAAGTGGTTTTATGAAAGAGCTAGAGGACAATATCTTGATGAAAAGGCAAAAAGAGAAGGAAAAGATGCAAAATTATTTGATAGAGAATATCCCAAAAAGCAGAAATTTACCAAAACAGATTTATCAAAGTATGAAATGAGTTGGTGGCAAAGACCTTTTGATGTTGGTAAAGGAGCAGAAAATAATTTCAAAATTTTCACAAAGGAATTAAGTACTGAAAAAAATGAAGTCAGTCAAAAATATTATCAGCGCTTAATTGCAAAGGCGATCCTTTTCAAAGAGATAGACAGAATAGTTGCAAAAAGAAATTTGGGAGGGTACAAAGCAAATATGGTTTCATACATACTTGCATGGCTATCTTCAAAATCAAACAAGAAATTAAATCTTGATACTGTATGGGAGCACCAAGTTATTTCAGAGTCTGTTAATAATATAATTGAACAGATGATTGATATAGTGTGGAAACACATTAACAATCCATCTAAATCAGGAATGAATATTGGCGAATGGTGTAAAAAACAAGAGTGCTGGCTAACATTAAAAGATAAATTTATTGACATTGATTCGATTAACGCTGAAATTAAAAAGGATAACAGTACCTATATTGAAACCGATTTAGTCGGTCAGGAGTTTTCGATACAAGAGTTAAAGATGATTGAAGAAGCCGGAAAAGTAAAAGCAGAAATCTGGTTTGCTCTTTCAAAATGGGCAAAAGAAAATAATAAGTTTACACCTTTTGACAGAAAACTGACTTATAATCTTGGAGTATTAGCAAATCGAAAAGCTATGCTTTCTCCTAAACAGGCAAAGAGTGCATTAAGAATATTAAAATCTGCACAAGACGAAGGATTTGAAGGTTAGATTGTTTGAATATTAAACGATTGCAAGCAGAAACCCGAAAAATACCTTACATTTATACAATACAATTTGATTGTTTTCGTTCCAAACTTAAAAGTGAATCTTATTTATGGCAAATAACAAATTTGAGATAAAAATCTTAAAAGATGTTGGCAATAAAAACATCCATTTAGAAAGTATGTCAATTGGCGCAGCTAAATCGCTTAAAATATTTATTGAGTCACTTATAAAGATTGCTGAACTGCAGGATAATGCCAGTGATATAAAAATTTCTCTTTCCCGTGGGTCAGCAATAGTTGCTTTAGAAGGTCCTGCAAAAAAAATTGAAACGATTGAAAAACAATTTAGAGATGTTGCCGATAATAAATCAGGAAATAAAACTCTGGTTAGTTCGTGGAGAAATATTCAACAAACTATTTCAGCTAATGGTTTGATATATGAGGCAATTTTCTCAAGAAATGGGCAAAAAGAATCAGTTTTAAATTTCTTTAAAGACACTAAGCAATTTCAAGTAAAACGAAAAAAAAGAAAATTCCCGGAATATTCTTTAAAATTTTATACGGGAAGGTTGTTTGATGCTGGAGGGCAAAAGCACTCAAATATTCATATTGAATTAAAAGAAGATCTTAACTATACAATTGCTTGTTCTGAAATTGATGTAAAGGAAATTATTAAATATATTTATAGTAGCGTTACAGTAGCAGTGTGGGAAAATAAAAAAATAGTAGAAGGTAAAGAAATATATAAACTGTGTGATTTTTATTCTTCCCCAGAAGAAGTTCAGGAGTTTAAACTGATAAATGAAAGAATTTTTAAACTTGAAGGGACCGAAAAACAAAAAGAGGTGTATAGCATAATTGAGTCCTACATTCATGAAAGGAAATATAGGGAAGTAAAGAAATTTATTAAACTTTTTAATCATAAGTCAATTGAACCCGATATACTCCGTATGATTTTGGTAGCCACAAAATCGGTTAAGGATGAATCGGAAATCGCTGATGTAAGAAGTGAAATAAAGAAAAAATGTATTGAGGCGATGGGTGAAATATTCTAATGAGTAAAAGTGTGATACTACTTGAAGAAATAGATAAATCTATTGTTAAATCAGATTCATCTGAATTACCTGAAAATTTTGTTGCGGTTGCTGTTCAGTTGAATGTAAAAGGAACCGCCTTACACTCCGGGCTTATTATTTCAGTTAATGGAAAGTGTAAATTGTTTCATTTTGATGTTGACGAAGTGATATATCTTCAAGATGTTCCCTCAAAAAAATGGTATTTTCACAAGGAACTAAGCATTATTAAACCACAAGAGGCAGCAGTCTTTCTTGCGAGATGCGAAATGATTGCAAACACCGCCAATCCGAGATTTGGTTTTTTTTATGACGGGTCTTACTATGATGAAAAAGGAAAACTGATAAGTAAAAGCAACAGCACCGAATTTACAAATTGCGTTCTTTTTTGTATAAATGTTATTTTAGGATTTATTGAATCCGATTCATACATACTTTTTAACGATTGGTCCTCTGACAAAATAAGCGATGGCTTTTTTCATGATTTTTGTAGCAGGAAAAAACTGTTTATGTCGGAGACTGAATTGGAAAAATTAAGGGCTATTCTCCTAAGAATCCCACCATTAGATTATACTGCAACAGCCTTTAAAAATACATTACCAATTGGAAAAGCAGATATCTTAGAGGAAGTTAAAATCTTAGAGGAAGTATTTAAATCAAAGGTAATATTGCCTACATTCACTACAATAAGTTAATTATCATCTGAAATATTTGAATTGCAATTTCACTTTTACCTAGAATTAAGATCTAATTTCCCTTTGACCTGCCTTTCATAAATTTCTTGTAATTCTCTGGAAATAATATCAATTTTAGCAGGATCCAAATCCTTTTCAATCATTGTTCTTATACAAATTGTAATCGTATTCCAGGCCATTTTTTCATTATTAAAATCACTAATAGGTTTTCCCTGATATGGTAGTGCAGAAAATCGTTTTAAATTATATGGATGAATTCTGCCCCATTCATAATGCTCTAAAATAATTGGTATAATCTTTACTGACTTTTCCGTCCCATTATCATATTTATGAATTGCAGCTTTTATCTCTTTCTCTATTATATATTCTGTTGAATAAAAATATTCACTAACCATAAAAATAATTATATCTGCGTCATTAAATTTGCTTTGTATTTTAATATCCCATTCATCAGCAGGATTCATAGCAGTACAATACCACGGATGTTCTATTAAATCCATATCTTCAAGTGGTTTTAAGTATCTGATAAGGGTATGAACTTTTTCCAAATCTTTTTTCGAATAAGAGATCACTACTTTCTTTCTTTTGATTCCACTTTCTAAAAATGATTTATAATCTTGTAATTTGAACTCTTTCATTTTCTCTTCAGACTTAATTGTATCTCTTATACTTCTTTCTGTAAATATTAATTTTCCTTCTTTAGCATTTTTATTTAAAACATCCAATGAAACAAAATGTTTTCCGTCAAGGGTAACCATTTCTTCGATTTCATAGTTCTCATTTATCTCTTTTAAATAATGGATTATTTTATCCGTAAATTTTGTCTTTGTTTCAGTGTTAATCTTTATCACATCAATAAACGCATTCCCTTCATTATCTCCCAAATGAAATTTCACCATCACGATTTCATTCGAATCAGTATCTTTAACAATTAATCCATCTTTCCAATAATAATACAATTCCTTAATAGCATTTGAATCTTCTTTTAATACCAATTTGCCATATTCTTGAAAAAAGTTTAAAATAACATTCTTTTGTATAAAACCTTTATATATAAATCGTCTGTACGCCCATTTATTCTCATCTATAAATAGTTTTACTGATTGTATCGGTTTCGCAGGCAAGTATAGAGGCGCAATAAAGCAATCGGTGTCTGGATGTTTAAAAATAATCTTAAACTCAATCATTAATTGAATTACACTATTAATTTGGTCTTGCCCCAAATTATTACCTAAAACGTTATTTAAATATGTAAGATCAAACTCTCCTTTTTTTTCTGTTAATCCTTCTAAGACGACATATATTTGATCGATAACCCATTTTTTATTAATGTAAATTTTATCATCTGTATTTCCTTTCGGGTAATAAAGTACAACACCAATTTGCTTTAGGTAATCTGCAAGAAACTCAGACTGTTTAAGGGTGAGCGCTGTTTTTAAAACAGAATTACAATAATTTTGAAATTGCACTATCGTTAGAATAGGATTTCCAGTGTAATTTTTAATATTTTTTTTTACTTCTCCATAATAACCGGGAAGATTGGCGCCAATAATTTGAGTTTTATTAAGGATATCAACAAGTAATGTATCTAAATAATCTAAATTTCTTTTGGGCTTAATTGAAATATTTACAAACTCGTAGATGAAAGAATAATCCGAAACAATTGCGTTATTATCCAGATGTACGATATCTTTTGCATTATGTACCTTATTCTGCACCACTAAAACAAGACTGTTATAATCATCAGTTTTATTGCTGTCAAACTCGAAATTTTCTGTTTTCTTTTCTTTAATAAAATATTTGATAGAGTCTAACCAATATTTTAAAGGATAGTCTTGCGTTTGAACTTGCACAAATTCTTTTTTTATATTCTCCTGAGAGGTTGTTCTGAAATTTAACTTATTTGTTTCCTTATCCCACAATAAAATATAAATCGTATTTGAGCCAAAAAACAAATGATGGGTATCATGAAAATAATCATGCCCTCCAAAATCAAATAGATTAATGTTACATTTCTCCTTTATTTTGCCAATAATATGCTTACTTTTCAGTAGCTTTTCATCTAACCAATGAGTCGGAGAATGCTGTTTTTCCAAATCTATTTCCTTATTAAAATACTTTGCTAAAGTAGTTTTCCCTACTTCGCTATTCCCAACCAAAATTAATTTAACGTCCTTATTTATAAAGGGCTTACCGGCTGAAATATCTTTAAAGTAACTAAGTACCGCCTCCTTACTAGTATTTACAATTTCAATAGGTGGAGTTTCCAATGGATTTTTGGCTATATTAATTGTATCCTGTTCCCATTTAGAATTATTAATATTCAACCCCTCTATCAATGTTTTCAAAGGTGTGATATCCTTAATTTTATTTGCATGTAAATCAATTGTTTTAACATTTTTAAGCTTCCGTAAAAACGCAACGTTAGTTAATTGGTTATTGCTTAAATAAATTTCCTCCAGGCTTTCGAATTCTCCAAAGGAATAGATCCTCGAAATTTCATTATTATTAAGATGTAAAACTTTTAATTTTTTAATTTTTTTTATACTGGGAACATGTTTAATCCGATTATTGCTTAAATTTAAATATTCTAATTCTTTTAGCGTTATAAGTGGATTTAAATCGTTGATTCGCCACCTATTCCATCTATTATTGGTATCATTCCAATCTCCTCCAATGATGAGTTGCTTTAATTTACTTAAGCGGTTAATTTCAAGTGGAATAACCCCCAATGAATTTTTCCCTCCTGAATTTTTGCTCTGAATATTATGCCATTTAATATTTCTAAATGCGGCCCATTCATTACTTAGAATAAGTTTTTCTAAATGAATACTGTCAAATAATTCTTTGACCTCATATAAACTTGTTAAATAACAATTACCAAGATCAAGTGTTTTATTTTTTGTAATGAAATTATTTTTAATCAATACTCTTACGTAATCTAGTCGACCTGTAAAAGCATTAATTATAGTTTGTCTTAAAAAGAATTTAAACTCTTCGAATTCTTCTTTCCAAAAATCTGAACTATAAAAAATTTCCCTAATAATGGGATGTTTTGCTCTTACGCTGTTAAAATCAATATTTTTATTGTTGTTTTTTACATTGAAAAGTACTATTACAATATTATTAGGTGATATAGTGTTTATAAAATTCTGCCAATAATTACTAAATACATTTCCCCTTGTATATTTCGGTGGAGTAATTACTATTACGATAACGGATTTTTCAGGGTTCTCCTTTCCAAAATAAGTCAGGGAATTTTTTCCGAGTGGAGCTCTTTCTTTAATTTCAACTATAACTGTTTTATCATCTTCTTCGATTATCCAATCAACTATTTGTAGCTCTCGAGTTTTTCCCGGGAATAAGTTTTTTTCTTCAGCCAGCTTCCTAATTAAAGTTGTTTTTCCTACAGCCCTGTCGCCAACTATATAAAGATTGCATTTCCCTTGTTCTCGCATATTATTTATTGAATTTTTTAAATTAACCGGTAATGTCCATAACTTATGTTATTTAAAAATCATCAATATAAGTGGATGAAGGTTGTGGCCAATTTTTAGAAACCACTTTAAAAACACGATTTACCCAATTGTCATTTGAAGCGGCCTTTTTTCCAACATAACCATTATTTGACCCATTTGTTTCCAATCTGAAAGCAATGTTGTCTAATTTTTGATTTCCAACAATTCTTGAAAGAAACAGATAACCATCTGTTGTTACACGAAATTGTGTATGAACAGAATCATCCTCAGAAGCAATAAGCTTTCTTAAATTGTCAATTGTAAAGTCGTTTGGATCTTTTAAGTTTATTTTCATTATTTGTGATTTAATAGTTTCTATTAATATCGTTTTATTTATACGTTAAAATTTTGGCCAATTTACAATCTAATTTTGAACCACATTAGTTTTCTGCACTGATATTTAATACCAACTACCGAAAAAAGAGATTAATCACTACTTTGTTTTCTACCAATATAAGAGTGTTTTTTAGTGAATAGTTGGGCATGAGAAATTTATCAGTAAGCACTAAGTCAGCAGGTAGCCATCAAAAATATAACTAACTAAAATACAGTACAGTAGGCTGTCCTTTCGCAAGCCAAAACGAAACTTTATCATTGTAGTAGTATTAACTTAAAATAATAATAAAATGAAAAAAGAAAGTAGTTATGATAAAGGATTCGCATATGAAGCCTTTATGCGAAGAGGATTAAGAATTAATGAGCGTTCATTTGAACTAGGTGCGGACAATTCTATCTATGAAACTCTGTTTCACTTTGAGGAAGGATTGAGTTTCGTGAAAGGAAATACTTACGAAAAACAATTTAATCGGGTGAAAAAATTCATGGAAAGAGGATTTTCCGGCTATTTAAAACAAACCATTTTTACAACAGAGGTCAAAAGGGGCTTAGAAGCCTTAAAATTCAGGCTCGTAAATGCCAGTTCTGAATCTCAACTTAAATCTATAATCGATGAGGCCCTTGATTTAACTCATCCTTACAAGGAGGTTTTGACAAGGTAGGTTACCAATAAAAGGCGGTTTGAAAACCGCCTTTTATAATAATATTTATGCCTCGTCCTGAAATAAGTTGACACAAACTTGAACTTATATGAGAACAACA
>JAZKDU010000012.1:0-30377 GCA_040387415.1 Bacteroidota bacterium
GACTACATTTCAATTCGATGGAACTCAGCTTACTGCTTTTACATAGGTGCTACAAAAAAGGGCGGGAACTTCGCGTTCCAAAGGCTGTTTAGCAGCTAAAAAAATCTCGTTTTAAAATCAAGTTTTGTGCTCCAGACACCCACCCTTCGGGTTGTTGCAATCCGTCAAACTGTCTAAAAAATCACAGCCGTTTGTTAACTACTTTTCTTGAAAATAATTCACTGTTTTTTCTTGTGTAAATTACTTTTGCCTATTAAAACGGCAATGGGGTTTTATTGGTTAATGACGAAAAAATCAAAAAGCACACCAGTGCTGATGTTGAATATTTCCCTTTTAAATACATTATATTTGTTCAACAAACGAAGTTTTAGACAAACTCACGTCAGTTGTAATCCGAGGGCGACTCACAAACGACAACGACCAGACAAAAAAATATGAGTAAAAACGCACCACGTAACATAAGGCTTCTTTTAGTTTTCATCGGACTACTCGTCCTTACGTTGACAGCTTATATTGCTTATCGTTTAAATTTATCTCACAGACGGCTTATTCCAATAAGTGCTATCGCCATTATAGCGGGTGTAATTTTTGAATGCAAACGACTTTCAGATAAATGGTCAACCGTTTTATTGACCGCATTAGGAGCTTTCATTTTTAGTTTTATTGCTTTTTTACCTGGCAAGAGAGAAGAGAACTACAATTTTGAAAATCATATTGAAATGTTTCCTTATTGGTTCATTATTTTGTTCGCAATTTTTTCAATAGCAACCCACGGTGAAAAAGTAATTCCTAAATTGACAGAAGGAATTACTTTGCTTCAATCAATTGCAGTTTTTTACTGGGTATTGGACTATGGATTTATTAATACAAATAGTGTTTTCTTAAAATCATTAATGGTTGTTGGGCTTATCTTTTCAATATATTCAGTTTTTCATGCATTTACTCACACAATATTATCTCGGACAAGTAGACTTACCTTGAGTATTTGGAGTTCAATAATTATGATGCTTTTCGCCTCAGACAATATTTACAGGGTTTATCAAAACGAACAAATTGAAAATACGGCTGACATAACTCACGGACTTTACATCGGACTTCAATTTTTTTTATTAGGTGTTGCGTGCATTTACATAGTTCAAAATTTCATTATGCTTATGGGATTTCTTCCCGGCAAAAGGACTTTTTTCAATGCTCAATACTTTCGAGACTTAAAAGAACTTAAAAGTGACCATATTAAAAGGTATTCAGACAGACAAGTTAGTATTTTGCATTCCTTCTTTTGTGTGCTATTTACGGGGACAATTTTTGCTTTAAATTATCACTATCAAATTCTTCCTAGACATGTTGCAATTTGGATTGTGTTTGTTACTTTCCCATTCATTCTTATAATGTACAACATGGCGACAAAAAGAAAAAACGAAATTCAGTAGTTCCTTTAAAAGACATCTAAACCTACGTTATTACAAATGTTATTTTATGGGTTGCTTGGTTTATTGACCGCGACAACTATGACTCTTTTTGGACAGCATTAGGACATGCATGGCCAATTTCCCCAACCGTTGGTTGGGGAATAGGTTTATTATTTGAATTTTGGGATGACCAAAAAAACAAGACAACATTACAAACGAAAAAAATCATAGCTTGCAACATCATCTACAAACTAAGCGGGAGATGGTGATAAAATTTATGGCGTTTATTGTTTTTTTCCTTCTATAACATTAATAATTACTGGAAGAATGAAACTCAGACATTTTTAATACGAATTTAAAAAATAAAATTATGGCACAAATCAATCCTCACATTAACTTCAACGGAAATGCCGAAGAGGCTTTTACTTTTTACAAATCAGTATTTGGTGGAGAATTCGCAAAAATTATGCGTTTCAAAGACCTGTCAAGCCCTGAATTTCCTGTTGCAGAAAAAGAAGCAAATAAAATAATGCACATTGCTTTACCCATAGGTAAAACCATTTTAATGGCAAACGATGTTCCGGAAATAATGGGACGAACAAACGAAAATGAGAACAGAAGTAAAATTGTAATTAGTGCTGAAAGTAAAGAAGAAGCCGACAAATTATTTAACGGACTTTCAGCAGGAGGCCAAATTGAAATGCCTATTACTGAAAGTCCATGGGGCTCCTATTTTGGAATGTTTAGAGACAAATATGGAATTGAATGGATGGTTGATTTTGACCCAAATTATAAAGGAGAAATTTAACTAAAAGAAAAAACGAGCGCCTACGACAAATAAAAAGATGAGAAAATTATCCCTTTTCATAGCGACAAGTTTAGACGGTTACATTGCAAAACCAAATGACGACCTCAGTTTTCTCAAGTCGGTTGAAAAAGAAGGAGAAGACTATGGTTATGCAGAATTCACAGCAACCATTGATACCATAATTCTTGGGAGAAAAACATATGATTATGTGCTGAAAGAAATCGGTTCATCTCATTACGACAGCGGGGAAAGAAATGTATTTGTAATTACAAGAACAGAAAAGCCAAGTGTGGGAAAAACAACCTTCTATACAGGTAACTTGATTGAATTAATACATCGACTGAAGTCCGAGGGAGGAAAAAATATTTATTGTGATGGGGGAGCCGAAATAATAAATGAACTTTTAAAAAATGACCTTATTGACGAGTTTATTATTTCCGTTATACCAATTTTAGTTGGTAATGGGACAAGACTTTTCAAAGACGGTAGACCCGAGCAACAGCTTGAACTTGTAAATGTCAAAACATTTGACACAGGTTTAACCCAGCTGCATTACAGACGAAAAAGCGAATAGGATAAAAGTAATCAATGGAATGGATTCGTTTTTCAAACCCAGATTTGTGGTAAAGGTCCCGCCCTTCGGGTAGCCACAAAACTTACCTGTAATGCTATTGGGAAAGTACTAATTTTAAACTGTCCTGTTTGCCATCAACATTAATTTTACAACAGGCATAAGCAAAAATGAAACGACCACCTTACGATAAATTCCCGGAAATTATTTCTGACACGATAGTCTTACGACAAGTTGAAACGGAGGATATAAAGGAACTTATAGAAATATCGTTCTATGACTCACGACCAGCTTTGACCGTTGAAGATGCAACCGAAATGCAAAATAAAATAAATTTGGACTATAAAAACGGTTCCTCAATTCATTGGGGTATTGCGGACAAGCGAACAAATAAAATTGTAGGAACATTGGGGTTTTACCGCGGTTTTGACAAAGGAATCGGAGAACTTGGTTGTGTTTTAAAAGCTGAATTTCGTGGAAAAGGTTTTATGACATCTGCAATGAAACTAGCTACCGAATATGGACTTAATACTATTGGGCTTACAAAAATAACAGCGATTACAACCAAGCAAAATAGTAACGCAATAAAACTACTTGAGCGACTACGTTTTATCAAGACGAAAGATCTTCAGGAAGATGAAATTGAATACGAGTTTGTAAATACTTTGATCGACTATAAACAAGACAACTAGAACATGAGACTCTTCGACTTTTTTAAAGTATTTCAAGGAAAGACAGCCCCAGGAAATGGGCTTAAGGCAGAAAGCTATTTGCCTTCATTTGCGGAAGACGATTTTTGTCAAATTGAAATTATTCCGTTTGAAAACAAAGAATTTATTTTAAAGACCATTAAGCAAGTAAGCGATCTGGCAAACAATTCAAAAACAGAATTTGGGTTTACAGAAACTTTTGGAAGAGAACAAATGCCTGTAACCACTTTCTCCAAAGAAATCCGAACAGACTATTTAGAGCAATTGTTGGTAGGTTTAGCATTTGAAAAAGCAAAAAGTATAAACTATAACAACGATAAAATACTTGACTGCGAAACCGGATCGACCAAATCATTTGGCTTCTCAAGCTTCACTGTTTTTTTTGAAACGGAAGAGGAGTTTGTAAAAAATATATGGTTATCAATTGGCCCAATTGCTTCAGTTAAACAACATGACTTGATTAAATCAGCTTTGTATCGTTTAGGGGAAGAATGCGAAATGGTTTTAATTGACTGGAATAGTTTGGAGTTATTCGACTTGAGAGATAGAACACAAATTGATAAGTATCTGAATAGCTATAGGAAATAATACAGCCGCAACCAGCACCTACCTGCTATGCGGGCTTTGCGCGAGATGCAAATGCTTTTTAAATTGCTCCCTTCGCGTTAAATATTTTGCATTTGCCATTTAGTTCAGTACATTTAATTACGTTTTTCAGTGAATAACGTTTTGCAACACAATAAACATGGACGACAAAAAACCAGAACGTACACGCAGAGAACGATACAAAGGCACACACCCAAAAGCGTTTAAAGAAAAATATAAAGAACTGCAGCCCGAAACTTATAAAGCAGACATTGAAAAGGTGATGCAGCAGGGCCGTACCCCCGCAGGCATGCACCGTTCCATTTGCGTGGATGAAATAATGGACTTTCTTAAAATTGTTCCGGGACAGGTAGGAATGGATGCTACACTGGGTTATGGCGGCCACAGCCTGGAGATGTTGAAACGGTTAGTGCCTGGAGGCCGCCTGTTTGCGGTTGATGTGGATCCTATTGAATTACCGCGTACAAAAGAACGCTTGAATGCATTGGGTTTTGGAGATGATGTATTGACGGTCCGGAAAATGAATTTTGCCGGAATAGACCAGATTGCAGCGGAAGCCGGCCCATTGAATTTTGTGCTGGCCGACTTAGGTGTCTCCTCCATGCAGATTGATAATCCGGACCGAGGCTTTTCATTTAAGATTGAAGGCCCTCTGGACTTGCGGCTAAATCCGAAGAGCGGGAAACCTGCTTCCGCATTGTTAAAAAACATTTCTCAACACGCACTTGCACAGCTGTTCGCTGAAAACGCGGATGAACCCTATGCAGGATTGATAGCGCAGGCTATTGTTTCTAAAACCGAAAAAGGGTACAGCCTCTCAACCACTACTAAGCTGCAGGAAATCATTGGTGAAACACTTGAATTTCTGCCACAAAATGTCCGCAAGGATCTTGTTAAAAAATCGTGTCAACGCTGTTTTCAGGCATTGCGGATAGCAGTGAATGATGAGTTTGGAGTGCTGGATAAATTTTTGGAGAAACTGCCCGATTCACTGGCAGCAGGAGGCCGAGTGGCTATACTATCCTTTCATTCGGGAGAAGACAGGCGGGTTAAAAAATCTTTTCAAAGTTTGTTTCGTGAAGGGATTTATAAAGAAATCACTCCCGACCCGATACGTCCATCTGCAGAGGAATGTAACACCAATCCACGCGCAAAGTCCGCAAAGCTGCGCTGGGCAATTAAAGCATAGTTTTTTTATCAAGCATCCTACATAACAATGGAACCAAGAATTGAAAACATTTCTGAAAAAAAACTGGTCGGCCACAGCTTAAACATGTCGCTAGCAGCGGATAAAACCCCTCTGTTATGGGGCAGCTTTATGCCAAAGCGGAAAGAAATTAAAAACGCCATCAGCACAGATCTGATGTCGGTGCAGGTAGTAGATCCCTTTTATTTTAAGGAATTGAACCCAACGAAAGAATTCCAAAAGTGGGCAGCCGTTGAAGTAACTGATTTTAATACTGTTCCCGAAGGAATGAGCACTTTTACATTACCCGCAGGGCTTTATGCGGTATTTATTCACAAAGGCCCTGCAAGCACAGGAGCAAAAACATTCCAATATATTTTCGAAAACTGGCTGCCGCAGTCAGCTTATGCATGGGACCCCCGGCCTCATTTCGAACTGCTTGGTGAAAAATACAAAAACAATAATCCTGATTCGGAAGAAGAAATCTGGATACCGGTTAAAGCGAAACATATTGTTTAATTAACCCTGTCATCCCGATTCCGTTTTTACGGAAGAGGGATCTTGCCCTTCATTTCAACGTTCACCAATTACAGAGAAGATCCCTCACCAAAAGTTCGGGATGACTGATTATTGATTATCATATCAAAAAAGATCTTTCATCAAATGCCTATACAGACAGATGAGTATTTACTCGAAAACATTTTTTATCTTTCCTGCAAATATAGTTAACCAATCGTTTTTTTATTATGGCCAAAAAGCACCCAAAAGCCCTTCCCTACTTGTTTTTATCCGAAATGTGGGAACGTTTTGGATTTTACCTGATGCTCGGAATATTTTTTCTGTACATGACCGATACCGAGCGTGGAGGTTTAGCAATGGGCAAAAAGGAAGCATCTGATATTTTCGGAACGTATATTGCATTGGTTTACCTGACGCCCTTTATTGGCGGACTCCTTGCGGATAGGGTTTTAGGTTACCGGTTGTCCATTACCATTGGCGGTATTTTAATGGGACTTGGTTATTGCGGTCTTGCATTGCCCGGTACATCTGCCTTTTACCCTTCCCTGCTTACCATCTGCATCGGAAACGGATTTTTTAAACCAAATATTTCAACGCTGCTTGGCAACGTTTACAATGATGAAAGATACAAAGGCTACAAAGACGCAGGCTTCAACATTTTTTACATGGGAATTAACATAGGAGCTTTTATCTGCAACTTTTTCGGCTCTTACTTAAGGAACACATTCAGCTGGGGTGCCGCTTTCCTGGCAGCCGGTATTGGTATGTTCATTGGAGTGATTATTTTCTGGATCGGGTCAAAGCATTACAAACACGCGGATGTGCGTAAGGAAGCAAAAGCGGAAGACATGCCGGTCAGCAAAATTCTTGGTATTACACTCCTTCCTGCGATGATTGCCGGTTATATCGGCTGGGTGATACCAGGTAATATTTTCGGAAGCGACAGCACAGATGCCTTTATTTTTGGCGCCTTGCCGGTGGCCGGGTATTATGTATCCATTATGGTGCGTTCCAACGCACAGGATAAAAAGCCTATTTCAGCATTGCTTGCGGTGTTTGCGGTAGCCATTGTTTTCTGGGCCATCTTCAAACAAAACGGAACGGCCTTAACTACATGGGCTGAAAGCTATACAGACAGGGAGGTTCCAACCGCATTGGTGAAACCTGCAAAAGTATTAGGAATGGTGCAGCAGCCTGTTTATGCGAAAGATTCTGTGCCCCTTGCGGATGCCCAGTTCCGTATTGCCCGCGATGCCAGCGGCAAACCGGTAAAAACGTATGATTACCCGCTGTATTTTAAAAACGCTGCACCTGAAAAACTGCCCGCTGAAGGCGGAAGCGTAACGCTCGTATCTACCGAACTGTTTCAGTCGGTTAACCCCTTTTGGGTAGTGCTGCTCACCCCGCTATTGGTGCTTTTCTGGTCTTTCCTGAAAAAGAGAAACAAGGAACCTGCTACTTCCTGGAAAATATTTTACGGTTTGTTTATCACCGCATTATCTACGCTGGTGATGGTTACCGCTACCTATGCCTGCCATAATGGACTGGAAAAGAGTTCTATGTGGTGGCTGGTGGGCTGCTATGGTGTAATTACCGTTGGCGAGCTCTGTTTAAGCCCTATGGCGCTTTCACTGGTGTCTAAGCTGTCACCGCCCCGACTTACCGGTTTAATGATGGGAGGCTGGTTTTTATCAACCTCTATTGGCAATAAATTAAGCGGAGTACTTGCTAGCCTATGGGACGGTTACGAGAATAAAGCGAACTTTTTCCTGGTCAACCTGGTGCTGGCATTAATCACTTCTGTAATTATATTGCTGATGATCCGATGGCTGAACAAAATTATGAAGGAATATGGGGTATAGCGGGCCTCTTTTTAAGAACAGCTTTCACACAACCACAAATCATTAAAAATGGACTTCCGCGGCCTTTTCAGAATCATTATACGGATTATAATATCCATCGTATTGATGCTGGCTGTTTATTTAATTGCAGCTGTTGTGCTATCATACATTCCGGTTAATTCCGATTTTGTGGAATGTGAGCAGGATTGCGTGGAGATTTACCTCAAAACCAACGGAGTTCACACGGATATCGTGCTGCCTTTACAAAACGACTACAAAGACTGGAATACAATCGTTCATCCTGCCGATACCCGCTCGGGTATGCCGAAAGCTACGCTTGTTGCCATCGGCTGGGGCGATAGAGGATTTTATTTAAATACGCCTGAATGGGCCGACCTTACTTTTGAAACGGCCTTTAATGCTGCCTTTTATCTAGGTACTTCCATCATGCACGTGACCTTTTACGAGAGACTCGGGGAAAGCGCAACCTGTAAAAAAATACGCATCAGTAAGGATAGTTACCAACTAATTGTTCAACACATTGAACAGAGTTTTAATACGGATGAAAATGGAAGTACCACGCTAATTAAGGATGCTGGCTACAGCAGCAACGATGCGTTTTATGAGGCATATGGCACCTACGGATTATTTTTTACCTGCAACACCTGGACCAATAGCGTATTAAAAGAAGGCGGCTTAAAAGCCTGTGTTTGGACGCCATTTGATAAAGGAATTTTTCATCATTATAAAACAAAATTAAATTAACTCAAGCACTATGCACTGAAATCGCATGGTTCGGACTAATAAAAACTCGGATTCTCTGTGTAACTCTGTGTATTCTCTGTGATCCTCTGTGTAACAAAAATATTTTTTATTACACGGAGTAAAAGGAGGATGCACAGAGAGCCACAGAGAAAATATTGCATTGTTTAAATCAACAAATGATACCCATGACACTTAAATCATATTTTTATATCGCATTTTTAATGCTTTTAGTGGCCTGCTCAGAAACCGTAAAGGAAACGGCTGCTCTTCCAAAAGACTTCTGTACCAGCATCCACCGGAATGATTCTACAAGCTTAACAAAGGAACTGGAAAGCGTTTCCGGCCTGATGCAGAACAAAACAGGAGTGTATGTGCTGGAAGATGGCGGTGGTGCTATGATAACGCGTGCCTGGTTAAGTGAGTATGCAGAGAAAACAATTGATATCCAGTATTTTATTTTTTCTACCGACAATGTTGGACTGATTGCCTGCGATTACCTGGTAAGGGCTGCCGACAGAGGCATAAAGGTTAGAATACTGGTGGACGATATTATGGTAGAAGCCGGTGTTCATGATATATTAACGATGGATTCACACCCGAACATTTCTATAAAAATATACAATCCAGGGGTTAATCTGGGTAAGAATATAGGGGATAAGATTAAACTACTGTCGACCGATTTCAGGGGCGCTAATCAGCGCATGCACAACAAAACATTTACCGTGGATGGCAAAGTGTCTATCACCGGTGGACGTAACATTGCGGACGAATATTTTGATTATGACCACGAGTATAATTTTCGCGACAGGGATGTATTATTACTTGGGAAAGTAACAGGGCAAGTTCAAAAATCATTTGAAGAGTTCTGGAACAGTGTACAGAGCGTGCCTGTGACTGACCTGGTAGCAGAGCCCGACAGCAGCTTTACAGATACTAGTCGTTTTGAACGCCTTCATCAGTATGCCTGTAACCCCGAAAATTTTTGGCCGCAGGTAAGAGAACGGATCAAAAATCTGCCCGAAGGCTTTCGTGCCATACAAAATTCAGGAGAGTTGGTGTGGCTGGACAGCGTTTCGTTTATTTCGGATGCTCCAGGGAAAAATGATGTGGTGAAGGATGGCGGCCGGGGCGGTATCTGCACTGCAGCACTGATCAACCTTGTGCGAGAAGCTAAAACTTCAATCGATATTCAATCACCTTACCTGATCACTTCTGAATTAAGCCGCGGCCTTTTCAGGGAGGCTGTAAAAAGGGGAGTAAAAATCAGGATTCTTACCAACAGCCTTGCCTCTACCGATAACCTGGAAGCATTCAGCGGCTACCAGCGCGACCGGACTGAATTATTAAAAACAGGTGTTAAAATTTTTGAGTTCAGGCCGGATGCAGCGGAACGTTTTAAAGTAATGACCGGTGCCTTGCAGGAAAAATTGAACTTCACCCCTATTTTCGGACTTCATGCCAAATCGATGGTGGTGGATGGAAAAACAACCGTGATCGGGACCTTTAATCTTGACCCCAGAAGCGCTCACTTGAATACAGAGTGTATAGCAGTCATCCACTCCCAAAAGATCGCTACGGGGGTTTTAAGGGGCATGGAAGAAGAATTTAAACCGGAGAACTCCTGGGAAACTACATTAAAATCAAATCCGGACTCCAAAGCCGGTACAAAAAAACAAATTAAAGTCTGGACAAAAAAGGTGGTTCCTAAAGAAATTCTTTGATTTTCTCCTCGCTTGGCAAAGAAATACAAAGCTTTGCCTGCCGCTAATTTGTGAAAGCCTGGAGTGGCAATGCTTGTGTATTACACCCTGATTTTTCCGTTTCTTAAATCCGTTGGAACCATTGCAATTAGTATAATGATGATTAGTGTGTCGATAAATTGCTGAGTGGCTTATAGACCGTTTAACACGAAAAACCAGGTTGGTTTTTAATAAAAATTACTATTCATTAAATAAAAATAAATTCATAGGTTTGCAGCCAATTTATTTTTAAAAATTACCACAATAAAAATTCATTTATGAAAAAAGTATTAAAGTATCTGGGAATTCTGGTAGGGGTGATTGTTGTTATCGCATTGTGCGCTGCACTCTTCATTCAAATAAGAGGAATTCCTTCCTATGAAGTTGAAACAACGGAGTTCCAGTTAAACAGTACACCCCAAAGTGTGGAAAGAGGTAAAAAACTTGCATTAATGCTTTGTGCAAACTGCCACAAAAATCCGGAAACAGGTAAACTAACCGGAACGCAAATGACCGAGGCTCCACCGGAATTTGGTTTTGTATATTCTCAAAACATCACTCAGGATAAAGAATACGGTATCGGAAACTACACCCCAGCTGAACTGGTTTACCTTATCAGAACAGGGATAAAAAAAGACGGCCACTATTCTCCGCCCTGGATGGCAAAATTACCGAGCATGGCTGATGAAGATATCAATGCTATTGTTTCTTTCCTGAAATCAAACGATCCTTTAGTTGCTGCAGATGCTACACCGGACCTTCCCTGCAAACCTTCTTTTTTGACAAAATTTTTGACTCACGTTGCGTTTAAACCGCTTCCAATGCCGGAAAAAAGAATTGAAATGCCGGACACCAACAATAAAGTTGAATTAGGTAAATACCTGGCCTATAACCTGGAGTGTTTCTCCTGCCATTCGGCAGATTATAAAACCAATGATTACCTGCACCCGGAACTTAGCGTAGGTTTCTTTGGCGGTGGTAATAAGCCTTTGAACAAAGAAGGGCAGGTAATGCAAACACCTAACCTTACCCCGGACGCAGAAACAGGCATAGGAAGCTGGACACCTGAGAAATTTTTAAAAGCAGTAAAATACGGACTTAAAGAAGGCGAAGCGGGTTTACGCTTCCCAATGACCCCATACGCGTATCTTACAGACGATGAGGTTAACTCCATTTATCTTTATTTACGAACCATACCCGCAATTAAGAATAAAATTAAAAGGGAAAATGTTTAATTTGAAAAGAGAGGTTTAAAAACCTCTCTTTTTTTTTCGCTTATCTTTTGAACAACCCAATATAAAAGACCCTAATATAGAAAATGACAAAAAGTAATTTTGAACGCATGCTTGAACTTGCCGAGCAGGCTTTCGATTACCGCAATGATCCTCAGCAGCTCAATGTAAACGAAGCTACCCAAAAAAAACTGCAGCAGCTGCACCCTTCCACCCTTTCGGAATACAATGATGGAAATGGCCCTGCAGTATGGATAGTGCTGATACCAACAACACTAAAAGTAATGGAGCTGTTTTTACACAACAAAATTACTGAACAGCAGCTGTTTGATGAAACCAATGTAGATCAATCTTTTGAAGCGGTTTATTTGTGTTCGGCAATGACCCTGCCCGAATACCGAGGTAAGGGCATCGCAAAAAAATTAACAAGGGATGCCATTGAAAATATTCGTAAACAACATGCCATAAAAGCTTTGTTTGTATGGCCTTTCAGCGAAGCTGGCAGTTTGCTTGCTGATAATATTGCCAACACAACAGGGCTGCCGCTTTATAAACGGCAGAGCAATTAAAACAATTTAAAAAACATTAAGAAACTGTTTAAATTTTATTACTTTTTTTGTTATTGCTTCCAAAAGTCTTCGACTAAGCTCAGAAGACAGCGCGCGGTCATATTGAGCTTGTCGAAAATAAGTGGGCAGGATTCGTACCTATAGAATTTTTTTATAAAATTTAGTAAAGGGCAATAATAGTAATCAGCGAACACCTCAACAAAACGCATAAAAAAAGCCCTTACAAAAAATGTAAGGGCTTTGCTATTTTATTTAAATACTGCTTAGAAGCTAAGTCCTGCTCTAAACCCTAAATAATTAACGCTTTTACCAATGTTCATGTTAAGTCCGCCATACACAAATTTCCAGCGTGCAGAAGCTCCAAGAACCATATAATTGGCTTTAAAAGCCGATTCTTTTGGAGATACTAATGCAATGTGGTAATAAGCATCTGGTGCTATTACAATACCACTCACTTTAAACAAACCTCTTAACCCTACAGGAACGCCAATGTGGCCGAAAGTTCCAACCTCACCAGGAGTAGCCAGCTTTTCGTAGAAAAGCATTCTCCCTTCAAAACCATAAATTATCCCCACTGGTAAAGTAGTCAGCGATTTTAACGATCTGAATCTGAAAAACTGGTACCCAATACCACTTTTTACTGAATCCGACTTCAGGAAATAGGTAAAGTTATTTTCATTCACCGTTCCTTTATCTTCAAAATTTCTCAATTTAGCGAAACGCACATTTACACCCATCACCATTGGCATTTCCTTGTATCTGAAGTTTTCAATACCAGGGTTGAAAATCTTGAAAATATAATCTCCTTTTTCAAAATCACTGGAAGCGGAAGAGCTGCTGCCACCTCTTTTGTTTTTAGTAGGTGTATATCCGGTAGTACCTGCAATTCTTTTCTCCCCGCACTCGCTGCCTTCAGGCAACCCGCCAATTTTGGCTGCTGTCTGAAGCGTTGAAAGCATGTCGAAATCCTGAGATATTTTTTGAACAACAACCGGTTCGTTTTTCTTCTCCTCTTTTTTCTCTACCAGGTCTTTCTCTGTTCCCTCTTGTCCTACAGGTCTGTTATCAATTATCTTCACATCTACCCTGCGGTTTTTGGCTCTTCCATCTTCTGTTGAGTTGGATACTTCAGGTCTTGTTTCGCCATACCCTACAGCAGTTACACGTGATTCAGCAATCCCTTTTGATACCAAATAATTTCTAACCGAGTTAACACGTTCCTGTGAAAGCTTCATGTTATTTTCATCTGAACCAATACTGTCCGTATGACCACCCAACTCAATAGCGATAGGATTTTTTACAAGAATCTCCGTAAGCAAATCCAATGCGGGACGGGATTGATCCTTTAAGGTCGCTTTTCCTAAATCAAAGAAAATGTTATCCAATTTGAAACTAGCACCAGCTGTAGCGCGCTGCAATTTAAAGTCTCTGCGCACATCCACATATTTTTTTTCTTCAGCAAGCCATGCGTATTTTTTATCCACAATAATCATTTCCATTTTTTGTATCGCGGCTTCATACTGTTCATGCAGCAATTCGTACGCTTCAAATGTCGCTTTGATGTCTGAAGACGTAGAAGCATTCAAAGCCTGCATCTGAGTACTATATTTTTGAAGCAATACACCAATAGAATCCAGCTTGCGTTGTGAATCAGCATCAATTTTATCTCTGATGGTTTTTTTAGGAACATATTTGGAAGGATCCGTTAAATCAATCTCTTCAGAATAATAAAGAAAGCCTTTCATGTTGATCTCCATCAAAAATTTCTTAAACGGAAGGTTGACACTGTACGATCCATCACCCTGGAAGGAAGGAACAACCGTTTGTACCTTGTTTCCTACAACATCAAAAAACCTCATGTTTACAGCTGCTGCTGAATCTTTTTCGTTCGTTGTAAAACCATACAAAGTGATGGTTTGCTCTGGTCTTGCGATTTCGGGCATTACAAACTGAAAAATGTCATTATCACCCGGTGCACCTACTTCATTCTCTTTTACGGTGTATCCTATTGTTCCTGCTGTGTTAACAGAAAGGTCTTCATCATTCTGTAAGGTATTGATATATCTTCCCAAGTTGATCGGCTCACTCCAGTTGGTCCATGAATCGTCTAGTTTGCGGGTCATATAAATATCGGTACCTCCAAAACCAGGATGGCCTTCCGATGAAAAATAAAGTGTTTTACCGTCAGCAGCAAATGCCGGGCGGGTTTCACTTGATTTGGTGTTAATTTTAGATCCCATGTTAATAGGGCTTGACCAGCCTGTTTCGGTCAAATTAGAAACATATAAATCATGTGAACCAACATGGTTTTTAAGTGCGTTATCTGTTACAAACACAAGTGTTTTACCGTCAGGGCTCAAAGACGCCTGTGCCTCCCATTTTTTAGTGTTGATGGCACCTCCGATATTACAAGGGAAAGACCAGCCATCAGCTGTTTTTACCGAATAAAAAAGGTCACCTCCACCGAAAGAGCCAGGATAATTTCCGAAAAGGATCACTACTTTTCCATCTGAACTCATTGCATACATTGTTTCATGAGAGGTAGAAGAAAGTTCTTTAAACAGAACCGGTGCTCCCCATGTTCCGTCAGCCAGTTTATCAGAATAAAAAATATCCTCTCCGCCAAATCCACCGGCACGGTCAACCGATTTAAAATAAAGACGCTTTCCATCACTGGAAATACGCGGCACAGCTTCTGCACCAGCAGTATTTACAACACCTTCCAGCGGGCGCATCGGCACCTCGCTATCCGAACGTTTCAACATGGTGATGAACCAATCCGCATAAACCATATCACCTTTCGGATATTTTGCTTTATACTTTTCCATTGCAATAATGGCATTTTTAAAATCTTTGGTACCAAAATACGATTTCGCCAGATCCATATATTTCTCTGGCTTGTTCACTACTTCTGTTTCGTATACAGCGATGGCAAGTTTATATTGTTTTTCTTTAAAGTATTTATCTCCCTGTGCGGAAAGCATTAAAGACATTGCAAAAACCGCGAATACGGTAAGGATTAAGTAGCTTTTTTTCATCTTTGTTTTTTTGTTAGGCACGCAATTTTGTGCGGGCAAACCTACCCGTAAATTATAAAAGCCGAAATACGGAGAATTCCGTATTTTATAAATTGTGTGCAAGCCTTTATGATTAAAGGTTTATTTTTGGACACGTTATTTTTTCGGGAATAGTAATCTGTTTAAATTTTAATCAGATAAAAGTACATTTCTCACCCGCTTTCTCGACTCCGCTCGAAATGACAGCGCGAGTGTCATTTCGAGCGGAGTCGAGAAAGCGGGGTAAGCATATCTGAAAAATTTTGATTAAATTAAAACCGTTACTATATTCTGAATTTATTATTTAAGAACCACACAGTAAAAGCTTATGAAAAAACTGGTTTTAATTCTTTGTGCAGCCATCATCTGTTCTTCCTTTGCACCTTATACTATAGACGTGTATAGCGTAATTAAGGTTATAGGCGGCATCAAACATGCAAGCAACAATAAAGCCTTATTTACAGGCGATAAAATTTTATCGAACGAACGGCTCACCTTTGCAAGCAACCTGTCGAAAGCTGCATTGGTAAATAAGGAGAAAGGCCGTCTGATGTTAAATGCCACAGCCAGCGGTACTGTCAGCGAAGGTTTAATGCCCGCACTTAATAATGTGAGTTCACGTGGCGGTGCATTGATCAATTCGCTTGACCTGAAAAATCATTTTGCAGATAAATACCTTATTTTAAGCGGGTATGAAGTGGAGATCGGTGATGCATCCTTCCCAATGGATGAGGAGAAATTCTTTTTTCTTCGCTTCATGCACAACGGGGAAGAAATTTCAAAAAAGCTTCCGTTTGAAAACAACAAGCTTAAAATGGATGCGGCAGAAATCCTGAAAGTGGATGGCAAAGCAATCACATTAAAAGAAGGAACAACTGCCCAGCTGGTCTACCGCAATTCCATTGATAAAACATCCGAAACCATTGCCAGCTTTGAGCCGATATTTGCCGATGAAAAAAACCTAAAAAACGAATGTAAATTAATTGTGTACGAAATTGGTTCAGAAAAAAACACAGAAAAAAGCCGCGAACAGCTCCTCTCCTACCTTACCGAAAACTATGGCAAACCGCTGAATTCCAATTTCAATCAATGGTTGAAAACCAATTTAGAAATGTAAAATAACCATCTTGCTGAAGAACCACCAGACTTACGTGTATACAAAACCATTTTTTTACCTCCTGATGTTACTGCTGCTGAACGCACAGGTTTATGCACAGCCGCATTCCCCGTACATTCAGAATTTCACAAATAAAGTTTACGGAAAAAATTCCAACCCAGAGATTTATGCTGTGATCCAGGATAATCAAAACCGCATTATTGCAGGTACATCCAAAGGGGTAAAAATATACAATGGTGTCAGTTGGGAATTTGTTGGCGTGAATGCCGGCTCTTATGTGACAGCCCTTTCAAAGACTGCTACCGGAAAAATTATGGTAGGTGCTGTTGGTGATTTCGGAACGCTACAAGCCAATAACTATGGCAGTTACGTTTTTGTTTCCCTGGCCTCCGGCCTGAATATCAATGAGGCTGTTTGGCGGGTACACTGCATTGCTGAAACCGCCTATTTCCAGACAGATAGCTGCATCTATGTGGTAGAGACCGGGAAAGTAATTGCGGAGATCAGGCCCGAAACCAGCTTCCATCTTTCCTTTTTAGTTGGCAGCCGCATCCTGGTGAGGCAGCGCGATAAAGGCATTTGTGAAATAAAAAACAATGAGCTGGTACTGATCGACTCCACTCAACAGGTACGTAAAGAAGGCGTTTTTGCGATCTTCGAAAAAGATGGGCAACTAAATTATTTTACAAGAAATGAATTGAGCAATATTGCTTACGAAAAGTCCATTTATGGCGGCATTCAGCTGCATGATGGCAACTACCTGCTGAATACCTTGAACAATGGGGTATATCTGCTGGATAAAAAATTTCGGGTGATCAATCACATCAATGCGCAGCAAGGTCTGGCCGACAATGATGTGAAGAACTGTTATCAGGGCAGCGATGGCAATATATGGCTGGCAACCAATAACGGTTTATCATTTATCGAGTACGCATCAGGAATTTCGTATTACAATAACCTGCAGGGCATTGAAGGTGATGTACAGGATGTATGGAATTACGGCCCAAGGCTATATGCAGCCACCTCAAAGGGTGTTTTTATACAGCGCGGCAAGGATTTTGAGCCTACCGCCATCCGTGCTGCGGCCTGGCAGTTTACCGGAAGTGATAAGGAACTCTTTTGCGCTACCGCTGAGGGTATTTATCAGCTCAGCGAAAATGATCAGTCTAAGCGCATATTAGCAGGTAATTTTAACAACGTGGAACGAATCAATGACCGATTCTTTATATCCGGCCTCACCGGTGTGTTGGTTACGGATGCACAGTTCCACATTATTCAAAAAATAGAGCTCCCGCTAAGCACAACTTTACAGATTTATCACGACAGTGAACGCAACGAAGTGTGGATAGGAACCGCTGTTTCAGGCCTCATTCGCATCAGGCCAAACCTGAGTTATGAGCTGTACAATGCCCGGGATGGCCTAAATACCGCCTGGGTGAAACCCATGTCTGGCTCAGCTGGTATACCCGTATTTGCTACTTTGGAGGGCCTGCAGCGATTTATTTACGAAGAAGAGATACGTGCACAACTGCCGGATTCGCTGAAAAACAACCCTGATTTTACCCGTGGAACATTTGAGCCGGTAGGTGGCAATACCGCAATCAGCGAGCTATTTTCATTCAAAGGGGCTACCATGGCCATCGTAGCCAACGAAGTGATGGAATTAAAAGACAGCAATTTTATTAAGTCTGTTTATAATCACCTGGACTTTGGCCGTATCAATAAGGTGAAAATCATTGCTGGCAGCTGCTATCTCTGTACTTCGGACGGGCTGGTGGTGCTGGAGAAAAATGCACCTAAACCGGAAACAAGCTTTATACTAAGCCTTGCAAGTGTTTCGGCAGGAGGCAGTAAACTAGCTTTCAACTCCGCCAATGAAATTAAGTATGCGGATAACAACCTTGTTTTTGTGTTTCAGGCCCCTGTATACCTGCATGGCACCGCAGTATATTTCCGCTACAAGGTGGAAGGGCTTGATGATAACTGGTCGGACGCTATACCTGACAATCACATTTCGCTGAACAACCTGCGTGAAGGGGCCTACACAATGCTGATCCGTGCAGAAAATTCATTCGGTGAACAATCAGAAACGCTCTCATTCCCTTTTTACATCAACCCTCCCTGGTACCGCACCTTATGGGCCTATGGAATTTACCTGATAGCATTGGTCGGCCTTTTCTGGGTGAGTATTTACATGAGCCGCAGGCGTTTGCAGCGTAAAAACGAGGAGCTGGAACAGATAGTTACAGAACGTACCAGTGAAATTGCACAGCAGAAACACCTGATTGAGGAAAAACATACTGAAATAACCGATTCCATCAACTATGCGGAGCGCATCCAGTCGGCACTGATGATGAATGACGAGCACTGGCAGGCGATCTCCAAAGAACATTTTGTGCTTTTTAAACCGAGGGATGTGGTAAGCGGTGACTTTTACTGGGCATACCAGAATGAACAGGTGGCTGTATGGGCAGCTGCCGATTGCACCGGCCACGGTGTTCCCGGAGCCTTCATGAGTATGCTGGGCATTGGGTTTTTAAATGAAATTGTAATTGAAGGTAACGTTTACCAGCCCGCAGCCATCCTCAACTCTTTACGTTCCAAAATCATTAAAGCGCTGGATCAGAAAGGTGCTGCCGATGAGCGCAAAGATGGTATGGATATTTCCCTGTGCTGCCTTGATAAAAAAACCGGCAAGCTATGGTTTGCGGGAGCGAACAATCCGCTGCTGTTCATTACCAAAAACACTGAAAAAGCACTGGCTATGAACGATGCCAAGATGCTGAGTGTGAACGACTATCACCTGGTTACCGTTTCCGGAGATAAAATGCCGGTTGGCAAATATGTGAATGATGAAACGCCTTTCAGCCAGCAGGAGATCAGCATTGAAAAGGGAGATTTACTTTATTCGATTACAGACGGTTTCCCCGATCAGTTCGGAGGGGCTGCCGGTAAAAAATTCATGATCAAACGTTTCAAACAACTGCTGATCGAAAACGCACATTTACCTATGAATGAACAACATACCCTGCTGAATAACACCTTTATCAACTGGATAGCCGAAGGCAATGCCGAACAAATTGACGATGTGTGTGTGGTGGGTGTAAAGCTGTAAGGAGGGTTTAACATTAACAAGCAGGCTTCCTCTTTCTCGAACCGCTCGAAATCAGCGCTTCAGGTCATTTCGAGCGGATACTTTTTATTTTAAAGCAATATTAAATGGCGGTATAGAAGTTACAATTAATTTATTTTAGGTGTTTACAATCTAAGCTAGTTTTTTTCAGTTTATACAAATGAAAATTAGTAACGGTGCGGCTGATGTCCACGAAAAGTGCGAACCACAAGTTTCTTGGCGAGAGGCGTTAGCTATTTCGTGGGCAAAAGAAAGCTTGTGGTTGGTTTTCGTGGTCTCTTTTTCTTTGTAACTTTCTTTTGGAGAAGCAAAAGAAAGTTAAATGCCCAATAGGATTGTTTGGTCCAAAACTAAAAAAATTTAAAAAAGAATTAAATTCCAAAAATCAAAATCACGTCAATGGTAGGGGTGTTTTTTCAAAAAAAGCAATATAAAATGACCTAAACCAATGATAATTTAAAAATAAGCTGGTTGAAAACGGTGTGTGTTCTTTTTTCTTAAAAAAAAGAACACACGAATTCAAGAACAAACGATTGCTTGCCCTCAAACGAACACGGCATCGCGTTTTTTCATTCCTCACGCGCGTTTTCATAAGGTTATTAAAAAAACTGACATTTAGCATGTTATATAAATTTTCTATTGAAAATCAGATGATGAAAAAACTATTTATTTTACCAGCCATTATACTACTGAACTGCCTTCAGCTGCTTGCGCAAGACCATATGCTGGTGGTGAACCCGAAAGGTCACAAAAGCTTTATCCGCGACATGGCCGTTTCCAATGATAAAAAGTACCTGATTACCGGAGGCTTTGACAAAACCATTAAAAAATGGGACCTTGAAATGGGGGAAGTGGTGATGGAATACCGCAGCAAAATTGGTAAAGGACTGGAAGGCAGCTGCTACTTCATTGAGCTATCGCCCGACAATAAATACCTGGCTGCAGGCGGATGGTACGGCAAGGACGATGAAAGTGAAAACCTGGGCGACATCCGCATTTTCGATTATGAAACCGGTAAAATAGTGCAGGTATTGAAAGGCCTAGGCAGCCCTCCATGCGGGCTTAATTTCACTACCGATTCAAAATATATAATCGCTGGCGATGAATACAGTAAAATTTACAAATGGGAAGTTGCCACCGGCCAGCAGACGGGCACCTTTGATTATCACAAATTTGAACTCAATGGCGAGCTGATTGCTCACAATGCCAGCTCCGACAGGATGATGAGCGTTGACAAAAAAGGCATCATCTGCTACTGGGACCTTACCAACCCGAAGAAACCTCTTAAAGTAGATAAAAAGCTGATTCCCGACCTGATGAAGGCTGGTTTAAAGGAAATAGCCACCTATGCCAAGTGCCCTACTGTATCGCCCGATTTGCAAAACTATGCCGTTGCCCTGGAGGATTTTATTCTCATCAGCGACAGTAAATTTAACCCTTATTCATATATTGAAAATAAGCTGGTACCTACGTTCCTCAAATTTTCGGTGGATGGAAAAAGGCTGCTGGTGGGCTGCGGAAGCCGTGGAACAGAACAACATGCCTATGTGTATGAAATTGACAGCAAAAAAGAATGGAACAGAATTGCAGATTTTAACCAAACCGATGCCAGTATTATTTCCGGTGACTTTATTGATGACAGCACCATCGTGTGCTCAGGAGGCTCCGAAAACGACATTTATATATGGTCGATGGCTAAAGATGCCCAAGGAAGGCAAAAGTTGCTTAAAACGTTTAAAAACAACGGATTTATACCATATGCGGTAGGTCTTAACCAGGGGAAGGTGGCTTTTGCCGATGTGTGGACAGCAAATTTCGGCATGTCGGATTTCAATAAAGAGTTTGACTTGTTTCTTAAAACCATTGCACCCCCAACTGCTGCAAAATTTAACCGCCCCATTACACAGCAACAGGATTATTCCATAAAGTGGTGCCGCACGTACAATGGACAGGGGGGCACGCAGGCTGGTCTGGAGATCCGCAAAGGGAGCACAGTGCTGGATACGGTAAAACGCACGAATATAAACGGTAACAGGCACCTGGTGTACACCTTTACACCCGACAATTACATCATTTCCGGTGGAAACTATGGCCACCTAGAGGCTTACGACACGGAAGGCAGGCTTTTCGCGCGCTTTGTGGGGCATAACGATTTGCTGAACGGCCTCTCCATTTCACAAGATGGAAAACGCATGATTACCGCTTCCGGTGACAACACCATCCGCATCTGGAGCATCGAAAACCTTGGTAAAATAGACGATGCAAAACCCAAGCAATCCCTGAAAGAATACATTGATGCGGAATACACCAAATACCCTGTAACGAAGGCTGCCATCGAAGAACGGATAAAGGACCTGCAGCTGGAAAATTTATTTAACAAACGCAGCCTCAGCGCCTGGGAGCAATTATTGGATAACATGGAACATTCGGAGTTGAAGGACGTGGTGGATAACCTGAGGACAGCCCTGGATGACATACGTACGGAATTTATTTACCCCATCGTTTCCATTTTTATGACCACAGACGGGGAATGGATCATCTGGAATGAAAAAGGCTACTTTTCGGCATCTAAAAAAGGAGCTCAATACATTGGTTATTACCTGAACCAGGGACAGGACAAAGAAGCCAAATTTTTTCCTTTTGAACAGTTTGATCTGAAATATAACCGCCCAGACCTTATTTTGAAGGATTTAAGCCTCGGAAGTGACAAAATTCGCAGTTTTTACTACAAAGCCTATGTAAAGCGCCTGAATAGGATGAAAATGACAGAGGGCCAGTTGAGCGGGGAAATTAAGCTGCCGGGTATTAAAATTGAAAATTCGGTGCTTGCTGCCGACCGCAAAAGCATTACCATCAACATCAGCGCAATGGATGAAACTGCGGGGCTGGACCGCATTAACGTTTTCATTAATGATGTTCCTGTTTACGGCAAAGCAGGAATTAAACTGAACGGGGAAAAGGCTGTTAAACAGCAGATTACGCTTGACCTGGCGGATGAAAAAAATAAAATACAGCTTTCGGTGCTGAACAGCGGTGGTGTGGAATCCCTGCGCGAAAACCTGTTTGTGCTCAACCCAAAATCTTCTGCCCTGCCCAACCTCTACCTGGTGACCATTGGTACTTCGCGCTACAAGGACAGCCGTTTTAACCTCAAATACGCTGCAAAGGATGCGGAGGACATGGTGAGCCAATTTGTAAAAGGCCAGAGCTTCGGGTCTATATTTCATGAAACGGTTACCGATGAACAATCTACAAAAGAAAACATCCTGAAACTGAAAGAATTTATAGAAAAAGCCGGCCGAAATGATGTGGTAATGGTATTTATTGCCGGTCACGGTCTGCTCGATGAAAAATTTGATTATTACTATGCCACATTCGATACCGATTTCAACAATCCTGCACAGCGTGGCTTGCTCTACTCGGAACTGGAAGAGCTGCTGGATGGCATTTCTGCACTTAAAAAACTATTGTTTATGGATACCTGTCATTCCGGGGAGGTGGACAAAGAGGAAATAGAAACTACGAAAGAGAAAAAAGTGAACGAAGAAGTGAAGTTCCGGTCTGCCGGGGCTGGCGTGCGAACCAAGCAGGGCGAAGGACTCACCAATACCTCTGAACTGGTGAAAGAATTTTTTACCGACTTACGCAGGGGCACAGGCTCCACGGTAATCAGCTCCGCAGGCGGGGTGGAGTTTGCCATGGAATCCGACCTTTGGAAAAACGGACTGTTTACCTATTGCCTGCTGAACGGATTAAGTTCACAGGCAGCAGATACCAACCAGGATGGTGTAATTTACCTGAGCGAATTGCAAAAATACCTGGTGAAAGAGGTGTCCTTGAAGAGTGCTGGAAAGCAACAGCCTACTTCAAGGATGGAGAATATTACGTTGGATTACCCGGTGTGGAAGAAGTAGCGAAAGGAACAGAGCGCAGGAAGGA
This sequence comes from Bacteroidota bacterium, assembly GCA_040387415.1. Lineage (GTDB taxonomy): Bacteria > Bacteroidota > Bacteroidia > 2-12-FULL-35-15 > 2-12-FULL-35-15 > 2-12-FULL-35-15. The sequence continues at coordinate 23,201 of JAZKDU010000012.1, forward strand.
TTTTTCGGCCGTTTTTAGCTTTTGGAACAAAATAAAAGAATTGATTAAATAATAAAACCCATGCAATGGAGATGAATAAAATTGAAATTCCTATCAGTAAAACAAAACTATTATTCGGTATTGGTGCTTCCATTCTGTTTGTAGTATTGGGAGTTTATTTTATTACCGCAATGGCAGACCAACAAACCAGATTTAACCCGATACTAGTAAAAGGCATTGGCGTTGCCAGTATTTTATTATTCGGCCTGACAGGCATTTACGGAGTAAAGAAAATGTTCGACAATACAATTGGGCTGACAATTGACGAAAACGGTATTTTTGACAATACAAATACTTCAAGTGTTGGACTTATAAAGTGGACAGACATAACAGAAATAAAAACAGAACAAGCTGCTTCAACAAAATTTCTATTGATTTATACTGTAAATCCTGACTTCTATCTGAACAAGGTAAAAGGCTTTAGGAGAAAGCTAATGGAAGGAAACAACAGAATGTACGGAACACCATTATCAATTACCGCCAACACTTTAAAATGCAGCTTTAACGACCTGGAGAAGATGATAAATGACGGGCTTAACGAACAAAAAAAGAAAGCCTGAAATCGAATAACAGCAAACCGCCTATAAAACAGACGCTTTACAAAGGCTAGACAACAGGCTGTGCAAATTATTATAACAATTCTAATTTTTTTGATAAATTCACCTTGTATTTCAATCCGTGTAAATACAAGATTTCCACACCAGCGGTTTAACGGGTCTATTATACAAAAGAAAAAGCGCATGAAAATATTACTATTACCCCGTTTGAAAACGAGTCTTTTAATCCTTGTACTTGTTGTTTTAGCAAGCGGAATAAAAGCCCAAAAGAAAGCAGACGACAATGTTCAAACAATGTTTGTCAGCGGTGAAAATTTGTATGCTGCCACTGCCAATGCTGTATATTATGTAACAGACAATGGGCTTAACTGGAAGCTTTTATCCGTTATCGAAAAAGAAGGCATTAAAATTACCTCTCTTGCCGTATATGGTGAAACCATTTTTGCTGGCACTTATGCCCACGGGGTATTTGTTTCTTACAACAAAGGTGTTTCATGGACAGCGTCCAGTGAGGGCATTAAACATTTAAAAACGATTTACCATGCTGTCAACGCAATTACAAAAGTTGGTGAGAAAATTTATATCGGCTGTAATACAGGTCAGGGAATATCTGATAAAAGTGCTTTATATGTTTCAGAAGACCAGGGTAAGAACTGGACCGTTGTACCCGATATTTTAAAAAAGAGTTCCATTACGAGTTTGCAAACGGATGGTGTTAATGTTTTTGTCTATGCAGAGTATTCCTCCACTATGGGCGTAACAAGACTTACAGGCGACCTCATCAGTTCTCAGGTATTTACCGAAGATGAATACAAACAAAACCAGTATTGTGTTTTGGAAAAGATGATTTTTAAAAAAAATTATAGGGGTGTAAGTGTTTCAACAGACAAAGGCCAAACGTTTACCGACTTTGGTAAACCCCTGAAAGGTCTTGTAGGAATAGCGGTTATTGGAAATAATATTTTTGCTATTGCAGAAGATAATGAGGATAAAAAGGAAGCAGCATATTATAGGCCGAACACCATTTATGTTTCAGATATTAATAATGCTGATTGGCAAGTTGCCAAGGATCCTAAAAGGCTTGTGAAGGCGGATTTGAAGCCTCATCTAAAAATAAACCAGAATATTAAAGCAATTGGTGTGGATGGTGATGTTCTTTATGTGGCCGATGAAGCGGGATTATTCAGAGTAACAGAAGATGGATATGCCTGGACCTTACTGGAAGGTAAAGGGCTGGAAAAAATGAGTATCCGCAGCATTTCAGCCTTCGGCAAAACACTATATGTAGGCACTTATGAAAATGACATTTTAAGATCTAAGGACGAAGGAAAAACATGGAAGCCTTTCAGTTCAGGTGTTTCAGGTGATATAACATCCTTAACCAAATTAGGCAACGACCTTTATGCTGGCGTTCATAATCTCTATTATACTAAGGAGGGTGGGATATTTGTATTAAAAGAGGGAAGCGATAAGTGGACCAGAGTAAAGACAGATTTAAAAGAATATATCATTACCGAATTAAGAACGGATGGAGCGAAATTATATGCAAAAGCTGCTGCTTGGTATGAAGTAGATATTGCAACAGGTGTAAGTAAAATGATTTTGGGTGTTAATCTGCATAATGACAGATATGTAGTTAGTGGTTCAAAGATTTTTTATGCCAGAGAGGATTTGTATGCCAATGGAAATGACCTCAATAAAGACGATGGTGTTCTATTATCTACTGATGAAGGGAAAACATATTCCTTATTTGGCAAACCAACCGGAGAGTTCAAGAAAATAATCCTGGTAGGTACTACTTTGTTTGGTATTGCAAGTACAAAAAGAGGGCCCTGGATTTTATATGCCACTTCCGTTAACAAACCGGAATGGGTTCCTGCACAAGACTACTTAAAATCCTCACCGGTGTATACTGCTGCTAAAAGTTATTACCAGAGCCTTGCAGAAGCAGAATACAAAAACTTTGCGGCTGCAATCCTTAAAATGGACGAAGCGATTAAAGCAAAACCAGATTTTATTGAAGCCTTTGCCACACGGGCCGATTGTTATAACAAAATGAATGAATCTGAAAAGGAAAAAGCGGACCGCATAATCTCAAATGAATTGAAAAACAAGCCTGCAAGTGCTGATAATGCTTTGTTTGTAAAAGTTATGGAAAGAATGAAACTTGAAATAAAAGACAACACAAGCTGGCTATACCTGGATAGCTATTACAGGGATGAAGATGCCTTGTATAGAAAAGCGCTTGTTACCAAAGGTCTGGAGTCGCTATGGTGCTGTGACAAGCTGATTTCGGTGAATACAAAGAATGATAAATATTACCTGCAAAGAGCCGATATGAATTTAAGCCTACAAAATTTTGAAGCTGCTTTGTCCGATTATAATAATTCGGCAAAAATAAATCCTAAAAACCCCAGATATGAACTTGTTTTAAAGGAAAAACAAGTTGCCAGTTCATGCAACAAGTGTGTTAATAGTCCCAAAAGCGGTACTTACAAAATATGGGAGGGAGACTATAATAGTGGTATGACGAGTTCCACCCGCCTCAACAGAGAGGTGGAAAAATCGTGTGGTCCCCATGGCACCCATACTGTTATTGAAAAAAGTTTAAAGGCCATTCCACAATAACGGATAAAATAAGCTGCGCTATAAAAGATAAATAATAATGAATGCGTTTTATTCGAATCAACCTAAATTGCAGTACAATTATTATCATTAAATTCTAAAAATCATGAAAACAGTAACCTTGGTATTACTTACTATTATTTTAACCATTGCAAACAACACGGTATCCGGCCAAACAAAAGCAAAAAAAACAACCCGTGAAGATAATTATATAAAAGGGATCGTAAAATCTGTAACCAAGTTAACTTATCCAGCTTCTTCAGTAGGTGGTGTGGCACAAAAGGGGGCTTTAGAGTCCAAGAGAACCTCCACATACGATCAATATGGCAACCTAATTGAGTTTAGTTTTAATAACCTTGCTACTAAATACGCGGGTAAGCAAACCTATCAATTCAATGCACGAAATCAGGAAACAGAATACAAAAGCTTTGATGAAACCGGCACTGTAAAGGAAATGAAAACCCATAAATATGATGAAAAAGGAAATATGATTGAAGAAGCCAATTTAAAAACAATTGGGGTTTTCATATGGAAAGTAAGCAACACCTACGACAGCAAAGGCAATAAAACAGAGTCTGTAAAAAATGTAATGGCCGATAATTCAAACACCAAAACCACTTACCTATACGATTCAAATAATAATCTGACAGAAGAGAATCTTTTTGATAATAAAGGACGTAACTATAAAAAATTCACCTATAAGTACGATGGCGAAAACCGGCTTCTTGAAAAAGCAACGTACAATATCTCTGAAGAAGACTGGGATGGTGATAATGAAATTGCCGACTATAAGGATACTTATAAATACGATGCTAAGGGAAAGGTTATAGAAAAAACAGAAGGACGGCCTTCGGTACTTGGAGACGATAAACACATCTATACCTATGACGCGTCCGGGAATCAAATTGAAGACATGAAAACCAATTCTCCCAAAAGCAGGAAAACCCGTAAATACGATGCTGCCGGAAATGTACTGGAATTAGTTTCTTACAACGCCTCTGATGCTGTGGAAGAAACAGCCATATACACCGTAAATAATAGAAATGAAAACACTTCCTATACACTTTTAAATGCGGACGGTTCGGTAAAATCTAAATATATTTACAAATACGAAGGGGAAGATAAATCAGGCAACTGGCTTAAAATGTCTACCGAAAAAGACGGGGCTCCACTATTTATTTTTGAACGGGAGATTGTACATTATTAGAACCCCGGAATGAATAAATTTTTTCATGTATTTCAGGGTATTCGTTTTTGTGCTTTTCACAATTCGTTCGTTTGTGCTGCGTTACCCACGTAACTGATTCAGTGCGCACAGCGCGGAATATTTTTTGCTTTTGCAATTTCCTTTTGTACCTTTAATAACGGTTTCCGGTTAACGCCATTTTGTGCGTTTTAGTACGCAACGCTTTTAAGCGTCAAGGCACTGTTGGCAAAGGATATAGTAACAATTTAACAAACCGAATAATGCAGTCAGAAAATTTATTACAGCAAATCAACTTTATCAAAGAGATAGACAAGGTCAAATATATTCAGCGAAAAACAAAACTTTTTAATAGCGACAGAAACGAAAATGACGCTGAACACAGCTGGCATTTAGCAATGATGGCAATCGTTTTGGCAGAACATGCTGATGTTAAAGTTGATATTTTGAAAGTACTGAAAATGGTTTTGATCCATGATATTGTTGAAATAGATGCGGGCGATACATTTATTTATGACACCACGAAAAGCCATTCGAATACGGGCGAAGAAAGAATTGCTGCAAATCGGATTTTCGGAATGCTGCCCAAAGAGCAGGCAGACGAATTAATTTCAATTTGGGAAGAATTTGAGAATGGACAGACCAATGAAGCAAAATTTGCCAAATCAATGGACAGGCTTGAACCATTGCTTCAAAATGTTTCAAATAATGGGGGAACCTGGACAGAGTTTGGTGTGGACTACCATAAAGTTCACGAAAAAAAGAAAGTGATAAAAGAGGGCTCAACTTCCATTTGGAAGTATGCTGAAAACCTGATAAACGAAAGCGTTGAAAAAGGTATTTTGAAAAAATGAACCGGGATCGGCTCAAATAAAGAAGATTGAAAAAGGTGGAAAAAGAGGATACATATTGGACGATTTGTTCGGAATGTCAGGGACGCGGCAAAAGAAACGGGAAGCCCCGGAAGAAAGTGCGGCTCCGCTACAAGACGGAGTTCGATGATTTTGAAAAAACGAATAACGCTGGCACTCCTCCCGTTCGTCCTAACGGACACCTCTGTACTTGCGTAAACTGTAGCGGATCAGGCTTGGTTCGTGCTGATAACCCTCCTGCAGTGGATAAAGAAAACTATCCGCAAGTTGCTATTATTGGCGCTGGTATAGGCGGAGTGGCGCTGGCTGTAGCCTGTTTGCACCGCGGTATCCCTTTTACCCTTTATGAACGCGACAGCAGCTTCGATGCCAGGTCTCAGGGCTATGGACTTACCTTGCAGCAGGCCAGTAAAGCGATTGAAGGGTTGGGTATTTTAACATTAGAAAAAGGGCTGATTTCAACAAGACATGTGGTTCATACTACCGAAGGAAAAGTGATTGGTGACTGGGGCTTCAGAAAGCGGGTGGCTTCAGATGCGAAAAGGCCTCCGAAGCGCACCAATGTACACATCGCACGACAGTCGTTGCGCTTAGCATTGTTGGAGCAGCTTGGCGGACAACACGCGGTTGCCTGGGGACACCTTTTAATGAATTTTAAAGAAAGTGAAGAAGGCGTTGAACTCAACTTTCAGGTGAACGGACAGATGAAAAGCGTCAAAGCCGGTCTTGTGGTAGGAGCCGATGGTATTCGCAGCTCGGTGCGGAACTTGCTGATTGGCGAAGACATTAGCCCTTTACGTTATCTGGGCTGTATTGTTATATTAGGTATTTGTCCTTTGAAAGCCTTAGAAGGACTTAATAGCCCTTTACTAGACTCAGCAACGGTATTTCAAACCGCCAATGGCAACGAACGTATTTACATGATGCCTTATGACACCGACTCGGTGATGTGGCAGCTTAGCTTCCCAATGAACGAGGCAGAGGCTAAGGCCTTGAGTGCTAAGGGGCCTCCGGCACTCAAGAAAGAAGCGTGCAGCAGAACCATTTGGCACGAACCCATTCCGCAGATTGTTGCAGCAACCCTGGAAGCTCAGATTTCAGGCTATCCCGTGTATGATCGGGCTTTACTCCAATCAGAATTGTTGGAGAACGCTGGGCCGGTAACTCTGATTGGTGATGCGGCACACCCGATGAGCCCATTCAAAGGACAAGGCGCGAATCAGGCGCTGCTGGATGCTTTGGCACTGGCACGTGCTATATCAAAAGGCTGCAGGCCCCTATCTCATTGGCGGGAAGCAGGATTGAGGAAAAATGTGTTAACAGCGTTTGAATCAGAAATGCTGGTACGCTGCGCTTCCAAAGTGAAGGATTCAGCAGATGCAGCAGAATTTCTGCATTCCGAAATTGTGCTTCATGAGCGTGACGGTCCTAGGAGATGGGTTTTAAAGAAATGATTCACAACCATAATTAACCAACCTGAAACCCCATAATAAGTACATCATCATCCCTGTCATTCAACCCTCGCCAGTTCTCAAGTTCCGTATAAAGGTAATGGTATTTTTCTTCCGGACTTTCTTTTGAAGACAGGCAGATCAAATGATTTTCATACTGTGTGAAATTCATAGGTATTCCCTCCTCGCCTCCCCGCTGCTCCATAAAGCCATCCGTGTACATATAAATCCAGTCACCTGAATTTAGGGCAATCTGTTCAGTTTGAAAATTACGGACTATCGGAGCACCTTTCTTCATATAGTTTCCACCCACGGGCAATGCGCTTGCTTTGTAGCGTTTACTAGTATGATTTGAGACAACAATGATTCCATTACGGGCACCGCTGAATTCAATTTTTTTATTGTTTTTATCAATTAAACAAACGGATA
>JAZKDU010000013.1:0-153450 GCA_040387415.1 Bacteroidota bacterium
CTTTATCAGAAAGGAGTTTAGACATTTTTACCAACTATTTTTTGCTATTAAACCTTAATGTTTTCTTCCACCCAGATTAAACACTCTCGAAATATTAAATCCGAATTTATATCCGCCCTTTAACCAGCTATCAGTAGTGTTTGGAATATAGTTATTTTCTATAATACCAGCAGCATTTGTGAAGTTAAGATGGAAAACGTGGCCTCCTGTTTCAATTTCAATACCAATAGCAAGAGGATTGTAAAAAGGGTTTACACTATTATTGGTTCGGTATTTTGAAAACGTATAATAGTAATCAGCAATAATGGCCATTCGCTTAGTGATCTTTAAACGAAATCCTCCTCCCATTGAAAAAAGGTCATTCATCTCTTCTGCACCATTCTCAGGGTTTACATTTGCTAATACAAAATTTCGGTGTTGGTAGGTAGGAGCTAATTCAACAGAAAGACGCGAGCCAAATTTACGCGCAATAAGTAATTGACTGACGTATGAAAAACGGTGAATATCATTTTGTTTAAATGCTGCAGTAGAAGCCATACCACTATAAAACTGACTCGCTTCCTGAGGGTTATAACTCATGTCACCATAAAACGCAAGTGATATTGGGATATGGTTGTCTTTGGTCTGCGTTAGAATACGGTATTTTACCAATCCGTCAATTAACTCTTGCTGCTTGCTTCTGCCAACACCAAGCGTTAAATTGTCGGTAATACCAAAGTCAAATGAAATACGAATATCAGCCGAATTATCAAATCCATATAAAGTATGAGCGCCACCGCCACTTGCGGTACCAATGTTTCCAAAACGATGTGTTACTCTAAAATCCATTGTTTTAGCCTTTACGGTCTCGGTTGATTGAATATTAATTACTTTGGATGTTTTAAATGTTGCAATAACTTTTTCGTGGGTTTTTTCCTCCGTTGCTTCAGCAAGACTTAATAAATCTTCCTGTGCAAAAGAATTTAACGACAAAGCGATTGTACCAATTACTACATAGGTTTTCTTAAAATTCATCATCATGTGATTTTTTTTATTTCTTTTTAAAAGGTTCCAAAATGGCGTTCAATTTAACTTCCACATCTTCGGCAATATTTTGTACGTAAAGGCTGGGAACTTCTATGTCGTGGTCAGCAATATGAACATTAAATTTTGTTGATATTGCTATTTCAGAATCCTTAACCGCAACAGTGCCATTTATTGTTCTATCCTTTTCAACGCCATGTATGGTCAGCTTTCCGGTAACAGTAACTTTATGCTCGCCATTTTTTGTGTAGTCAATAGTTTCGTTGATTTTACCTTTAAAAAAGGCATTTGGAAATTTTTCACTTTCCACGTAATTCTCATTAAAATGTTCCTGCATTAGCGGTTTTTCAAATACAAAGCCGCTCATAACAATTTTAATTTGAACATCTCCTGTAGCTGTGTTGATAATGGGTTTTGAAGATTTATTGATCGCTTCAATATTTTCAATGGGCGATGATGAGAAAAAGCTTACCGTACAGGTTTTAGCGATATAAATTTGAGCAGACATAACGGTACTGAATGCAGCAGTAATCAGTAATAAAAATAATTTTTTCATGTTTTATATATTAGTTTTTAGTCTAATGTCAACAATTATGCCTTTGTTACTTCAAATATTAATAAAACGCAAATAATACAACAGGCACAGCCTAACTAATTATTTAGTGCCCCGTTATTTACCCAGGTTTTCAGTTTTGCAAAATCTTCAGGTGCCAGTGCTGTTGGACTGGTTGAATAGGCTGGCGGCATATCATGCAGCGTAAAAACCCTGTTTTCAAAACTGCCATTATCAACTTTTTCTTTTAGCCCTTCGTACGTTGTAAAATCTCCTGAAGCACCTTGGTTTGAATTAGTAACATGGCAGCTTTGGGCGCCTTGTCCGTAACAATAAGTTTGGATTATAGGTTTTACGGTGGTTTGATAAGGAGCCGTTTGCACAGGCGCAGGAATTTCTCCCTTATCATATGTGCATGATTGAAGATAGCTGAATGAAATCAATAATACCAACCACAAATAAAGAATAGAATATTTCATGCCAAATATAATTAAGACAATTTTTTTAATTGATGTACGTACAAACGTAATGAAATAGTTTAATATTAAAAAAATAAAGAGGCAGTTAGCCTCTTTTATTTTTATCAATTAATTGATTTGTTTATTTAGCAGCAGCCTTATTCGCAGCAATGATATATTGCTCGAGCGCCATAGTCATAGAAGGCGCTTTAGGATTAGGTGCGTATATGTCAGATTTTAATTTAGCATCTTTAACAGCAAGCGAAGTTGCTGGTCCAAAGCAGGCAATGCGGGTTTTGTTTTGTTTGAATTTTGGGAAGTTTTTTATCAATGATTTTATCGCTGATGGATTAAAAAACACCAACACATCATAGTTAACATTTGCCAAATCGCTAAGGTCACTGCAAACAGTGCGGTACATTACAGCTTTTGTGTACTTAACTTTTTGTTCATCCAGTTTGTCGGAAATTTCATCCTTAGAAATGTCGGAGCAGGGTAATAAATATTTTTCGTCTTTGTGTTTTTTTATTACAAGCATTAAATCAGTAATGGTTTGTTTACCGTGAAATATTTTACGTTTCCGGTACAATACATATTTCTGTAAGTAAAATGCTGTTGATTCTGAAATGCAAAAATATTTCATTGTTTCAGGAACGGTAATTCTCATTTCCTGGCACATACGAAAATAGTGATCCACAGCACTGCGGCTTGTCATAATCACAGCCGTATGCTCTAATATATTTACTTTGTCTTTTCTAAAATCTAAGGCAGTAACGCCTTCAATATGAGTAAAAGGACGAAAGTCAATCTTTACATTGCATTTTTTTGCAAGATCAAAATAAGGTGATTTATCACCCTCTGGTTTTGGTTGTGAAACCAATAGTGTTTTTACTTTCAATTTTGTTGAGTTACCGTTAAACAAAAACAAAACATTAATTCTCTATGCTTTTTGGCTATTACCTAACATTAAGTATAAACAATTTCGCCAAAATAATAAATGGTAAAATTTCAAGAGTGCAAAGATACATAAATAAATAGAATTTTGAAATACGGGAATTATTAAAGCCAAGAATGAGTGTACGGATTACCCGAACAGCCATAAAAACAACTAAAATTCCTATTCCTGTATATATAAAAACTACTGGTGAAACCTGTTTCATTAAGGTTAGGCACACCACTATAGGCAACATAAACAGACCGACCACATTGCAAAATAAAAAAATAGACATGGAGTATTCAGATGCAGCCTTTTGGACTTTAAATATATGGCCTAGAATATGAATACTTAAAAATTTAATACCATAAGCAATTAGTATAAATAGAGCGGTAACAATACCTAAAAAAATAGCGTTGTCAGTAAATAAATGAAGGCCGTAGTATGCCAGGCCTTGGTTGATAAATATGGTGAGAGTGGTAACAAAAAAAATCGATAAAAATACAGATGCTCTGTTGCCTATCGAAAATTGATCCCTATTCCCTGTCCGGCTAATATAGAATTCCCTGATTATCTGGTTTAATTTTTTGCGGTTAGAAACGTATAACCATACAAATAAAATGTATAACGATAGTAATATTCCTCCAATCCAATAATCATAATTGGTGATATGAAGTTGCGGTTTAGCGCTTTGTACTGTTAGTAAATGGTTTTGAAACAGCGATGGTGCGGCTGTTGTATCTTGCACAGCTTTAACTATGGGTTTAGCAAGTGTTTTATCACTTTTAGTAGAAGTTGTATTTTTGTTTGATTTGTCCTGCACAATTCTGCAAAGGTAGCTATTTTCAATCTTAATAAAAAAGCATATTTATCGCACTAAGGTTTAATGTGTTGTAAAAGAAGGACATATTTATAAACAGATCCGGTTTGGTACAGTTTCTTAACAGGGAAGTTTCGCGAAATTCCTCATAAAAACCCGATTTTTGAACCAAAATGAACTTTGTTTGATTAAATTTGTGAATCCTAATTGAATCAGAACAAGGAAATTTAAAATAATTATAAAAAATGAACTCAAAAGACATTGCACCAACGTTAGAAAAACTATACAAAGAAGCAGGTGATTTTCTTCCTTTAAACGGTACTGATTATGTAGAATTTTATGTGGGAAATGCGAAGCAGGCTGCACATTATTATAAAACAGCGTTTGGTTTCCAGTCTTTCGCATACAAAGGTCTTGAAACGGGCTGTCGCGATTATGCTTCCTATGTATTGTCACAGGATAAAATCCGTATTGTACTTACTACTCCATTGAATTCAAAATCTCCTATAAACGAGCATTTGCGTAAGCATGGTGATGGTGTTAAAGTAATTGCCCTTTGGGTGGATGATGCAACAAAATCATTTAATGAAACAGTTTCCCGTGGAGCTAAACCATTTATGGAGCCTACTAAGGAAGAGGATGCTGATGGTTATGTAATTCGTTCCGGAATATACACCTACGGTGAAACGGTTCATATTTTCGTTGAGCGTAAAAATTATAATGGCCTGTTTTTACCGGGTTACAAAGCTTGGAAATCGGATTACAATCCAACTTCTACTGGTTTGAAATACATTGATCACATGGTGGGTAATGTGGGGTGGAACGAAATGAATACCTGGGTGGAATATTATCAAAAAGTGATGGGCTTCATAAACCTATTGTCTTTTGACGATAATGACATTTCTACCGAATACTCTGCTTTAATGAGTAAAGTAATGAGCAATGGAAACGGCCGTATCAAATTCCCTATTAATGAGCCTGCAGAAGGTAAAAAGAAATCGCAGATTGAAGAGTATGTTGATTTTTATGAAGGGCAGGGCGTTCAGCATTTGGCTCTTGCAACCGATAATATAATTGAAACAGTTTCCGTGTTAAAAAGCAGGGGAGTTGAGTTTTTATCTATTCCAACAGTATATTACGATGAGCTTCAAAGCCGCGTTGGTAAAATTGATGAAAATGTAGCAGAGCTGGCTAAACTTGGTATTCTGGTGGATCGTGATGATGAAGGTTATATGCTTCAGATATTTACGAAGCCTATTGAAGATCGTCCTACTTTATTTTATGAGATCATTCAGCGTAAAGGTGCTACTTCTTTTGGAAAAGGGAATTTTAAAGCCCTGTTCGAATCAATTGAGCTGGAGCAGGCAAAACGTGGAACACTTTAATATTTTGAGAATTTGCTAATTTGATAGTTTATAGATCTTTCATCAATAGAAGAAATATTAATTATCAAATCGGCAGATCTTCAAATCATCAAATTAATAATTACATTTGACCTTCAATAAATCAATAGAATAAATGAGTAAAGAAACAAGAAAACCAGGTTTTGCTTTTGGAAAAGAAAACTACCGCATACTTATTGTTGGAGTTGTATTAGTTGTTGTTGGTTATTTGCTAATGATAGGTGGTGGTTCCGATGATCCAAATCAATTTAACGCGGACGAAATTTTTAGCACCCGCAGAGTTACCGTGGCACCCTTAACCATATTATTAGGCTTTGTTGTAGTGCTTTTCGGCATTATGAAAAAATCAGAAGACTAGTTTAATTTGCCGATTTTATAATGTACCGATGTGCCGATTACCTGAGCGTACGGGTTGCATATATAATTTAATAATTTTCACATTCGCATTACGGTAAATCCGCTCATCCATTATGTCCTACATTCAAGCATTTATTTTAGCCATCATTGAAGGTATTACAGAGTTTCTGCCCGTATCTTCCACTGGCCACATGATTTTAGGCTCTTCCATCATGGGAATAGCTCATGATCCGTTTACCAAATTATTTACGGTTGCAATTCAGCTAGGGGCAATACTTTCAGTAATTGTATTGTACTGGAAACGTTTTTTTCAAACAATGGATTTTTATTTTAAACTGTTTGTTGCTTTTATTCCTGCCGTAATATTTGGAGTGTTGTTCAATGATTATATTGACGGTTTGCTTGAAAATGTAGTGGTCGTGGGCATCTCCTTGTTCCTGGGTGGTGTGTTGTTTCTTTTCCTCGATAAATTATTCAATGATGATACAAAAACAGATGCTTCCCCTAGTTACCCGTCCGCTTTTAAAATAGGGCTGTTTCAGGTGATTGCTATGATTCCGGGTGTATCGCGGTCGGCAGCAACAATTATTGGCGGCTTAACGCAAAAACTTACACGTAAAGCAGCTGCGGAGTTTTCGTTTTTTTTGGCGGTACCCACTATGTTTGCTGCTACAGCAAAAAAAGGGTATGATTTTTACAAAGATGGCATTGTATTAGAAGTTCATCACGTTAATTTATTAATAGTAGGAAATGTTGTGGCATTTATTGTAGCAATGATTGCTATAAAAACGTTTATTGGTTTTCTTACAAAATACGGTTTTCGTGTGTTTGGCTACTACCGCATCATAGTAGGGTTACTTATTATTATTCTATACATCAGCGGCTACCAATTGAGCATTGTTTAATGAAAAAGTATGATTTTCGTGCCGGAGAAATGCTGCTTATTCATAAGCCCCTTACCTGGACATCCTTTCAGGTAGTTAACAAGTTAAAATATATGATCAAACATCATCCTTCACTTTTGTTGGATGGTAAACGAGTGGAGGCGAAGGTGGGGCATGCCGGTACGCTGGATCCCTTGGCCACCGGTTTGCTGATAGTATGTACAGGAAAACAAACCAAAAATATTGAACAGTATCAAGCGCAGGAAAAGGAATATACCGGTACTTTTTATATAGGTGCTGCAACCCCCTGTTATGATCTGGAGAAAGAGATTGACGCATACTATCCTACTGAACACATAACACCCGAGCTGATTGTTGAAACCACCAAACAGTTCACTGGTAAAATTCAGCAGACGCCCCCTCTGTTTTCCGCAATTAAAATTAATGGTAAACGAGCGTATGATATAGCACGTGCAGGGCTTACAGCCGAAATAAAGCCCAAAGAAATTACCATCACCGAATTTGAAATTACCCGCATAGCATTGCCGGAAATCGATTTTAGGGTAGTGTGCAGCAAAGGTACCTACATACGATCCTTAGCGCGTGATTTTGGCTTGGCACTCAACAGTGGCGGGCATCTTATTGCACTTTGCAGAACCCGCATTGGCAGCTATGAATTAAAGGATGCAATGAGTATTGAGGAGTTTGAACAGACCTTGAAATCGGATGAAGTTTCCGAGAAATAATTTCGCCCGTTTTTTTTCTAAATTATAGCTGGGCATCATAATACAAAATAATCCCCTTTTTTATTGATTTCCCCCTATAAAAATAGTACTTTTGCACTCTGATTCTTTATAACTAATAAAAAATCCCGTAAGATTTATGAAATTATCACAATTTAAATTTGTCCTTCCAAAAGAGTTGATCGCTGAAACGCCTGCTAAAGCGCGTGATGAAGCAAGGTTAATGGTTATTCACCGCAAAACCGGCAAGATCGAACACAAATTATTTAAAGATGTTTTAGGCTATTTTGGTGATGGCGATTGTATGATCCTCAATGATACCAAAGTGTTTCCTGCCCGTATGTATGGCAATAAGGAAAAAACAGGTGCTAAAATTGAAGTGTTTTTGTTACGCGAGTTGAATGCTGAAAGCCGTTTGTGGGATGTTTTGGTTGATCCTGCACGTAAAATCCGTATCGGTAATAAACTTTATTTTGGCGATGATGATACATTGGTAGCCGAAGTAATTGATAATACTACATCCCGTGGCCGTACGCTTCGCTTTTTGTTTGATGGTTCTTACGAAGATTTCCGTAAAACATTAAATGATATGGGTGAAACACCGCTTCCAAAGTACATTAAACGTGCACCTACCGAAGATGATAAAGAACGTTACCAAACTGTTTATGCTAAAAATGAAGGTGCAGTTGCGGCTCCTACAGCAGGTTTGCACTTTAGCCGTGAATTGTTGAAACGCCTTGAATTAAAAGGGGTGAACTTTGCAAATGTTACATTACATATTGGTTTAGGAACATTCCGTACGGTAGAGGTGGAGGATTTGACCAAACATAAAATGGATTCTGAACAAGCCATCATCACTGAACCGGCTTGTGCAATCGTAAACAAAGCACGTGAAGCAAAAAAGAAAGTATGTGTTGTTGGTACTACCACCATGCGTGCTGTTGAAACTTCTGTGAGCACTGATGGTTATTTGAAACCATACAATGGCTGGACAAATAAATTTATTTTTCCTCCATACGATTTCAGCGTAGCTAATTGTATGATCACCAACTTCCACACACCTGAATCAACTTTGTTTATGATGGTTTGTGCCTTTGGAGGATATGATTTGATGACAAAAGCATACAAAGAAGCTGTGAAGGAAAAATACCGCTTTTATACCTATGGCGATGCTATGTTGATCTTGTAATCGGGTTCTTTTGAATATTTTAAATGGTTAATAGTGAATACTATTAACCATTTCTTTTTATCGGTTAATTAACGCTATAATTTGAAAAAATACGTTGTTATAGTTGCAGGAGGAACAGGAACGCGCATGAATAGTGCTGTTCCCAAACAGTTTATTGAATTGTTGGGAAAGCCGGTGCTGATGCATACCATTGAAAAATTTGTTGCTGCAATTTCTGATATCACAATTGTACTTGTGCTTTCGCCAGCCCATAGAGAGCAATGGGAAACCTTTTGTAAAAAACATAATTTTACCATTCCCTGCCAATTGGCTGATGGCGGGGAAACCCGCTTCCACTCCGTGAAAAATGGATTAGCTCTGGTACCCGATAATGCCGTAGTGGGTATTCATGATGCTGCGCGCCCTTTGGTAAGTACCAAAACAATTATCAGCGCTTTTGAAACTGCTGAGCTAACAGGGAATGCAAGTCCTGCAGTTTCTGTAAGCGAATCCATTCGCGAACTCAAAAATGGCCTGAATAAAGCCGTTGACCGTAATCACTATTATATTATTCAAACTCCTCAGTGTTTTCAATCGGATTTAATTAAAAAGGCTTTTTTACAGCAATATACTCCCGCCTTTACCGATGATGCAAGCGTTCTGGAAGCAATGGGAGAAAAAATAAACCTGGTTGAAGGCAACCGCGAAAATATTAAGATTACTACCCCGGAAGATTTAGTTATTGCTGAGGCACTTTTCAGTGCCGCTAAGCGAGTTTAAACACTACCGTTTCCTCTGAAATCCTTAACGCATCTATATTCTTCAATAAATTCAAGCCTGGTTTTTTACCTTTTTCAATAGTACCCAATTGTTGGAACCCTAAAAATTCAGCACCATTTTTTGTTGCCCACAATAGCAATGTCTGCAAAGGGATATTTGGGTAGTGTTTTGTAATCGTTTTTAGCTCGTCTAAAACAGACAAGCTCCAATTGGATGCAAGGCTATCTGTACCAATAGTTATACGTACATTTTCATTTAGAAAGCAGTTGTAATCAGGCAAGCTGTTTTCAATAAACATATTCGCATTGGGGCAGGTACACCAGAATAGATTTGAGAGCTGTTCATTTCCCATTCGTTTTTCTGCGAATTTTATATCGTCCTGATCAGTAAAAGTATTATGCACCAATAAGAGTTTAGCTGCCTTGTCTAAAAAAGGTAATGTTGACCGCAGGGAATTGTGTCCCGTATGCCTCATGAAATCGGTATTGATGCCCATCGCCTTAAATGTTTCATACATCAAGCCCGATTTTGAAATGAAAAGTTCGTTTTCAGTTTTACTTTCCTGGTTGTGAATACTTAAAATACTATTGCTCTCAACCGCATTTTCATGGATCAGTTTCAATAGTTTTTCAGAAACTGTGTAAGGTGCGTGTGGGACAATAGATACTTTTGATGAGATTTGAGAAAATTCCTGCTGAAGGAGAATTCCTTTATTAAAAGCATCTTCAGACTTGTCGGGATCTAAATTAAAAATTTCAATAAATGTATGATATAATAAATTGCCTTTTTCTTTTTGCTTGAAAGTGCTGTTGTTGTTGCTAATATCTCCAACAGCAACAATACCGTTTTTTATCATTTCTGCTTCGGCATCCAGTATAGCCTGCTGAATCTGGTGGTCAGTGAATTCCAAACGTTTAGAAATAACAGCCTTAATAAATTCGGTCATACCGATGTTTTCAGGGATCTGGCTACGAAGATGGGATAACTCTAAATGACAATGGGTGTTAATAAAGCCGGGGCAAATAATACCTTCATAATATTCTACGTCTTGTTTCGGAAGCATTGGATCAGCGTTCGAAATATCCAAAATAGTTCCATCATCATCAATGGTAATTATACCATTTTTAATGGGTTCTGAAGAAATAGGGAAAATATAATCAGCTGAAATTCTACGCATTTTTACTAACAGATAAACGAATGGATACAAATCTACGAAACAAAGTGTAAACGTATTGGTTACGAATAAACGAATAGTTACGGGTTTACGGAGTAAAGTGCTAAATAACTGTTTTTTTTGGTGTTATTATAAGTACGTTTTTACAATTCTAATGAGTTGCTAAAAAGAATGGATCGCCTCGTAATTTCATTTTTTTTGCTTGTCTGTATTTATTTGTAAAAGGATGATTGTGGTGATTGGTGCACCTTTCGTAAATTCGTAACTATTCGTTTATCCGTAACCGATAAACGCTAATAATTTCGTAAATTTGTATAGTAAATAACATTTGCAATAGAACTACAGTTGAAAACAAAAAAAGACATACGTGCTCTTTCATTAGAAGAATTAAAAACTGTTTTTATTGAAAACGGAGATCAGGCTTTTCGTGCCAAACAGGTATATGAATGGCTTTGGAAAAAGTCTGCCCTTACGTTTGATGAAATGACAAACCTGTCGAAATCTACCCGTGAACTCCTTGATACTAATTTTGTGATCAATGCGGTAAAGGTGGATGATATGCAGATCAGTAACGACCGAACCATAAAAAATGCGTTTAAACTTTTTGATGGTAAAATTGTAGAAGGGGTTTTGATTCCAAGCAATACACGGATGACAGCTTGTATCTCATCACAGGTCGGCTGCAGCCTAACCTGTAAGTTTTGCGCAACAGGCCGCCTGGAACGCTTGCGTAACTTGAATGCAGATGAAATTTATGATCAGGTAGTGTTAATAAAAAAACAGGCGGAAGGGAAATACAATACCCCGCTTACCAACATTGTATATATGGGTATGGGTGAGCCTTTGCTCAATTACAAAAATGTAATGGATTCCATCGTTAAAATAACTTCCCCTGAAGGTTTAAACATGTCTCCTCAGCGGATTACCGTTAGTACAGCAGGTGTTGCCAAGCTGATAAAAAAGCTGGGTGATGATGGTGTTAAATTTAATCTGGCTTTATCGCTTCATGCAGCCAATGATGCTAAACGGAATCATATCATGCCTATTAATGAAACCAATACATTGGAAGCACTGGCAGAAGCATTAAAATATTTTTATGAAAAAACCGGAACGCGTGTAACCTATGAATACATTGCGTTTAAGGATTTTAACGATAGTTTGGAAGATGCCCGTGAATTAGCAGAGTTTTGCAAACACATTCCCTGCAAATTAAATATTATTGAATACAATCCTATTGATGAAGGGGAGTTTAAACAAACTACTCCGGAACGTTTAGATGCTTTTGTCAATTACCTGGAAAGCAGAAAACTTATTGTAAACGTAAGAAGAAGCAGAGGCAAGGATATTGATGCAGCTTGCGGACAGCTTGCTAATAAAAATAAAGAGGGATTTGTGAGCCGGAAGATGAAAGTGAAATAATCAGGATCTTTAATTTCGGTTTTTCTGCCGGAAAAAAATTTGTTTATGACTGTTAACGAAATAAAAGCACCAATAGCATCTGAAATGGCCGAGTTTGAACTAAAGTTCAAATCGTCTATGAAAAGTTCTGTCCCCTTGCTTGATAAAATCACGCAGTACATTGTTAAGCGTAAGGGTAAACAAATGCGCCCGATGTTTGTTTTTTTAGCAGCTAAAGTATCGGGTGAAATGAACGACTCTACCTACCGCGCAGCAGCCTTGATAGAACTCTTACACACCGCTACATTGGTGCATGATGATGTGGTGGACGATTCAAATGAACGCAGAGGTTTTTTTTCCGTGAATGCGCTCTGGAAAAATAAAATAGCAGTATTGGTGGGCGATTTTTTGTTGTCGAAAGGCCTTTTGCTTTCCATTGATAACAAGGACTTTCATTTATTGGGACTAGTATCAAATGCAGTTCGTGAAATGAGTGAAGGTGAATTGTTGCAGATTGAAAAAGCGCGCAAACTGGATATTGATGAAGTTGTGTATTTTGATATTATTCGTAAAAAAACGGCTTCTTTAATTGCTGCGTGCTGTGCGAGTGGTGCAGCATCAGTCTCCAAGGATGAAACGGTGATTGAACGGATGCGTGCTTTTGGAGAGGCTGTAGGTATCGCCTTTCAAATAAAGGATGATTTGTTTGATTATGGTGATGGTACAAACATTGGCAAGCCTACCGGCATTGATATTAAAGAGAAAAAAATGACACTGCCCTTGATTTATGCCCTTAACAATGCCTCGTATTGGGAGAAACGAAAAATCATCAATATTGTTAAAAATAATAATAACAATCCTAAAAAGGTTGCTGAAGCTATTGATTTTGTTATTCAAAGCGGAGGTATACAATATGCCGAAGGCAGAATGAACGAATATAAAAATAAAGCATTAGAAATACTTGAAACATTCAACGATTGTGATGCAAAAAAATCTTTACTCGGGTTGGTAAAATATACAACTGAACGAAAAAATTAAAAAAAATTCGAAACACAAATCCATGAAAACCTTACTGGCTTTATCCATTGTAATTATATTGTTTTCATGTAACGAGCCCGCTAAAATTGTTGATAATAAAGAGGTGCAATATGATACCCTTCAGTCCGATTTTATATTTACGGAAAGAACGGACTCTATTATTGAGAATGGTGAGTATATAAAATATTACAAAAACGGAGTAATAGAAATGCAGGGGACCATGAAAAATGGCCAACGTAACGGAGTTTGGAAAAGCTGGTATGAAGATGGCTCTCCATGGAGTGAAACCAACTTCTTAAGCGGAAAGAAAAACGGTAAAACTATTTCCTGGTATCCTAACGGAAACAAGCGGTATGAAGGTTCTTATAAGGATGATCTGGAAAGTGAAACCTGGACTTTTTGGGATGAAAAAAGTAAAACTCTGCAGACCAAACATTATTAATAGAATCCTGTCGTTTTTTTTATTAATCTGCTGGATTGCTGGATTAATGATAATTTTATAGCGTTTTGTAGGAGTGTATTCACAAAAGGTTTATTTTTGTTTAATAGTAAAATTGAACACCATGAAAAATTTCTTTTTTTCACTATTCTTATTGTATGCAATAAACTATTCGGTTGCACAGTCCTTAGCTCCCGATGTAATATCATCTTCAGGAAACAGCTTTGTTAGCGGTAATAATCAACTAGATTGGACATTAGGCGAAACAGTAACTTCTTCACTGAATAATAGCAGTAATTTATTAACTCAGGGTTTTCATCAGAATGCGCTAATGGTTACAGCTTTAGATAATTATGATGTTTCGTATAGCGCTACTGTTTTTCCAAATCCAACGGTGGATATGGTTCAGATACAGTTTGCCACAGCTAATGAAAATAATACAATTGAATTGTATTCCCCAGAAGGTAAGTTGCTGTTAACACAATCAAGCAATTATAATGCACTTTCTCAAATTGATATGAGTAAATATAGCAATGGTACTTATTTACTGAAACTAAAAAATAAAAATTCAAAGGGTAAAACATATCAAATCGTAAAATTAAAATAAGTCAAAAAATAAGCAAATGAAAAAAACGGTTCTTCTTTTTTTATTAAGTCTGACACTAATTTTTTCGCTACACGCACAAGCTCCGCAGGGATTTAATTACCAGGCGATAGCGCGTAATAATGCCGGTGTAGCAATTGTTAATCAAAATGTAGGCTTACAAATAAGTTTACGTCAGAGTACTGCTAACGGTACAATTGTTTACACCGAAACGCATTCTGTTACCTCAAATAACATTGGTTTACTTAATATGGTAGTAGGAGGAGGTACGGTTGTTACCGGAATTTTTACTACAATAGATTGGTCTGCGGGGCCTTATTTTATAGAAATAAGTACGGATCTAACTGGGGGAACAAATTACGCATTAATGGGAACACAGCAATTAATGAGTGTTCCGTATGCATTGTATGCTGCTAACGGAAATGCCGGGGTTCAAGGCGTAACAGGTGCTACTGGTACTGCAGGAGCAAATGGTTCAACAGGTGCTATTGGTGTAACCGGTGCAAGTGGTTCAGTTGGTCTTACTGGCGCAACAGGTGTAGCTGGTGTTGTTGGAGCAACGGGTGCTACAGGTGAAATTGGTATAACTGGAGCAACAGGCGCTGGGGTTACAGGTAGTACTGGGCCTATTGGCGACAGGTACGCTACTATGTCTGTTACTCCAATGAGTATTTCAGCACCTTCCACATCTATATCTTTTATGGTGGAAACTGGTTTAGCTTATTCCATAGGTCAGGATGTTATTATTGCTTTTTCTTCTACTGAGCAAATGGATGGAACAATAACAAATTATAATTCAGGAACAGGCGCAATGGATGTTACTGTATCATCAAGTTTAGGTGCTGGTTCAGGATTACAGCCTTGGGCAGTAAACTTAAAAGGGGCACCAGGTCCTGCAGGAGTTGTTGGCGCAACCGGTAACGTTGGTTCGACAGGGGTTACAGGGGCTACGGGAACAATTGGAGTAACGGGTGCTACCGGTGCAGTAGGTGTAACCGGTGAATTAGGCTCAACAGGTGCAACAGGAAATAATGGGACTAATGGTATTGATGGTTCCACAGGCGCAACTGGTACCAATGGAATCAATGGTGTAAATGGAAATAATGGAACCAATGGTGCTACAGGAAGTACTGGAGCTACAGGAAATAATGGTACTAATGGAACTAATGGAGCTGTAGGATCAACTGGAGCCACAGGTGCGATAGCAACATTTGCTGTTCAATTTAATCTTGTAAATAGTGGATCTTCTGCATGGCTTATCGACAATGCAATTGACTATAATTCCGGATCGAATTTAAATCCAAGTCTCAAATTATACAGAGGATTTACTTATAAATTTAATGTCACCGTGGGCGGTCATCCTTTCCGAATCTCCTCTTCTAATGTGCATCCTGGGGTTCAATATAATGTTGGAGTAACTAATCAAGATGTTCAAAATGGAGTGTTAACATTTAAAGTCCCACATGATGCGCCAGCAACGTTATATTATCTTTGCGTCCCTCATACAGGGATGATTGGTACAATTAATATCCAGTAATTAATTATTCTTAAAACAATTATACACCAAGCCCCACTTAATAGGTGGGGCTTTTTTATTTTACACTAATCAAACAATAGTAATCCGCTAACATTTGGTTAAAATGTTGTTCTGAAATTTCCCTCTTTAGACTTGAAAAGTTGTTCGCGTAAATAGCGTTGCGCCTAAAAAAACGTGTGATCCGACAAAATTTAATAATACCAGAAAACATTGCTTTGCTTTTTATTTCCCCCATATTCTCCGGAGTTGAACCTCGCTGAAAAAATATGGCAAAAAATGAAACGGAAATTTCTGGAAAGCTTCATAAAACACTCGATAACGTTAGCGAATTCATTACAAACCAAGTAACTATATTACTAATCAAGAGGTGAAAAACATCTATAGATATGATTACATTTTTTATGCATATTGGACTAATACTTAATGAATAACAGTATTAGGTGTATAGCAATAATAAAATAGATTGGACTAAAGTAGCTAAGGTATTTTTTCAAAAGCACAGCTTATGCTTATAAGCAGCGTTATGCCTATCTTGCAAAAAAACCTCTGTAAATAAGAGCAAATTCCGTTCCTCCCTTCAAGCCGCTGGCAACGTGCAGTTTAGATACATTTACATCATAGCTTATAGATAACAATAAACCTTTTTTAAATTCAAAAGCAGCCATTGCTATAAAGGCATCTTTGTAGCGGAATTGCCCGCCAATATAAGCAGCGGGGGACGAATACCGTTTGTCAATCCTGTTTGAACGAATCAGATCACCTTGCTCATTGCCAATAACAAACTTTACCAAAGCTCCCGCATTTATTTCTTTATATGGCCCTTGCATACTGTATAAAACCTGTGGTAAAATATATACCGGACTTTCAGAAAGTTTAAATTGGTTATTTAAATGAGCTACTATTTTATAATACAGTTTTTCATTTCCATCAAAGGATTGCTGAGGCTGGTTTGCATGAAAAACGGCAACTCCAACGCTGTTCTTAAATCTGGAGGCGCTGTGACTGGCCGTATAGTTCCACATCATACCTGCTGAAACATCCATATAAGTGTATGATTCTGAGTATTGTGCTTCACCTGATGCCACAGAAGGATCATAAGCCACACCGTTAAACTGGCTATCCCACATTAAATCATTGATTCGCATGCTTTTTTGGCCTACACCATACTGTAATCCCGTAATAAAACGGTTGCTTCCATTTATCCGTAAATTATAGGATAGATAAAGGTTTCCTTGCGTTATTCCCATTCGTGATTTTCCGGCTTTATCATTAAAAACGGAAAACCCAATCCCCAGTTTTTTTGATGGTGTGGAAAAATCAATTCCTGCAAACACTGTTTTGTAAGGGTTAGTAACGCTTTGCCATTGGTTTTTATAATTAGTAGAAATCCGGTACCTTCCTGAAAAAACACCCGTATTAGCAGGATTGGTAAGTAATGGAGAATGGTAAAATTGAGAAAAATGCATATCCTGCGCAATCCCGGTAATGGATGCGAAAGTAATAAAGCATAAAATTAAAATTCTTGTAATTGTCCTTTTTCTCATAATTGTATCCTTAAGCGGAACCTAGTTATTCAATACTAATGTTCGCAAAACGTTTATTACAAACTATCTTACCAGTGTAATATCTCCTTTTCTTGTTTCAACTGCACCATCCATATAAGTAACACTAAAATACCATACATACACTCCGGTTTGTGTATCTGTATTGTTATACTTTCCATCCCATCCCTTATCAGAATTAGTTGTTTCAAAAACCCGTTCTCCCCATCTGTCAAACAAAATAAAGCTAAACTCCTTCACGCTGGTGGTTCTCACAAACAATACATCATTAAGGCCATCTCCGTTAGGAGAAAAAATATCAGGTATAAAAATAATAACAGGTTCAAGTACACAAATGTCCTGAGTAGTTTCATCTGCACAATTTCCTGCATTTTCAACGTGTAATTTCATTGTATAAGTGCCTGGTTGAGTAAATGAATACTGAAGGTTAGCCCCTTGTGTGTAAGGAATGGTAATTCCATTACTCAGCTCCCAATAACCTTGCGTTGCACCAAGACTTAAATCTATAAAGCTGACCGGGTTTTGCTCAAAGGCGATACAAGGAAGGTTAGGATTTATAGAGAAAGAGGAGTTGATAATTCCATAACCTGGAATAGTTATGGTAGTATCAAAATAACATCCGGTAGTAATATCAGTAATCGTTACAGAATAAGTGGAACCTGAAATCCCAGTAATTGAATTGGTCGTAGTGGCAGGATTGGTTGACCATAAATAGGAATAGCTGTTCGATCCTATAACGTTAACACTCGCAGTTCCGGAAGCCCCGTTGCACCCTGTCGGGGAAGTTGTAAAAGTTTGTGTAAAACCGGGATGAACAGTAATTGTTACCAAATCTGTTTTTGCATCTGAACAGCCATCAGAGGTTGTAATAGTGTAGGTAGTAGTTGTTGAAGGGCTTACAACATTGACATTTGTTGCAAAGAGTCCGTGGCTCCAGGTATAGGTATGGCCGTTAACAGAAGGATCGCCACCGGATGAGTTTATAGTAATAGTTGATCCTCCGCTTTTGCAAATACTATCATTACTTGCGGATGCAGTGGTTTGTATTGGTGGGTGCACTTGAATGTTTAATGTGTCGGAAGTAAAGCATGGCCCGCTGCCAAAAGTGTAAATAAGCTGATGCAATCCCGCACCAGCTAAAGATGGGTTAAAGGTGTTACCTGAAATCCCGGACCCGGTAAATGTTCCTCCTGCAGGTGCAAGGGTTATCGGGTAATTGAAATTACGGTAACAATATACATTGTTTAAGCCCCCTATCTGCGCTGCAATGTACGTATACACGGTTACATTGATGGTATCCTTACAACCGTTTGGTGATGAATATACTATCGGAAATGTACCCGGGCCGCTAACGGAAGGATCAAATAATCCATTGGAAGTATTTACGATTCCTGTTCCTTGCCAATTGGCATTTACACCAATAGAATCCAGCAGAAATGGATTTTGCATAGTGCAGAGAGTGGTGTCATCATAACTCAACTTATCAGGATGAACAATCATGCGTATTGTATCGGAGCAGGTGTTAATTAAATATACAAGTGTATGAATACCTATACCAGCATCGGAAGGCTTAAAGTAATAGTTGGTGCCATAGCTGGTAATGCCGTTGCCTGTCCAGGAGCCTCCTCCGGGATAGTTTTGTACTGTTGACCATTCTAACAGGATCGAATCATCGTTCTGACAGAAAAACAAAGTATCTTCAACAATATTAGTGCGCAGCACATAAGATATCATTGTATCCGAACAGCCATTAGAAGAAGAGTATAAAAGTGTATCGGTAAAATTGGTTAGTCCTTGTATTCCCGGATTGTATTGTCCCGAACTGTTTATTAAACCACTGGTTCCACCATTATCTGTTCCCAGGTTGGTCCATATTCCTCCTGCAGGGCTTGGGTGTCCAAGAGAAAGCGGACCTGGTTGTAATGGACAGAATGCCTGATCAGATCCTGCGTTCATTGGTTTTATGTAAATATGTGCTGTATCCATGCAGCCATTCAGCTTGTATAAAAAGTGGTGCATTCCTGGCCCCGCAATGCCCGGGTCAAGAACTCCGTTGATAGTGTCGGTTATTCCTAGGGCCGGTACCCATCGCCCGCCTGGAGGAGAAACAGTTAGTGTGTCGGTATAAAGTGATTCACAAATGCTGTCTATAACAGCACTTACAACCAATGGCTGCACAAACACCTGTTTTGTTTCCGAGCATCCGTTGGGATGCGTATACGTTACGGTATAGGTGCCAATTGTTGTGGGGTTAAAAACCCCGCCTGCTGAAAGTCCTACGTAGCCTGACCATGTGCCTCCGGCAGGGGTATAACCCGATAAAGAAAATGGAGGCGTTCCGGGACAAGCTGCTTCATCAAATCCTGCATCCATCGGTAGTACTGTTATTGCAAAGCTATCACTGCATAAACCGTTAATACTGTAATAAATGGTGTGAACACCCTGCATGGCAGTATCAGGATCAAATGTACCTTGTATGGAATCAGTGATTCCTTTGCCTCTCCATTTCCCACCCGGCGGGGAAGCCATGAAATTAAAAGGTGCAGCCGACTGGCAGACAATACTCTGTGCAGGAGGTGTAATTTGTGGGTTAAGTACAGTAATAGTAACGGTGGTATTGTAAAGCGGCCCTCCAGAAGTAGACTGTACATCCAAGGTATAGGTTGTTGTTGTGATGGGACATACTGTTTGTACTGCAGCATTGGTCATTCCATGGCTCCACAGATAATCATAGGATAAACAGGAATTCAGTACAGCCTTTAGCTGAACGCATGCTCCCGAACAAACAGTGTCGTTGGGAGTAGCCGTAATATTAACTGTTAGAGGACAATCAGTAATAGTAAAAGAATTGTTTACTGTGAACGTCCAAACGCTGTCACAGTTATCTCGCATATTAATTGTGAAAATTACGTTGTAATTGCAGCTTTGCAGGAGTGGTTGGCTCAGCTGAAGTTGTATTGTGCTGGTACTGTCAGACGCACAGCCAATATCCAACGCCCCTGTTACTGTGGCGGTAGTGGGCCCTGTTAATGTAAATGCTGAAGCGTAAACAGAATCACAATGTATTTTTTTACTTAATACAATGTCCACTGTAGAGGTGCTGCAGGAAGGAACGGGAGTAACGCTGAATGTGGGAGGTACGGGCGGTATAACAGTGGAAGTCCATTGTGCAACCCAGCCCAGATCCTGTAACGCAAAGCTCGATTTAAAAACAATTGTTAAACATCCGCTGGCAGCTATTCCTGTGGGTGTATTGCTTCCTGTAAATTTCCCGATCAGTGTTCCATTACTGATGGTTGTTCCATTATAAAAAAACAAGGTGTCAAAGCCACTTTCCAGCTGAAACTGTTGGAAAATCATGGAGATGTTTCCTCCTGTACAAATACGGAATGTATCTTTTGCCTGTGCCAGATAATTGTTTCCGGGACCGGCATCGCTGTCATGAAATTCACCTTTACAGTTGGTTATAGTAACATCCTGCTGGGGTACCATTTGGAAAATAGGTAACTGCGCCATTACCGAAGTACAGCTTCCTATAAGTAAAAAAACAAATAAGTATATGGATAATTTTTTTAGCATAAATGGACTATCCGTGTTTTCTACAATGTATCATTTATAATTATTTGAGGAGTAATTATTTCATTACTCCAGTTACCTGTACGGTCTTTCAATTTAATTGTTAAAGTTGCAAATTCCTGGCTTCCATTACCCAATAAAAACATGGTGTTCAATTTAATTTTTAATGTCCCTTCAATTCTAATTTCTACATCTAATGGTGCAAGGGGTGGTATATGATACCAGTCAGCGTTAACTAACCGGCTGTCTTTTACCATTAACGAATATACATCTGGTGAAACATCACCAAGGTTGCCATCACCATCTTTATATTTAATGGTTACCTCAATTGAATCTGTAAATTGTTCAATATTTGTAGGTGTTACACTCACTAATTCAATAGAAGGTTCTTTTGGAAGAGGCTTATCCTTTTTGCATGAAAATGCTGTGAAGGCAATAAGAATGTATATAAACAGATACCTCATAATTATATGATTTTTATTGCAAAATAACCACTCATAAAATCTCCTGTTCCCGCATTGGGAATCTCTGTAGGGCCTCCCTGGCTGCCATCATCAATGTATGCCCTGATATATAAATAACTGCCCGAAGCTAAGCCTGATATAGGAATTGTTGATTTATGGGTAAATTGAGCTGGAGTTCCCGAAAAATCAGCAGCGGTTAAACCATTCGGAACGTAGTTCATAGTAGTGCTGGTTGCTGCGCTGAAATTATTTGGTGAGGTAGATCTTTTACATATTTTATAAGTGATATTCTGAACAGGAGTAGAGTCATCTTCAATTAAAAACCATAGATCAATAGTACTGTTCATCGGTACTTCAATAGGTACAATGTTTCCGCTTGCTCTTGGATATGGGGTGCTTGTATTTCCAACCGGAAAAGCATAGAACCCTGTTATTTGAGGTTGTTTATTACCTACCTGTGGATAATTGCCAAACATATCCTTAGCTCCGGCATTGATCCAGTTTTTGATATTCAGAATATATTCATTTTTTTTACCTGTCCAGTCTGATCCAGGATCAACTACAAGCGGCATCAAACCTGATCCCATTGGCACATTCAAACGATGATACAGTATAGAAGAGTCTGCTTTAAAAGGATGTACTCTGTATCTGAAAGTTCCATTATCCGTATTCACGGGTTTTTGGTAAACCAGCGTATTATAAGCACTATTCAGTGTTCGGTAATCTGGAGAAAAGGTACCGTCATGACAACCTGAATTGGCGCAGGTTGGTTTAAATATTTTTGCATGCAGATAAGCGAAGTTGGTTGGGCTCAGATTATCCGGATTGGGGTTGGATGGTTGAACGTATAGTAATGGGTTATCGTATGGGTTAATAAACGGATCTTTTTTACAGGAGGAAATACCAATAATACCCCCTGCAACAAGGCATAGAATAAACAGTATTTTATTTTTTAAGTTCATAATTAAGTATTAAATATTGCCACGAATTTCACGAATTTGTTCGGTTTTGTGCTACAATTCATTGTGTTATTTCTGACATATTTTTTTTAAAATCCGTGTAATTAGTGGCGGAAAAATAAAAACTATATTTTATCAAACAACGATCCTGCTCCAGCTGCCAGCATATTAGCACCCATTACATCTGCTTTAAGCCCTAAAATATCGGCTATGGTTGGCACAATATCAGCTGTTGCCCATTGTGAAGAAAAGCCCGGATTGTTGGCGCTATTCACAGTCGTATTAACCGGCATACCAGGACCAGCCATTAAACAAAACACATCCAAAGCATTAGCGTCTGAGTGATCATATCCAAAAAAATCATTTTGAGAATCTTTGATATAATTAGGGGTAGCATCTCTTCCACAATCAGGAACAGCAATAATGGTGGTATTTCCAGCCATCACAGGATCATTTTGTACAAAGTTCCATAAATGTCCTACCGCATGATCGGCCCTGTGCAATGCTTTTAGATAGTCTGTAAAGGCACTGTGACAGGTATCTACTGCACTAAGGTTAACTACTGTAAGTTTAGGTTTAAATTCTTTTAATACTTCGCAGGCGTATCCAACAGTTGCAGTATCTCCGTTGCCGGCACTTGCATGCTCAGGAGGAAACGCAATAGTTCCAGCGGTTGTTTTATCAAACATTGTTTTCATAAAATGTTTGATCTGATCTTTTTCTGCTTCGGTATTGCCGATGCTTGGAAGTGTTTTTCCAACATTTTCGAAACTGTTATCCAGGAAATACTTCATTTCATAGATAGGGGCCAGCTGATCCTGTGGGTGATAAATTCTCGCATCCCTAAGGTATGAATCTCCTTTTGGGCCGAATGTGATGGTAGGAGCAAAAAAATTGGCTCCATACTTTGTTCCGTATTGAGGATGGTCACTGTGATTCAACAAAGGTAATGAGTTGCCAATGCCATTACCTACAAACCATAATTTGGAAGCAGGGAAATCAACAGGGCCGCCATGTCTCCTGAGGTATTCAAATATAGTAGGATTAACAGGGCGTTGTTTCAAGCCTTGAGAAACAAAGGTGTTTCCCTGCACCAATACATTTAAGCCGCCATAGTGGCCGGCAGAGCTGCTTTTCATTTCGGTAAAAAGCATTCCCTGTTGTTGCAATGTTTGAGACAATAGAGGGGCTATAGGTGTTTGTCCTCCTGCGCCCTTTCCATAAACAATTTTACTGGTTGGTGCCGCACCTTCCAGCATATTACGCATAATATTTCCTGTAACATTTAATTCAGCCTGAGCCTGGGTAGGGGCATACAGCATCTGGCTGCCTTGTAAATAGGTTTGCCCGATCGATTCCTGCTTACGCACGCCACCTGCAAACATCACTAATATCACATGATTAGCAAGGGGTGCGGCTCCTGTACTGGCAAATAGCCTTCCCGTGGGAAGAATATAAGGAGCTGCAAATGCACCTATTGCAGCTAATCCGGTCTTTTTTATAAAATCTCTTCTCTCCATATCCCTAAAGATTAATAGTACATATATTCATTTGACAAAGCGAATGAAACATATACCAGTTCCGGCATTATTGTATCAGCAGGTGTAATACGTGCTGTTAGGTAATTTTCGAAATATGTTTTTTCAGCCTCTGTTGGGTTGCGCACCAGAAAGCGGTTATAGCTATCCACAATAAATTTGTTTACATCAGCTGCCATTTCAGCCTTGCTAGGAATGATGGTACCTGGCTTATTCATAAAATTGCTGATCACCAATTCTCTTGCCAGCTCCTGATCTCCTATAGATTCCATACATTGTCCTATATCAAAGATCTGGTTGGCAGAAAGAGCCGTTTGAAATAAATTTGCATGTAAAATAGCAATGTACTGCTCATTGGTTTTTAATTTGGTTTTGCCACTGTTGGGCGGTAATAAAGCAACCGGGTTTACATCAAAAAGTTTCTCTTCCTTCCTGCAGCCTGGAACTATAAGGCACAAGGAAATCAAAAGAAACAAACAAATGATCTGTGAGCGTATAGATATGTTATTACTTATTTTTTTCATTGTTAATTGAAATTGGCATATTCATTTGATTTCATAATGGCGATTTGTACTTTTTGAACATTATGATCATCAAAAAATGTAAGCATCAGGTTATAGACTTCTTGCGTAGAGGGCTCTCTGGCTAATAAATTTTTGTACAGCCAACGTATAATTCCCTCATAAAATTCTTCTGAATTTACCAGGATATCAATGTACGTTCCTTTATTATGACCGGATTTACCATAGAGTATATCAGGAACATTGTATTCTATCATATTATAACCGGCATTGAACTCGTTTGTTGTGGGAAAGCGGAAAAATAAATCATTAAAAGATGCATTTAAATAGTTAAAAGTATTCATGTTAATCTGGTCATAAATCCCATTATTAATCATTCTTGCAAATACATCTTTAATTTCAATTGAATCCATGCGGTAATCTTTTTCGCAGTCAATAATGGCTAAAAGATTACGCACCCTGTTTCTTGAAAAAGATAAGTTAAGGCTGTCACCCGCTAGTGAATCCTGCGTAGCGCCAAACTGTGCAATGCCAGCCTCGCCTGCAATAAAATTGTTTGAAGAAGCTTCAATTACCCTGGCTTTGCACAACTCATAAAACCTGTTATAGTACGCATATTGATAAGAAGAATCTCCTGGAATGTAAGTGCTATTTGTTTGCAGCTTAATGATCAATTGCTCTCTTGATGCTATACTAAGGCCATTTGCCCGTAAAAAATTTTCTTCTGTCAACATTTCTGCGTCTAGCGCCTCACGTCCAATAAGGTCAATAAATAAACGGTTGATATAATTCTGCAATACCACTTTAGGGATCTCCCCATAATAGGGAGCATTATTATCCGATATAACTATTTCTTTATCCTTTTTACAGGCAGAAAACATTACTAAAACAACTGAAATAAATAGAAAATAAAAATTAATTTTTTTCATCAAAAAATAAATAACTCCAATTACGGTACTTGTACGTAAAATTACGGTTTTTGTTTGAAAAATATGTTTTTTTATTACGGTTCGGATTTGTAGTAATCAGAGTCATTTAAGCAATAAAAAAACCCCATCCTAAAGGACGGGGTTTGGTTAAAAAATTAATAATTACTTATTAGTAGGCAACCACATATTGTTGAGGTGTACCTTGTATATCTGTCCAGTTAAGTTTGTAACCATATGGGCAACCGCCAGTTACAATAGTTCCTGCAATATCAACACCATAAGTGATTGAAAGTGATTTAGTAGCAACATACAATACCACCATTCCGGTAGGCTTGTATAAACAGGTACTACCATAGATGTAATAAGCTATTGGGGTTGGTACATCAAGTGTAAAGCTATCGCCCATTCTGGTGGTTCCCCAGGCAGCAACATCATTATGTCCGTTTACAATAGTATCTCCTTCTACTGTGGTTTTAACCACTCCTGCCACTTGTGAATAAGTTCTTGATTTAGCAGCTTTCCAGATACGGCTGGTGCCATCGTCATAGGATATTTGCATATCAGCTCTTACTTTGTAAACAATTGGCTGGCTGGCGAGCAGGCGCTGTAAAAAATAGCCACCATATACGTTGGTAATACTATGGGTACCATTAAATTTTAGTGATTTATTATTAGCCAGGTAAGTAACTTTATAGTTAACAAAAGTAAGCTCTGCTTTACAGCCTGGGTCAGACCAACGGGTTATAGTTGAGGTGGTACTATCGTAAGGTAGCTTTATAATGATTGATCCGGAACGGCTTCTGGTGCCTGAGCAGTCGTTACCATTGTAATTTAAAGTGATTTTACCAATTGCTTTTTGAGAAGAGTCAATGATCATACCGCAGGCTTGAAAATCCCTTGTGGTTGAAACATCCTGCATGGCCGTATTGGCTTCGTCCATTGCAGTGTTGGACTCATTATCAGAGTTGGACTGGTCGGACGCTCTTTGTGATTGTTCTGTGGTGCCATCTGTGGCAACAGGAGCAGGAGTGGGTTCTGGTTCTTCCTCTTTTTTACAACCAGTTATTACTAATGCCGCAAATGTAATTGCGATAAAACTTTTTAAAATAGGGCGTTTGATTGTCATGTTTTAAAATTTAGCGTTTATTAAATAATTGCGTGGAAATGTAGTACTAACAAATTTATAATTTTTTTTCTGCTTTGCAAATTAATTCTTAACTAATTTTAACACCAATTAAACATACATCGTCAATTTGTTCCAGAGAGCCTATCCAATTGAGAAATAAAGCTTCAAGTTGTGCTTTTTGTTCTTCAGGAGCCAGTGATGAATTTTTAAGAATTATCTCTTTTAACTGTGTGTACTTGAATTTTTTACCCTGGGAGCCTCCAAATTGATCTGCAAAACCATCTGTAAATAAATAGAATGAATCTCCTTTACCAAGAGGTATGCTGTGTGTGGTGAAAGGAAGTGGATTATCCGTTTTACCAATAGCTTGCTTATTTGCTTTTATTTCTGTGAGCTTGCCGCTTGAAATGCACCATAAAGGGTTATTGGCCCCGCTCCATTTTATTTTCCCGGAAGTTGTATTAATAGAAATGAGTGAAATATCCATTCCGTCTTTAACATCTGTATCGCTTTTGGAGAATGTTTCTAACACCAGTTCTCTTGTTTTATCAAGTATTTTACCTGGTTCCTCAATTCCAAATTCTAATACGGCTCTGTTTAAGGCATTGCTGCATATAACGCTAACTATTGCGCCCGGTACACCGTGGCCGGTACAATCGGCTGCGGCAATAAATAAAAGCTCACCCTTTTGCTCCATCCAATAAAAATCACCTGCCACAATATCTTTGGGTTTGTAAAAAATGAAGCTTTCTGGAAGTACCGATTTTACATAGTGTTCAGGCGGTAGAATAGCATCCTGAAGTCTTTTTGCGTACGTAATGGAAGAAAGTATTTCTTTTTGTTTCCCTTCTACCAGATTCTTTTGTTCTTCAATGATTTTTTTCTGTTTGCCCGTAAATCTCCAGCGGTTTAGGGCAAAAATCGCAAACCCAAGCACCAATATCAAGCTGCCGGCAATGGAATAAATAATTACTTTTTGTTTTTGTTCACGCTCAGCCGACACCGCATTTTGTTTTTCATACTCCTTTGCATCAAGAGCCTTTTGCTTGTTATAAAAGTATTTTATTTCCTGCTGCATTATTTGTTTTTGGCTTTTTTCACTCAATATACTATCTCGCATACTAATATGAAGCTGATACATTTTTAATGCATTCTTATAATCTCCTGTAATTTTGTATATGTCGGATAAAGATTGGCTAGCATCCTTTGTTATGGAAACAAGTCCTGAGCTTTGCGCAATAATTAATGCTTTTTGGTAGGTCTCTCTGGCTTTGTCAATTTCGTTTTTCTTTTTATAGATATCACCAATATGTTTTAGTATGGAAGCGATCCATTTTTCGTTTCCCAGTTCTTCAAACATCTTTAAGCTGCGATTAAAGTAATTCATAGCTTCCTGATCGTTCTCCTCTTTTTTATAAATTGTTCCGATGTTGGCAAGCGCAAGCGCTATTTTATTTTTATCTCCTATTTCTTCACTTAATTTTAAATATCGGTTGAAATATTCCATTGCTTTTGTGTTATGGCCCTGGTCAGAAAAAATAGTCCCAAGGTTATTAAATGCAATAGCCATACCTCTTTTATCGCCAATGGTCTCCCTGATTTTTAAGCTTCGGGTTTGATAATCAATGGCTTTTGCAGTGTCTCCCTGCACATAATAAATTCTTCCAATATTGCTTAGTGCATTGGCTTCACCGTTTTTGTCACCTATTTCTTCATTTGTTTTTAAACTATGTGTGTAATCCGTTATTGCTTTTGCGTAATCTCCCAAATCCTGATGTACAATTCCTAAATTGTTAAGTGTGGCAGCCACACCTTTTTTATCACCATCTTCTCCACGGATCTTTAAACTACGGGAATAATAACTAATAGCCTTAGTATTATCACCTTCATTGTAAGTAATAATTCCAAGACTGTTCAAAGCCTTTGATAGCGATTTATTGAAAGTCTTTTCTTCGAAGTCCGATAAAGATGTTTTTTTTAAATTTTGTTCTGCCAATTCAACAATTTTTTTGTTGAGATCGAAATCAAGCTTTGGATCCGAAGCATATATAAGATTGTCCCAGGCACTATATGCATTAATTTTGGTTGTATCGTGACTGGCAGTATTAATGCAATTTTTAAGAGAATCGATGTAAAGCTCTTGCTTTGGAGTTAATTGAGAGAAGGCTTCGATGGAAAGAAACAACAGAATTAAATACAGGATTTGTTTCATAATTTTATTGTAAACGAATACTAATTATTTTGCATAGATATAACCATAAATTAAAACTACTGAAAAAAAGTGATTTTTCATATTATTAGTAAAAATAATGGTTCAGATGAATTAAAATTTTGTGGAGTCGTTATACTTCCTGATTTATGTCTTTTAATAAGAGTAATAATTAAATATTTATACAATCTTTAAAAAATACTTCTTAAATTTATTCCCAAACCATCCCTAAATGATAATACATCTATGAATAATAAAGCTAAAATTTCAATATCTGTTTTCGCAATGTTGATAGGTTCCATTGTAATTGCAGAATTTTCCTCACCTGCAACAGGTAATACTATTGGCGCCCCAGGTGCAAAAACGGGTTCACCGGGAGATGGGTCAAGTTGTACAGCTAGCGGTTGTCATGCAGGAACAGCAACTAATCAGGCGGGTTTAATTACATCCACTATTCCTTCATCCGGTTATATTCCCGGACAAACGTATACGGTTACAGGTAGTATTACTACTTCCGGAAAAACAAGATTTGGTTTTGAAATGTCTCCTCAAAATCTGGCAGGGGCTCTTAAAGGAAGTTTAATTTTAACAAATACTACCCATACACAATTAGTTGGCGGTGGAAAATACATTACTCATAAACTTGCCGGTACTTCTTTTCCTTCAGGCACCGCTACCTGGTCGTTCGACTGGACAGCACCTGCTGCTGGCAGTGGTGACCTTACTTTTTATGGTGCATTTAATTCAACCAACAATAGCGGAACTACTAGCGGTGATTTGGTAACACTTTCCTCTTTAGCAGTAACAGAGGATGTTTTGGCAGGCATTTCGGAATCGGTAAATAATGTTTCAAATAGTATTTCGGTATATCCAAATCCAGTTTCGGATAAATTATATTTTAAAAACAGTTTAAAGGAAAAAGCCTTGAATGTTAGTATAATTGATGTAAATGGTAAATTGGTTAAGAAAATTGATGGTATTCAGGAGAATGAATACATGGATATGGAAAATATTGAAAACGGTTATTATCTATTGCGTATTGAAACAGCAAATGGTATGGCCGTAAAAAAAATTGTTAAGAAGTAAGGTGGATGCAGGCCTTTACAAAAGCGGAGCGTTTATCCAGTAAGATAAAAATAACCCAATTATTTGAATCAGGGAAATCATTCCATAGCGCACCTTTCAAAGTAATTTGGCAGGAGACTATTTCTGAACATCGGGTTTCGGCACAAATTGTGATAAGTGTTCCAAAGCGCTTGTTTAAAAGAGCGGTTGATAGAAACAGGCTGAAACGGCTATTTAGAGAGGTGTATAGAAAGAATAAAAATATCCTTTATGATCATCTGAATGATAAGAAAATTCTCTTGTTATTTATTTTCACCGGAAAATCAATGATTGATTATAAAGAAATGGAGGAGAAAATAATTATTGTGTTACAACGTTTAAATAAAAGTATTAATCAAAGCGAGAATTGAAACCAATAATTACATTTATAAGAAATTTATTTATAGGGCTTATAAAAATATATCAGTACTCCCTTTCGCCCTTGTTAGGTGTTTCCTGCAGGTATGAACCCTCTTGCTCGCAATATGGAATTGAGGCTTTAAAAAAACATGGCACAATAAAAGGAGGGTATTTAACGCTTAAGCGCATTTTATCCTGCCATCCCTGGGGTGGGCATGGGCATGATCCGGTACCCTGACAGTAGAAAAAATTCAACAATCGGAGCGTGGCCTTAAAATTTTTAATTATGGAAGAGCTGGGCGAAAGTGTTGGAAATCAGTTAAAAGCATTTGCGGGTATACAACAAATTGTAAATTCATATTAATATGAGCAAATATTGTAACTATAATGGAGTAGGAATTCGTTAAATAGTCTTAAAGTAAATTAGTTACCATACCGTTTTGTAAATTTGTAAAAATGCTATCCATATTCATATGAAATCATACATAAAAAAATTTAGAATAGTTGTTGTTACTGCCTTAATCGGAGTTTCTGCGATGCTATCTTATGGCTTTGTTGACAGCTATTTCGAAGTTTCCAAGAACCTTGATATTTTTGCCACCTTGTTCAGGGAACTTAATATTTATTATGTGGATGAAACCAACCCGGGCGATCTGATGAAAAAGGGGATTGATGATATGCTGGCATCCCTGGATCCTTATACCAACTATATTCCTGAATCGGAAATTGAAGATTACCGATATATGACCACCGGACAATACGGTGGTATTGGGGCGCTTATACGTCAGGATGGTGATTATGTGGTTATTTCAGAGCCTTATGAAGGTTTTCCTGCTCAAAAAGCAGATTTGAGAGCTGGTGATAAAATATTAAAGATTAATGATACGGATACGAAAGGCAAAAAAACCGAAGACATTAGTAAATTTTTAAAAGGGCAACCCAGCAGCACTCTTAAATTAATTATTGAGCGCGAAGGAGAGAAAAAACCGATTGAAAAAATTGTAAACAGGGAAGAAATAAAAATAAAAAGTGTTCCATACTCGGGAATGGTTGGCCCTGGAATAGGCTATATTAAACTAACTGGCTTTACGGAAAATGCCGCAGGAGAAGTGAAAGAAGCCTTGCTGGAACTTAAAAAAAATCCTGAATTGAAATCCATTGTGCTTGATTTGCGTGGTAATCCGGGTGGATTGCTGAAAGAGGCTGTGGATATTGTTAATTTATTTGAAGAAAAAGGAACTGACATTGTAAGCACTCGTGGAAAAGTGAAGGATTGGGATAAAACCCATAAAGCAATGAATAGTCCGGTTGACTTAACTACCCCAATTACCATATTGATTGATCGCGGTTCGGCTTCCGCTTCTGAAATTGTTTCCGGTGCTTTGCAGGATTTAGATAGGGGAGTAGTTATCGGCCAGCGCTCATATGGTAAAGGATTGGTTCAGCAAACCCGCCCTTTAAGCTACAATGCCCAACTTAAAGTTACAGTAGCAAAATATTATACTCCAAGCGGCCGTTGTATACAGGCTCTGGATTATTCACACCATAATGATGATGGAAGTGTAGATAAAGTGCCTGATTCATTGATATCTGCGTTCCAGACTAAAAACGGACGTATAGTATATGATGGTGGAGGTGTTGCTCCTGACGTGGTTACTGAAACACCAAAATATAGCAGCATTCTTTCAAGTTTAGTAATTAAAAATCTGATATTTAATTACGCAACCAAATATCGTTCTACACATAATACAATTATAGGAGCAAAAGATTTTGATTTGTCGGATGCAGAATACGATGACTTTATAGCCTATTTAAATGGTAAAGATTATGACTATACCACCAGAACTGAAAAAGCACTGGACGAATTAAAGGAGGATGCTAAGGATGATAAAACCCTTGATGCAATAAAAGCGGATATTGATGCTTTGAAGACAAAAATAATGCATAATAAAAAAACTGATTTGATGACTTATAAACCAGAAATCAAACAGTTTTTAGAGGAAGAAATCGTTTCCAGATACTATTTTCAGAATGGACGTTTGGAAGCATCCTTAAAAGATGATATTGATTTAAAGGAAGCAATGGCTGTTTTGAAAAATAACGACCGCTATAAATCGGTGTTAACAACGATAGTGAAATCGGAACGACCATTCTATAAGTCTGATAAAGAGGAATCAAGAAGCTTAAAAGATAAAGGGGATATTGAAAACTAGGAAAAAAGTATTCTTTTTTATCCAAACAGCACAATTTAGTTCACTTATTTACGTTGTCTTTCGTAAAAATAGCATGCCGGCATTTTTATGAAATCATTATTTCCGGAAAAGATTCATCGGTTTATTTATATTTTTGCTCTAATTCTGTTAGTAGCTGGTTTGCCATTGTCAAAATTTCTGATGAGCTTGTCGCAGATTATTTTACTGTGCAATTGGGTATTGGAGGGTGATCTTAAGAATAAATTCAGATCGTTCCTTGGAAATAAAACAGCACTTCTTTTAAGTTCCTTATTACTGTTGCATTTTCTGGGACTTTTTTACACTTCAGATTTTGGTTATGCTTTTAAGGATATCCGCATTAAGCTGCCCTTATTATTGATGCCGTTGATTATTTCAACTTCAAAGCCGCTTTCTCAGAAATTAGTTGATATAATTTTGAAGCTTTTTATAGCCGCAGTGATTGCAGGAACTATTATCAGTATGCTCATTTTGGGTAAAGTCATTTATCGCCCGGTTGTTGATACCAGGGCCATCTCCATTTTTATTTCACACATTCGTTTTGCCCTGTTAATATGTGTGGCAGCATGTGTATCTATCTACTTTATTTTTAATGCCTCACGTTTCAGTCACAAATTTTTGTGGTCCGCTGTTTTTTTATGGCTGGTATCCTTTTTAATTATTTTAGAATCGTTGACGGGTTTGATTACTTTAACACTTGTACTGTTTGTACTTTTAATTTACATCGTTATTAAATCAGAAATCAGGATATTAAAATATGGTAGTTTATTGTTTCTTATTGGAGCAGTTTGTTTTCCGATGTATTACGTTAAATCAATTGCAAATGAAAAAGCTGATAAAGAAACTATTAAATCAAAAAAGCTGGATGTTTATACTTCAAGAGGCAATTTGTATGAGCATGATAGAAGTAGCAGTTTAACTGAAAATGGCTATCTGATATGGGTTAATTATTGTTCAACGGAAATTGAGGAGGTATGGAATCAACGGAGTGAAATAAAAATTGGAAAGCAAGATTTAAAAGGCAATAACGTTGGTTTTACACTAGTGCGGTTTTTAACTTCCAAAGGACTTAAAAAAGATGCAGATGCTGTTATGTCCTTGACTAATGAAGAGGTAAAAGCCATTGAAAGGGGTGTTGCTAATGTGGATTATCAAAAAATTAGCAGCCTAAAAGGCAGAATTCACGAAACAATATGGGAAATTGATCTCTACCGAACTACCGGAGATGCCAATGGACACTCTCTTACGCAGCGTTTTGAGTATTGGAAAGCAGCCATTGGAATTATAAATAACAATTTTTTGTTGGGAGTAGGAACAGGTGATTTACCAAACGCTTTCGAACAGGAATATATTAATAATAATTCCACACTTAGCAAGGAGTGGCGTTTGCGGTCCCATAATCAATATTTATCCATTGCAGCAGCTTTTGGAATTGTTGGTTTAATATGGTTCCTTGTTACATTAATTTTCCCTCTGTTAATTAAAAACAACAGGCTTAATTTTTTGCATATCACTTTTTTTATTATTGCAACTATTTCTTTCTTTACGGAAGATACTTTGGAAACGCAGGCAGGGGTCACCTTCTATGCTTTTTTTAACAGTTTTTTTCTGTTTGTAGCAAATTCCAATGCTTACATTCTTTCTCCAAAAAACAAGATATCACCTGAAGCTGATGTTTAGATTTAAAAAATCCGGTAGGGGATAGATTTTATTTGTTCAAGGATATATTTTTCGGTTTGATAGACACTAAAATTTTTGTTTTTTTCTTGTAGTGTTTTAAGGGCTTGTTTGGATTGCTCCAAAGCTTCCCGGTTTTTTCGGAATAGTTTTATTGCCTTATAAATAATGCTGTTGCCGCTTAGCAGTCTGCTAAAACACCGCAGTTGCAACCAGCATTTAAATAAAAAAAGATCCGGCCCCATTAAATGGAGATGGTTAAATGCAATACGATTTCGCTCTATAATTATTTTTACTTTTTCAGATTTTAATTTCCCTATAGTAGAGGAAATGGCATGTTTACAAATGGATTCCGGTTCAAAGTAACATTTCCAGCCTACCCGCCAGGCACGAATCCCTAAGTCGGCATCTTCGTAATAAAAAGGCGCATAAAGCTCATTGTACCCTCCGAGTTGAATTAATTTAGTTCTATCCATTAATGCATTGGCCCCTGAAAGAAAAAAGCCTGGAAGCCAAATGTTTTGATTTACTTGGTCCGGAATATAATTAAAAGTTGTTTTTATTCCCTTATAACTTATTTTTGGAAACTTGGCTCCATCCTGAATTTTTGGACTATCAAAATCAGTGATTTTCCCCATTACTCCAAATGTATCCGAAGCTTCAAAATATTTAAACTGTTTCACAAAATAATCCTCTGTAAGCCAAACATCGGAGTTTAATGCCAATACTAACTTATGTTGTGCGCTAAAAATGCCTTTGTTAATGGTTGGTGAAAAACCTTTATTAATATCATTTATCAACAATTTAATTTCAGGATATTGCTGCTGAATAAATGCTACAGATGTATCGGAGGAAGCGTCATCAATTACAATTACTTCGTAATTCACCCCTGTAAATTTAAGTGCAGCATATACTGCAGGTAAATTAGCTTCTAGCAGATGCCTGCCATTGTAATTGGGGATTACAACTGAAATGGAGTATTCATTTAATTTTTCAGTAGTACTTGTATTCATTAGATCTATAGTATATATAGCAGTTTTTATGTTTTTAAAAAGTCACTATATATTTTTATAAAGTGAAAGATATGCTTTGGCTGCATTTTTCCAGGAAAATTGTTTTGCCCAGGTAATGGAACGTTCCGCCTTGTTGGTATCTTCTGCAAATTTTTTTAATCCACTTTCATAAACTTCAAGCATGTGTTTCGGCTCAAAACTTTGCCAGTAAAAGGCTTCAGTACCGCCTATTTCGGGCAGGCTTGTTAAGTTTGATAAAAACACCGGTTTTCCTAAACTCATTGCTTCCACTACAGGCAATCCGAAACCCTCTGTTAATGAAGGGAAAACGAAGGCTTTACAGTTTTTATATAACCAATATTTTTCTGAATCATTGATTATTCCTGGTAAATGAATCTGCTTGCTTAAGCTTAGTTGTTCGGCAGTTTCAATAATGTATTTAGTGTAATCAGAATTGTTATTTCCGGCAATTACCAGGTGTAATTGTTTATTGTTTTGCAATAAAGGAAGCAGAGAATGGAAATTTTTTTTGGGAGAAACAATCCCTATTGTAAAAATAAAATCAGTTATTGAGTTCTCCGAAATGAACTGTGGAACAGGAGCATCTGCAATAGTTTTCAATGAATTTCCATTGTGAATTACGTGTACGGGAATATCATTCAGTTGTAGATTTTGTCGCACAGTTGATTCCGTAAATTTTGATATGACAGTAATTGCGCTTGCTCTGTTCACCTTTTTCTGCAGGCTGTTCAGCTTACGCTTTTGTTTTGCTCCTGAATACTTTTCCAGGAAATTTAAATCGTGGATAGTTAAAATTAATTTCGTTTTTTTTTTTGTTGGAAGATACATGGAATCCTGGTGAAGACAATGCCATACATCGTAATTACTGTTGCTGACAGGCAGCAATTTATGAATAGGAGACTGTTTTATATAATTAAATTGTGTTCCGAAAATATTTTTCTGCAAGGCAGGTAAATAAAAATCGAGCTCTAAATTTTCTCTGGATAAATTTTGAAACTGTTCACCGATATTCAAACAGAATTGTCCAAGCCCGCTATGGGGATTTTTCAATTTTTCCATTTCAATCAATATATGCTTCATTTTTTATACAGTTGTTTTAATTTGGAATATTTCAGATAGGTAGCATGGGCAGAAATTTTGCATACTGCATATCCATAGTAACCATCGAGTATTCCGAGCTGAAAAAAATAGCTTTGAAAAAATTTCACCACCGGACTTATATACAAATTTATAAGAGTAGCTTTTTTGCCTTGGTTAAACAGCGCTTTTGCTGCAATAGTAGTAAATTTTTCTGTTTGATTGCGATGCCCTTCTATCGTATAATAGCTGTAGTGCAATATATCGCCTTTTAAACTTCCTGAATTTTTATCACCGGCTTCTAATTCATATTTATCGTGAGGATTAACTCCTCCCCATTTTCCCTTGCGGGAATCCCATAACCGTAGCTTTTTATCGGGGTACCACCCGCAATGGTAAATCCATTTCCCGCAATAATTAGTTAAACGGTTCATATAATAACCATCGTATTGCCAATTATTTTTGACTTGAAGAAT
This sequence comes from Bacteroidota bacterium, assembly GCA_040387415.1. Taxonomy (GTDB): domain Bacteria; phylum Bacteroidota; class Bacteroidia; order 2-12-FULL-35-15; family 2-12-FULL-35-15; genus 2-12-FULL-35-15. Next base: position 36,157 of record JAZKDU010000013.1, read on the forward strand.
AGAATTTTTCAAAACATCATCAATAGCCTCATCAGCATCAAGCGATAATATATGTGGATACTTTGCTTGTGTAATAGCCCAGTTTTTTTGTTCAATATGACCGTTAAATTTATGCTGAACAAAGCGGGCTCCTTTAGCTTTGCATATTTCTTCTGTTTTGTCGGTAGAAAAGGAATCAACCACAACAGTATCATCAGCTATTTCTTTAATAGATTCAAGGCAACGACCAATGTTTTTTTCTTCATTGTAAGTAATAATAACAACTGAAAGCTTCGGCATTACTTGAATCTTAAATTTGAATTTTACAAAAATAACAATAATTTCCAGTGATTGAATTCTATCCAGCGGGTCTTATTCCATAATTCGACTCTGTTTAATTTAGGCAATTTTGAGGATAAAGTCAACTAATTCTTCGCTCAATTATAATTTTTTAACAAAAAACTTTTTGATATATCAAACAATTTGGAGTAATTTCGTTGCCTAAAATTCAATAAGATGAACAAAAAGATATTTAACTTTTCAATCGCAGCTACGGCTCTGGCCTTAGTATCCTGCCAAGGTGGTGCGAACAAAGACGGTGCACCGGTGTTAAGCGCTGGTTTCAATATGGAAAATATTGACAGTACTGCAAAACCAAATGATGATTTTTACCAGTTTGTGAATGGTAATTGGATGAAAAATAATCCTGTACCTGCATCAGAAAGCCGTTGGGGCAGCTTCAATGAATTGTATGAAAAAAATACAGTTAAATTGAGAGCTATTTTAGACGAGTCTGCTGCTGATAAATCTGCAGTAGCTGGAAGTAATAAACAAAAAATCGGTGGCTTTTATTCATTGGCCATGGATTCAGTAAAACTGAATAAGGATGGAGCAGCGCCATTGAAAGAGGAGTTGGCCGCTATTGATAAAATTGCGAATAAAGATGATTTAATTAAAGAGATTGCTCACTTACATAAAATTGGTATTTCGGCTTTGTTTGTCGGGTATGTTGGGCAGGATCCTAAAGTAAGCACTATGTATATTCCTCAGCTATATCAGGGAGGAATCAGTTTGCCGGACAGAGATTATTATACAAACAAAGATGAGCGCACATTAGGGATTCAAAAAGCATACATGGAGCATTTAGTGAAAATGTTCAAATTGCTTGGAGATACAGAGGCTGTTGCGAATAAAAATGCAAAAACAGTATTTAGTATAGAAACCAACCTTGCAAAGGCGTCCATGACGAATATTGAATTACGTGATCCTGAAAAACAATATAATAAGAAAACGTATATTGAATTAGCTGCTTTAACACCTAATATTAATTGGGCTACTTATCTTCAAGGCGTGGGTGTAACAGAACTTACAGATGTTATTGTTTGTCAGCCGGAATTTTTTAAAGAAGTGTATCATTCTATTGATGATGTTCCTGTGAATGACTGGAAAGTTTATTTGCGTTGGGCATTGGTTGATCAAACGGCAAGCAAGTTAAGTGATGAATTTGTTAATGAGCATTTCAGATTTACAGGTACTGTTTTAATGGGAACTCCCGCTTTGAAACCTAGGTGGAAAAGAGCTTTGGAAGCTACTGATGCTTCTTTGGGTGATGCATTAGGGCAGTTGTTTGTAGAGAAATATTTTTCGGAAGAAAGTAAGAAACGTGTGGCTGAAATGGTTGAAAACCTTATAGCTGTGTATAAAGAGCGTATCAATACACGTGATTGGATGAGTCCTGAAACTAAACAGCAAGCAGTTGTTAAGTTGGATAAGGTGATGAAAAAATTCGGTTATCCTGATAAATGGAGAGATTACTCCTCATTAGATATCAAAGATGATTCGTATGTTCAGAATTATTTCCGTGCTAATACTTATTTGTTCAAAGAAATGATTGATAAGTTGGGTAAGCCAATCGATCGTAACGAGTGGGGTATGTCTGCACCAACAATTAATGCATATTACAATCCTTCGATGAATGAGATCGTTTTCCCGGCAGGGATTATGCAGCCTGTGTTCTTTAACCCTGATGCTGATGATGCCGTAAACTATGGTTGTATGGGCGCTATTATTGGTCATGAGCTAACACATGGTTTTGATGATCAAGGTGCACAATATGATGCTGATGGAAATTTGAAAAACTGGTGGACACCTGAAGATTTGAAAAGATTCAAAGCAAAAACAGATGTATTGGTGAAACAATTTAATGATTATGTAGCGATTGAAGATGTTCATGTTAGAGGTGAGCTTACACTGGGCGAAAACATAGCTGATTTGGGTGGTTTAACAATTTCCTACTATGCATTGAAAAAATCATTGGAAGGAAAACCAACTCCTGAAAAAATTGATGGATTTACTGCTGAGCAGCGTTTCTTTATGTCATGGGCACAAGGCTGGAGAGGTAATATGCGTCCAGAGTACCTGAAAAATATGGTGCAGACAAATCCACACTCTCCGGGTAATTTCCGTGGAAATGGGCCATTGTCTAATATGCAGGAATTTTATGATGCATTTGCCATTAAAGAAGGGGATAAGATGTATCGTCCGAAAGCGGAGAGAGCAGAAATCTGGTAGTGGTTCCTATGTAATAATAAGAAAGGCTTCATGCGGTTTGCATGAAGCCTTTCTTTATGGATTAAAGCAAATAAATTGGTTAATTTAAATGGATATTTTTTTCTTCACTGCCTCGTATTCATTCTCCTCTATTTTCAGCCAATTATTTTCATAATCAAAAGTAAGATCATAGATGTAATTGCGATCAGGTAATATGGCAGCTTTAAACTGATGAATGCTGTACTTATTTGCCATTACCTGGATTTCTTCCCATTCATTTGATGATATGATCTTAAAATACGTACGATTGTGCGGGTACTTTCGGTATTGAGGATAAGTAATTGTTTTCGACATGCTGTTACAGGATTTAAAGATGTTCGGTAATAAATTTTTCTGAATAGTTTTTAATTAATTGTCTTACTTCACGAAACTGTTCAGTAATTTCATCTACTGTGCCTTTTGCTTTTGCAGGGTCCGGAAAATTCTGATGAAATTTTTGTGCGCTGCCAGTAAAGATTGGACAATTTTCTTTAGCGTTGTCACAGACCGTTATCACAAAATCGAAATCGATATTTATATATTCATCTACATTATTCGAAGTGTGTTTTGAAATGTCTATTCCATCCTCTTTCATTATCTCCACTGCTCTTGGATTTACACCATGCGTTTCAATACCTGCACTGTATACCTCTGCCTTATCTGCTGCGAAATACCTTAAGTAGCCTTCAGCCATTTGACTGCGGCAACTGTTGCCAGTGCACAATACGAGTATCTTTTTTTTCATTTTACAGGAAGAGCCAGATAATATTAATAATTGTAAACTTATAATCGAAACCGAAAATAAGATTTAGGGAAATAACCGATAGGGTAATGATTATGGGCTTTTTGTAGTGAATGATTTTATCTTTCATTTTAATAACAATTTTCTTTTTTCTTTATTGCTTTCTTAATTATTTTATTTAATATTTTTTTCAATTTTAAAAATTTATTTTCATCAATGCAGTAGCAAATGGCATTGCCTTCAACAGTACCTTTAATTAATCCTGCATTTTTAAGTTCTTTCAAGTGCTGTGAAACCGTAGGCTGCGCCAAAGGCAGTTCATTAACAATATCTCCGCAAATACAAGTGTCCACAGTCAGCAGATATTCAATGATTGCAATTCTGGCAGGATGCGCCAAAGCCTTCATTAAAGTTGCTATTTCATTTTGATGTTCAGTAAAATGATCGGTTTTAGTTGCCCCCATTATAATATTTTAGTATTGCAATATTACGATAAAGCGATAAAAATCTGCAATTATTTTCAAAAAAAATTTTAGAGGTTTTGGAGAATTGCCTATTCTTCAAAGGTTTGTTATTCGGCATTTCAATAATATTGCCCGAACCGTTCGGAGAATAAGGTGAAAAAAGAATGGAATCATAAATCAGTATTGGATGGGTGCAATCGGCATTTTCTTTTAAAATATTTTTTATTGTCTGCACACCAGGACCATCGGGAACAATATTGTAAAAGTTAGGATTATCAAGTGTTTCAGTCTCGAAAGCAGCAGCAGCATTTTTGAAAGTGCTGCTGGAGGTGTCTTTATTGTTTGCTTTTGAAATTGCGTTATCAGTTTTGGGAATCAAATCCGTTTTCTCTTCCGTATTAGTAGTATATACTAATACAGATGCTCCGCTTACTGTTATAATACCGCCTATAATCAGTTTTGCAGCAATCGATAAGGATTTAGCAGCTTTTAGTTTTGCAAATATATTTCATTTGGGTGCCGTTGACGGGGTAGTGTTTTATTCAAATGTAAGCTATTTTGAATGTAAGCAAAATTAAACTTAAAACAATCTTTGATTTATAATTCTTAATTTAGCTGAATGGAATCCTTCCTCGAAAAAATAGTAAAGCATTTGTGTATTAAGTATGGAGACGACATCAGCGACTTGTGCATTGTACTCCCTAATCGCAGAGCGGGATTGTTTTTAAAAACCCACTTTTCTAATAATCTAAAAAAAACGTTCTGGAGCCCTGAAATATTTGCTACCGAAGACTTTGTTGCGCTTTTGGCCGAATTAGAAATCGCAGATACTACCACATTATTGTTCGAATTGTATGAAACGGTTAAAAGTGTAAGTAAAACAGAGGTAGAAAGCTTTGATGAATTTAGTAAATGGGGCCAAATCTTATTAAGTGACCTGAATGAGATAGACCGCTACCTGGTAGATGCTACACAATTGTTTGGAAACTTAAAGGATATAAAGGAACTCGAGGCCTGGAGCTTAAATAATGAGGAAGGGTTAACAGATTTTCAAAAACAATATTTAAGTTTCTGGCAGTCGTTAGGTGATTATTACTTTGATTTCAAAAAAAGATTATTAGCTAAACAACAGGCTTATCAGGGGTTAGCGTATCAGATTGTTGCGGAGCATGTGGAAGAAAGAATAAACAAACACCCCTGGAAAAAAATAATTTTTGCAGGTTTCAATGCACTTAATAAAGCGGAAGAACAAATCATTGAGAAATTATTGAATGCGGGAAAGGCTGAAATTATATGGGATACAGACAGTTATTATATAAATGATACACGGCAGGAAGCTGGCAAATTTATTCGTAAATATGATAATTATGGTAACTTCAAAAAAACACCGGATAAAAATATTGTAATTGAAGAGAATTTGCTTTCTGTTCAGGATAAGCACATCACTATTATTGGTGCCGCTAAAAATGTAGCGCAGGCAAAGGTTGCTGGAAATCTGGTGGCTGATTTTAAAAAGCAGAGTCCTAGCCTTCAGAATACAGCATTGGTATTGGCGGATGAAAATTTATTGTTTCCTGTTTTGCATTCACTTCCTGCTGATTTGGCGGACATCAATGTAACGATGGGGTATCCATTGAAAAATACACCTGTTGCGGGGTATTTCGAATTGGTGTTTAATCTGCATACAAATGCTATTAAATTAAGTCAGGGTAAAGAAAAGTATAGTTTTTATCATAAAGATCTGTTAAAGCTCTTTAGTCATCCATATACATCCATATTAATATTTAATCAGGAGGAGTACCGTTCTGTAAAACCAATTATAAAGGCGGTTCAGGACCGAAATATTGTTTTTGCAGCCTTTTCCACTATTGAGAAAATAGTTGCAGAAAAGCAACCTGGAGTGGCAGAAACATTAAAACCTGTATTCCGGTATTGGAAAACACCCGCTGATGCTATAGCTTGTGTTTATTATGTAATAGATACCTTAAAGGATTCAATAATTGCTCAGCAAAATAAAGCAGCAAAAAACACAACCAGCCTGGAGCTGGAATATTTATTTGCCTTCACTAAAATTATTAAACGGATTGAAGCATTGATGCTTGACTATCCTGGCAGCGTTGCGGATCTGAAGACATTGCAAAATCTACTCAAGCAGATTGTACGTGGTACCACCTTGCCTTTTTATGGTGAGCCATTAATGGGACTTCAGGTAATGGGAATGCTGGAAACACGAACACTCGATTTTGAAAATATTATTCTTCTCTCCTGTAATGAAGATATATTGCCCTCTGGAAAAACAGTTAATTCATTTATTCCATTTGAATTAAAACGTTATTTCGGGCTGCCTACCTACAATGATAAAGATGCAATTTTTGCCTATCATTTTTACCGTTTATTGCAACGTGCAAAAAATGTGTATCTATTGTATAACACCGAGAGTGATGCATTAGGCAGTGGTGAAAAGAGCCGGTACCTTACTCAGTTGCTGCATGAGCTTCCTAAAGTAAATAAGCAAGCAGTAATTGAAGAGAAATTGATCAATATCCCTGTAAGTGTTGACAATACAGGGAATGTGATCAGTATTAAAAAAACAACAGCAATAATTGAAAAACTGAAACGAAAAGCAATTGCAGGCTTTTCTCCATCACTTCTTAATAAATACCGGAATTGTTCTTTGCAGTTTTATTTTCAGGCAATTGCTGGCTTAAAAGAAGTAGATGAAGTGGAAGAAACGATCGGAGCCGACACTTTGGGGAATACCATTCACGAAGTGCTGGAAACCCTTTATCAACCTTTTATTGGTAAAAAAATAAGCGCTGTTGATATCGAAGGTCTGAAAAAACAGGTGGAACCGCTTACTATTAGTGTATTTGAAAAAGAGTACAGTAAAACCGAAATTAGTTATGGTAAAAATTTATTGACTATAAAAGTAGCCTTGAAATTTTTGAATAATTTCCTTGATGCAGAGAAAAAAAACATTCAAAAATTAGAGCAGGAACACAAACCAGTTATTATTAAAGCCTTAGAGGAAGCATTAGAAGCGAGTGTAACAATCAACGACCAGGTAATTAAGCTTCATGGAAAGGCCGACAGGATTGATGGTGCCGGAAGTGTAACACGCATCATTGATTATAAAACAGGAATAGCTGAAAGTAAAGAATTGAAATTGGAAGAGTGGGAAAGTATAAAGACAGATAGTAATCTTTCTAAAAGCTTTCAGTTACTGATGTACGCATGGATGTACCAGAAAATGAATCCTGAAATAAAAGATAATTTGGTATCAGGGATTATTACTTTTAGAGAATTAAGTGCTGGATTAAAAACAGTGAAAATAAATAATAACGAGATTCTCAGTATACCCGTACTTGATAATTTTGAACAACAACTAAAAGATATATTATCAGATATGTTCAATCCTGATATAGAGCTTACACAAACCACAGTTGTAAGCAATTGTGAATACTGCAGTTTTAAAGGTATTTGTAACAGATAATTGTTTTTTGTTCCTTTCCGTAAAACGATACCCTCATTTTTAATTTCTCCCGACTGTATCTTTTATTTAGCATCTGTATTATGAGGTAAATCAAAAATAGTATTCACCTTAAATTTTACAGCCATGTCTTCAGGAAAAGAAAGCCCCCGTCAAAAAATGATCGGTATGATGTACCTTGTACTTACCGCACTATTAGCACTAAATGTTTCTAAAGATATTCTGGATGCATTTGTAGTGGTAAATAAAGGGTTGGAAACAACTAATGATAATTTCACCGCGCGTAATGAAAATTTGTATGCTGAATTTGATCTTGCTAAAAGTATAGATCCTGTGCGCGTTACACCTAATTGGAAACTGGCACAAGCTGTCAAAACAAGCTCCTCAGAATTAACAGACTATATTGATAAGCTGCAAAATCAGTTGGTTGCAAGCACGGATAAAATTGAGTTGAGAGTTGCAGATACCTTACAAATGGCGGATATAAACAGTAAGGATAATTTTGATACACCAACTAATATTTTAATTGGTGAATCGGAAGATGGCTCTGCGGGAGCATCACGCGAATTAAAAAATAAATTGATTGCATACAGGGAACAATTAAGGGAATGTATATTGCCGGAAGATAAAAAAAATGTAAAACTGGATATTAATACAGATGATCCTGAACGAAGCTTAACCAATGAGAACTGGGAGTTATATAATTTTTATCATCGTCCGCTGGTGGCAAGCGTCACTATTTTATCAAAATTAAAAAATGATATAAAAAATGCGGAATCAATAGTAGTCGATTATCTCTTAAAACAAAATGATACCGAAGTAATGAAGTTTGATACCATTGCTGCTAAGGTAATCCCGAAAAGTAATTACGTGCTGCTTGGTGAAGAGTATAAGGCGGATGTGTTCATAGCGGCATTTAGTAAAACAAAAAAGCCGGAAGTATTAGTTGGCAATTATGATGAAATAAATAAAACCTTTAAAGGCGTTCCGGATTCTATGATTGTAGAAAATGGATTAGGGAAATACAGTTCGAGGGCTAACAGAGAAGGGATAGTAAGTTACTCGGGAACCATTAAATTAAAATCAGCGAAAGGTAAAGAAGCAATATTTCCTTTTAAATCAGAGTACATTGTGGCCCGGCCTGCGCTTACTGTTGCTGCAGATAAAATGAATGTAGTGTACATAGGATTGGATAATCCGATTTCAGTTTCTGTTCCGGGTATACCAAATGAGCGCCTTACAGTTACAGCTAAAAATGCAACATTGAAAAATAATGGAAACGGTAAATTTACGTTAAACGTAAACGATGGAAAGCTGGTAGATATAAATGTTACCGCGGCAATGGAAAATGGTGAAAAAAGAAATATGGGTACGATGACGTTCAGGGTAAAGCGCATACCTGAACCTTCCACGAGAATAGGAAAAATTATAAAGTCAGGCAAAATGACAAAAAATGAATTTCAGGTTGAGAGAGGAATTTTTGCGGATTATGATAGTTTTGAATTTAATGTGATATGTAAAGTATTATCCTTTGAAATGGTATACCCTTCAAGAGGCTTGCAGTTGTCAATTTCTACACTAGGGAATCAAATTACAGAGGAAATGCACAATGTTTACAAAAAATTATCAAAAAATGAAAAAGTCCGTTTCGAAAATATAAAAGCGAAAGGGCCAGATGGGAAAATTGTTGATCTAAGTTCCATTACACTGCAGGTAAATTAAACATTCCAGAAAATATAATAAACGCGCAGCCAGGCAGGATCGCGCGTTTATTTATAAAAAATGAGCGTTCGATTATTTGAGCATCCATCTAAATTTATAATATTATTATAATTAAGTTGTATCTTTTTAACTTTACGAGCATTATTAAAAAAAGCAAACAGAAATTGAGCGTACATCACAAAAATGATATGGATCTAAAACAGGAAATGCAGCTTGTAGAAGCTGCAAAGATTGATCCTGCGCGATTTAATGTGTTGTATGATCGATATTATAAATCCATATTCGTTTTTATATATAGAAGAACAGCAGACGAAGATGTAACCGCTGATATTACTTCACAAGTGTTTTTAAAAGCACTTATTAATATAAAAAAGTATGAATTTAAAGGGGTACCCTTTTCGGCCTGGCTGTTTCGTATCGCTTTTAATGAGGTAAACATGTATTTCCGAAAGAACAGCACCAATAGGGTTGTTAGCCTTGAAAAAAATGGCTTGCATCAAATAGTGCAGGAAGTTGAGGAGGGTGAAAATGTGGATGCTCAACAACGAATGATGACAGCATTAAAACAATTGGATGTAGATGACGTACAACTGATAGAATTGCGTTTTTTTGAGAAGCGGTCCTTTGCCGAAGTTGGAACAATTGTTGGAATAACAGAAACTAATGCGAAGGTGAAAGTATATCGTATCTTAGATAAGTTGAAAAAGATATTAGGTAAAAAAAATAATTAAAATTAATATAAGACGCAATTGTGATCCTTTAATGATCGGCAATTTCAAAAAATGACAGATATAAATTTCAATATTGACCAACCCGATTTGCCTGAGGAGCGGATTAATAAACACAAAGATTTTAGTAAATTGATGTACAATTATCAGTTAGCTACAAAACCTTTGAATAAAACCCCGTTGCACAAGTATAAACATAGAAGAATATATTTGATAATTCTTCTTGTTTTGCTGGTGATGTTTATAATTATTGAAGTAATGGATAAAGACGAAAAGCCTCAGGAGCCGGCAACACAGGAGCAAATCGATACTCCTGGAAACTGAATCAAGATATGGGCTTCACAGCAATCCTTTAAATGAAGCCTTTTGAGCTTTTTATTTAATTAACATCAACCTGGTAGTATATACCTGATCGCCTGCAATTACTTTTCCAAAATAGATGCCATCGGGTAAGCTCCCTCTGTTTATTGAGATTTGTTTTTTACTAAATGAATTTTTTGTTTCTGAAATAACAGCCTTATCTGTTACAATTTTGCCAAGCACATCATATAACTCAACACGTAACTGGATATTGTTCGCAGTTTCCAATAGAATGGTTATATCGCTTTTAGAAGGATTTGGATATACGGTTATATTTTTGGCATTAATCATATTCCCATCAATCCCTGTGTTATCAGGCATGGCAATAATAAAAGTGCTATCTAATTTCGCTACGAATAAATCATTATCAGAAACCCCGGATATGGTATTTGTTCCAAACTCGGCTGAGCCGCTGTAGTAGCCCGTTGTATAACAGCTGCCATAGGCACTTGCAGCAACAGACCTTCCAATATCAGCATTTATTCCCCCACCGCTTTTCACCCATTTTGTTTTGCCTAGATTATTGATTCCCGCAATAAAAGCATCGTCCTGATTGTAACTAACCGCTGTAATAGTGTCAAACTGCCCAGTACCAAAAAACGCCCCCGCAACATAAATGTTTGATGAAGAATCAAGGCTTATACCGTAGCCTCTGTCATTTTGAGTACCACCGTATTTTTTTAGCCAGATAACATCTCCTTTATAATCAAATTTACCAACAAAAATATCTTCAGCTCCTGAGGTTATAACAGTAATGGAGTCAAACACAGCTGTGTCTTTAAAGTATCCTGTAACATACAGATTTCCGGCCACATCTGTTGTAATAGACGTCCCCTCATCATTCATATCACTACCGGCTCTTTTAGCCCAAACCGGATTACCGGATGCATCAAATTTAGCCATATACATATCGCTGCCTCCTGCACTTGTAATAGTAGTAGTACCGGAAGTTAAAGTTCCAATAAAATAGCCTGTCATATAGCAATTGTTACTTTGATCTGTGCTAACACTAATACCCCTGTCATCGCTGATACCGCCTAAACTTTTAGCCCATAAAAAAGTTCCTGCATTATCCAGCTTCGCTACATAGGCATCATAACTTCCAGCGCTTGTAAGGGTTGTTCCTCCAAAAGTTCCTGTATTACGGTACGATCCTGTGATATAGCAGTTACCTGTATTGTCAATACTTACCCCGCTGCCAACATCCCAGCCGCTTCCTCCTGCTTTTTTTACCCAAAGTGCGTTACCACTCGAATCATATTTTGCTATAAATATGTCATAATCAGCAGAGCTGGTAACAGTAAGACTTCCAAAAGTGGCCGTTCCCATAAAAAGTCCGGTAACATATACATTTCCCGCAGCATCAGTAGCTATTCCGTTTCCATAATCGTAGCTGGTGCTTCCTGCTTTTTGTGCCCATACTAAAGCTCCGAGGCTGTTGTACTTCGCAATAAATACATCACTTGCATAGATATTACCAGCTACGCTAGCAGTTAGTGTAACGGAGCCAAAATTTAAGGTTGCTTCAAACGACCCGGTAATGTAACTGTTCCCAGCATCATCAATGGCAATAGAATAGGCTTCCACTTTTTGGTTACCTCCTGCGCCATTGGCCCAGTCCCAGTTTTGAGAATAAGAAGAGTATATGAAGCAAAAAGTAAATAGTAGAGAGAATAGTTGTTTTTTCATAGTTTATGTTTTTATTCAAAAAAATTATTGTTTTGAAATTAAGATTTAAAACTAAATTGTAGGTATTTACAAATATACAATTTTGTTTTTAAGACTCAAAAACTTTGGTCTGAAAACTGCACTATTTTAAAAACTAGCTTAGTTGAGGCGTTTGTAGTATTTTTGTGGTATATTAAATGCAACCTTTTGGCTGATTAATGCATCATCTATATATTCCATAGGCTGAAATTAAAATGAAAAATTATCTATTCTTCTTTTTCTTTATTTTCTCTCACTTAATTGCAGTGGCTCAATGTGATAATGTTGCTTTGGGAAAGCCGGCTACCGCAAGTAATTCTATCGCATGCTGCATACCTCAATACGGTGTAGATGGCGATTGCGGTTTAATTTGGAATGCTGGTAATTACGCTGTACAGTACATTCAGGTTGATTTACTGGCAACATACACGGTGAATAATATCAATATTATGTTTGAAATGTCACCTAATGGAAATGTGAACCATGAAATTCTTACATCTCCGGATATGATTACCTGGTCAGTAGTGGATGTTGTGACTGGATTTTATGTTACCGGTCAATTAGTAGAAAGATGTTACTCCAGTTCTCCTTTAACAAATGTGCGTGGTGTAAGAATAAACACCACCAGCTCTCCTTCCTGGATTGCCATTCGGGAAATGGGGGTTTATACCGTGTCTACCCCTGCCATACCAACTATTACAGCAAGCGGTCCTTTAACATTTTGCCAGGGGCAGTCAGTAACGTTAACCTCAAGTGCTGCCTATTCTTATTTATGGAGTACAGGTGAAACTACCCAAAGCATTACGGTATCTTCTTCCAATACCTATAGTGTAACAACTGATCAAACACCTGCATGTACAAAAGGAACTGTAGCCTGCACAACCTGCGGTGTTGGAACAGCATCAACCGTTGTTACTGTTAATCCGTTGCCTGTTATTAGTGTTACTCCTGCTAATTCTTCCATTTGTATAGGGGATTCACAAGTTTTAACAGCAAGCGGGGCAAATACGTATTCATGGAGCCCTTCCACAGATCTTAGTGCAGGCGCAGGCGCATCGGTTACGGCCACTCCCTTGTTAAATTCAAGCTATACCGTTACCGGAACAGATGCATTGGGTTGTGTAAATACAACTCCTGTTTCAATCACAGTAAGCCAAAAGCCATTAGTAAATGTGAGCGCAGGCGGCAATCCGCAATGTGATTCCTCCAAGTTCAATTGGGGATCCTGGTCATCTGTTACTGCAACAACAGGTAATGGAACCATTTCTTCTGATCTCAGCATTACTGTTACAAAACCTACAGGTGGTTTATCCACAACAGCAGGGATGTATAACGGTGGTGTATTTCCTGCTCAATATGATGTTCCTGCTAATAATACCGCTATTCGTAATGATCTGGCAGGGTTATTTACATTCTGTTTTAACAGGCCTGTTATTAATCCCCAAATAGCATTATCCAGTATTGGAAACGGTGGTAACAGTGTTCAGATTAATACCTCCAATCCTTATGTTGTGATCTGGAATGGTATAGGTATGTCCTATCCTAATAACACAACGTTTGTGGGTACAGAAGGATTTACAATTATTCAATTTCCTGGAGTTCACACCTGTATATCATTTGATTATCTTCAAAGTGAAAGTTATTGTAATTTAGCGTTTGGTACCCTGGATACCAATTGCCAGGCGCAAACGCCCCCGCCAATGTGTGCTGGTAATTCAGATACTTTAACAGCAAGTGGCGCACTGTCATACACATGGTCACCTGCAGGGGGCCTTAATACCACTACGGGAGCTGTTGTTATTGCAACTCCAACGGTTACAACAACCTATACCGTTACCGGAACAAATGCATCTAACTGTACAGATATAGACAGTATTTTAATATCCGTAAGTACTAATTCAGCAAATGCTTCAATTGTTGGTGATACATCAATTTGTTTAGGTGATAGTACAACCTTAACTGCTTCGGGAGGAGCAACGTATCTGTGGATGCCAGGGGGCTCAACAAATGCGGTACTAACGGTTGGCCCTTTAATACCAACCACCTACACGGTTACTGTTACAAATACTGGTGGCTGTAAGGATTCAGCAATTGTTACTGTAAACGTAAATGCATTGCCGCAGGCGCAGTTTAACCTTACTGCTGTATGTAAAACGCAGCCAATGGCCTTTAATGATGTAAGTACCGGAGCTATTTCAAGCCGAACCTGGTATTATGGAGATGGCAGTATGTCAACGTTGCAGAATTCAACACATATTTACGCTGCCTGCGATACGTTTAACGTTAAGTTGATAGTATCCACCGCTGCGGGGTGTAAGGATTCTATTACCAAAACAGCCACGGTGCATTGCCTTCCTTTAGCTGATTTTAGTTTTACTAATGTATGTAAAGGCCTGGTGATGGACTTTACAGACCTGTCTGTTGCAACGGATGATTCGGTTACTCAATGGTCATGGAATTTTGGTGACAATAGCGCTTTAAGCGTAATTAAGAATGCTAGCCATACGTATTCCAGTGCCGGTGCACCTGCAGTTTCATTAATTGTCACCAGCAATAATGGCTGTAAAGATACCGTTTCAAAAAATGTTATAATTTACCCGCTGCCAAATGCCAAATTTAATACCGCTAATGTATGTGATGGCGCTGTGATGTCGTTTAACGATGTTTCCACCATTTCTTCGCCCAGCACCATACAATCACGGACCTGGGATTTTGGAGATGGAAGTCCTGTAAGCAGCAATCAGAATACATCCCATACTTATGCTCTACCAGGTTCTTATAGTGTGGAATTGCTTGTTGAATCCGTTTTTGGTTGTGTGGATTCCATTACTAAAACAGTGAAAGTGCATTCAAATCCGGTAGTTAGTTTTACAGCTACAGATAGCACCGGTTGTGCTCCCCTATGTATTTCATTTCAGGGACAATCTTCTGTTTCGGGCGGTACAGCTGCACTGTGGAGCTGGAATGTAGGAGATGGGACAGCCTTAAGCAGTTCACAAAATTTTGATCATTGTTATGCAAATGCCTCGGCTGTTAATACCGCTGATTATACCGTTTCATTAACTGTTACATCTGATAGTGGCTGCGTGACTACAAGCACAAACAACAATTATATCAGGGTGTACCCGGTTCCACATGCTGATTTTTCTGTTGATCCATCTTCAACAACAATTACTAATCCTGTTATTACTATCGATGAAGCTTCTGCAGGGGCGGATATGTGGGCATGGGATTTTGGAGATATGGATACTTCTTTTATACATAATCCAGCTCCGCATACCTATGCTGATACCGGTACCTACAGAATCGACCTCTTTATTGCCAATCAGTATGGCTGTGTGGATTCAACAAATAGAACCATTGTAATTAAGCCTCAGTTTGTATTCTACATTCCCAATTCGTTTACACCCAATAATGATTTTTATAACAAAACATTTAGTGGAAAGGGTATGTATATCATAGAATATGAAATGATGATTTTTGATAGATGGGGTAATCTTCTCTACCTGACGGATGATCTTGAAAAACCTTGGGATGGTACAATAAATGGTGGGAAAGAAATTGCCTTGCAGGATACGTATGTATATTCCATTAAAATTAAAGATATTAAAAAGGATCAACATTACTACAGGGGAACAGTTTCATTGATCAGATAAATTTATGATCAATAACTCTTTTTATTTTGGGCTCGTCAGGATTTGACTAAAAAAATTATAGTTCCAGCTCCTTCATAGGATCCCAATAATAGGTATCGAAATTTTTTATCTTATCCTTTACTACTTTAATTCCTTCTTTTTCTAATAATTCTTTCATTAAAAAGGGCGTTGAAAAATGATGCTTGCCCGTAAGCTCTCCATTACGGTTCACAACTCGGTGTGCCGGCACATACGCTTTTTGTGAATGAGCTGCATTCATTGCCCAGCCCACCATGCGCGAGGAACGTGCCGTGCCCAGATATTTTGCGATAGCACCATAGCTGGTTACCCTGCCCTTTGGAATAAGGCGAACTACATCAAATACGTTTTGAAAAAAGTCTTCGTGTTTTTGCATTTTAAACTCTGAACTTTAAATAACAAATTTTAAAACCAAGGTCCGAAAATTTTTTTTCGTAATAGGTTTTAATGGTTGTTAATACCTCATCACGTTTAGTAATATCAGCATACAAGTCATTGGTGGAATCTAATACCTCCAGTTTATTTTCAGTGATAGTTTCACGGGTATAATCATAAAAAGGTTCATTATCTGTTTTTAGATTGATGATGCCTTCTTTTTTTAATATTTTTTTATACCTGTCTATAAACATCATATTTGTAAGGCGGTTTCGGACACGTGTTTTTTGAGGCTGAGGGTCTGGAAATGTAATCCATATCTCATCCACTTCATGATTTGAGAAACAACTGTCAATAAAATCAATACGGGTGCGGATAAAAGCAACGTTATTCATTTTGTTTTCTACAGCTGTGCTTGCTCCCGTCCAGATGCGGTTGCCTTTTATATCCACACCAATAAAATTTTTATCGGGAAAGCGCTTTGCCAGACCAACGGTGTATTCGCCCTTTCCGCAGCCCAGTTCTAATACTATAGGATTCTCATTTTTAAAGTATTCCTTATGCCATTTTCCTTTTAAGGGGAGGCCTTCTGCTCTGGATTCTTCAAACGACAAAAAAAAGCAATTGTCGAATGAATTTACTTCTGCAAATTTTTTTAATTTTCGTTTTGCCATAACTATGTATCCTGTGTTTTTACAGGTTTGTGAAATTGTTTAATCTTATTTTATTAATACAAACGGATTGTTAAACCGAATTCTTTTGTGAAGGATCTTGTTCAGAGTGTAAAACCTTGAAAATGCTGTATAGTAAGCATTATCCTTTCTTCAGTGTAAATGAAAACACAGTGCCCACCCCCTCCGTACTCATTATATTTATTGTTTGATTATGTGCTTCAATAATATGCTTTACAATGGCAAGGCCTAGTCCGGTTCCTCCCTGCTCACGGGAGCGGCTTTTATCAACACGGTAAAAACGTTCAAATAAACGCGGTATATGCTGTTTTGCGATCCCGATGCCATTATCTGCTATTTCAATGGAAATGGTATCACCAACATCATACATACGAATTTTTGTTTCGCCATTTTCTTTGCCGTATTTAACGGAATTTACGATCAAATTTACGATGACCTGCCGGATACGAAAACGATCAGCGCTTACAAAAATGGGTTTGGTTTCGTCTGGTGCCGTTAGCGTAATTCCCTTCTCTGTGGCTTTCATCTCCTGTGCATCTACAACATCCCTCAATAACGCGCCAATATCAAAACGTTCGGGTTCTAATCGCAATTCACCAGTTTCCAATTGAGAAATAGCTTCCAGATCGTCAATAATAGTGATCATACGATCTACACTCTTTTCAGCGCGTTGCAAATAGTTTCTGTTAATGGAAGGGTCTTCAAGTCCTCCGTCCAGCAGCGTTAAAACGTATCCCTGTATATTAAATATCGGAGTTTTTAATTCATGCGAAACGTTTCCTAAAAACTCCTTACGATACATCTCCAGTTTTTTTAAACGCTCAATTTCATTTTTACGATCTTCTGCCCAGGCAACTATTTCCAGGTTAAGATTATCAATTTCATTAGGGCCGTATGGTATACCTGCCGAAGGTTTATCACTTTGTGCCCGGTAATTTTTTACGGTGATTAATAATTGATTGATTTTTTGTAGCACCAGTATATTCACGAACAGTAATATCAAAAAGGAGGTAAATAAGGAGACTGCAAACGTGGAGATAATAATGGTGGTTTTAAGGTGTTGAATTTCAGGGGCTAAGTATAAGCCAACTGCAATAGTAATAACTACGGCAGTTATAAGCGCGATCACAAATAATAGAATTTTAGAAGAAAATAGCCTCATTAAAATGGTTAAAGTGTTGTTTATTAGTGCCTTATATAATTGTTTTGTGAATTCATGCAGATAACTGAACGCTGAAGTTTTGCAAAAGTACGCAAATGCCTATTAAAATTTAAATAAACAGTTGATTTCCAATACTTGTATTAAAATAATGACGATTTTTTAAAATATAATTTGCTGATATGAAAAAATAAACTACTTTTGCATTCCTATTCTCCGGAATAGATTCTAGGATCGGTAGTTCAGCTGGTTAGAATGCTGCCCTGTCACGGCAGAGGTCGCGGGTTCGAGTCCCGTCCGGTCCGCAAGAATAAGATAAAAACCCCGTTATCATTACGATATCGGGGTTTTTTGTTTGACGTGAGTGTTTTAAGAGCGTCATGAGTTGGATTGTATTACTTTTATTGAAACTAAAAGTTAGTTTACATCTTTGTTGGAATGTAAACTAAATCGACAAATGGTTTACATTGCTAGGGTGGATGTATACTAAAATCTAAAACGCAAAATATGACTATTGGCAAGTATATAAAACAAACAGAGGAATATAATGCTTTTATTCCTGATGCCTTTCCGACTGCGGCTCTATTGAATTTTTCTCCTGAAATTGTCGCAAAAGCGGCTCTCGCTGAACGGTTAATAGGTAAACTTGATGGGATAACTCATGTATTGCCTGATTCAGACTTTTTTTTAAGTATGTACATAGTAAAGGATGCGACTAGTTCCGCTCAAATTGAGGGAACAAGAGCTACAATGATGGATGCATTAGAAATGAGTGCAGGTATAAATATGAAAAATACGGATGCTGACGATATCTTGTACTATATAAAAGCCTTAAATTATGGTACTCAAAGACTTAAAGAATTTCCTTTTTCATTGCGTTTTATCAGAGAATTACATAAAGAGCTAATGACAGGAGCTCGTTCATCGCATTTCGCTAATCCTGGAGAATTCAGAAAATCGCAAAATTGGATTGGAGGAGCAACACTTAAGGATGCATCCTTTATTCCTCCTCCTGAGGCTCCTATGAATCAAGCTTTGACCGATTTGGAAAATTATTCATAATACTACTCTAATGCCTGTTTTACAAGCAGGTATTTTGCATGCACAATTCGAGACAATTCACCCTTTTTTAGATGGGAATGGAAGAACAGGACGCCTGCTAATTACCTTGTTTTTATTTGAACGAGCTATTTTAGAAAAACCCGTTTTGTTTTTAAGTAGTTTTTTCAAAAAGAATCAACAGCTATACTATGACAAGTTAAATGCATACCATAATAATAAAACCGGAGAATGGCTTCACTTTTATCTAGATGGCATAATTGAAACTGCCAATCAAAGTATTGAAACATCTAAAAAGATAACAGCATTAAGAGAAATTGACATGCGTAAACTTCAGTCATTGGGTAAACGTGAAGCAACAAGTGGTGTGTCCTTTTTACAACATTTGTATAGGAATCCAATTTGTAGTAATTCTATGGTTGTAAATACCATGAATTATAGTAGAGCAGGAGCCTCAAAGTTGATCGAACGGTTTGTTGATTTAGATATTCTAAAGCCTTTAGATGAAACAAATACATATGGGAAAACTTACATTTATAGAAATTACACAAATATTTTCAGCGAATAATAAAACCTAATCCACACTTATATTCCGGCTGTTATGGGACCGTAAACTCGATGCGTTTTGATTAGGAAATAGTGAGCAAATGGTATCTATAAAGGGGGGAATTAAAGGGGGTTCTGGCAATTTCTAATTTAATATAGGAGTTTTGCCTTGAATTTTTATAGTTTCAATGTTCCTTTGCATACCATCTGTTTTTTCTCAGAAGAATTATAGAAAATGGTTTTTTTTATATTCGTTCTGTAATTTAAAAATTCCTCCTTACACTTCAGTCCAGTTGAATTGTAAAAAATTGCATGTTCCTTTTTTCCCTTTTTAGTTATTTTATACTTTATTTTCCCATTAGAATATAAGCCTGTTTCATCTTTTCCTGTAAATTTCTGGGTACTGTCATTTTTCATTATGGAATTACATCCACAAACATCGCCAGCGATATTTGCATTCTGTCCAACAGCAGCCAATGAAAAGAATGCCAGTAAAAAGGTTATCGGAAGCTTTTGCGAGTGAAGATTAAAGTGTGTTTTCATGATTAGTATTGTTTATTTCAAAGTGTTTATTTCTTTAAATTGTAAATAAATATGCCATAATTTTGAATCGGTTCAGTGCCTTTGTTTGCCCGTCTTTTCTATAATGTAGAATTGATGAAGAGAAATTTTTTAGCATTTTGAGAAAAATCGTTCACAGAAAAATATTTGTTCATGGAGTTCCGTCCTAAATAGCCATCATTAAAAATTGTTAAGCTATTCCTGAGCTTAAAAACGCTGCGGAATATTTAACAACTATTTTCCCTAAGCCTTTTAAATTTTTTATATTTGTAGTATGTCCCTTTTTATCACCTCACTTAATTCCGGAAGTAATGGTAATTGCTATTTTATTGGCAATGAGCATGAAGCGGTATTGATAGATGTGGGTATCTCCTGCAGGGAAATTGAAAAACGAATGGCGCGCCTGGAACTTTCAATGGACAAGGTAAAAGCCATATTCATTACTCATGAACATGCTGACCATATTAGAGGTGTGGTGGTTTTAGCCCGCAAATATCAATTACCGGTATACATTACCCCGAGTACGTTGAAAAGCAGTCCCATCAGTCTTGAACAGGAACTGGTAAGAACGTTTACTGCCGATGAGCCTGTTGCAATTGGTTCTTTATTGATAACCGGATTTACCAAGCTACACGATGCTGCAGAACCGCATAGTTTTATAGTAGAAGGTAACGGAGTTAAAATAGGTATTCTTACCGATATAGGTGCCCCATGTGAACGGGTGATTCATTATTTTAAACAGTGTAATGCTGTGTTTTTGGAGGCCAATTATGATGATGAAATGCTTGAAAACGGCAGATATCCATTCTATTTAAAAGAACGTATCCGTGGTGGAAAAGGGCATTTATCCAATAAGCAGGCGCTGGATTTGTTCAGGGATCATAAACCAGCTTTCATGACACATGTTTTATTATCTCACCTTTCAAAAGATAATAATTCACCGGAAGTAGCTGCAGCGTTATTTCAGCAGTATGCCGGAAAAACAAGTGTTATAGTTGCTTCGAGATATTCAGAAACAGAGGTGTATGCGATAGTAAGCAATGTTTTCCAAGTTAATAAAAGAAGAGTTGAATTGTTAGTGAAACCCGAACAATTATCGTTGTTTTAAGAGTGTTGGTTTTTGTAAATTTAAAATTTTGTAACAATGAATAAACTGGAAATTATCAGTAAGCTGACTAAAAATCATGAAGGATTTGCAGCTTTAGTCGATGGATTAAATAATACAGATTTTATGATGGCGCCTGAAAGTAAATGGACAGCCGGCCAACAGCTAGATCATATATTCCGTTCCGTTTCTCCTGTTACGCTGGCTTTTACCCTTCCGAAATTTGTACCGTCTTTAATGTTCGGTAAAGCAAACAGGAGTTCAAGAGATTATACTGGTTTGATTGAAAAATATGAAGTGAAACTCCGTGAAGGCGGCAAGGCATCGGGGCGCTTTGTACCTAAAACAGTGGATGTAGACCAAAAAGTGATTTTAAAAAATAAATTATTGAAAACGGTAAAAAAGCTGGCGAAAAAAATTAATAATTGTACCGAGCAGGAGCTGGATACGTATATTCTGCCACATCCGTTGCTGGGAAAATTAACTTTTAGAGAGATGTTGTATTTTACTATTTATCATGTGGAACATCATCAAAAATTAGTGCTTCGGAATTTGGGCCGTTGATTGTTTTCTTTTAAACCTCGTATTAATTAATGATAAAATTGTGTCTATGAAATTTCGTTACATCTTTAATCTTGTTCCTGTTCTGATTTTATTTGTTTTTGCATCCGGCTGTCAGCAGCCTAAAAAACTAATTCCTGGCGAAGGCTATATTCCAGTTAATGGTGGCAGGGTGTGGTACCGTATTGTTGGAGAAGGCAAAGGGACGCCCATTCTTTTACTGCATGGTGGACCGGGTGTTCCGAGCTATTACCTGAAACCTTTAGAAGTATTGGGTAAGGATCGTCCCGTAATTTTTTATGATCAGTTGGGTTGCGGTAAATCCGATCCGATAACCGATACTTCCTTGTTAACGGTTGAACATTTTGTGAATGAACTGGAACAGGTGAAGGAAGCACTAGGTTTGAAAGAATATTATCTATACGGCCAATCCTGGGGAACCATGCTTGCTACCGACTATTATCTGAAATATCCAGCAGGTATAAAGGCATTAATTATGAGCAGTCCTGCAATCAGTATCCCCATGTGGTTAAAAGATGCGGATACATTGATTGCTACCTTACCTGATTCTGTTCAAAACGCTATTCTTACCAATGAGCAGAGCAAAACATTCGATTCTCCTGATTACCAGAAAGCAATTAAGATTTATTACCAGAATTTTCTTGCCCGTAAATTGCCCTGGTCTCCGGATATTGACAGCGCTTTTTCTAAAATGGGAGTGAATGTATACACGTATATGGGCGGGCCTAGTGAGTTTACAATGATTGGGCCGTTAAAGGATTACGACCGTACCAGCCGGTTAAATGAAATAAAAGTACCGACTCTTTTTATAACGGGAGAATTTGATGAAGCAAGGCCTTCTACTGTTAAATATTATCAAAGCCTTGTTGCTGGTGCAGAATTTAAATTGATTGAAAATGCCGGCCACATGACGATGCAGGATAACCCGGAACAAAACAATCAAGCAATCAGCGATTTTCTTAATAAATTAGAAAGTAAATAGATTTAATCAAATAAAAAATTCTGAACACTTCGTTTTTTTATAAAATGTATTCATCTGTTCAGAGATAAATATTAAATTTGAAGAGCTTAATTAAAAAACACCTTTGTAACGTAACGGGTTTACCATGAAGAAAATTATTATTGCCTTTAGTGTATTAATTTGTTCACAATCATTGTATTCTCAAGGGTGGTTTGATATTGGCTTCAAAGGAGGATATGGATTAAACTTTCTGGCAAATAAAAATTTTTATAACGACCGTGCATTCTCTCCCAACATCTCTTTTGGTTATATGTATGGCGGAAAAATTGGAATAAATTTCAATCAATCTCATGCGGTGACCTTAGATGTCACATCTTCGCTTTTTCAACAATCTTATTACTACAGTTTGTTTAATGCCGATAGTATTACCAGATCGGAATACAAGCGTAAAATAATGTTTAATTCGCTTAACGTTTTATTGATGTACAGAAAGGCATCTGATGGCGGCTATTTTGAAGTAGGGCCGCAGTTTTCAACACTGAGCAGGGCCAGAGGGACAGATGGTTTTACTCAGACAGCAAATGTAGATATTTCTGAAAATTTTGTAAAATCGTATTACTCAGCGGTAATGGGATTTGGAGGGTACCTTGCAGGAACGGATAATTTTAGGGTAACCTTAGGTTTCCGGTTCTCCTATGCATTAAATGATGTGATCAGTAGTGAAGGAAGAAAAACAAACTTTCCGTCTATAACCCAATACGAATCTTATAAATCTTCAAATCCGGTTTCTGCAATGATGATTATTGAAATGAATTACGATGTGGGATACTTTACACGATCAAGATGTAAAAAAAGGAAATTAAATTTCCTCCTGTTTTCCAAGGATAAATAATTCAATCTTATTATAAATAATTTATTTTACCGCTAACCTTTATCTCCTTGTTAGGATAAGCTATAATTATACAAAACGTATGCAAAAATCAGATCTGGTAAACTGTCAAAAGCGTATTGCCTCCTACATACATCGTACACCAGTTTTAACTTCAAGAATGCTAAACGATTTAGCAGGCGCTGATCTGTATTTTAAATGTGAAAATTTTCAACGTATAGGAGCGTTTAAAATGCGTGGTGCAGCTAATGCGGTTTTACAACTGACGCAAGAACAAAAAAGCAGGGGAGTTGTTACTCATTCCTCCGGTAATTTTGCACAGGCACTTGCGCTTGCCGCACAAAATGCAGGTATTACAGCTCACATTGTAATGCCATCAAATGCAGCTCAGGTGAAAAAGGATGCTGTGAAAGGGTATGGCGGTATTGTTATAGAGTGCGAACCTACTCCTGCTGCCAGGGAAGCTGCTGCAAAGCAAATTCAGGAGGCTTTAGGGGCTGTGTTTATTCATCCATTTGATAATATGGATGTTATTATAGGGCAAGGAACTGCCTGCGTAGAATTATTGGAAGAGTACCCGGATTTAGATGCCGTATTTGCTCCTGTTGGCGGGGGCGGTTTAATTGCAGGAACGGCATTGGCTGCACATTTTTACAGTGAAAAATGTAAAGCATATGGTGCAGAACCCTATGAAGTAGATGATGCATACCGCTCGCTGAAAAGTGGGAAAATAGAAATCAATACGAGCACCAATACTATTGCTGATGGATTAAAAACTAATTTGGGACAATTGAATTTTCCTATAATTCAGCAGCATGTAAAAGAAGTGATAAGGGTAACCGAAGATGAAATAGCTTCAGCAATGAAGCTTATCTGGGAACGGATGAAAATAATTGTAGAACCTTCTAGTGCCGTAGCTTTCGCGGCCTTATTAAATCAGAAGAAAAGCTTTAATAAACAAAAAGTAGGTATTATACTTTCAGGTGGAAATATAGATTTAAAAGCATTACCATTTTAAATACTTTAAATAACATACCAATAGCTTCAAAAAAAGATGAAAAAGAATATAGTCTGTTTACTGTTAATGACGTTACTGATTGGTACTGCGTTGAAACAATCGTTCGGACAATCAAAAAAAGTAATTGTTCTTGGAACCATTGAAAATAGTTCCAGTGATTCAGTCAATATAATAGTTGATGAAACCTATCTGTCCAAAAAGCAAATCACGTATAAAATTCCGGTGAAACAAAATCAATTTTATGTTGAAATTCAGTTGGATCGAAATCGATTTGTTGAGTTTAACTATCAGGGCCAAATGACATCACTTTATCTGGAACCGGCAGACAGTTTAAATCTGAATTTTAAGGCGGGAAGTTTGATCGAAACAGTTGCTTTCTCTGGTAAAGGCGGGGCTAATAATCATTTTAATAAACTATTTAATGAGCAGTATAAAAACGATTTTAATACGAGTATGCAAGAGGAGAAAATGAAAACTCTTGGTCCGGATGAATTTGAAATGTTGATTTTTAATAACAAAAAAAAGCACAAAGGTTTCTATACCAATCACCTCGATAAAAATTTGCTTTCTGATGGTTTTAAAAGGTATATGGAAAATCAAATCAAATACAATTATCTTGATTTTTTATTCTCTTATCCAATTGTGAATGCAAATAGAAGTACGTCCATTCTTACAGTAACGCCATTGCCCGGATTGATGGTAGATGTGCTGGATAAGAAAAAGGTAAATGATGAGGAAGCAATGATCAGTGAATCCTACAGGAAGTTCATCAACTATTTTGTGATCTATTTTGGTTCCGAACTAAATGGTTATAATAAATTTAAAGACTTTACTATTTCTGCCGAAAAAAAATATGTAATAGCAAGGGATTATTTAAAAGGGGAGCCGTTTTTATATTACCTGACCAGCTTTTTATTGGAGCATGGAGAAAAAACAAATCCTGAAACGGTGAAAAGGATTTATACGGAGATGGAAAAGGAGGATAAATCGGGGAAATATACCACAATTGTAAAAGAGAAACATGCTAAATGGATGAAAACAAAACTCCCTAAAACTACGGAAGGGAAGCTGGATATAGCTTCTTCTGAATTTACTTTGATGGGTTTGGATGGTAAAGAATTCAGTTTGGCCGATCACAGAGGGAAAGTTATTTATGTAGATTTTTGGGCCAGCTGGTGCGGCCCTTGCAGAGAGCAGTTTCCATACAGTAAAATGCTGCATGATAAACTTAGTGATAAACAAAAAAAGGAAGTAGTTTTTTTATACATTTCTATTGATAATACAGAAGAGATATGGAAAAAGGCAATTAAGAGTTTTCAGTTGGAAGGTGTGCATGGCTTGTCTCCGGGAGGTTGGAACTCTTTAGTTGCAAAATACTATCAGATCAACAGTATTCCGAAATATTTACTGATTGATAAAAAAGGAAACGTGGTGGATCAAAATGCGAAACGCCCCAGTGATGAAAACATTTTGCAGGATATTTTAAATCTGCTTCAATAATGGATATTCAGATTGATGAATGAAAACTATTTGATTGAATTTTACGCTATATGGAGTAATTCCATATATTTGGCTCAACTAACTTAAAACAAAACAAAATGAAAGTAAATTTTTTAATTATTCTTGTGGCAGCATTAGTGCCAATGGTATTAGGTTTTATATGGTATAATCCTAAAATATTCGGAAATGCATGGAAAAATGCAGCTAATGTTACAGATGAGCAGATGAAAGGCGCTAATATGGCATTAATATTCGGTCTGTCTTTCTTTTTAAGTTTTATGCTTGCAATGTCTGTTCAGTTTATGGTTATTCATCAATGGAGCATTTATTCCATTTTGGCTAATGAGCCGGGAATCACGGATCCTAATTCTGAAGTAAGTATGACGATTTTGGCTTTTATGGAAAAATACGGTTCAAATTTCCGCACATTTAAACACGGTGCATTCCATGGTATTTTGTCAGGTATAATGGTAGCATTGCCAATATTAGGAACTAACGCGCTGTTTGAACGCAAAGGATTTAAATACATCGCTATCAATGGTGGATATTGGATCGTTTGTTTAGCATTAATGGGCGGAATTATTTGCGCTTTTGCTTAAACTATAAATTATGTTTATTAATTATTATACCTGCCGGTGGTTTCCGGCAGGTATTTTATTTTTACTATGTTAGTATCATACATTGGTGTTTTATTAAATAGCTGAATGATAGCGACATAATCAATAAATGATCGCATTGTGGAGTTGAAAAATAGTATGAAATGGAAGCTATTAAAATAGTAATTTTGCAGTATAATAAATAAAATTCTAAAATTATGACAGAACAAATTGAGCAAGTTCAATGCCTTATTATCGGCAGCGGACCTGCAGGATATACCGCAGCAATATATGCTGCCCGTGCAGATATGAAACCTGTTATGTACCAAGGGTTACAGCCAGGCGGACAATTAACAATCACTACTGAAGTAGAAAACTATCCGGGTTATCCTAAAGGAACACAAGGGCCGGAAATGATGGAAGATTTTAAAGCACAGGCAGAACGTTTTGGTACTGATATTCGTTGGGGATTAGCGACATCAGTTGATTTTAATGGACCGATCCATAAAGTGGTAATTGATGAAAAAACTACTATTCATGCACATACCGTGATTATTGCTACAGGTGCATCAGCAAAATGGTTGGGACTAGAGTCAGAGCAAAGGTTGAATGGTTTTGGCGTTTCGGCATGTGCCGTATGCGATGGTTTTTTCTTTAAAGGTCAGGAAGTGGCGATTGTTGGAGCTGGCGATACTGCAGCAGAGGAAGCATCCTACTTGTCCAAACTTTGTAAGAAAGTATATATGATTGTTCGCAGAAGCGAAATGCGCGCTTCAAAAACAATGCAGCACCGCGTTTTGACCAACCCAAATATTGAAGTGATTTTCAATTCGGAAACCAAAGAAATTATTGGTGAGAAAAGTGTGGAAGGTGCAATAATAGTTAATGACAAGGGAGAAGAGCGCAAACTTGCCGTTACTGGTTTTTTTGTTGCTATTGGCCATAAACCGAATACCGATATTTTTAAAGGTTGGTTAAATATGGATGAAACCGGTTACATTCAAACTGTTCCGGGAACCAGTAAAACCAATATACCGGGAGTATTTGCAACAGGTGATGCTCAGGATAAAGTTTACAGACAGGCGGTAACAGCAGCGGGTAGCGGTTGTATGGGAGCGCTGGACGCGGAACGTTATTTGGTGGATAACAACATCCATTAATAGTCAAGTTCAGCAAATTCCGCTTTCACTTGTGTTGGTATCGACTTTTTTTTAACTTTACAAAAACAATTCAACAACGTCATCGCAGAATGAAAAAAATATCACTGCTCCTAGCCTTAATGGTTTTTACCGGCTTGTCATTTGCTCAGGGCTTTTTGAAACCCGCACCGCCAAACAAGTACAGTGCAGCAAAAGTAGTTGATCCTGTATATGGGATCACGATGTACGAAAAACTCAATGCAAGGATTGGTGGTGACTCTGTTCGTCATGATAGAAAAGGGTATGCTTGCCAGGAATGGGTAGAGGATATTTACGAAAGCGGTAAAGTGCTTCATAAAGGTTATTATGAAGATGGTCAGCTTAAAATTTACAAAAATTTCTATGAAAGCGGTAATATTGAGCGTTCATTTAAATCAGTTGATTTTAAGCGTTCAACGATGCAGGTATATTATCCGAACGGGAAATTAAAATCTGAAATAACCTATTATGATGGTAATCCTCAGCTTTGGACGGATTATTACCCGAATGGTAAAATTGAATATACCGAGGAAAACACCAAGGATATGGACTATTTAATTATGCGTAAATCCTTTGCTGAAGACGGAAAACCACAGGAAATATTTGAGGTGGTTGATCCGAAAAAGAAAAAATATATGAAAAAGGAATACTATGAAAATGGTAAAATAAAAGCAGAAGGTGGTATGAAATACAGTCCATCTATGATTGATTACCAAAAAGATGGCCCTTGGACCGTGTATGATGAAAGCGGAAAACCTACAAAGGAAAAATGGGTAAAAGGTGAAGAAGTAAAATAGTCTTCCATCCCAAATCTATAATAAAAAAAGGCCCTGTTTCATGATGAAACAGGGCCTTTTTTTAGGTGAAATTTACAATTATGCTTTTTTAACATTTACTGCATTTAAACCTTTTTTACCTTCCTGAATTTCGAAAGTTACTTTGTCGCCATCGCGGATTTGATCCACTAAACCTGTTACGTGAACAAATAGTTCCTGGCTAGTACCATCTACTGTAATAAAACCAAAGCCTTTTGCAGAATTAAAAAATTTTACCGTTCCTGTTTTCATTAAATTAAAAATTAAAATTAATACTTCGGCAAAAGTATAAAATTTCTATTTCATTTAATACAAAAAATGGGATAATTATTTTATTAACGCTATAATAGTGTCTATGAAACGAGGTATAGTGTCTATGAATACTGTTTTTGGTGGCGAAGCGTTACCACTGATTTTCTTGAAATTTTACTCCATTTTCATGTCTTTTACATTCAATTGAAGGGAGATTTTACCATTAAATTCATTTTCTTCGATCGCATAACATGCGCTGAAAACCTTTTTTCGAAGAACATCATCAAAATGGCCGCCTTGGGCAAAAGCAATAGAGGAAAAACTGTCGGCCGGGTTCTGTGCGGACTGAATATCCATTTTCAGGTGGTTGTTTCCTACAATACGCACAGCTCCTTTATCTACCAGACCTTTTGTAATAAATACTGGTGACATATTTTCGGGGCCAAATGGTTCAAACTGTTTCAAAATCCGGAAAAATTTTGGGGTAATTTCATCCAATTCCAGTTCAGCATCAATTTCAATCTGTGGAATAAGCATATAGTCCTCAATAGTAGAACTTACCACATCTTCAAAACGTTGCTGAAATGCTGGTAGGTTCTCTAATTTTAGAGTTAACCCTGCCGCGTATTTATGCCCTCCAAATTGTTCCAGTAAATCGGAACATGCTTCAATGGCGTTATAAACATCAAAGTCCCTCACGGAGCGTGCTGAACCGGTGGCTTTTCCATTTGATTCAGTAAGTACAATTGTTGGTCGGTAATATTTTTCAATTAAACGTGAAGCAACAATACCAACAACCCCTTTATGCCAATCAGAATGAAATAATACAGTTGATTTGCGCTCAAGCAATTCCGTATTATCACTGATCATACTCAGGGCATGCTGAGTGATTGTCATGTCAATTGTTCTGCGTTCGGTATTAGTAGTATTGATATTTATCCCGGATGTTTTTGCATGTTCATTATTGTCAGAAACCAGCAACGCCACAGCATTACGTCCGGTTTCTATTCTGCCTGCAGCGTTAATACGGGGTCCTATTGTAAAAACCAATTCATTAATAGTGATTTCTTTTTTAATATTGGCTAAATCCAGAATTGACCTGATTCCTTTGCGGGGAGCTTTGTTGATCTGCTGCAAACCATAATAGCAAAGCACCCGGTTTTCCCCGGTTATGGGAACTAAGTCGGATGCAATTGAAATGGCTGTTAAATCAAGATATTCATATAATTCATCGAAAGCAATGCCGTTTTTTTGTGCATATGCCTGCACCAGTTTAAATCCAACTCCGCAGCCACACAATTCATTATAAGGATAGGAGCAGTCATTTCGTTTAGGATCTAAAACAGCAGCAGCATTGGGAAGCGTTTCACCCGGTCGGTGATGATCACAAATAACAAAATCAATGTTTCGCTCATGTGCGTAATCTACTTTATCATTCGCTTTAATGCCGCAGTCCAAAGCGATGATCAGTGTAAAACCATTTTCCTTTGCATAATCAATCCCCTGAAATGAAATTCCATAACCCTCTGTATATCGATCGGGAATATAATAGTCAACTAATGAGTTAATAGTTGTTCCTCCCTTATGAATGGGCAATTTTTTTAAAAAAGAATACATCAGAGCGACCGCTGTTGTTCCATCAACATCATAATCGCCATAAACTAAAATTTTTTCATTATTAATGATAGCTTGCTCCAGACGGATAACAGCCTTGTCCATATCCTTCATTAAAAAAGGATCATGAAGATGGTCAAGTGAAGGACGGAAGAAATTTTTTGCATCCTCGAAACTGGTGATTCCACGCTGCACAAGCATGTTAGCTAATATTTTGTCAATACCGAGCTCCAATGCAAGCTGCTTTACCGTTGCAGCATCACCGCCTGTTTTTATATTCCACCGTTTTTCCATCCTGTTTTTTAGAGTGATAAATTTACGGCAATCAACCGATGGATATACAAATGTTGATAATTTGTGTTTGCGCTTATAAAGCAAATGCTAGGATGAAATATTAAGCAGATGTTTTCTCGAAAATTTAGATTTGATAAGAAACTGTTTAAATTTTATTGATTTTTTTTGTTAGTGCTTCTTAAAGTCTTCGACTAAGCTCAGGCTGACAGTACACGGTCATATTAAGCTTGTCGAATATGTGGGCAGGATTCGTACCTATAGAATTTTTTTATAAAATTTAAACTCTAATGTTTCAATTCTCCATTTTTATAAACGATGGTGTTTATACTTTTTCCTTCCTCATTATATTCTTTCCAGTTTCCTTCCTTTTTCCCATGGACGTATTTACCAGTCATTTTTATTTTTCCATTTTCAAAATATTCTTTGTACTCGCCTTCTTCTAAATTATTAACAGCTTTTACTTCCGAGTTAATGGTGCCATTTTTAAAATACGTTTTTTGCAAACCTTCCATAAGTCCATTTTTATATACATATTCAATAGTTACATCCCCTTCTGTAGAATACCATTTTGTAACTCCATCTCTCACACCGTTCTTATAAACTCCTTCTTCCTGAATTCTACCATCATTATAATACGTATTTCGGATCCCATCCATCTTTCCCATTTTATAACTTGTTTTGTAACGCAAAATGCTCCCTGAGCTATAACCAATGCTTAATCCATCCAATGTATCATTTTTATAATTGTCTTTATTGGTATAATGGGCATTTTGGTCAAAAACAAGGTTAAGGCCATTGCGCTTACCACCCTTATATTCATTGATATTGCTAATAGCGGCATTAGCAGAATATCCAATCCATATTCCCTCTTTTTTGTCATCGGCATAGTTTCCGTAGAATTCGGATTTTTCAAATCGCTCTTTCCATAAACCTGTCCTTTTTCCATTACTATCAAATTTGTTAGTGTCGGAAAGCACTCTGCCGAAAGAGTTTGCTGAAGCAAATAATAGGGCAATTGTAATTAATAATGTTCTCATAGTGTAGCGATGTTAAAAAATAGGAAACAAAGTTCTTAAATTAAAGAAAGCAATTTAAGTTTTAACCCCTTTAATTTTTGTTATCCACGGGTTGGTTAACAGGTTAGAATATTGGGCGGTTTAACAATTTTTAACAGGGTAAAATAATCAAAAAAAGGACTTTTATATACATTTGTCGACAAAATAGTAATCAGTTTTAATAATCAATTAAATAGTATGACTGACATAAAAGAATTAAATGAGCGCATTCAGCAAGAGAGCGCATTTGTTGACCTTCTGACCATGGAAATGGATAAGGTAATTGTGGGTCAAAAGTACATGGTTGAACGTTTGTTAATAGGCTTGCTGTCCAACGGGCATATTTTATTGGAAGGTGTCCCTGGTCTTGCGAAAACATTAGCAATTAAGTCGCTGGCTTCTACTATTCATGCTAAGTACAGCCGTATTCAGTTTACACCCGATTTGTTGCCTGCCGATGTAATCGGTACAATGATATACAATCAAAAAAAGGAAGAGTTTACTGTAAAGCAGGGACCAATATTTGCTAATTTTATTCTTGCGGATGAGATTAACCGTGCTCCGGCAAAAGTACAGAGTGCTTTGCTTGAAGCGATGCAGGAAAAACAGGTTACTATTGGTGATCAAACGTTTAAACTCCCGAATCCGTTTTTAGTTCTTGCAACCCAGAATCCCATTGAGCAGGAGGGAACCTATCCGTTGCCGGAAGCGCAAGTGGATCGTTTTATGTTAAAAATAGTTGTTGGTTATCCCGGTAAAGAAGAAGAACGCAAAATTATCCGTCAGAATCTGGCAAGTGAGTATCCTACTGCAAATCAAATTTTAAATCAGGAAGACATTTTGAAAGCACGCAAAGTGGTGAAAGATGTATATATGGATGAAAAAATTGAAAAATACATTATCGATATTGTATTTGCAACACGTTATCCTGCTGAATACAAACTGAATAAATTTGCTGGTTTAATTAGCTTTGGAGGTTCCCCCCGTGCAAGTATTAATCTGGCGATGGCTGCAAAAGCATATGCTTTTATTAAACGCAGAGGGTATGTTATTCCTGAAGATGTACGTGCTGTATGTACAGATGTGCTTCGTCACCGTATCGGCTTAACTTACGAGGCAGAAGCGGAAAATATTACCAGTGAAATGATTGTTAATGAAATTTTGAATACTGTTGAAGTGCCATAGGTTACGAATATCGAATTAAAATGGATTTACGAAATACTATGCCATCACATAACAAGAAGCGTTTCGTAAATTAGTAATGATTCGTTTATCTGTAACCGTAATTTTAGTACTAATGGAAACAAGTGAATTATTAAAAAAAGTCAGAAAAGTTGAAATTAAAACGCGTGGACTCTCCAACCAGTTGTTCTCTGGAGAATACCATACCGCTTTTAAGGGCAAGGGTATGACCTTTAGTGAAGTTCGTGAGTACCAGGCGGGCGATGATATACGTTCAATTGACTGGAATGTAACAGCACGTTTTAATAATACATACGTAAAAGTTTTTGAAGAAGAGCGTGAAATGACGGTGATGTTGCTGGTTGACGTTAGTGCATCAGGTGAATTCGGAACTCAAAAACAGTTAAAGCAGGAATTGATTACTGAATTATGTGCGGTGCTTGCTTTTTCTGCAATTCAAAATAATGATAAAATCGGTGTAATTTTCTTTAGTGATAAAATTGAAAAATTTATACCGCCTAAAAAAGGTAAAACTCATATCTTACGCATCATTCGCGATTTAATTGAATTTAAACCGGAACATAAAAAAACGGATGTAAGGCTTGCATTAAAGTACCTTACCAATGTAATTAAAAAAAGAAGTATTGCGTTTGTGATATCAGATTTTATGGCCGACAATTTTATGGATGCTTTAAAAATTGCGAATAAAAAGCATGATTTGGTAGCACTTCGTATCTATGACAAGCGGGAGATGGAACTTCCGGATATTGGTTTGGTTAAATTTATGGATGCTGAAACCGGCACGTTGAAATGGGTAGATACATCTGATAAAAATGTGAGGGTTCATTATTTTGCAGCCGCCAAAAAAAGGGAAGATCTATTAAAGGAAACATTTAACAGAAGTGGAGTAGATTCGGCTGATATAAACACTGCAGATTCATACATTAAGCCTTTAATGAATTTATTCAAAAGAAGATGATTTCAGTAGGGTCAGATAGCGTATAAATAAAATGAAAATAAAAGCACAAACGATAAGATTTACTTCTGCAATTACAATTGTAATGTTATTGTTATGTTCCTATGTTTCGAAAGCGCAGGATATAAAAGCAACAGCAAAGCTGGATACGACCAGTATTCGGATCGGACAACAGGTTAAATTAAAGCTTAGTGTTGAATACCGCGTTGATAATGGACAACAAGTCAAAATTCAATGGCCTGAAGTCGCTGATACCATTAGAAAAGAAGTTGAAGTTATAGGCCAGTCGAAAGTTGATACCATTATACCCGATAAAAATAATCCTTTTCAATTCATACAAACGAAAACGCTGTATGTTACTTCATTTGATTCGGGTTACTGGGCAATACCTCCATTCAAATTTGTAATAAATGCGGATACCAATGGTGTTTTTACAGAATCTTTATTGCTGGAAGTTGGAACAGTAGCGGTTGATACAACGCTTGCTATCAGAGGGATTAAACCTCCATATGATGAGAGCTATACCTGGCTCGACTGGATTAAAGATAATATGATTGTTGTGTATGGAGCTTTAATTGCAATACTTGTAACACTTATTATTATTTATCTGATCAAACGTTTCAAAAAGAAAAAGCCCGAGGTTGTTGAAGTTGAAGCTCCAAAGATCCCTGCGCATATTATTGCTTTTGAAAAGCTGGATAAACTAAAAAATGAAAAGTTGTGGCAGGAGGGTAAATTAAAATTGTATCACAGCTCTCTTTCAGAGATAGTTCGCGAATACATTGAAAATAGGTTCAAAATACAAGCACTCGAACAAACTACAGATGAAATTATATATGGTTTCCGAAATGTAGCAATTGACGATGAAAGTAAAATGAAGTTAAAGCAGGTGTTGATTTTGGCGGATTTGGTAAAATTTGCGAAGGAGCAGCCCCTGCCGAATGAAAATGAAATGAGCTTGACAAATGCGTATGATTTTGTAAACGGAACCAAAAAGGAAGAAACAATTTCATCAAATAAGAATAAAGCAATTTAAATATGTTTGATTTTTTTAACGATATAACTTTTGCGAACAAAGAATTGCTTTGGTTGTTGCTGATAATACCAGTAATAATTGCGTGGTATATATGGAAGGATAAAACAAATAATGCTGAATTAAAAGTTTCTACTTTAAGTCCTTTTCAAGGATTAAAAAAATCCTTAAAGCAGCATCTTCGTCATAGTGTAATAGTATTGCGTATTTTAGCTGTGGCTTTGTTAATAGTGGTTCTGGCCCGTCCCCAGTCACGTTCAAGTTGGAAAGATGTGAAAACGGAAGGGATTGATATTATAATGTCGTTGGATATTTCCGGCAGTATGTTAGCCAAAGATTTTAAGCCGAATCGTCTGGAAGCTGCGAAAGAGGTGGCGCAGGATTTTATTGATAGTCGCCCTAATGACAGAATTGGTCTTGTAATTTTTAGTGGTGAAAGTTTTACGCAATGTCCATTGACTACTGATCATGCAGTAATTAAAAATTTATTTGCAGGCATACAAACCGGAATGGTGAAAGATGGAACAGCTATTGGAAATGGCTTGGCCACAGCTGTTTCAAGGGTTAAGGACAGTAATGCAAAAAGCAAAGTTGTTATTTTATTGACTGATGGTGTTAATAATCAAGGCTCGGTTGCTCCATTAACGGCAGCGGAAATTGCAAAGGCGTTTGGTGTTAGAGTTTACACAATTGGAGTAGGTACCATGGGGAAAGCACTTGCTCCGGTAGCAATGTATCCTGATGGCAGCTATCAATACGGTTATGTAGATGTAAATATTGATGAAAAATCGTTGGGTGAAATAGCTTCTATGACCGGTGGTAAATATTTCAGGGCAACCGACAATAAAAAACTGAAAGAAGTGTATAAGGAAATTGATCGTTTGGAAAAAACAATTTTTGAAGAAAAAAATTTCACCAATAAAGCAGAACATTTTTTGCCATTTGCTATTGGTGCCGGCTTGTTATTATTAATGGAGTTTTTATTGAAAAATATAGTATTTAAAAGTCTACCGTAAAGTTTAGGAGTTATATGTTTCAATTAGAAAACGAATATTTTTTATATGCTTTATGCCTGATTCCGGTATTCATGGTCATCTATTGGCTGTTGAACAGATGGAAGAAGAAAGCGTTGGCTTCTTTTGGAACTATTGCTATTATTCAGCAGTTATTTCCTGATGTTTCCAAAGCAAAACGTATTTGGAAATTTATTTTATTTACGCTAGCTTTTACATTGGTAATTATTGGGATAGTGAACCCACAGGTGGGTACTAAGTTGGAAGAGGTGAAACGAAAGGGCGCTGACCTGATGATTTGTCTGGATGTATCCAACAGTATGAAAGCGGAAGATCTTCAGCCAAATCGCTTAGAAAAAGCGAAACAAGCGATTTCCAAACTTGTTAATAAATTGGAGGGAGATAGATTAGGAATAATTGTATTTGGAGGCGAGGCTTATGTGCAATTGCCCATTACTACTGATTATTCAGCCGCTAAATTGTTTTTGGAAAGTATTAATACGGATATGATCCCTACGCAGGGGACTGCAATCGGTAAAGCTATTGATCTGGCGATGGAATCCTTTGGTAAGGATGAAGGTAAAAATAAAGCGATTGTAATTATAACGGATGGTGAGAATCATGAGGATGATGCGATTAAAGCTGCTGAGTCTGCTGCCGAAAAAGGCATAACTATTCACACCATAGGTATGGGCTCTGCGGAAGGAGCTCCAATACCGGTATATAAAAATAATGTGCGTGAAGGCTTTAGAAAAGATAATGAGGGAAATACCGTGGTAACAAAGTTGAACGAGCAGGTTTTGCAGGAAATAGCTGCAGCTTCCAATGGTATATATGTTCGGGCTTCAAACGCTGATGCGGGTTTAAATCGTGTATTGGATGCAATTGATAAGTTGGAGAAAAAACAATTTGATAGCAAAATGTATAGCGACTATGAGGATCGTTTTCAGTGGTTTATTGCAGCTGCACTGGTGTTATTGTTGGTAGAGATATTTTTATCAGAACGTAAAAGTAAAATTTATCAACGTCTGGATTTATTTAACGAGAACAAGAAATAATGTTTTTAACAAAAAGACATATTAATAAAAATAGTTACAAGCAGGCTGTTCAGCAGCTGGATGGGGAGCTGTGTTCCCTGGTAAAGCCGCTTCGTATGTTTTTGATTTTATTACTGGTAATTTGTTCATTTAATAGTTTTTCCCAGCAAGAGAAAAAATATATTCGTGATGGTAACCAGCAATATGAGAAGAAGGATTACAGCGGTGCCGAAAAAAATTACATGCAGGGTCTTAATAAAAACAGAGATTCGTATAAATCTGCTTTTAACCTCGGTGATGCATATTATCAGCAGGGTAAGTATGAGGAAGCAGCTGAACAATTTCAACAGTTGACCCACCGTGCTAGTTCCAAGGATACGTTGTCAAAATCGTATCATAATTTAGGTAATTCATTACTAAAGGCAAAAAAATATGAGGAAAGTGTTAGTGCGTATAAAAACGCTTTGAAAAATAATCCAAATGATGAGGATTCACGATACAACTTGGCATATGCTCAGCAAATGTTAAAACAGCAGCAGCAACAGCAGAATAAGGATGATAAAGATAACAAAGACAACAAAGATAAGGATAACAAAAACAAGGATAACAAAGACAAGAAAGACAAGAAAGACAACAAGGATAATAAAGATAACAAAGACAATAAGGACAAGGATAAAAAAAATAATAAAGACGATAAACAAAAAAAGGAGCAGGAAAAGCCTCAGATCTCAAAAGAGGATGCGAAACGATTGTTAGACGCTTTGCAGAATGACGAAAAAAATCTTCAGGATAAAATGAAGAAGGAAAAAGGTAAAGGAATGAAAGTTCAAATTGAAAAGGATTGGTAGTATTACTATTTTAAAACTAAATAATGTAATTGGGAGTAAAGTGTAAGGTTAAAGAATGAAGAAGATAATAAGCATATTAATTTTTATTGTAACGCTGGTAAATGTTTCATTCGCCCAAAAGCTGACGGCTCAGGCGAGTAAATCACGAGTAGCGGTTGGTGAATCTTTCCAGATTTCTTTTTCATTAAACAGTAGTGGTAGTAATTTTAAAGCTCCTGCACTTAATGAATTTGATGTGTATTCAGGACCGAACCAATCTACCAGCATGTCTTATATTAATGGATCGATGAGTCAGTCCATTACTCTTTCCTATATTGTTGCTGCAAAAAAAGAAGGGAAATTAACTATTGGTGCTGCAAGTGTAAATGTAAATGGTACAGCTATTCAGTCAGCCCCATTTACTATTGAGGTGGTGAAAAGCAATGCAAGTGCGCAAAATCAAGGTAACAATAATCAGGGGGCTCAAGCTCCTTCTGCCCCAACTGAAAATTTAAGTGATAATTTATTTGTCAAAACCATTGTCAGTAAAACAAAAGCGTATCAGGGTGAGCAGATTACAGTGACCCATAAAGTGTATACACGATATCAATTGCGTGGTTTTCAGGACATTAAATTTCCTGATTATACAGGCTTTTGGACGCAGGATGTTGTAAACAGCCAGCAAATTCAGGTAACAAACGAGAGTATTGACGGAGTCACCTATCAGGTGGGTGAATTGAAGAGAACCTATTTGTTTGCACAGCGTAGTGGGAAATTAGAGATTGAACCAATGGTAATTGAATGTGTTGTTAGGAAACAATCTAACAAAAGACCTCGTGATATTTTTGAACAATTTTTTGGCGGAGGCTATGAAGATGCTACTTACTCTGTAAAGAGTAAAGCTGCAGTAATTGAAATAATGCCACTGCCGGAAACAAATAAGCCCTCCGGCTTTTCTGGGGCAGTTGGTGATTATGCATTCAAAGCACAAATCAGTAAAGAAAAGGTTAAGACCAATGATGCAGTTAATTTAGTAATTACCTTGTCTGGTAAGGGTAATATTAAATTGGTTGATCCTTTGAAGGTTGAATTTCCAGAGGATTTTGAAACCTATGATCCTAAAATAAAGGAAAATATTACAGCAGGCGCTACTGGAGTGTCCGGTTCAAAAGCATTTGATTATCTGATTATTCCCCGTCACGAAGGCGATTATAAAATAGATCAGATTAATTTCAGCTATTTTGATCCTGAAAAAAAACAATACATTACACTTCCTTCCCCGGAGTTCAACATACATGTTGATAAAGGAAAGGAGGATCCAGCCTCTGCCAGTGTATTTACCCCTCGCAGCAAAGAAGATGTGAGAATTCTCGGTAATGATATACGGTATATTAAAACTAACAATATCGAATTTAAGCCAAAGGACGATTACTTTTTTGGGTCACCCTTATTTTATTTCTCTTTAATTGCCCCTTGCTTTGCATTTATTGGCTTTTTATTTGTTCGTAGAAAAAATATTGAACAAAATAAAGATATGGTTGCAGTGAAAAGCCGAAAGGCCACCAAAATGGCAAAAAAACGGTTGGTACTTGCAGAACAATATTTAAAAGCGAACAACAAGGAGCAATTTTATGTTGAAATATTTAAAGCATTGTATGGTTACATTAGTGATAAATTAAATATTCCGGTTGCAGATCTAAATAAGGAACACATTTCGGAAAAATTAAATAAAGCCAACGTAAATACTGCTACTGTTCAGCAGTTAATTTCAACACTTGATAACTGTGAATATGCAAGATATGCTCCTAGTGCAGTTTCCGGAGATTTAAATGGTATTTATAATAGTACAGTGGAACTTATAACAAAAATTGAAAATGAAATTAGATAAGCAGTTTTATTTTTATGGGTTATCACATTCTTCAGTACTTTCTGGTATTGACGGTGGTTCGGTTAATACATATTTTGGAAGTAAATTGAGATCAATTGTATTGTTGTTTTTTGTTTTTTTGTGTTTGTCGGTTACCGCAGACGAAAATAGATTAATGTTGGACAGTGCCAACGCTGCTTACTCAAAAGCGGATTATAACAAGGCTGTTAAATTATATGAGAACATCATTCGTAATGGCGTGGAGGCTTCTGAAATTTATTTTAATCTTGGAAACTCGTATTATAAGTCAAATAATATTGCGTTCGCAATTTTGAATTACGAACGCGCTGTAAAAATGGATCCGGATAATGAAGATTATATTTTCAATTTGAAACTGGCAAACCAAAAGATAGAGGATAAAATTGATACAGCTCCTCAATTATTTTTGACACAATGGAAAAATAGCTTGTCGGGTTTAATGACTGAAACAGGCTGGTCGTTGCTGTGTATTGTATTGGTAGTGGTTTCACTTGTTTTATTCGGTATGTATATAACCGCTCAAAACCCAATTTTGAAACAGATTGGATTTTTTGGAGGAACTATTCTTATTGTTTTGTGTGTTTCTACATTTTTTATTGCCCGTAATACTTTTCTTTCTGCCAAAAATAGCAATGGTGCAATCATTACTTCATCGTCTATCACTGTCACTGGATCTCCTAATGAAAAAGGCACCAAATTATTTGTTTTGCATGAAGGCATTAAAGTGAACATTACACAGGAAGATTCGGCCTGGGTGGAAATAAAAATTGCTAATGGAAATACAGGTTGGGTAAAAAAATCTCACTTACAAAAAATTTAACCTCCGTTTTTTCAAAATCATATTGCATGATTCGTGAATTGCCCTAATTTTGTGAAATGCAACGCATCGCTCTCCTTTCCGACACACATAATTATTTAGATCCTAAGATTTTTAAATACTTCGATTCCTGCGATCAGATATGGCATGCTGGCGATATTGGAACAGTGGCCATTACGGACGAATTGTCTAAAATAAAACCGGTAATAGCAGTGTATGGAAATATCGATGGGCAGGATGTGCGCAAGGTATATCCAAAAAATCAACGCTTCCTGTGTGAAGGTGTGGATGTTTTTATGACGCATATTGGCGGCTATCCAAACCGTTATTCCTCTGATGCACTTACTGAAATTAAACAAAACCCTCCTAAATTATTTATATGCGGTCATTCACACATTTTAAAAGTGATGTTTGATGAAAAATATAAATTACTTCATATAAACCCTGGTGCAGCAGGAATACACGGTTTTCATAAAGTAAAAACGTTGGTTAGATTTACTATTGACGGCAACCAGATAAAAAATTTAGAGGTAATTGAACTTGGTCAAAAAATTTGATCTTAATTACCAGCGCAAGTCTTTCTGCATACTCGTTTAATAGTTGGTTGTTTGTGTACTATTTTGAAAATCAGAAAAATGTTATAATTTAGCAAAAGCGAAAAGCTTGGTTAACATTCTGTGGACTTTGTCTGGGTTAATTTTTGCCTTTATTATACTATAAATTTAAAGTAAATGAATAAAAAACTACTTGTAATAGCAATGTTATTGATGCTATGCGTTGCAACTGTAAATGCACAATGGCAGTCAATTGGTCCCTATGGCGGTATCGTAAGGTGTTTTGCAAAAAGCGGTTCTACTCTTTTTGCAGGCTCTTTTGGTGGGGGAATCTTTCAATCTACAGATAATGGGATAAGCTGGGATGCAACTAATACGGGGTTAACAAATCTGGATATACTTTCATTGGCTGTTAATGGAACAACTATGTATGCAGGAACTAATGGTGGCGGTGTATTTGTATCTACGAATAGCGGTGCAAACTGGACAGCGGTTAATAATGGTTTAACCAATTTATCCATTAATGCCATTGCAGTTGTTGGAAATACTGTATTTGCTGGTACTACAGCCTCCAATGGCGGAATGTTTATTTCCACCAATAATGGAACTAACTGGAATGCTGCTAACAATGGCTTGCCTTCTGGCGTTTATGTATTATCACTGGCAACCAG
Source organism: Bacteroidota bacterium (assembly GCA_040387415.1). Lineage (GTDB taxonomy): Bacteria > Bacteroidota > Bacteroidia > 2-12-FULL-35-15 > 2-12-FULL-35-15 > 2-12-FULL-35-15. The sequence continues at coordinate 77,879 of JAZKDU010000013.1, forward strand.
CGGCTCTGTAATATATGCAGGAACAGGCCAGGGCGTTTATATGTCATCAAATAACGGAGCTAACTGGATGGCAATGAATACAGGGCTTACAGATCTCTATATAAATGCCATTGCTGTAAACGGATCAACCATGTTTGCAGGAAATAATCTTGGGATATTTTTATCTGTTAATGGTGGAAGCAGCTGGTCACCGGTAAATGCGATAGGACTTGTAACCTCATTTGCAGTTAATGGAACAACTGTTTTTGCATCTTCCGGTGCGGGTATCACAGTGTCCGTTAATAACGGCAGTGGCTGGACATCAGTTAATAATGGTTTAACCAACCTCCAGAATTGGGCCGTATTCGTAAGCGGTTCAACTGTTTTTACCGGAACACAGGGGGATGGAATATTCACATCTTCTGATAACGGTAATAACTGGATACAATCCAGTGTAGGTTTATCTAATGTGAATACACCATCTTTACTACTCGCTAATGGACCTGATCTGTTTGCGGGTGCCTTTCTTGGAGGAGTTTTTTTAACCTCGAACGATGGTGATCTATGGACAAAAGTTAATAATGGACTTACCAATACAGCCGTTCAGGCTTTAGCAACAAATGGAACAACCGTTTTTGCGGGGACATCAGGATCAGGCGGAGGGGTGTTTTCTACAACAAATAATGGTGGTGGCTGGACCTTGGTAAACAATGGATTAACAAACACTAACGTTAATTCCTTTGCTATCAGCGGAACGAAAACGTTTGCGGGAACATTTGGCGGAGGCGTGTTTTTATCAAATAACAGTGGTGGGCTTTGGACTCCCGTTAATAACGGATTAAGTAATACTTCTGTTCAGTGTTTAGCAATAAATGGAACGGCAGTTTTAGCAGGAACATATTTTAACGGAGTTTTCCTGTCTACGAATGATGGCGCACTTTGGACACCAGTTAATAACGGTTTAACTAATCTTAACGTTAATGCATTTGTAACAAGTGGAACCAAAGTGTTTGCCGGTACAAATGGCGGTGTGTTTGTTACAAAGAATAACGGAAGCAGTTGGGTGCCAATGAATACCGGACTTACAGATCTTGATATTATATCGTTTGCTGCAAGTGATGAGAAAATTTTTGCAGGAACTGATGGAGGTGGTGTATTCTATTCAAATGACACCGGGCATACGTGGACAGCAATCAATACAGGCCTTGAGCATTTTGTAATTAAATCACTGGCCATAACAGATTCGAATCTTTTTGCAGGAACGCAGGGTGGAGCAGTATATATTCGTCCATTAAGTGAAGTTTTTCGCGCAGACGTTGTGATAAGTCAAACAAGTGGTACTAATCCAACCTGTGCTGGCGCATCAGTTACATTTACTGCACTTCCGGTAAATGGTGGAACAATTCCAATCTATCAATGGAAGGTAAATGGAGTAAATGACGGAACAAACAGTTCAACTTTTACAACTACTTCACTTACAAATGCGCAAATTGTTACCTGTGTATTAACATCTAATATGCCTGATGTAACAGGTAGTCCGGTAACATCAAATGGTATAACGATGACAATTACATCTTCTCCGCCAGTACCAACTATTTCTTTGAGTGGAACTGTTTTGACATCCAGTGCAGCTACCGGTAATCAATGGTATCTCGAAGGAGTGCTTATTCCAGGAGCGGTAAGTCAAACATATACCATTAATCAAAATGGAAATTATACAGTAGTGGTTACATCGGGTGGCTGCTCTTCCACGTCAGCAGTATTAACGGTAAACGCTGCATTTGCTGCAGGTGTAACTATTGCGCAAACAGGTGGTACAAATCCTTCTTGTTTTGGCCAGTCAATAACATTTACTGCAACACCAATAAATGGAGGTACTACACCTGTTTATCAATGGCTGATCAATGGCGGCCTTGTAGGAACGGATAGTCCGGTATATACAACAACTACGCTTACATCCGGACAAATAGTTTCTTGTCTGATGACCTCCAGTATGATGGGGGTAACAGGCAATCCGGCAACATCCAATGGTCTGTTTGTAACTGTTAATACAGCTCCTGCAGCACCTTCTATTTCACAGAATGGAAATGTTTTAACTTCAAGCATATCAAGCGGAAACCAATGGTATTGGAACGGAACGCTAATTACAAGTGCCATAAATCAGGTGTATACTGCAACTCAAAATGGAACTTTCACCGTAACTGTAACTTCAAATGGCTGCTCTTCAACTGCTTCTGCCCCTGTTACTATAAGTTCATTTATTGCAGCAGGTGTATCTATAGCACAAACCGTAGGTTCCAATCCTGCCTGTGATGGTGTCCCCCTTACATTTACTGCAACTGCTGTAAACGGTGGAACAACACCATCTTATCAATGGAAAGTGAATGGTGTAAATGCCGGCACAAACAGCGCTTTATTCAGCAGTTCAACGTTAACGAACGGACAAATCATTACTTGTGTTTTAACATCTAATTTGTCGGGAGTAACTAATAACCCTGCAACATCAAACGCGATTTCAATGCTAATTAATACTACACCTATTCCAACAATTTCACAAAGCGGAAACACGCTTACTTCAAGCGCAGCAAATGGAAATCAATGGTATTTGGATGGAGGGATTATTTCCGGAGCAAACAGCCAGGCATATACTGCTACTCAAAATGGAAGTTATACGGTTATCTCCACTATTAATGGCTGTGCTTCCATTGCATCATCTCCTGTAATGGTAACAACCGCATCCGTTGCATCGATATCTATTTCTCAAACGTCAGGAACCAACCCTATGTGTGAAGGACAGTCCGCCACATTTACTGCAACACCTGTGAATGGTGGCACTATTCCAGTTTACCAATGGAAAGTAAATGGAGTAAATGCCGGAACAAACAGTTCTACATTTACTACTATAACACTAATGACGAATCAAATTGTAACCTGCGTTTTAACCAGCAATTTGCCGGGAGTATCGGGTAGTCCTGCCACATCCAATGCTATTACAATGACTGTTAACAGCGTTCCGCCAACACCTGTTATTTCTCAAAATGGAATATTAATATCCTCGAGCGCAGCTAGTGGAAATCTGTGGTATTTTAATGGAACACCTATCCCTGATGCATTCGGCCAGTCATACACCATTACTCAAAATGGAACCTATACCGTTGTGTCTACTGTGAATGGCTGTTCTTCAATGTCCGCACCCTTAACTATTATGAACATTGGAGTTAATGAACTGGAGAAGGATTCCTTCTTTGGACTTTCACCGAATCCTAATGATGGTAATTTTAAAGTTTCGTTTCAGGTAGCTGAAAAAGCGGATTACAAACTGGAATTAAGAAATACCTTAGGTGCTTTAATTTATCAGGAATACCTCATCAACTTTAATGGAGAGTATTTTAAATCAATGAATGTAAGCAACTATGGCAAGGGCATTTATTTGATAAGCCTTGTAAGTTCCGAACGCGTAGCATTTAATAAAATTGTTGTCTATTAAATAGGAATATTATTTTTTGGAAACAGCCGAATTGTAAAGTGATTCCGCAGCCTCCCAATTCATTACATTCCACCAGGATGCAATGTAGTCTGCTCTGCGGTTTTGGTTTTTCAGGTAATAGGCATGTTCCCAAATATCCAACGCAATAATAGGAGTTCCTTTTGTTTCAATACCGCTTAAGTTCATAAGCGGATTATCCTGATTAGCTGTTGAAGTGATGGTTAAGTTTCCCTTGTTGAACACTAGCCAGGCCCATCCGGAGCCAAATCTGCTCATTGCAGTTTCATTAAATTTCTTTTTAAATTCATCAAACGAGCCAAAGGATGCATTGATAGAAGCAGCTAATCTTCCTTTAGGCTGTCCGCCACCGTTAGGTTTCATTAATATCCAATACAAAGAATGGTTGTAGTGCCCGCCAGCATTATTTCGTATAGCAGGAGGTAGTTTTTCTATTTTGTCAAATATAGCGTCAAATGTATAAATGCCTCCCAATAGATTACTGTCAAGGGTTTCCAGCGCTTTATTCAAATTGGTTACATATGCCTGATGATGTTTGCTGTGATGGATCTCCATCGTTTGCTTATCGATATGAGGCTCTAATGCATTATAGCTGTATGGTAACACGGATAAGGTGAATTTTTCACCCTCTAGTAAAAAGGATTGCTTTGCTGTATTGAAATATTCAGAGTCAGCGAACGTTTTATTGGTAATAGCTGTAGCAGCAATAGTACCCAATGCCAGCGCAGCTGACTTTTTAAGGAAATCTCTGCGTGAGTTATTATTTTCCATGTTACGTTTTTTTATTAATTCTTTAATTAAGAAAAGTAAATCAATACCTGGTTTTTTTCTACGGCCACACCCTTCTTTACATTAATTTTTTTGATGGTTCCATCCGTTGGTGATTTAATGATGTTTTCCATTTTCATGGCTTCCAGCACAATAATTGGATCACCTTTTTTTACAGTATCACCTTCCGCAATCCGCACGTCCAATACCAATCCTGGCATTGGAGCTTTCAGCTCATTTACCTTAGCGGTATTCATATTATCAAGGCCAAGACTTTTCAATAGCTCGTCAAATTTGTCTTTCACCTCTAATTGATATTTATTACCATTCACGCTTATCAAAAAAGTTTTTTCAGCAGAATCAGCTTTAATTACTTCTACATTATATGATTTAAGGTCTTTTATAATATGAAAGCTTCCACTTTTAACTTCAATAATATCCCAATCAAATGTCTTGCCATCAATCGTTCCTTTTGTAGTATCATCAAATACAACCTGATGTTCTTTTTTGTTATTTATTTTAACTTTTAGCATATTACAAATGTAATTTTTTTGATTTAAAAAACACTACGTTTTAATGGGAAATAAATTAAAAATGCAATAAAATCCGCAGTTCGTATTACTCTAAAATTAACTGGATTAAGATATTTTGTATGTTTTTCATTGCCTCCAGAAATATTCTTATTATTCCCATAAAGTTTGAAATCTATATTATTTTCACAACCTTTGACTTTCTAAAAAAAATAAGATGACTTTGAAGAAATATTTTTTTGTAATTCCCTTGACTTTTTTATTTAGTTCCTGTTTCCTTGCTAAAAAATCTAAGGACAGTAATAAATATGAAATAGTTAATCTGGATACACTTGAAACAAATCCAGAATCCGCGGAATTGAAAATTTACCGGGCTTCCGCTACCCGCATTAATGATATCATTCACACAAAATTGGATGTTAGTTTTGATTGGTCCAAACAATATTTATTCGGAAAAGCCACCATTACAATTAAGCCCTATTTTTATCCCACATCCATTTTAGAACTTGATGCAAGAGGTATGGAAATTAAGGAAGTGTCCCTTATTCAGAAGGATATTTCAACGGGATCAAATGAGAAAAAAGATCTGTCATTAAAAAATGAGGAAAATTCTTCCCAGGAAATTCCAAGAAAGCGTTTGGAATATAAGTATGAGAAAGATATCATAACTATAAAATTGGACAAAGAATATACAAATTCAGAATCGTATACCATTTTCATTGACTATGTATCTAAACCGAATGAATTAAAAGGCGGAGGCGGTAGTGCAGCCATTACGGATGATAAAGGATTATATTTTATTAATCCCGATGGTAAAGAAAAGGATAAGCCGCAGCAAATCTGGACACAGGGAGAAACACAATCAAGTTCAGTATGGTTTCCTACTATAGATCGTCCTAACGAACGAATGACGAATGAAATATATATTACCGTTGATAAGAAATTTACTACCCTTTCAAATGGAGAATTAATTTTCTCAACCGATAATGGAGATAATACCCGCACCGATTGCTGGAAAATGGATCTCCCTCATGCGCCTTATCTGGTAATGATGGCAATAGGTGAATTTAATGTTGCAAAAGATGTATGGCGGGATAAAGAAGTAAGTTATTATATAGAAAAGGAGTATGCTCCGTATACAAAGCTGATTTTTGGTAATACTCCCGAAATGCTTGAGTTTTTTTCAAATAAACTGGGTGTTCCTTATGCCTGGAATAAATATTCCCAGGTAATTGTGCGCGACTATGTTTCTGGCGCTATGGAGAACACAACAGCGACCTTACATGGTGAATTTTTACAACGTACCGACAGAGAGCTTTTAGATAAGGACTTTGAAGATGTCATTTCACATGAGCTTTTTCATCAATGGTTTGGCGACTTAGTTACCTGCGAATCGTGGAGTAATCTGCCATTGAATGAATCTTTTGCAACGTATGGTGAATATTTATGGAATGAATATAAATATGGGTCGGATGAAGCAGATCTGCACAGTGCCGAATCACGTGATGGCTATTTCTCTGAATCAGCGCGGAAACAAGTGAATTTGGTGCGATACCAGTATGAGGATAGAGAGGATATGTTTGATGGACATAGCTATAATAAGGGGGGGCAAGTACTTCATATGTTGCGAAAACATGTTGGAGACGATGCCTTTTTTGCATCTCTAAAATTATATTTGGAGACTAATAAATTTACTTCCGTAGAAATTCATAATCTTCGTTTTGCATTTGAGAAAGTAACGGGTGAAGATTTGAATTGGTTTTTTAATCAATGGTTCCTTTCATCAGGTCATCCAAGCTTGCTAATTAAAGCAACGTACGATACAGTAAATAAAAAACAAAAAGTACAGATTGTTCAAACGCAGGATTTGAATAAAGCACCTCTATTCAAATTGCCGATGTCCGTTGACATTTATTCAAATGGTAAGGTGGAACGACATAAAATTACAGTAACCAAAGTTGATGAAACGTTTGAATTTGAGGCAGTACATCCTGATCTGGTAAATGTGGATGCTGAGAAAATGTTGTTATGCACTAAAGTAGAACAGAAATCAGTTAAACAATGGGCTTTTCAATATAAGAATGCTCCGCTTTATCTTGATCGAATGGAGGCTTTAGATGAATTATCAAAAAATGCAAAGGATTCCCTTGCAGCACAGGTTCTATTGTCAGCATTAAATGATTCTTTTTGGAAGATTCGTGAGGATGTTATTTATATGTTAAAAGAGGTTCCTGCAGTGCATGATAAACAAATAAAGGAAACCTTGGTTAAGCTTGCTCAAACAGATAAAAAAGCAGCAGTACGCGCTGCATCTATAGATTTTTTAGCTGCCACCTATAAGGATGAGTCTTTAATGGAGGTGTATAAAAATGCGATGGGCGATTTATCTTATAGAGTGTTAGGTTCTTCATTGGTGGCTATTTCTAAAGCGAATCCGCAGGAAGGATTATCACTTGCTAAAAAATACGAGAATGAAAAAAGTAATGATATTTTATTTGTAATTGCTGATATATATGCGAATTACGGTTCTGATGTTAATAATGATTTTTTTGTAAAATCTGAAAGTAAGATTACCGGCTTTGCAAAAATTGGTTTTGTAAGCTTGTATGGATTATTCCTTCAAAAAGTTACCCAAGACGAAACGGTTACTTCCGGAATACAGGTGTTAAAGAGCATTACAGAAAGTCAGGATGGTAATAAATGGGTGGCCTATTATGCAAAAAAAGCGCTTAGAGATTTAGCAACGATGTATGAAGTACGGGCTGAGGATAATTCTAAAAAATTAAAAACTTTAAAAGTTAAAACACCTGGGGCTCCTGAAATTGGCGATTTGGAGAAACAAATAGCATTTGATAAAGCACAGCAACAGAAGATTGTGACTCTTTACAGCGAAATTAAATAAGAGAAAGGGATCGTTGTCAGAATTAATTTATTTGTAAAAGCGGTGATTTGTTGCGTGTAGGAAGGCATCCTAATAGGAATAGTTGGGAGTACCCTATCAATCCTCCAGCATCATTAATGCTTCATTTAATTCGCCAAGTGCTTTGTTATTTTTTTGAAGTTTAGCAATAGTAAGGCCTTTTGTATAGATAGCGGAAGCCTTTTCTAATTCTTGCGTTTGTTCGTAATACTTTCCTAATTGATAATAGGCTCCTAAATAATTTTCATCACGTCCCAGTAATTCTTCAATAAGTTCAATCGCTTTTGTTGTATCGTTAAGTTTCGCGTATTCCAATGCCAATGCATAGCTCAAAAATGAATCGTTTGGTTCATTTTTGAGCATTTCCTGAATATGTTGAAGACGGGAGGGAGCAGTCATTTTCGAGTAATCGTTAACTCAGTTTATCCTATGTATTATTTAATTTTGGAGAAAAGAGCAAGTTGCCTGAGTTTATATAACAGACTTAAACTGTTTTAAAAAACGCACATCGTTTTCAAAAAATAAACGCAGATCCTTTACCTGGTATTTCAGCATAGTAATACGTTCAATTCCCATTCCGAATGCAAATCCACTATATGTTTTACTGTCAATTTTACAATTGTCAAGTACGGCAGGATCAACCATCCCACATCCTAAAATTTCTACCCAGCCGGCACCTTTACAGATGTTGCAGCCATTGCCTTTGCAGAAAGGGCAGGAGATATCCATTTCAGCACTGATTTCAGTGAAGGGGAAAAATGAAGGACGCAAACGGATCTTCGTTTCTTCACCAAACATTTCTTTTGAAAAATATAATAGTGTTTGTTTTAAATCTGCAAACGAAACATTTTTATCAATATACAATCCTTCTACCTGGTGAAACTGGCAATGCGCACGGGCCGAAATGGCTTCATTACGATACACTCTGCCTGGAGAAATAGTACGGATGGGCGGCTTGCTGTTTTCCATTACATGCACCTGCACAGATGAGGTTTGGGTACGCAGCACTATGTCCGGGTTTTCGTTGATATAAAAGGTATCCTGCATATCACGGGCAGGGTGGTCAGCAGGGGTATTCAGCGCAGTGAAATTATGCCAGTCATCCTCTATTTCTGGTCCGTCAGAAACGGTAAAACCAATTCTTGCAAAAATATCCACTATCTGGGAACGCACAAGTGACAAAGGATGACGTGAACCTACAGCCAAATTCTCTGCTGGCAGCGTTAAATCAATGGTTGCATCTTTTTTATCGTCCGCACTTTCAAATTTTTCTTTTAATTCATTTACTTTTTCCTGTGCTTTATTTTTAAGTTCATTGAGTTTTTGTCCAACTTCTTTGCGCAATTCAGGAGCAACATTTTTGAATTCGTCAAATAGCTCCGTTACTTTTCCTTTTTTACTTAATATTTTAATACGGAATTCTTCAACATGTTCCTTACTGTCAGCTGCAAACGCCTCAATTTCGCTTAATAATTCTTCAATTTTGTTTTTCATCGGATCCTGATATTTTAACAAAGGTAATAATCTGTTTTATAATTGTAATGTATTAAGGAATAATAGAAATTTTCATTCTTACATCAGCAAGTGGCCGGTTGTTTTTGTCCGTTTTCTGCTTGGCAATAGCATCAATAACTTCCAGCCCTTCAATTACTTCTCCAAATATCGTATAACTGTTATCGAGGTGCGGTGTTCCGCCAATTGTGGTATATGTTTTAATCTGTTCAGGACTGAAGCTGTATTCGGGTGTGTTCGGAAGTTCAGCATCCACTTGTTTATTAATGAGTTCATTCAGGTATTTCATGCTATCCGCTTGCTGTATTTTTACAAATTTCTGGTAATTATCCAGCAATGTTTTGTTTTCGGCACGATTGACGATCTTATTTGTGAGTTTCAACCTGGTAATGCGTTTTGCCTGTATTTTTAATAAAGAATCATTAAAAATACGTCCTTGTACAATGTAAAACTGGGATCCGGCCGAAGCCTGGGTTGGATTTTCAAGGTCACTGTCACGGGCAGCTGCTAGTACACCTTTTTTATGAAATAATTTAGGATTAAATTCTGCAGGAATAGTGTATCCTGGCCCACCGTTACCAAGTTCAACCAAGGGTGCAGCATTTTTGGAATCAGGATCACCGCCCTGGATCATAAAATTTTGGATAATTCGGTGAAATAGCAAACTGTCGAAATAATGTTCCTTTACAAGCTTTATAAAATTATCACGGTGCAATGGAGTTTCGTTGTAAAGCTTAATTTTAATTGTTCCGAAATCAGTGGTTATCAGTATTTTAGTTTCATCCACGGCAGTGCTTGATTTAAATGAGACTAAAAGCACACAAAAGACAATTTGAATGCCCAAAACGCCTAAAAGTTTTTTGTAATTCATAAAATAAAGTGTTAGATTTGCTATTCGTAAAGATAATGCCGTTTTATTAAGGAACGAAAAAATATTTTTAAAACATTAATGCAATGAAAAATATCGTAAGAATTTCTGCTTTAACATGTGTATCTCTGTTGGTGCTGGTAGCACTTTCCACTTCTTCCTGCAAAAAAGATAAAACGTGTTATGGAAAAGTAACGGTGGTAGATACTGCCGGAGTTCCGGTTGCTGGTGCAACTGTTCGATTAGGTGCTCCTTCCGTTAATGGCACCAAAACATTTGAACCAGCTACCACAGATGGTTCGGGAGTGGCAAATTTTGAGCTTAAACTTCCTGCAATACTTGATATTGAGGCAGAGAAACCTTCTGCTTACCCAGGTATGCTTGGAAAAGGAATTCTTCGTTTAGATGAGCCTGGAAAAACGGCAGAAGTAACCGTTACTTTAAAACCTTAATTCACCAATTCTTTATTCTTAAAATAATCAACTATGGCTTGTTTCATAAGCTGTAATTGCTGTCCTGGTTTTAATGGGGGTAATTTTTCATTTGTTTCCCAATGAGGCCAGCCGTCTTTATCCAATCCTTCATATTTGTAATATCCGTAAGGTTCAAGTAACGTGCATATTGCAATATGCATGACATCTAACTTTGCACTTTTAGAAAATTTTCTTGGACCTTTTCCTAATTCCTGCACACCTATCAGAAACAATACTGCCTGAATATCCATGTCGTCTCCGAATTGAAGCGACAGCGTTTTTACTACATCTTTAAAATTTTTCTCTAGATCAGAATCCATGTTAGGGTTGTTAATGTAATGTGTTTATTATAGGACTGCGGCCTCTTTGCTGAAATCATAATTACTGTAATCGGTAATTACATTATAAAGCGTATCTCTCTCAATAGGGATTCGGTTTACCTGCTTGATCATTTCAACGAGCTGCTGTGTGGTTAATGCCGGAGATTGCTCTTCCGATCCCGCCATTGTATAGATCTTTGTGGAATCGTCAATAGTACCGTCTATATCATCAACACCAAAAGATAAAGACAGCTGAGCGGTAGTTCTGCCAATCATCGGCCAATAAGCTTTTAGATGCGCAAAATTATCCATGTAAATGCGGGAGATAGCGTAATTACGAAGATCCTCAATTACATCTACTTCTTTCAGATGACTCATTTGGTTTCCTTTGTTTCTGAATTTTAAAGGGATAAAAGTATTAAACCCTTTAGATCTGTCCTGCAACGTACGCAGACGGTTCATGTGATCAACACGATGCTCAAATTTTTCAATATGTCCGTAAAGCATGGTAGCGTTTGAAGGCATGCCCAGTTTATGCGCTGTTTCATGCATTTCGAGCCATTCAGCGGAAGTACATTTATCTTCACAGATTTGTTTTCTGATCTCTTCATCAAATATCTCCGCGCCTCCTCCCGGTAGCGAATCCTGGCCATGTTCTTTTAAAATGCGCAATCCTTCTTCGTAGCTTACTTTTGCTTTGCGGCACATATACTCTAATTCTACTGCTGTAAACGCTTTTACATGTATATCAGGACGAATGGCTTTTATCTTTTTAATTAAACCAGCAAAATAGTGCAGTCCCATTTTCGGATGAACACCGCCCACAATGTGAACTTCGGTAACCGGCTTGCCATCGTACTTATGAACCAGCTGAAGTATTTCTTCTTCTGATAGTGCCCATGCTCCGTCCTTCTGTTTTAATAAGCGGGAATAAGAGCAGAATTTACAGTCGAACACACAAATATTAGTAGGTTCAATGTGGAAATTACGATTGAAATAAACGTCATTGCCATGTCTCTTTTCACGAATATAATTTGCTAAAGATCCCAGGTAGCCTAATTCGCCTTTCTGATAGAGTAAAACGCCCTCGTCAAATGTGATACGTTCGTTATGGTAAACTTTTTCGGCAATATTTTTAAGATCTGCGGATATAGTAGAATCAGTTAAAACAGATTCAATTTTTTCAGTGCTCATGCGAGGATAATTTAGTTTAACAAAGTTACGCTTTGTTAAGCGAATAACATAACGGATAACAAATAAACACTAAGGGATATTCAATAAATTAAACACTATTTAATGGCTGTATTTGGCTTTGGAAAGTTATTTGAATAAATCATATGAATAGCTGCCCTTTTATTATCTTAATCTCTAATTAAGCAGAAACGTATTATCTTTACTCTACAAATGAGCAGCAAACGTATTCTTTTAGTTGAAGATGAAGAGCATCTTTTAAAAACGATCCAGTTAAACCTGGAATTAGAGGGTTATGCCGTAACACCAGCAATTACAGGTATTGAAGCGCTAAAGGAGTTTCGTAAAGGTGATTTTGACCTGGTGATTTTAGATGTGATGCTTCCGGAAATACATGGCTTTGATGTATGTGAAGAAATACGTAAGGAAAACACCAGCGTTGCAATCCTGTTTTTAACCGCCAAGGATTCAAGTAGTGACCGTATTAGAGGGTTAAAACTAGGAGCAGACGATTACCTAACCAAGCCATTCAATCTGGAAGAATTATTACTAAGAGTACAGATTTTATTAAAACGAAGTAAAACTTCGGATACTGAAAAAGGCCTTGAATTTTATACATTTGGAGGGAATGAAATTAGTTTCAATACCTACGAAATTAAAGGCGTGGACGGACAAAAAGCTGGAATTACCAAACGGGAAATTGCTCTTTTAAAACTGTTAATTGAACAGGAGGGAAAGGTAGTTTCACGTGAAGAAATTTTGGATACCATTTGGGGAACTGATGTTTACCCCTCCTCACGCACCATTGATAATTATATACTGGCATTCCGGAAATATTTTGAGAAAACTCAAAGAGAGCCAAAACACTTTCATTCAATAAGAGGAGTGGGGTATAAGTTTACAGAGTAGTATGAAATATATTCATAATTCTTAAAAACCAGCATTCATGAAATATCCATTAATATTAGTAATGTTTCTTTTGGGCGGTACTTTTTTAATTGCGCAGGATGCACATTTTTCGCAGTATAACGCTTCAAGGATATATACTAATCCCGCCTTTGCTGGAACCGATAGTACTTTGGTGCTTTCTAAGGCTTATAGATTACAATGGCCAAATATCAATGGTGCTTATAGAACATTTTATATTTCTGCCGATCAATATGTTCGTTTTTTAAGAGGTGGTTTAGGATTTACTTATTTAAATGATAATGCAGGTGGTGGTGCACTTATTACAAACGCGATAGAAATTAACTATGCACCGCATTTTGAATTTTTTGATCATAAAATGGTTATACAACCTGCAATTGGTTTTGGATATATTCAAAAAAAGTTGGATTGGAGTAAATTAACATTCGGTGATATGATTGATGCCCGAAGAGGTTTTACATCTAATTCAAATGAAATACCGTCTTCTTCAAATAAATCCAATATGGACATCTCTGCCGGATTGCTTATATACACTACCCGGTTTTATGGTGGTATAGCAGCACATCATTTAACGCAGCCAGATGAAGGGTTTCTAGGCCCAAGCCAATTGCCAAGAAAAATTACTGTTCATGCAGGAGCAAATCTGAATTTTAAAAACTTCCTGTTTTCTCCGAATATTTTAATAATGAAACAGAAAATGTTTCAAATGGTATTGCCTGGCATAACTGCCAAATACAAATGGGCTGTATTAGCGTTGAGTTACAGAAATGGCGATGCTTTTATTATAAATCCAGGATTTCAGAATAGATTTCTAAAAATCGGCTATTCGTATGATTTTACAACATCAAAACTTACAAATGAAATAACAGGCGGGACCCATGAACTGCAATTGACATGGTTTTTACATTATCAGAAAAAAATAAATAGTATAAAAACGTTGCGGTTGATCTAACCTCTTTTTAAAATTATTTTTTCTGACTCTTTGCCTGCTCAGGCTTTACAATGGCCGTTAATTTGGATGCGATATCGGATGAAATTGGAGAGAAGTTAAGTGCAACAATTTTTTTTGGATCGTTTTCTTTGGATGAAAAACGTGAGGTTGACATTCCGGATGAAAGACTCTTTCCTGCTTTATCCACTATGGTATAATGAACTGCTACTTCGCGCTGATAGGTATCAGTAGCAATATCATAGGAGTCCATATCATTGGTAATATCCAGTTGGTTAACAAAAACAAAATAATCGGTTTTATATTTATTGTTCAAATAACTTAACATTTTCTGATCAGTGATTTTGGTATTCATAAATTTTTTGTCGGTATTTACTTCTACTGCCAATTGCCCGTTTTTAATACCGCTTTGCTTTACCGGCTGCGTTTTGGGATTTGGATTACTTACTAAATCGTAGGAAAGGTTGGTTGAATTATAGATATAAAATAAATCCTTTGCCATTTTTGCTGAATCCGAGTAAAATGAAACAACAGGGGCGGTACTTTGTAATTTAAGCTTTAACTGGTTATTCAATTGCTGACGGAAATTTTCACGTATTTTTTCAAAATTCCATTTGGTTTGTTGATTGATTTTCATGTCAATCTCACTCATGTATAATTTTGGATCAAATGGTACCAGCATTATTTTACCAATAACCGCCTGATCGTTATTTTTAGGAGCACGTGTGCCTTCCTGCGCTGAAGAAATCAACGCGATAAAGTAAAAGAAAATTAAAAGGCAGTTTTTGAAATTGTTCATTATGTTACCAATTACAATTTTTCAAATGGTGAATCTTATAAGTTATCCGTCATTGCGAGAGCGCTTTTGCGAACGAAGCAATCTCATTTATAATGCTAGATTGCTTGAGCCTTTCTGCGAAGAAGGTTCGCAATGACGTTTCAGAAAATGGACTGTAAAATAAATTTTATTTTAAACTGCAAGGCAGTTAGTTCATTTATTTTACCAATTCAAATTTTGGTCTATTTGTTAAATAACCTAACAACATCATTGCCATTAGCGTACAACAACAATGCCAGTAACAAAAACATACCTGCATATTGTGCATATTCCATTACTTTTTCATTGGGTTTTCTGCGCGTAATCACTTCATATAATAAAAACATCACGTGTCCTCCATCCAATGCTGGAATTGGCAATATGTTCATAATAGCAAGCACAATACTTAAAAAGGCAGTAAAGGTCCAGAAACGCTGCCAATCCCAGGTTGTACTGTATGCCTTGCCCATCGCAACAAAACCGCCAAGTTCTTTGTGAGCATCTTTTACCGTAAAAAGCACTTTAAATTGCTTGATATAACTATCAAATGTTTCATAGGCCCTGTTTACACCTGCCGGGAAAGAAGCCAGGAAATTATATTCTCTTGTTTCAAGTGTAAAATAGTTATCAATAGATTTAGGCCCAAATCCAAGTCTGCCGTCCTCTGCAACAGTTGCTTTTGTTGTTATACTATCATTATTTCGCAGTAATGTAATTTCAACGGGAAGGTTTTTATTGTTTTGAAGAACTTTTACAACATCCTGGTAATAAGGTGTTGGAGCGTTATTGATAGCAATTACTTTATCACCTTTTTTTATACCCGCTGCTTCTGCAGGTTTACCTGCAAGTACGGTATCAATATCAAAAGGAAATCGTGGTTCAACCAGATTGTATTTATGTTTGATCATTTCGCTTAAATCATCATCGGTAACAGCGATATCAATTTTTTCACCGTTGCGCGCTACCTGAATACTTTTTGCTTTATTGATCAGCACTTCATAAGGTACTTTATTTATGCTTGCAACGGGGTTGTTATCAACGGAAAGTATCATGTCACCATCACGTAAACCCATTTGATAGGCTAGTGTGTCTACTGCCACACCATTTGTAACATTTTTTGTAGGCAAAAACTCTTCGCCCCAGGTGAATAAAACCATGGCATAAATTAATATTCCAAGTATTACGTTTACAGTAACTCCCCCAATCATAATGATTAATCGCTGCCATGCTGGCTTTGCGCGAAATTCCCAGGGCTGAGGCGGTAATTTCATTTGTTCTTTGTCCATCGACTCGTCAATCATCCCGGAGATCTTCACATATCCACCTAAGGGAAGCCAGCCGATACCATACTCCGTACCGCCTCTTTTTATTTTAAATAACGAAAACCATGGATCGAAAAACAAATAAAATTTTTCAATACGTGTTTTAAATAATCTGGCGGGTATAAAGTGTCCTAACTCGTGTAATACAATAAGTATAGAGAGGCTTAAAATAAATTGTGTTGCTTGTATTAAAATTTCCATAAGTAAAATTAGTTCTTTGCTATTTGGTTTTATTGTAAATTTAAATCAGCTCAGTGGCGAATAGCCTTGTTTCTTTATCCGTTTCAACGTAATCGTTGTAGTTGGGTTTGCTCAAAAATTCAATACTTTGCAAACATTTTTCTACTACATCGCTCATTTCTAAAAAGCCGATTTTATCTTTTAGAAAAGCCTCTACAGCTATTTCATTTGCTGCATTTAACACACAGGGAGAATTACCTCCTTTGTACATTGCCTCAAACGCTAATGCAAGGTTACGAAATGTTTTGCTATCGGCCGGTTCAAAAGTCAGTTGAGGGTAATTCATAAAATTAAAACGAGGGAAATCAGACTTTATGCGGTTGGGATAAGCCATTGCATATTGTATGGGTAATTTCATGTCAGGTAATCCCATCTGGGCTTTCATACTGCCATCGGTAAACTGAACAATGGAATGTACAATACTTTGAGGATGCACAATAACATCAATTTGCTCCGTTTTTAAACCGAACAGCCATTTAGCCTCAATCACTTCCAGACCTTTGTTCATAAGCGATGCAGAGTCAATAGTGATTTTAGCGCCCATCTCCCAATTAGGATGTTTCAGTGCCTGCTCTTTTTTAATATGTTGTAGGAAGTCTTTATCCTTGCCACGGAAAGGCCCTCCGGAAGCAGTTAAATAGATCTTTTCGACCGGGTTATGAAATTCGCCTGCAAGGCATTGGAAAATAGCGGAGTGTTCCGAGTCAACAGGATATAGGTTTACACCATTTTCTTTCGCCAGTTTGGTAACCAAATCGCCAGCAACAACTAATGTTTCTTTGTTTGCAAGAGCAATTTGTTTACCTGCTTTGATAGCAGAAATAGTAGATGCAAGGCCGGCATAACCAACAATGGCTGCGAGCACCATATCAATACTGTCCATTGTTACCACTTCTGTAATGGCCTTGTTACCGGCAAATACTTTAATGTCGTATTGCTGTAAAGCTTCTTTTACATATTTGTATTGAGTTTCATCAGCAATTACAACGGTATTGGGTGAAAATTCAATGGCCTGTTTTATCAATAGATCAGCATTACCGTTGCCCGTAAGAACCTCTACAGTAAAAGCATCCTGATTGGCGCGGATAACATCCAATGCCTGAGTTCCAATAGAACCGGTAGATCCAAGTATTGCTATGTTCTTTTTTTTATCCAATTTGTTTTTTTTTTAAAAGACCATATAATCCTGCGGGTCAATAGCATTTCCATTGTACCATAATTCAAAATGCAAATGAGGGCCGGTTGTCTGCTCTCCCGAATTACCAATAATGGCAATCGGATCACCCGCTTTAACATAATCACCTATCTTTTTTAACAATACCGAATTGTGTTTATAAACCGATATTAAATTGTTACTGTGCTGAACGGATATGGTATAGCCGGTTTCCGATGACCAGGTAGCTAAAATAACAGTACCGTCTAATGTAGTTTTTATAGCTTCGTTTTCCGGTCCTACAATGTCAATACCATAGTGCAATTCGCTGGTTTTAAAAGAGCTGGAAACAATTCCTTTCAGTGGTGTAAAAAAAGAAAAATTTGTTATGCCATTTTTACCTGGTCCAGTTTCATAGGTAAGATTATATTGATCCTGCGATTCAATACTTTCTCTTAATTCCGATTCACTTTTTGAAGCGGTCATTTTTAATTTATTGTACTCTGTATTTTTATTTGGGCGGTTTTGCGCACTGTCAATTTTCATATCACCCTTTAAAACATTACTAATATTTGCCATAAAGGCATTTTGTTCAATAAGTGATTTTTCTAAAGAATCACTTTTAAAAGTAAGGCGGATGAGATTCCTGCGGGCCCCGGCATCAGCATATCCCGGAATATATTCACGCAAGGGTGTAAAAGCAATCAGGGAAGTAACGATCATCACCATTACAATGGTGATAGAACCTACTAAAATAAATAAACCAAGCGGAGTAAGCTGCAAGGAGAGCTTTTCTTCAAACGTATCGTCATTCATTACCACAAGGCGGTAGCGGTGACGCAAACGTTCAATTAATTTACCCTTTTTCTCCTTTTGATCGGTCATATCCCACAAATATCGGAAAATTTTACACTGAATAAAAGGATATTAGAATAATAATAAAATTGTTGAATTTCCCGGGAAAGAAGCTGTTGTATGAACTGGGATAATTGAATTATGGGGTTACTAGTATCTCATTGGTTGTAACCATATTACTTTTATTTCCGGCTCTGTCTTTTAACACTATTTCAAATTTAACAACAGTGTGTGGACCAAATAAGGGTGCCGTTCTCAGCTTTATCTTTATTTCACCATCTAAGGCTTTGTACTGGCCGTCAGGCGTGATGTTCGGTACTCGATAGCTGTAAAATAGTGTGTCGAATTGTGTGGTTCCAAAAGAAGAATCTACAGGCATAAAAACATTGCCCGGACCTTTGTATAAATATTTCATTTTTAAATCATCTGGAGAAATAGCATCACCGGGTAAAATTCCAATATCCCCGTCACCATCCTGAAAAGTGATGATACAGTCTGCCGAATCATTACCGTAGGCAGTAAATTTTTCAAATTTAATAACCGGCTGAGGTGGAAACTGTTTTTCCTTTACACAGGAAGAAGCGCCAATGCAAACGAGTAAAAATGATATGTAAATAAATTGTTTCATTAAAGATGAATAGGAACATTAAAATTAATAATTAATTTTGTCGAAAGCAAGTAAAACGTATCAAAAAAGCAATTATTGTGCTGGAAGCGAAACCTTTAATAAACCAAATTTTTAGTATAAAAACGTCAGATGAGTTTAAGCAGCTGGCTCTTGCTGTTTTTAAGTATCAATCCAAGGAAAATAAGGTTTACCGCAATTATATAGATGCTCTAAAAATCAATCCTGATTTGGTTTCCGAATTGGAGGATATTCCCTTTATGCCAATTGAGTTTTTTAAGTCACATATTTTGGTTGCTGATCCTCAATTTAATATTTCTAATGCACAAGTTTTTACCAGCAGCGGAATTGTTAAAAGTAAACACTATGTAACAAACACAGATATTTATGAAAGGAGCTATTTAGATGGTTTTAAGCATTTTTATGGCAATGTGGAGGAGTATTGCATTCTGGCTTTGCTTCCATCTTACCTGGAGCGCGAAGGCTCTTCCCTTATTTATATGGCTGAAGATCTTATTAAAAAAAGTCGTGACGCTGCAAGCGGTTTTTACCTGGATAATTACGAAGAATTAATAACCCAACTGAAGCTTCAGGAACAAAAAAAACAAAAAACTATTTTGCTGGGTGTGACTTACGCATTACTCGATTTAATTGAGAGGGAAAAGTTTCAATTAAAGCACACCATCATAATGGAAACAGGAGGGATGAAGGGCAAGCGCCAGGAGATGGTACGTGAAGAATTACATACTGTTTTGTGTGAAGGCTTTGGAGTAGATGTTATTCATAGTGAATACGGAATGACGGAGCTATTGTCACAAGGCTATTCTAAAGGTAAGGGTATATTTAATTGTCCGCCATGGCTGAAAATAGTAATACGGGATACAAATGATCCGTTTGCGGTTTTAATGGAGAAAAAAACAGGAGGCGTTAACATTATTGACCTTGCTAACTTATATTCCTGCTCTTTTATAGCTACTCAGGATTTAGGTAAATGTTATGCCGACCATTCTTTTGAAATAATGGGCCGGTTTGATAATAGTGATATCCGGGGATGTAATTTGCTGGTCCAATAATCGAAAGAAATTAGCAGATAGTAGCGCAATATTAACCAGGATACTACGTTTTAGTACAAGTCATCTTAATCGAAGGGAAATACATTTATTCTCTCATCTGAATTTGTTTTCAAAGGTTCCATTTATCTTACCACACCCTCTGTATAAGTCGTAATTTATATGTTATTATTTTTAATTACCTTTGCATGAACATTTTTTGATCCAACATAAAAAAATCAATAATGAAACCAAAAATAAAATTTATAAATAAGGATAAAACTCAGTTCTTTAATACGTTAAAGGAAAGAGTCGACAATTATTTTATAGAGAATAATATTTCACAACATGCTAATACTACAATGGTTGTAAAAACTATTGTGATGTTAAGCCTTTATTTTGTGCCTTATTTTTTAATAATGACGCAAGGTTACAGTACGTTTGGCATGTGGATATGCTCATTAGTTATGGGCTTAGGGCTTGCAGGGATAGGAATGAGTGTAATGCACGATGCTAACCATGGCGCCTATTCATCCAATGCGTTTGTAAATAAAATGCTTAGTTTATCCCTAACTATTGTAGGAGGGGATAATAAAAACTGGAAAACCCAACACAATATTTTGCATCATACCTATACCAATATCCATAATCATGACAGAGATATTGATAATAAGGTGATTATGCGCTTTTCTCCTGATGGAAAGTATAAGAAAATTCAAAAATTTCAGGTTGCTTATGTATTTGTGTTTTATGCAATTATGTCACTTTACTGGACTACGGCTAAGGATTTTGTTCAATATATCCAGTTCATAAAAGAAGGACTTAACCGTGAAAGTAAATTTGACCGTGTAAGAACATTGGCAACAATCATTTTCTGGAAAATTATTTATTGGGGCTATATAATTGTATTGCCAACAATTTTACTTGATTTAAGCCTAGGACAGGTACTTCTAGGGTTTTTATCATTGCATGTGGTTGCCGGGCTGATACTGAGTATTGTATTCCAGTTGGCGCATGTGGTAGAGGATACTACGTTCCCTCAACCGGATTTAAAAGGTAATATTGAAAATGAGTGGGCAATACACCAATTAAATACCACCGCTGATTTTTCGAAAGACAACTGGTTGATTACGTATTATGTTGGTGGCTTAAACTATCAGGCGATCCACCATCTTTTTCCACGTATTTGTCATGTTCATTACCCTGAAATTGCGCCAATTGTGGAACAAACAGCAAAAGAATTCGGAGTTCCTTATTTATATAACGAAAGTTTAGGAACGGCATTTTTATCTCACATGCGTGTGATTTCCAGATTGGGTAGAAATGAAACTACCTTCAGCGCTATCGCTAACAGCATGGGCTAATTAAAAAATTGTTTGCCAGTGGCACACATAAATCCCCTGATTAATGATGATCAACGTCAATAATCAGGGGATTTGAATTTTTTAATTATTCTCGTTATTGTTTTTATAAAGCGTAAGTTAAGTCTGTACAATCTGCTAATGTGTAGTTACCATCAAATTTCAATCCTCTCATTTTTGAATTCAATTTCTTTTTATAACTTTGAAAATATCATTTTAATAAAGGTAATATGAAACGTATCACTTCATTCGAAGATTATCAGCAGGAATATAAACGTAGTATCGAAACGCCAGAGGCTTTTTGGGCGGAACAGGCGGAACAGTTTACGTGGCAGAAAAAATGGAACAACGTATTAGAATGGAATTTTAACGAACCATCAGTTAAATGGTTCGAAGGAGGGAAATTAAATATTACAGAAAATTGTTTGGACCGGTATGTTGAGAAAAAGGGTAACCAAACGGCTATATTATGGGAGCCAAACGACCCGAATACCGAGGCCAGAAAAATTTCTTATAAAGAGCTTCATGCTGAAGTGTGTCGTTTCGCAAACGTATTGAAAAAGAATGGTGCTAAAAAAGGCGACCGCATCTGTATTTATATGCCAATGATTCCGGAGCTTGCCATTGCAGTGTTGGCTTGTGCAAGATTAGGGGCTATCCATTCTGTTGTGTTTGGAGGGTTTTCATTCAGGTCTCTTTCTGACAGAATTCAGGATGCCGATTGTAACATTGTAGTAACTTCTGATGGTGGTTTTCGCGGAGCAAAGGATATTCCTTTAAAAGCGGTGGTGGATGAGGCATTGGAAATTTGTCCTTCCGTAAAAAAGACCATTGTATATAAGCATACTCAAACAAATGTGATAATGAGTAGCGGCCGTGATGTATGGTGGCACGATGAGATGAGTGCTGTATCGGCTGAGTGTCAGGCAGAACACGTGGATTCAGAAGACCCGCTTTTTATTCTCTATACATCCGGTTCTACCGGAAAACCAAAAGGCGTGGTGCATACAACAGCAGGTTACATGGTGTATACAGATTACACCTTCCGCAATGTATTTCAATATAATGAAGGTGATGTGTATTGGTGTACTGCCGATGTTGGCTGGATTACAGGGCACTCTTATTTAATTTATGGCCCATTGCTGGCTGGTGCAACAACTTTAATGTTTGAAGGTATTCCAACTTATCCGGATGCTGGAAGGTTTTGGAATGTTATTGATAAGCATAAAGTAAATATATTTTATACTGCCCCCACAGCCATACGCTCTCTGGAAGCAATGGGACTTGATTTTGTAAAACCTTATAAACTTGATTCGCTAAGGGTACTGGGAACCGTAGGAGAGCCTATTAATGAAGAAGCCTGGAACTGGTACAACGAAAATATCGGGAAGAAAAACTGTCCTATTGTTGATACTTACTGGCAAACGGAAACTGGCGGGATTATGATTTCACCACTTGCAGGAATAACTAAAACAAAGCCGGGTTTCGCAACCCTTCCACTGCCGGGAATTCAGCCTGCATTATTAAGCGAAAAGGGCGAAGAGCTTAATGGGAATAGTATTGAAGGTAGATTATGTTTTAAATTTCCATGGCCTGGAATGATCCGTACTACCTACGGTAATCATGAGCGATGCCGAGAAACCTATTTTGGTATGTACAAAGGCTATTACTTTACAGGTGATGGCTGCAGGCGTGATGAAAGCGGATATTACCGTATTACAGGCCGTGTGGATGATGTTATTAAAGTATCAGGACATTTGCTTGGTACAGCGGAAATAGAAAACGCGATTAATGAACATCCTGATATTGTAGAAAGCGCTGTAGTAGGCTTTCCGCACGATATTAAGGGTTGGGCTATTTATGCTTTTGTTATTTGTGATAATGAACGAAAAGATCCGGATAATCTCAAAAAAGAAATTGTTCAAACGGTAACAAAATTCATGGGGCCAATCGCTAAGCCTGATAAAATACAAATTGTAAAAGGGCTTCCTAAAACACGCAGTGGGAAAATCATGCGAAGGATTTTGCGTAAAATTGCCGAAAACGATTTAGCGAATATTGGTGATACCTCTACATTGCTTGATCCATCGGTGGTTGAAGAAATTAAAGAAGGGGCATTGTAAAAACAATAAACTCCCTTAATCTTTTTTTAAGGGAGTTTATTGCTTTGTACAGGCTCTGTAATATCAATTATAAAGAATTAATTGGAAACAATTACTAATGGCTTTTTGATCGTTGATACACCATCTGCAATCTGAATAAAATATATTCCCGCTTCGATATGCTTGATATTAACAGGGATAACCTGCTCGCCCGCAAGGTAATTTGTTTCATCTGTTTTATAGATTGTTTGTCCTAATAAATCTACAACCGATATGCTTATCTTTTTTGCTGCAGCGAGAGTAAAGCTAAGCGTTACCTGCTGACTTGCAGGATTCGGAAAAAGTTGTATGGTTGAACTGATATCTTCCGAATTGTCAATTCCTGCATTCACATCTATATTGATATCATCGATGTAAATATTATTCCCACCATTGGAAGTGTAAACAAATTTAAACCGGAAACTTGAATTCATATACGTTGGTGGTATAATCGCAGATGCCTGCTTCCATTCTGTGTTATTTGCAGGGCTGAAAGAAATGCCTGTAAGTGCTGCCGTTTCTAATGCAGGGCTAACTAAACTCAGTCGTTGAAGCCATGTAGTATTACAATTATTTGAGATGTACAGCTGTAAGCGGTCACTACTGCTGGTATCCTTTTTTGCGTAGGCATACTTAAAACTAAGATTAAGTGTGGAGGCGCCAGTTAAATTGACAACTTTGCTGTAAAGTTCATCCTTTGTACCGCTGGTGTTATTAAAGTTATTCAGCAAAATTGATTTGATGCCACTATAAGCCGCAGTATTGGTTAGTTCCCAGCTGTTAACGGTATCAAAACTGTTTGAAAACCATTCCGTGCCATCCAGTGAAACGGTGCTTTCAAAGCTTTCAGTAAACGGATATATGCTTCCTGTGTTTGGAAGTACTGAAATAAAATTGGGTTTAGTTGTAGATAATGAATCGCTGCCACTAACCACTTTCAGGGTCACATCATATTTTCCAGCTGATGAGTAGGTAATTGTGGGATTATCAAGTGTTGAGGTGGATGGAGTCCCTCCTTCAAAAGTCCATAAAACACTTGAAAAAGTGCCACTATAAGAAGTGTTTGTATAGGTAATTGTATTAGCCGCGTTCTGGCATACAACTGTTTTATTACTTGAGAAATCTGCTTTACATAAAGCTGTAGAATCTAAAACACCAGTGGCAGCAAGGTTTGCAGGTTGCCATAAATTATTTCTGGAGGCAATAGGCGAATTTAAACATGCCTGCATACGTGCTTTCTGGCCATACGTAAACATTCGGTTGCAGTATGAATAATCCATCGCATTCTGAACATTATCCACTGTGTTTCCGCAGGAAGCTCCGCTTAAATTACAGCTCTGCCAGCCAATGGTGGGTGGGGTATCAGCAACAAGGTCGTCAATTGTACAGTCTTTGTTTACATCTGCGCAAGGATAAAAATAAAAACCAGGAACATTATTGCCGCCCCATATGTGCTGGAGATTTAAATAGTGTCCGCATTCGTGCGCAAAAGCAACGGATTGAGTGTAACTGGCAGTGCCAATGCTTCCTACATAATGGTGACCTATTACAATGCCATCCCAGGCAGGAATTGTATCGGCATCGCTAGGCCAAACACAATGCCCTGCTAATCCTGCGGCATTTGTTACAATATATATATTCAAATATTTATCGGGCGGCCATTGTATAAGCGTTTTCACAGAGTGGTCACCAATGCTTGTAAGCGAGCTTGCAATGCGGTTAATACCATTGGTGCAGTTGCCAGCTGGATCAAGTTTTGCGAGTTTGAACTCAATGTCACAATCGGCATGTAAAGGTTTAAAATCGGCAACAATAGAGCCTGTATCCGCCAATTGTTTTCTGAATGTTTTATTAACGATATCCAACCCATCCAATATTTGTGCGTTAGAAATATTTTCAACACCATAATTGTGAATCACGTGAAACACAACCGGTATAATGTAGGTAGCGGTACTGCGGTTATTGGCGTAAAAGTCCTCCACAAATTGTTGAGTAAACTCTTCTAGCTGAACGTCACGTTTAATAACGGCTTGCGCAATTTTAGGATTCTGTTTTAAAGTGGATATTCGCATTTCATCGGCACCGCAATGTTTTAGATCATCCTGGGCACTTAGGTTTAGAGTAAAAAGTGCGCTAAATAATAAAAAAAGTATTTTTTTCATGAGTCTCGGATTTTAAAAACAAAATTAAGTATAAAGAACGATTAAAAATCACATTTTGAATGGATTAACCTCTTTATAAACAGGTTAATTAATTTGAATTATGTCATAATAATCTTTATTAAAAATTTAATAGTTACTGAAATTCCTTTATCTTCGTTTAATAAAAAAAGAAGAGTGTCGGATAGTTTAGTTATCATACCAACTTATAACGAAAAAGGAAATATTGAACGGATGATCCGTAAGGTGTTTTCATTGTCTTATCCATTCCATTTATTGATAGTTGATGATGGATCTCCTGATGGTACTGCCGATGTTGTTAAGCAATTAATGATTGAATTTCCGGGCAAGCTGAACATTGAAGAACGAAAAGGGAAGTTAGGCCTGGGTACCGCTTATATTCATGGTTTTAAATGGGCGTTAAATCGCAGTTACGAAAATATTTTTGAAATGGATTGTGATTTCTCTCACAACCCGGAAGATCTGATCCGTTTGCGTGAAGCTTGTGTTAAAGGCGCGGATGTGGCTATCGGCTCACGTTATGTAAAAGATGGTAAAATTGAAAATTGGCCGAAGGGTAGAGTTTTAATGTCTTATTTTGCCTCTGTTTATGTGCGTATGGTGCTGTGGATCTCTATCCATGATACAACTGCCGGTTTCAAGTGTTATAAACGCAAGGTTTTAGAACGTATTAATTTTGATGAAATAAAGTTTGTGGGCTATGCTTTTCAAATAGAGATGAAATACACCGCTTATAAACTCGGATTTAAAATTGTTGAGGTGCCCATTACATTTATCGACAGAACAGAAGGTGAATCAAAAATGAGCAAAGGCATATTTAAAGAAGCCTTTTGGGGTGTTCTGCAGATGCGGTTTAAAAAAATAAATTAATCAAAAGCTCTTTTTTAAAGAGCTTTTTTTATAAAAGAAATATGTCGGTTATATTAATAAAAAATGCGTCAATTGTTAACGAAGGAAAGATATTTCGTGGAAACGTGTTGATTGAAAATGAATTGATTTCGAAAATTTCTGAATCAGAAATTGATGTAAAAGCTGATAGAGTAATTGATGCTACAGGTCTGCACCTTTTTCCCGGCTGTATTGATGATCAGGTACATTTTAGGGAGCCCGGCTTAACACATAAAGGAGAAATATATACTGAAGCAAAAGCTGCTGTAGCAGGAGGTGTAACTTCGTATATGGAAATGCCTAACACAGTACCTAATGTTTTTACCCAGGAGCTGCTGGAAGATAAATACAGCAGGGCAGGAGCAGTATCGCTTGCAAATTACTCTTTCTTTATGGGCGCTTCCAACGATAATATTGATGAAGTTCTTAAAACTAATCCGCGAAATGTTTGCGGCATTAAAGTATTTATGGGGTCTTCCACAGGTAATATGCTGGTAGATAATCGTGAAACATTGGAAGCCCTATTTTCAAAATGCAGTATGCTGATAGCAACACATTGTGAAGATGAAGAAACAATCAGAAATAATATGGCACATTATAAGGAAATGTATGGTGAAGATGTTCCAATGGAATGCCATCCGCTTATAAGAAGTGAAGAAGCGTGTTTTAAATCATCATCATTAGCAGTAGAATTGGCAAAAAAGCACAATACACGATTGCACATTTTGCACATCTCCACTGCAAAAGAATTGGCGCTGTTTGATAATTCATTACCATTAAAACAAAAACGTATTACTGCCGAAGCATGCATTCATCACTTGTGGTTCAGCGATGAGGATTATAAAACCAAAGGCTCGCTGATCAAATGGAACCCGGCAGTAAAAAAGGGAAGTGACCGTGATGCTATTTTGCAAGGTGTTCTTGACAATCGAATTGATGTAATTGCTACCGATCATGCGCCACATACACTTGAAGAAAAAAAGCAATCCTATTTTAAAGCTCCCTCGGGAGGGCCATTGGTGCAACATTCTTTAATTGCAATGCTTGAGTTGTATCATCAGAAAAAAATTACACTTGAAAAGATTGCAGAAAAAATGGCGCATGCAGTTGCAGACTGTTTTCAAATAGAAAAACGAGGGTTTATCCGCGAAGGATATTTTGCAGATGTTGTTCTGGTTGATTTACAAGAGACCTCAACTGTTGACAAATCAAATGTTTTATATAAATGCGGATGGTCGCCTTTTGAAGGGCTTACGTTCCATTCAAAAATAATTAAAACATTTGTAAATGGTAATTTAGTATTTGATAACGGAAAGTTTGATGAACATAAAAAAGGACAGCGATTGACATTTGAACGGAATTAAATTACAATTGAAATTATAAAATATAAACTGTGTTATATAATATTTTAAAGCCTTTAACAAATATTTTTTATCGGGTTAATTATAAACTGGCTGTTAAAGGCCGGGAACGAATACCTGCTAAAAAGCCGGTAATTTTATCTCCTAACCATACCAATGGCTTTGTGGACCCGGTTACTGTCGCAATGATATTACCGCTAAAAGTGCGTTTTTTTGCGCGTGGGGATGTTTTTAAAGGACGCTTGGCAAAATGGGCGCTGAATGATATGAACATTAGCCCAATGTACCGAATTCAGGAAGGGTATAGTGAACTAAAAAAGAATGATAAAACATTTGAAGAGTGCCGTACCTTATTAGCTGACAATAAAGCATTGTTGTTGTTTCCGGAAGCGATCTGTATTCAGGAAAAGCGCTTGCAGCCTTTGAAAAAAGGATTGTCACGAATTGTTTTTCAAACGGAAGAGCTGTTTGATTTTAAAAAGGATGTACAGATTATACCCATTGGTTTGAATTATTCTTCACCAAAAAAATTCAGAAGCAGATTCTATGTAAACTTTGGCGAACCTATTTCAATAAAAGAGTTTGAGCCCCTTTATAAACAAGATAAAGTGAGGGCTATCAATGATTTTACAAAGCTGCTGGAAGCGGAAATGGCAAAGTTAATTATCAACATTAACAATAAAGATAATGATGATTTAGTAGAAGAGATTACTGAAATATACCTTCATTACTGGATGAAAGAGAAGCAGTATGATCTTACTGATATAGAAAAGCAATATTATGCAAGTAAGGAAATTGCTGGAATGATTAATTATCACGACAGCAGAAATCCGAACTTAATAAGCTCTCTGAAAGCAAAATCAACTCCCTATCGCAGACAATTGAAAACGCTTGAGCTGCACGATCACTTGCTGCGGCCGGAGAACATCCACAAAATGAATATAGGCCGCTTTTTTATGGATTTTATAATCATATGGTTTGGAATGCCCATTTATCTTATAGGTTTAATACTTAATTATCCTCCCTATTACATCGCTAAAAATTTTGCTGATACTAAAATTAAGAAAGTTGAATTTTATGCTTCCGTATTTGTAAATATGTCCATGCTTTTATGGATAGCATATTATGGTGTTCAGTTGCTGGCTGTGGCACTTATTTCCCGCAGTTGGCCCTTTCTTGCATTGTATGCTTTATTAGTTCCCTGCACAGGATTTTATGTATTAAAATTTTATCCGGTGATGAAAAAAATATTCGGGCGCTGGAGATTGTTGCGTCTTGTTCGAAAAGATCGCGATACATTAGAAAAGGTGATGACGGAGCGTACACAACTTATAGCCGAAATAGAGTTTGCTAAAAAAGAATACCTAAGCTCGTTACAAGAGCAGGTTTTGAGTAAGGCCATTTAATAATCACAATTAGTAAAAATATAAATTGTAAAAATGAAATTCGGAACTGTAGAAACTACCGATGGCCTGGATCTTACGCTGCCAGCCGATCATCGCGATACTGCGAGTACCCTGGGAGGGAAACCGACAAAAAAGTTAAAGGTGTATGTGGGTTGCGCAAAATGGAACAAGACCGATTTAAAAAAATTTTATCCAAAAGGTACAAAAGATGAGCTTGCCTATTATTCTTCACAATTTAACAGCATTGAACTAAATGCCACATTCTATCAAGCCTATGGAAGAGAACAATTTGAAAAATGGCATGATAAAACTCCAAAAGGATTCAAATTTTTTCCAAAAATCCCCCAAACCATAAGCCATTTAAAACGATTGAATGGTGTTAAAACGCTGACGGATGAGTTTTGCAATTCGGTGGCAGGGTTAGAAGAAAAATTGGGAATGATTTTTCTGCAGATGCATGATAATTTTAAGCCGAAGGATTTTGAACGATTGGAAAAATTTGTGACAGAATTTCCAAAGGGGGTACCCTTAGCGATTGAACTGCGCAATACCGAATGGTTCAATACAAAAGAGGAAGCAGACCGTGTTTGCAAGCTTTTTGAAAAACACAAAATCAGCAATGTAATAGTGGATACAGCAGGCCGAAGAGACCTTATCCATATGCGACTGACAACACCAATTGCATTTGTAAGGTACGTTGGTGCAAACCATGAGAGTGATTATTCCCGTCTTGATCCCTGGGTAGAAAGAATAAGCAAGTGGCAAAAAAAAGGATTAAAGGAGCTTTGTTTTTTTATTCATCAAAACCATGAAGTGGAATCGCCTTTGTTGTCAGCATATTTTATAGAAAAAATTAATAAAATGTTAGATCAGGATTTACATATTCCAGCAAAGCCTGAATTAACAAAGACCAAAGCAGTAAAGGGCCAGAAGGAATTGTTTTAGTCTCCTACAGGAGTGAATAAAAAATCGATTTCTGTATCCAGATCATACAGCATTTGAAAGCTACGTGAATTTTTGCTGCAATAGGGTTCTATTAAATTCAGCATCTTTTTATAAGCATTCATTGTTAAATTGCAATAAAGGAGGTCAAAGTTTTCATCATTGATTGAAATAATTCCTTCATCAGTTTCTGAAAGGCGCAGTATGAGCTTGCAATTAACAGGTTCAATATAATCAAGGGTGTCGAGGTCTAGCGATTTATTACCATCAATAATGGTTTGCTGAATGGCCTGTTTAAATTTAGTTGCTTCTTCTTTATCAAAATTATACAGCTTAACAATATGTTCGCCATATTCATTTATTGATTCAAGAAATTTAAATTTCATCCGTTTATTTTTTGCAGTAATGATCCGATTCTTCCATCGGGTACTTTTTATCCAGGTCAATATTGTTGAAACCCTGCTGACCGCCCCAGGCAAACATTTTTTCGAAAAAAGGTAATAGTTTGTTGTTTTTTATTTTCCCTAGAAAATAAATTTCGTGCTCTTTTTCTTTTATGCCCATTTCATAGAGCATTTGGTCATGTTCTTTTATTCCCAATGAATTAAAATATTGTTTCATTCTGAAATATTCGCAAACGTTGCCGCTTTCCAGCCTGCCAGCAAAATAGAAAGGCATGAACCAGCCTATTATATAGCAGCTTGCGGAAATTATTTTCCCAATTACATGAAACTGAAATTCATAGAGTTTTGATACCGGAATATCATACTGCTGCATCAGCTGTAAAACTTCTTTCCGATGGTTCCATTCATCTATTTCTATCTGATGTATTGCGGTTTTTTCTTCCTGACTTTTTACTGCACCGGCATGCCCCTGGTAAGCAAACGCAGCAGCCTTTTCAGCTGAGTATGCTTTTTTTAATAAATCAATTAGTACCGGATGTTGTAATTGCATTTTACTGAAATTAGAGAGCTTTAATTTTTCACCCTGTTAAACTTCAATGCTTTTAACATCCAGTCTGGCAATGGTTTTAGAGCGTCTCGTTTACGCAAATCCAGATACCAGCCAAGCTTTTTCATAATTGGAATTTTTTTTGTTTCCACAAATTCAATCAAAGCTCCATCAGGATCTTCGATGTAACTGAAATGGCCTGCAGCTTCACCCATATCAAATATTTCACCGCTGTCAACTGTGTATGGATAGCCTTTTTCAGCACACAATTGTTTCATCGCACGCTGATTGGTGATATCGAAACACATGTGAATAAACCCCTGATCGCCCCAAAAACGATTTTCGTAAATCTTACGTGGTACACGGTCAAAAATTTGTATCAGTTCCATTTCACTTTCACCCAACAGTTTGGAAAATGCGCCAACGCGTGGTTTACTATGTTTCAACAATACCCTGCGTGCTTTATTGGTTCCCCCCGGTAGGTGTTTAAAATCTTCAAATATTCCTTCCTTGTCATATACAACAGTGTCGTATCCGAGTATGTCAGAATAGAATTTTTTTGAACGTTCTATATCAGAAACACCAATCATACAACCACCAGGCCCACCTGTCAGCTGCATCCCGGTCCCAAACCAGGAGTCACTTTTCACAATCTGAAAAATATTATTCCAGGGATCGCGTAAATAAAAGGTTTCATTGCCAGCCGCATCTTTTGTTAAACCTGAAATTAAATTCACATTTTTTGATTTCAGAAATTCATAAGAGCCTTTTACATCACTGGTTTTCATTCGCGTACAAAAAAAGCCTAAATCGCCCAATTGTATCTCAAAAATTGGTGGCTGCGGCACTCTGCTGGTATATTGCCATATTTCAAAACCTCCTCCGCCTTTCATATTGATTGCAAGGATTGCATGGCGTTGATGCGGTTTACCACCGGTATAGGGCAGCATTAGGTTCGCTTCTGCTGCTTCTTCAAAAATAGGAATGTCCATTCCAAAATGTTCGCGGTACCATTTAAATGCCTCATGTACATTTGGGATACCAATGCCAATTTGTTGAATCCCTGCTATTGTAGGTAGTTTACTCATTATCATTTATTTTTTAAAATTCGATTTATCACTCTGCTTTTTGCTTACGGATTATTTTTGAAAACAGGGAAGGAAACAAACGTTTCATCCATACAGCGCGCACTTCAGCGCGGCCTATTAAAAGTTCTTCTTTGTTATTTCTTATTCCGTTTAAAATCTGCCGCGCACATTCCTCTGCACTAAGGCCTTGATCAGTGCTTTCATCCATTTTGTTGTGAGTACCGCCATCACTCGTTATGGCATTAACGGAAATATTAGTGCGAATTTTGCCTGGACAAACCAGTAGTACCTGCACATTATCTTTATAAACTTCTATTCGCAGCGAATCAAAAAAGCCGTGTAAAGCATGCTTGGAAGCTGAATACGCAGAGCGTAAATAAAAACCAAATTTTCCAACCACACTGCTGATCGTAACAATATATCCATTTTTGTGTTTTAGCATGTACGGCAAAACACTTTTAGTAAGGGCAACGGTACCAAAAAAATTTATTTCCATTACTCTTCTGTCAATTTCCAGAGGAGTATCTTTCGCCATGGAGCGCTGGCTGATCCCGCCATTATTAACAAGGATATCAATACGTCCGAATCTGTCGATTACCTGCTTGGCCAAAAATTCGGTTTTTGTAGTATCTGCCAGATCCAGGGGTAAAATGAATACATCCGAATCAGCCAGATTTAATGTTGCTTTAACACGTTCTAATTCTTCGTATCTGCGGGAGGAAAGTATAAGTTTTGCTCCTTCAAGAGCAAAAGCCTTCGCCAAGGCCTCACCAATACCTGAAGAGGCTCCTGTGATCCAGATCACTTTATTTTGAAATGTATTCATCTTCGCAAAAGTAACTATTTTTTATGTTAACTTTGTTTAAGGTTTAATAATGTATGAAACAAAAAATTGCGCTTATTTTCATTTGCATACTGCTCTTTTCCTGTTCAGGAAAACAGGAGGTCAGTATTCCTGATACCGTATTCCCCATTGAAAAAATGGTGAAGGTTATGCTCGATATTCATTTGCTGGAAGCAACATTGAATAGTAATACCTATAGCCCTGATAAAGCGGGTGCTTTTAAGCCATCTCCAACTACTGATGTGTTGAAAGAAAATGGAATCAGTAAAAAGCAGTGGGATGAAAGTTTTTATTTTTATTCCCAGCATCCTGATTTATTAGTTAAGATATATGAGCAGCTATTGAACGATTTAAGTACAATGCAGGCAGAGGCAGTCAATAAAAAGTAATGATTATTTTTTATCTGAAATATCTTTCATAAATAATTTACTGGTATCCTTGATGGATTGCTCGATCGGAATAAATGTAAATTCGGGAAAAGTACTTGTTATTTTTAAATTTGAAAATCGGCTGATCTTGTTTGCAGAACGAGCGGTTTCCTTCGTTATTAATGGCTGAGCTCCGGTAAAACTGCAACGTATCTTCTCTAGTCTCCAGGCAAGTCCGCTCAATAATTTACCCACTTTTATTGTGGTTTTTGGTTTACCAAAAGATTGCAGCATCACGTCAAAGAAATAGCGATAGGTTACATTTTCTGCGTTTAATAAAAAGCGCTGATTTTTTATGTCACTGCCCATTAAACGTACCATTAAAGCCGTAACATCACGTACATCAATAAAACCATTTGCACCGCCTGTGTAAAATTTAAGGCCTTTATAACCCTTATAGAACAGGTTAGCACTGCTTTGTTCCCAATTTCCGGAACCAATGATTAATGATGGATTTACAATGATCACATTTAATCCTTCTTCTGATGCTCGCCACACTTCACGTTCGGCAGCATACTTGCTGATCGCATAATTGGAATGCTCAGGAGATGATTTCCAGAACGATTCTTCGTTGGCAAATTCAATATGTTCGGAACGGGTAATGGTGGCGATAGAACTGATGTGACAAAATTTCTTCACACCTTTTTCAAGCGCTGCATTTACCATATTGGTAGTGCCTTCCACATTAATCATCATCATTTCCCTTTCATGCTGAGGTTCAAAGGAAACCATTGCCGCACAATGATATATTTCTGAAACATCATCCATTGCGGCTGCAAGGGAATACACATCCAATAAGTCGGCATTGATCCATTCAATGTTTTTCAGCAATTCATCTGTATCTGAAGTATAATAGGAAAACACTTTCTTAACGTTAGCAATATTACTTCCCTCACGTTTAAGCGCACGCACCCGCTTACCTGATTTACATAAATCAAATAATAGATGGGTACCCACTAATCCTGTTCCGCCTGTTACTAATATCACTTTGTTTTGAATTTCTCGTTACAAATTTACTGATTTAATTTTTAGTGCAATTTTTTCAAAATGAATGGAGGGTATTTCCTCTGATCGGCACGCTTTCACATAACTATTTGCTACATTTGCATAGTCAAAAAAAACAATATGGAAAAAAATTTCATTGAAGAATTAAGATGGCGCGGGATGCTGCATGATATTATGCCCGGTACGGAAGAGCTGCTAAATAAAGAAATGGTGACCGGTTATATAGGTTTTGATCCAACTGCAGATTCTTTGGGGGTAGGTAATATGGTGCAGATAATGACCCTGCTTCATTTTCAGCAGGCTGGGCATAAACCGATGGCTCTGGTAGGCGGGGCAACGGGTATGGTTGGTGACCCTTCAGGTAAATCTGCTGAGCGCAATTTATTGGATGAAAACACACTGCAGCATAACCTGGCATGCCAGCGAAAACAACTGGAGAAATTTTTAAATTTTGATTGCGGTGTAAATTCAGCCGAAATTGTTAATAATTACGATTGGTTTAAAGGATTCAGCTTTTTGGAATTCATACGTGATGTAGGTAAACACATCAGTGTAAACTATATGCTGGCGAAGGATTCGGTGAAAAGCAGGTTGGAAAATGGAATGAGTTTTACTGAATTCAGTTATCAGTTGGTGCAAGGGTATGACTTTTATTACCTATGGAAAAACAATCAGGTAAAGCTGCAAATGGGCGGTTCGGACCAATGGGGAAACATTGTTACAGGAACAGAGCTGATCAGGCGGAAAGCAAGTGGAGAGGCCTATGCACTTACAACACCGTTAATAAAAAAAGCAGACGGAACTAAATTCGGAAAAAGTGAAAACGGTAATGTTTGGTTGGATCGTGCTAAAACATCACCGTATAAGTTTTATCAGTTTTGGCTGAACGCCAGTGATGATGATGTAAAGAACTACATCCGTATTTTTACTTTATTTACTAAAGAAGAAATAGAAAGGCTGGAATCTGAGCACAATACAGCCCCCCATATACGTACCCTTCAAAAAGCTTTGGCGAAGGATATTACAATACGTGTGCATTCGGAAGAGGATTATAACGCTGCAGTGGAGGCTTCTGAAATATTATTTGGAAAAGGAACTGCAGAGAGTTTACAAAAACTATCGGAAGAGGACTTTTTAAGCGTTTTTGAGGGTGTTGAGCAGTTTGAAATTTCAAGAACTGAGCTTGAAAGCGGTATCCCTGTTGTAGAATTTACAACAGAAAAAACGAAAATTTTTCCATCCAAAAGTGAAGCGAAAAAAATGATTCTTGGCGGTGGCGTTGCAATCAATAAATTAAAAATTGAAAGTGCTGAATTACAGATAAGTTCAGAGCATTACATCAACAATAAATATATTCTGGTACAAAAAGGTAAAAAAAATTATTACGTAATTAAGGTTATTAATTAACCATTTTAATAAAATCGTCAAATTGAATCTAAAGAAATTTTGCATTGTTTTTTGCACGCTGTTAAGTGCGGTAATACTCACTTCCGGTGGTGATAAGCAGAAGAGTCCTCCAACTGCTTCTGAAAATGATCCTGTATGTTATGCCTACCGTGCGGAGGGCAAGGATAGGGAAATAAAGATCACTTCCTTTTATCTCACTATGCGGGATGGGGTGAGGATTGCCGTAAGCGTGTATCTTCCCAGTAATTTAAAAGCAGGAGATAAATTACCAACCATTCTACACCAAACCAGGTACTGGCGTTCAATAAATTTACGTTGGCCCTTAAGTGCGTTTAAAAGTAAATTTGTTGATGGCTATAGCAGAATGATAAAAAAGATAGCCCTCAATGGTTATGCGGTTGTAAACGTTGATGTTAGAGGGACAGGGGCTTCTTTCGGAAATGAAAAAATTCCTTTTTCAAAAGATCAGATAAAAGACGGAGAAGAAATATTGAATTGGATTGTGCAGCAAAAATGGTCGGATGGTGGGGTAGGTCTATTAGGTGCTTCGTATACCGGTATGGCTGCAGAGTTTTTATTAGCAAACAAACACCCAAGTATTAAAGCGGTGATGTCGCTTTACACCGGCTTGGATTTTTATGATGAAATGCTATTTCCCGGAGGAGTCTATCATCAAAGCTTTGTGAAAAAGTATGGTGAAGTAGGCGCTATGCTTGACGAAAATAATTTTAGTATGGGGAGCAAGCTGGAGAATTTTTTTATAAAAGGAGTAACACCTGTTCAAAAAAATGGACGAAGACTTTTAAAGCAGGCAGTTGCAGGACATACAACAAATTTCAATATTTATGATCAAACCAGACCTCTCAATTTCAGAGATGATGCTCCTGAGGAGAGTAAAGTGAAATCCATTGATGAGCTTAGTCTTCATTCGCGTTTAGCGGATATCAATGCGGCTAATGTGCCGATATGCTTGTTTTCAGGTTGGTTTGACGGTTCGTTTGCATTGGGTTCAGCCAGGTTATTTAATAATTTAGAAGGCAAGCAGAATAAGCTGATTATTGGTCCCTGGGACCATGGCAGCGTTTATAATTGCAGTCCTTTTGTGCAGCAGAAATGTGCCTTTGACCGGGTTGCTGAAGTATTGAAGTTTTTTGATTATCATTTAAAGAAAAAAGATAACGGCCTGGATAAAGAAGCACCTGTTCGCTATTTTACGATGGGGGAAGATCAGTGGAAAACTTCAAAAACATGGCCTCCTGCAGGTACTGTGGAGAAAGCATTTTATTTTTCTGGTAATAACCAGCTATCAGCTGAGGCACAGACACAGCAAACCGGTTACGATACCTATATAGCAGACACTTCGGCAGCCACAGGAAATAATACGCGATCAGAGTCATTGGTATTCATGCTCACTTCCCCAAAAATGTATGATACACGTACCGAAAGAGATAAAAAATTATTATGCTATAATTCTTTAAAATTAGAGAATGATATAGAGGTTACCGGCCACCCGATAATCACCTTATACATTGATGCAGATACTTCTGATGCCGGTTTTTTTGTTTACCTCGAAGACATTGATGAAGCGGGAGAAGCACACTATATTACAGAAGGTATCTTTAGAGCAATTCATCGCAATAGCCAGGGAAATGTGGGCTATAAGGATATTGTACCATCATACACCTATAGTAAGGATGCGAAAGCACCGCTAAAGCGGAATGAAGTTGCTAAAATAGAATTTGATTTACTTCCGGTATCTCATGCCTTCAAAAAAGGACATTCTATTAGAATAGCCATCAGCTGTGCTGACAGAGATCATTATAAGCAAATAACACCAGCAGGATCTAAAATTAATGTACACAGAAACGCTATATACGCTTCAAAAATTATGCTGCCGGTAATGCCGGAGACGAAAAGCACCCCGAAGCCTTGATTTTAAAAGAGGTGTTTGATGTGTTTTCGAAATGCATCTTGCAAACAAGACTGCTTTATTTATAATTCCCAAGGTAACTTCCATTTACATCAATAAACATGAAACGACCTGTGTAAGGTCGTTTCATGTTTTAAGAAATACAGAAAAGGAAATAAACTTATTTTGGAAATATGTTTTATATCCCCGTATAATTACCTGGAGAAATCTGTTTCAACTCCGCTTTTATAACGTGATTCACATTTAGGGTGTCAATAAAAACAGAGATGCTTTCCTTTGTCACGTGCGTATTGGTGCGAGTCAGTTCTTTTAGAGCTTCGTAAGGCTTTGGATACCCTTCTCTGCGAAGAACTGTTTGCAACGCTTCGGCAACTACCGCCCAATTATTATCCAAATCATTGGCTAATGCTTCTTTATTCAGGATCAATTTATCCAGGCCTTTCAATAAAGATTTGTAGGCAATAAGACTATGTGCCAAAGGCATTCCCACATTGCGCAAAACGGTGGAGTCCGTTAAGTCGCGCTGTAAGCGGGAAATAGGCAGTTTGGCTGAAAGGTGCTCAAATAAAGCATTTGCAATTCCGAGGTTACCTTCCGAATTTTCAAAATCAATGGGGTTAACCTTATGCGGCATAGCGGACGAACCTATTTCACCTTCTTTTATTTTTTGTTTAAAATAATTCATCGAAATGTAGGTCCAGATGTCGCGGTCAAGATCAATAAGAATAGTATTGATACGTTTAAGCGCATCGCAATAGGCTGCAAAATTATCGTAATGTTCAATCTGTGTGGTAGGGTAGGAGCGACTTAGTTCTAATGATGTATTCACAAAGCTGTTAGCAAATTTGAGCCAGTCAATTTGTGGATATGCAACATGGTGTGCATTCAGGTTGCCCGTGGCGCCCCCAAATTTTGCACTGTACGGAACAGCATTTAACTGGGCAATCTGGTGCTCTAAACGCACTGCAAATACCTGTATCTCCTTGCCCAGGCGGGTAGGCGAAGCTGCTTGTCCATGCGTACGGGCAAGCATAGGTACAGCTTCCCATTCTTTCGCATAAGCGGTAAGTTTTGCAACCACCTCCTGCAATACGGGTAATAAGCAATTATTCATTGCATCCTTTAACGAATAAGGGATTGCGGTATTATTGATATCCTGAGAAGTTAAACCAAAATGAATAAACTCTTTCTGAGAAGTCAGCTGAAGTGCATCAAACTTTTCCTTGATAAAATATTCAACCGCTTTAACATCATGGTTGGTGATTTTTTCAATGTTTTTAATCTGTTGGGCATCCGCCTCTGTAAAATCAATATAGATACTGCGCAATGCAGCGTATTTTGATTGATCAAATCCAGCCAGCTGGGGCAATGGCAGTTCACACAAGGCAATAAAATATTCAATCTCCACCAGTACGCGGTATTTGATTAGTGCCGCCTCCGAAAAGTAATCGGCCAGGGGCTCGGTAGTATTTCGGTAACGTCCATCAACCGGAGAAATAGCAGTCAGTTTTGTTAATTCAGTCATTCGTTCAATTTTATATCGGTGTAAAAGGTGTTACGTTTTATTGGTTTAACAGCCTGTTCATGTATTACAAACTTATTCATAACACAAAGTCACCTGCTTACCATATAAAAAACGAAGATAAGAAAAATATAAAATCAGGAACGATCCGAAGCAGCTAATGCAACCTTTGTTCTATTTTAAGAATCTAATAGAAAAATCAATTATTCTGTCCAATGGCTGATAAACGATACTTATTTTTGACAGTCACCGATTTTTTAACTAATTTTGGGCAAATTGCACGGATTTTTAAAATGAAAATAAAAGCATTCTGTTTTTTAACACTCTCTTTTTTAGCGATTTGTCTGTTTTTGCCTAGTTTTTGCAGTGCCCAGGTAACTGCTGCATTTACAGCAAACTCTTCTTCCGGATGTCCGCCTTTAAACGTCACCTTTACCAATACCTCTACCGGAGCCGCAAGCTATAGCTGGAATTTCGGAAA
Source organism: Bacteroidota bacterium (assembly GCA_040387415.1). Classification (GTDB taxonomy): domain Bacteria; phylum Bacteroidota; class Bacteroidia; order 2-12-FULL-35-15; family 2-12-FULL-35-15; genus 2-12-FULL-35-15. The sequence goes on from JAZKDU010000013.1 coordinate 117,817, forward strand.
TGGAAATACATCTGTTTCTACAAGCCCGGGAGCTATTTTTTCTACTCCCGGTACATTTACCGTAACCCTTACAGCTACCTCAGGTGGAGGAGCTACCAGTACCGCAACAGCCACAATGACTGTATTTGCCAGCCCTATTGCCAGTTTCACCACCAGTACAATGCCTTCCTGTCCCGGACAGGTGGTTACATTTACAGATAACTCCTCCGTTGGCAGCAGTGCGCTTGCTTCCTGGGCCTGGGATTTTGGTGATGGAAATGGCCAGCCTTCCAATACAGGTACAACTACACATAGCTATGCAACATCCAATACTTTTCCGGTAACAATGATTGTTACCGATGCAAATGGATGTTCCAACAGTACTATAAAACCGGTTGTTATATCACCCGCTCCGGTGGCTTCGTTCACAGGAGCACCTTTATCGGCCTGTACCCCACCACTGCTTGTTAATTTTAGCAATACCTCTACAACAGTTGGCGCTATTACTTATTCCTGGACCTTTGGCGATGGAAACACGTCAACCCTCCAAAACCCTTCTAATACATACAATGCGAATGGTGCCTATAATGTTGGACTTACAGTAGTGCAAGGCGCCTGCTCCAATTCAACCACGAGCAACAATTATGTAGCCATTCAAAATATTGTTGCCGATTTCAGTGCTGATATTACCAATGTTTGTGTGGGGTATGTAGTATCCTTTACCGATTTATCGTTTCCTGTTTCAGCCAATCAAGCCTGGGATTTTGGAGATGGTACCTCTTCTACCGCCACCAATCCAACGCACATATACACCACTGCCGGAACCTACAATGTAACATTGGTGGAAGGTACTGCCGGCTGTCAGAATACAGCAGTTAAGAATGCGTATATTACTGTATCTCCTTCCCCTGCTGCTGCATTTTCAGCTAATCAAACTCAAAGCTGTTCGGTTCCTTTTCCGGTGATCTATAGTAATACGTCAGCACCGGGTTGTATTTATACCTGGGATTTTGGTGATGGAACAGCCACTTTTACTACCGGGTCTACAGCAAATTTTCTGTACAATTATACTACCCATGGACGTGATACTGTAACCTTAACAGTAACCAGCGCGAATGGCTGTATAACCACGCTCAAAAAAAACGCCTATATTCTATTGCCAGAGCCTCTTGCCGATTTTACAGCAACTCCTCCTCAGGGATGCGTTCCGTTAGTATCAACATTTACAAGCAGTAGCACATCCGACTATGATCCAATAGTTAGCTATATGTGGAATTTTGGAAATGGAACGGCTACAACCGCTACTCCAACTACAACCAATACGTATAATGCCTTGGGTTTATTTACGGTGACATTAACTGTTGAAACAGCCATTGGCTGTACAAATACCCGTTCAAGAACTAATTATATTCAAACAGGTATTAAACCAACCGCCAATTTTAGTATTGTTGATCCTACCGTATGCTATGGAACAGATGCTGAGTTTAATGATCTTTCTGTGGGTGCGGATTCTGCTTTTTGGCAGTTTGATGTTAGCCAGGGAACGTTCTCTACCCCTCCAGGCGCAACATTGCCATTTAGTCCTGTAACTAATTTGTTCCCGGATACAGGTACTTTTTTCGTTACACAAATAGCATACAGTAATGGCTGTGCCGATACTTTGAAAATTGATGATATTGTCACTATTTTACCTCCAAAACCGTTGTTTACTTACCAGCTTAGCTGTGCTGCCTTGTATTCGGTTGTTTTAACAAATACCTCAATAGGCGCGGATTCTATTGTATGGGATTTTGGTGACGGAAGTCCCTTAGTGAGTGATGTACCAAGTCCAAGCCATACCTATACCGGGCGGGGCACCAAAACAGCTACCTTAACAGCATACAATTTTACTACAGGCTGTTTCAGCTCTGTACCGCAGATATTTACGATTACAGAACCTATTGCGCAATTTAGTGCTGGTCCTAATATTGGATGCTATCCACTAACTGTTACATTTACCAATACCTCTCAGGATGATAATGGTGCTTTGTGGCGCTATGGTGACGGTACCCCGGATGATTTATCAAACCCTTCTCCTGTAGTTCACGTATATTTTGCTCCTGAACTTGATACGGCAACATTGATTATTACGGATATAAATGGCTGTAAGGATACTACTACCAGGTTGATCACGATTTACGGGCCTACTCCTGATTTTACAGCTAATGTAACAGCCGGCTGTTCTCCGTTGCCTGTAACGTTAACGGATGCTTCCATTTCGGATTCTACTCTTGTTTCATGGACATGGGATTTTGGAGACGGAACTCCAACTCAAACAGCAGCAGTGCCTTCTATGAATCATACCTATGCAACACCTGGTTTTTACACAGTAGCAATGACGGTTACCGATAAAAACGGCTGTATACAAACGGCAACCAAGCCCAATTATATAAAACCTACATTTCCGATACCTGGCTTTGCGGTGGATTCCTTTGCCTGCAGAGGTGAGGTGGTACTGTTTAATTCTATAGGATCCAGCGGTGCGGCACCTTTAACCTATGCATGGGATTTTGGAGATGGTACTACTGGCACCGGAGGCGCTACAACCCACAGTTATACTGCGGACAATTTATATACGGTAACGCTTACCGTTACAGATTTGAATGGCTGCGACAGTTCTATTCAGCACCAGATACTTATTGCGCACCCTGTTGCAGCGTTCACTGATTCGGTACTTTCAATAGGCTGTGGTGTTACTAATATGCAGTTTACTGATCAATCTACAGGAGTATCCATCAACGCCTGGGAATGGGATTTTGGGGATGGAGCCTCTGCTACTCAGCAAAACCCTATGCACGCGTATACATTGCCTGCTACCTATACTGTTTCGCTGGTAACAACAAATATTGCCGGGTGTACTGATACGGTGGTCAACAGTGTTGTTGTTCCGGGTCCAACAGGTACTTTTTCATTTACACCAACAGCTGGCTGTCCCCCGCTTACACCTACATTTACGGCAGTAAGTTCTACGGCAATTTCTTATACCTGGGATTTTGGCGATGGAACTGTAGTAACCACACCAGGTCCGATAGTGCAGCATACGTATACTCAAGACATTGTTGCAACTCCAATTTTGCTTTTAGGATTTATACTTTCGGACGGCAGCTCCTGTTTCTTAACAGCTCCTACTGCGGGCACGGTAACAGTAGTTACCGTTGTTCCTACGGTTGCTACAAATTCAAATGCTACTTCAGGATGTTATCCCTTAACGATTAATTTTATGGATGCTTCCACATTGCCCGGAACCATTCCCGGAGACACGATTTCAACCTGGCTTTGGGATTTCGGAGATGGAAGCACATCCACACTTCAAAATCCTTCCCATGTTTATCCTGCCGCTGGTACCTATCAGGTTAGTTTATCCGTTATGTCTTTTGGAGGCTGCAGCAACAACAACGCTTTGGGCCCTTTACCAATTGTTGTTCATCCATACCCTGTAGCTGCGTTCTCCGTGAATGCTACCAGTTTTGATCTGCCTTATGATATGCTGAGTGCAACCAACCAATCCGTGGGCGCTGCAACTTATAATTGGGATTTTGGGGATGGTACAACTTCCACCTTGACTGATCCCCAGCATTTGTATACATCTGTTGGGATATTTAATATTCAGCTGATTGCCACTACGCAGTTTGGTTGTCCGGATACTACTTCTACAACCATCATTACCAATGCGGATGTTGTTTTCCCTAACGTATTTACACCAAGTCCCGATGGAAGTAATGGGGGAGAATACACCTTGTTCAACACCAATAATGATGTGTTTTTTCCATACACTTCTGGTGTGGTAGATTATAAGTTTTCAGTTTTCGACCGTTGGGGAGAAGAAATTTTTGAATCACTGGATATCACCAAAGGCTGGGATGGCTATTACAGAGGCAAAATCTGTGAGCAGGGTGTGTATGTATGGAAAGCATACCTCAAAATGAATAACGGCAAGGAATTCCACAAAAACGGGGATGTAACGCTTCTGCGATAAGTAATCTATGGTTTTTCTATCATCATAAAGGTTTACACTTTAAACTGAATTCGATTTTTAAATATTTTTAATTTCTGAGGAAATAAAATTGTGGAAACGCGCGTCAGGAATGAACAAACGCGATGCCGCGTTGCCTGCGGGGAGCAATCGTTTATTCTTGAATTTTTCGTTCTTTTTGTTCAAGCAAAAAGAACACACACAGTTACAATGTTATCGTTCTCGAAATTTTCTACGAAAGCATAATCCCTCTTATCATGAAGCATTGTTCTTTCTTTTGCCTCTCCAAAAGAAAGAACCCAAAGAAAAAGAGACCACGAAAACCAACCGAAAGCCTTCGTTTCGCACAAAAAGCCTGCGCCTCTCGCCAAGAAGCTTACGGTTCGCTCTTTTCGTGGACATCCGCCCGCGTTGCTTCGAATTTTAAATTTGATATAAAGAAAATTAAACGTTTAATATAGGGCTACAACAATAATATCACAATTACAAAATAACCTTATGAAACCGCGCGCCAGGAATGAACAAACGCGATGCCGCGTTGCCTGTGTGGAGCAATCGTTTGTTCTTGAATTTTTCGTTCTTTTTGTTCAAGCAAAAAGAACACACACAGCAATAATGTTATCTTTCTCGAAATTTTCTGCTTCATGATTAATTTCGTTTAATCATGAAGCATTGTTCTTTCTTTAGCCTCTCCAAAAGAAAGAACCAAAGAAAAAGAGACCACGAAAATCAACCGTTATTCAAACCTTAGTGCATCAATAGGATCCAATTGCGATGCTTTAATGGCCGGATACAGCCCTGCAAACAACCCTACAAACATACAAAGCAGGATACCGCTGATGATCCATACCCAGGGGATAATAAACCCTACACCCAGCTGAAAGGAAATCAAATTACCAATGACCATTCCTAAAATAATGCCGAGCAAACCACCTATCTGGCAGATGACAATGGCTTCAACCAAAAATTGGCCCCTGATTGCTGTCTTGGTTGCTCCAATCGCTTTGCGGATACCAATTTCACGGGTTCGTTCGGTGACCGATACCAGCATAATGTTCATGAGCCCGATGGCAGCACCCAGCAGTGTAATAATACCAATAATGGTAGCTCCTGTAGTAGCTTTGCCTATCAGGCCGATAAGCATATTGGCAAGGTTATCGCTTTTTGTAATTTCAAAATTGTCCACCTCACCAATACGCACTTTCCGGATCACCCGGAAAGTACCCACTGCTTCACCAATAGCAGCCTGCATCAGCTGTGCATTGCTTGCCACAACGTTGATGGTGAATGTCATGTTGGGGGAAGAGAAATACTGCCTTACATTGTTAAGGGTTAATATTCCTACTTTATCACCGCCAAAGCCTACACTATTGCCTTTTGATTTTAGCACACCAATTACTTTATATTTACCGCTGCCAATGGTTACCACTTTATCCAGCGGATCATCTGTTTTGGTGAATAGGGCATCTACAACTTCCTTGCCCAATATTACTACATGGCCACCATAAAGGATTTCCTGCGCAGAAAAATTACGGCCGCGCTCCAGCTCATAGCCGGAAGTAGCAATGTAGTTTTCATCCCCTCCAAATATCCGTATGTTCGGATTTGTTTTTTTTGAACCGTATTTCATTGTTCCGGCACCGGCTGCCATGGTTGATACAGAAGGTTTTGCAGGGAAAGAATAATCTTTTGTAAAACGTACCGCCTCATCATAGGTAATGTTTTTAAACTTTTTGGGCTTTCTTCCATTTCGGCCGATACGTAAATTCATTTCACGGTTACGGATAGTGAAGGTATTAGCACCCATATTGGTGAAATTGCTGTTGATAGAGGATTTTATAGCATCAATAGATGTTAAAATACCAACCAGTGCCATAATACCAATAGAAATAATAAGGACAGTGAGCGTTGTCCGCAATAGCTGTGCCCGAATAGAGCCCAACGATATTCTGATATTTTCCCTGATAAATGAAGCCATTATGAATTATAAAGCATTGCAAAAGTAGTAAACAATTGGCTGTAACAATAGCTTTCAAATGAAAGTATTGTTAACCTGAAGAAAAGAGGCCTGTGAAAGTTTGTATCGGTGCAGTCGCTAATGATTTAAATAATAACATTACTTTTTGTACGTATGAAAAAAAGAGTAGATTTATATAAAAAATCATGTGCTATGGTATAGCGCCAAGCCAACCCAAAATAGGTGGATATGCGCTGTAGTATGGCGTGTATATATAGTTAGTGGTAAGTATTAAAGGAACATTTCGTACACGGACAAATTAACAACAAATATGAAAACAAGACAAATTTTATTTTCCGCACTTATAATTATTACATCGACCTCTTTTGCACAGGACGAAAAAAAAATGAGTAAAAATTTAAGAGTGTTTATAAGCGAAAATTTCAACCGCAAAACTTCAATTACTATTCAAAGCCTTCCATATGACATAGGCGGATCGGTTGGTAGTTTTACAAATGCACTTGCATCTAAAGGACTTAAAACAATTTCCTCGACCTCGATTTCCAATAAGACAGAAATTGAAGAATCGAAAATAAAAACCGAAAACTCAACCGATAAGAAAACCTCCATTTCAAACACCAATTATGTTAAATCCAAATATCTTTTTACCATTCAATACAGTTATGTTAGTTCCATGGATCATGCAGTACAAGGCATGAGAAGAGGAACCGTTCAATGCAAAAATTTTACTGGACAAATAGTGGATTTAAATAATGACAGTGAGGTTATTGCGACTTTCAGTTATTCGGGGAATTTTGACATGGACGCAGTAGCACAGGCAGTGGCTGAAAAATTAAATGCAGCGAAAACGACAGACTCTCCTAAAATAATAGTTACTGACACATCAAAAGTTTCAACACCAACAATTACACCGACAAAAGCGACACCTAAAACCAAGGAAGAAAAGTTGATAGAACTAAAACAGTTTTATGAAAAGCAATTAATTACAAAAGAAGAGTACGAAGATCAAAAGAAAAAAGTTCTCGCGGAATAAAGTGTTTATTGACTCGTGTGTGACGACCGTTGTTTTTATTCAATACTATACCACTAACACAGGTCTGGCGCCATTTGGGCATCTCGCTTCGCAAGACAAATTATCATTAACTTTGAAACTAGGCTTCGCAAACAAAAATATAGTAAGAAACCCAAACGAGCACCAGGCCTGGGAACGTTAGCGAAAATTTTATGAAAAACACAGACCAACCCAAAATTGACAATGAAATTAGAAGTAAAGTGATAACTTTTATGGAGAGTTTTACTGTGAATATCGGCAAAACATTAAATTTCAGCGAAGCAATAAGCACGAATAAAAAAAACTTTGACAGACATTTCACGACCTATTCAAGTACAGAATTTAAATTAACACATTTTTCAGCGAGAATAAGTGGAGCAAGAATAATGTTTATTGGAGAAAAATTAAACTATGAAATTAGTATAGATAGAATTATAAATATTGAACAAAATAATTTTGAAATTTTATTCATTGAGGCATATTCAGATGAAGTTTTTAGAGAAACTAATTTGAAAATAATAAATGAAAGTAATTGAATTGGAACCTAAATTTTGGTGCATTTTTAAAAAATGATAAGGTAATATTACTTTTTGTACGTATGGAAAAAAGAGTAGATTTATAAAAAAGAATACAACTTTGTATTTCCACTGTTTCAGTGTTATAAGATAAATAGTAGTAAAGACTGATAAGCGAATAAGTAGTAAATTCAATTTTAAATTGGAATGACAAAAAAAACAATTACTGCGCTTAAAGGAATGTTTTTTATTTCTATTTTGCTTTCCTTTTCTTCATGCTCCCGGCAGAACGAGCAGGGACGTTCAGTTAGTTTTGCTCCAAAAGTAATTGCATCCAAAGGTTATATTATACCAAAAGACAGCGTAACACCCCCCAAGGTAATAATTGCAGGTAAGTCCGCAATCATTAAAGCAGGCATCCCGAAAATTGTGCTCACCAATACAAACATACATTCTGTAGGGAAACCTAAAGTTGTTTCAACGGGAACTCCTGGAGTATTTACTCCCGGAACAGATACATTTTTTGTTCCCAAAACAATACCCGCTGTTGACCGCTCTTTTGTTGCAGGTATCCCCGAAGTTGTAGTTGCAAAAGACGCTTATACAAAAGATCAAAATCCTGAAAATTTCAGCTCCTTTAGTAAATTGCAAGGATTAAAACATGAGGTAATAGGGTGCATGTTTCAAGATAAAAGGGGAAATCTTTGGTTCGGTACGGATGGCGGGGGAGTATCAAAATATGACGGTAAATCTTTTACACATTTTACAGAAAAAGAAGGACTGAGCAGCAATACTTTAAGGGGTATATTGGAAGACAAAAGAGGGAACCTTTGGTTCGGCACGTATGGCGGGGTAAGTAAGTATGACGGTAAATCCTTTACGGTTTTTACAGAAACAGAAGGCTTGAGCAACAATACTGTTCTATCAATGCTGGAAGATAAACGGGGGAATATTTGGTTCGGCACGCGTGGCGGAGGAGTATCTAAATATGACGGGAACCGAGTTGAGGCAATACAAAAAGGCGATAAAGAGGCTCAGCGAACACAATATGACCTTAAAAGAGAAAACGGAAAGCTTGTTAAATCTTTTACACATTTAACAAAAAAGGAAGGGTTAAGCAACAATACTGTTTGGAGCATATTGGAAGACAAAAGCGGAAATATCTGGTTCGGTACGGATGGTGGAGGTGTGTCAAAATATGACGGCATATCCTTTACGCATTTTACAGAAAAAGAAGGGCTTAGCAATAATATTGTTTTGTCGATATTGGAAGACAAAAGCGGAAACCTTTGGTTCGGCACATATGGTGGCGGGGTATCAAAATATGATGGGAGTTCCTTTACGCATTTTACAGAAAAAGAAGGCCTGAGCGGCAATATTATTGGGAGGATATTGGAAGATAAAAGCGGAAATATTTGGTTTTCTGCATATGGCGGGGGAGTGACAAAATATGTCGGAAACCAAGTTGAGGAAATAGAAGGAAGCGGTAAAGACATCCAGCAAGCACAAGATCTTAAAAGAGAAAATGGCAAACTTGTTAAATCTTTTACGCATTTTACAGAAAAAGAAGGATTGAGCAACAATACTGTTTTGTCGATGTTGGAAGACAAAAGCGGAAACCTTTGGTTCGGCACAGATGGTGGGGGGGTAGCCAAATATGCCGGTAAATCCTTTACGCATTTTACAGAAAAAGAAGGACTGAATAGTAGTATTATTTGGAGCATATTGGAAGATAAACGCGGAAATTTATGGATCGGCACGGATGGTGGAGGTGTATCAAAGTATGCCGAAAAATCCTTTACACATTATACAGAAAAAGAAGGTCTGAACAGTAATATTGTTAGGTGTATATTAGAAGACAAAAGGGGAAACCTTTGGTTCGGAACATATGGTGAGGGCGTATCAAAATATGACGGCAAATCCTTTACACATTATACAGAAAAGGAGGGGTTGAGCAACAATATTGTTTTGTCGATGTTGGAAGATAAAAGCGGAAACCTTTGGTTCAGTACACATGGTGGGGGCGTGTCAAAATATGATGGGAACAGAGTTGAGGCAATAGAAAGAGGTGATATTGAGGCTCAAAAAATTCAACAAGGCTTGAAAAAAGAAAATGGAAAATTTGTTAAATCCTTTACGCATTTTACAAAGAAAGAAGGACTGAGTAGCAATATTGTAAGAAGTATATTTGAGGACAAAAGCGGAAACATTTGGTTCGGCACGGATGGCGGAGGTGTATCAAAATATGATGGTGAAATTTTCACACATTTTACAGAAAAAGAAGGGTTGAGCAACAATACGGTAAGGAGTATATTGGAAGACGAAAGCGGAAACCTGTGGTTTGGTACTTATGGTGGGGGCATATCAAAATATGATGGTAAATTCTTTACGCATTTTACAGAAAAAGAAGGGTTGAGTAGTAATACTATTTTGTCGATGTTGAAAGACAAAAGCGGAAATTTATGGTTTGGGACACGGTTTGGGTTAAGTAAACTTTCTGAAAAAAATCGAAAAGATTTAGTCTCTTTTTCTGACAATGCTAAATCCGCTCAACAAGCCGAGGGGAAAGTATTCTTTAAAAATTATACGTATGAAGATGGCTTTTTAGGTATTGGTGTCAATGGAGGCAAAAATATCTGCGAAGACCAAAATGGTACTATTTGGATTGGCGCAAATGATAGGCTTACTGCATTTCATCCTAAAGGCGATGATTCGGATACTTCAGCACCAAATATACAATTAACAAGTATTGAATTATTTAATGAAAATGTTGCCTGGATAAATCTGGAACATAAAAAGGACACTAGCATTGTTTTGGGCAATGGCGTTGCTGTTGGCGATTTTGAATTTGATGGGGTTACAAATTGGTATAGCTTACCGGAAAACGTAAGCTTAGCTTATAACAACAACTACTTAACTTTTAATTTTATTGGAATTACGCAAAAACAAAGTAAAAAAGTGAAATACCAATACACATTAGAAGGTATGGACGACAGCTGGAGTGCTATCACTAATCGCACCGAAGCGCCTTACGGCAATTTGCCCCAGGGCAAATATAAATTTAAAGTAAAAGCAATGAACAGTGAAGGGTATTGGAGCAATGAATTCGACTACTCTTTTTCTATTCGTCCCCCATGGTGGAAAACTTGGTGGATGTATTTAATATATGTTGTAAGCGCCTTGGTGTTAATTGGAGCATTTATAAAATGGAGAGAAAGAAACCTGGAAAAAGAAAAAGTAATTTTAGAAGAGAAAGTTGAGCTCCGAACAAAACAATTGGATGAAAGAAATACAATCGTAGAAGAACAAAAAAAGGAAGTGGAAGAAAAAAAGAAAGAAATAACGGATAGTATAAATTACGCTTTACGAATACAACAAGCCATACTTCCTGATAGAAAAGAAATTTATTCTATTTTACCACAAAGTTTTATTGTTTATAAACCGAAGGATATTGTAAGTGGGGATTTTTATTTTTTTCTTAAGAAGGAAAAGTCGGTCGTTATAGCATCTGCGGATTGTACCGGACATGGAGTGCCCGGAGCTTTAATGAGCATGGTTGGCTCAGAACGCCTCACAGATGCTGTTCAGCAAAGCAATACTACAAGTGAAATATTGCCTCTATTAAATAAGGGTATGAAAAAATCTTTAAAGCAATCAGATAGTGATGAATCTACAAGAGACGGTATGGATATTGCCCTGTGCTCTGTTGACAATGAAAAACGTATAGTGACCTACGTTGGTGCAAATAGGCCTATATGGATCATAAGAAATGGGCAGACCGAAGTGGAAGAAATAAAAGCGACAAAAAAAGCAATTGGTGGTTTGACAGAAAACGACCAGCACTTCGACACTCACGAGTTAAAATTAAATGAGGGGGATACTTTTTATCTTTCTACAGACGGTTACGCAGATACCTTTAGTGGAGCTAGCAATAAAAAATTAACAACCAAAAAGTTTAAGCAAATTTTGGTGGATATTCAACATAAAACAATGCAGGAACAAGCGCAGCATTTGGACGATTTTATTGAAGATTGGAAAGCTGGGACAGAACAAATCGATGACATATTGGTAATTGGAATCCGTATGTAAATATCACACACACTGCCTAAGTGCTTTTTTGCAATGTCGAATAAACCAATGCCTTCCATAAATTGCAAAAGAGTTTTTGCTTTTACCAACAATAATCCTTTCAACCGGTTTAACAATAAAATCAATCCATAACCGATAAATTTTATACCGAATTCCTGGTAAATTCAACCCAATTTCCGTATATTTGGACCGCAAAAAAAATCTAAACAAAAAAATTGAACTATGGCATTTGACATTGAAATGATTAAGAGGCTTTATGAGAGACTGCCTGCTAAAGTAGAATCTGCACGTAAGTTGTTGAAACGACCGTTAACACTTACTGAAAAAATCCTTTATGCGCATCTTTCTGATGAACTTCCGGTAAACCCTTTCACTCGTCAGAAATCCTATGTTGATTTTAATCCGGATCGCGTTGCAATGCAGGACGCTACTGCACAAATGGCTTTATTGCAGTTTATGCAGGCGGGTCGCCCTAAAGTGGCAGTTCCATCTACAGTGCATTGTGATCACTTAATTCAGGCTAAAACAGGTGCTGTGGAGGATTTGAACACTGCACTTGATAAAAATAAAGAAGTATTTGACTTTTTGGCTTCTGTTTCTAATAAATACGGTATTGGATTCTGGAAACCGGGTGCAGGTATCATTCACCAGGTAATTTTGGAAAATTACGCTTTTCCGGGAGGCTTAATGATCGGTACAGATTCACACACTGTAAATGCAGGTGGATTGGGTATGATTGCTATAGGTGTTGGTGGTGCTGATGCTTGCGATGTAATGGCAGGACTTCCATGGGAATTAAAATTTCCTAAATTAATCGGAGTTAAATTAACCGGCTCTTTAAGCGGCTGGACTTCTTCAAAAGACATTATTTTAAAAGTGGCAGGTATCCTAACCGTAAAAGGCGGTACCAATGCAATTCTTGAATATTTCGGACCTGGTGCTGATTCTTTATCATGTACTGGTAAAGGAACAATCTGTAACATGGGGGCAGAAATTGGTGCAACCACTTCTCTTTTCTGTTACGATCAAAAAATGGCAGAATACCTAAAAGGTACAAGCAGAGCGGATATTGCGATAGAAGCTGATAAAGTTGCACAGCATTTGCGCGGGGATAGTGAAGTGTATGAATCACCTGCTGATTATTTTGATGAAGTCATTGAAATCAATCTTTCGGAATTGGAACCACATATCAACGGGCCTTTTACTCCGGATTTGGCCTGGCCGATTTCAAAATTTGCTGCTGCTGTGAAAGAGCACGGATGGCCGGCTAAGTTAGATGTAGGCTTGATTGGATCTTGTACCAATTCTTCCTACGAAGATATCACCAGAGCTGCATCTGTTGCAAGACAGGCTGTAGATGCCGGTTACAAAACAGTTTCAGAATACACTATTACTCCCGGTTCGGAATTAGTTCGTTATACTGTTGAGCGCGATGGTTACCTGGATATATTCGATAAAATGGGCGGTGTAGTGCTTGCAAACGCTTGCGGTCCTTGTATCGGCCAGTGGGCAAGACATACGGATGATCCGAATAAAAGAAATTCAATCATTACTTCGTTCAACAGAAATTTCGCGAAACGTAATGATGGAAATCCAAACACACATGCATTTGTTGCTTCTCCGGAAATAGTTACTGCACTTGCACTTGCGGGTGATCTTACTTTTAATCCATTAACAGATTTTTTGACTACTTCAACAGGCGAAAAAATAAAATTAAGAGAACCTCAGGGCATCGAAATGCCATTAAGAGGTTTTGCTGTGGAAGATGCCGGTTACCAGGCACCAGCTGCTGATGGCAGCAAGGTAAATATACTTGTATCACCTACGTCTGACCGTTTACAGTTACTGGATCCGTTTTCGGCATGGGAAGGTATTGATTTGAAAGGTTTAAAGCTGTTGATCAAAGCAAAAGGTAAATGTACTACCGACCATATTTCAATGGCTGGCCCATGGTTAAAATACCGCGGACATCTTGATAATATTTCGAATAACATGTTAATCGGTGCTTTGAATTATTTCAATGACAAAACTGATAATGTTAAAAACCAATTAACCGGTGAATATGCTGGTGTGCCTGTTGTACAGAGAGCATATAAAGCGGAAGGCTTAGGATCAATTGTGGTTGGAGATGAAAATTATGGTGAAGGTTCTTCCCGTGAGCATGCAGCTATGGAGCCCCGCTTTTTAGGTGTACGTGCGGTATTGGTGAAATCATTTGCCCGTATCCATGAAACAAACCTTAAAAAACAAGGGATGTTAGGATTAACATTTGTGAACAAAGCGGATTATGATAAAATTCAGGAAAATGATTCAATTGATATTCTTGGATTAACCTCTTTTGCACCAAATGTGCCGTTAATAGTGGTGTTGAATCATGCTGACGGAAGCACTGACGAAATTAAAGTAAACCATACTTACAATGAACAGCAGATTGAGTGGTTCAAAGCGGGTGGTGCTTTAAATATTATCCGTGCAAACGTTAAAGCTTAAAACAATATACATTGAAAAATAATTAAATGAATGTCCTGTGAAATCCGCAGGACATTTTTTTTACCTAAAGAAGAGCGCCTGATTTATGAAAGCCTATAACCCAAAGGAATGGTTCAGTCTTATTTTTAATTTCCATAAAAGTGATACGTTCAGAATGTTGCTGCCTGCTATGGCTGGGCTGATCGCTTTCTCAGGTATATTATGTTATCTGGATGTTGAATTGAAAGTTATTACCTTGAGAAGTACCACTGTAATGCATTCCATACTGGGTTTTGTAATTTCCTTATTGCTTGTATTCAGAACCAATACAGCCTACGACCGCTGGTGGGATGGAAGAAAAATGTGGGGTGAGCTGGTAAATAACAGCAGAAACCTGATGATGAAAATCAACGCTTATTTACCGGCTGAAGAAAGGGAATTGAAAAACGATTTTAGAATCCTTGTCAGCAATTTTGCTTTTGCTCTGAAGGGTCATCTACGTGGGCAGGTTAAAGTTGAAGAGTTAGAAGAGCATCCTCGCCTTCCTGCAACTGATTTTAAACTGGTAGACCATATTCCTAATAAAATTGCATTGCAACTGTATTGTGAAGTGGACAAAATGGTTAAGCAGCAACTGATTTCGGAAGAAAGATTATTAAGTTTAAATGAAGAATTACGCTCTTTTACGAATATTGCCGGAGCTTGCGAACGTATAAAAAAAACACCAATACCATATTCATACAGTTCGTTTATTAAACGTATTATTTTTATATACGTAATTACATTGCCAATAGGCTTAATACATGATATGAAATGGGCAACCATTCCGATTGTGCTGTTTATATTTTACGCATTCGCTAGTCTTGAACTGCTTGCAGAAGAGATTGAAGATCCTTTTGGTACGGAAAGAAATGATTTGCCTATCGATGAATTGGCGCATACCATCCGAAAAAATTTGAAAGAGATTGTTGGGTAATATGTGTCTTAATTTATGAAATCGAGCGTGAGGTATGAAAAAACGCGATGCCTTGTTGGCTGTGGGGAGTAATCGTTTTTTTTTGATTTTTTTGTTGCTTTTTCATCAAGGAAAAAAGTAAACAGACAGAATTTTAAAAGGACATCAAGCCTTCAATACCCTGCATTTCTTTGTATTTATTAATTATAGATTCTGCGCTTAGCATAACTTCCTTAATGGTAATGCTGAAATATTTCCCGTTCGTAGATTCTTTATGTAAAATGATGGCTTCATCAGAAAATTTGGCTTCTACTAATGCAATTTTTTGATTGTCGGCCGGTACAATAAATTTAAACATATATACCATTGGCCAGCTGCTTTCTTTTTCTAACAGCTCACGAAGTTTTTCGAATTGTTCATTAGTATCCATTCTGCAAAGATAATTCATTTAGTTTACTAATTTTGTTTAGTAAACTAACATTATGGAAAATTTTAAAATAAAGGACGAATACATTCAGTTGAATCAGTTAATTAAAGCAATGGCATGGTGCAGCAACGGTGCAGAAGCAAATTCATTAATCGATAGCGGACTTGTGAAGGTAAACGGTGAAACAGAATATAGAAAACGCAATAAATTAAGGGCAGGAGACCGCATTGAATATAAAGGTCAAAAAGTGGAAATAGAATAAAAGAAAGCATTTAAGCAGCCTGTAATTCGAAGTATTTTAATTGCCAATATGAATTGAAAAAATCATTTTAATTTGTTAACTTAGCACATTAGTTTGCAGATAATTTCTGTTTAATATTCATTCAGATGACTACCTTAAATAGCAATAACGAAACCGTTTTTCCTTATTCCTACTGGAGTAACAGTCTCAGCAAGCATAATCAGGGTTATCAGAATGTATCCCCTTATCCTCATATTGTATTAGACAATTTTCTGGCGGTCGACTCAATAAATAAAGCATTTAAAGAGTTTCCTCGTATTAATGATTCCAGCTGGATAAATTATTTACATATAAATGAGCGAAAGCATGGTCTTAACAATACTGCTTCATTTCCGTTAAGCATTCAATCGATCATTAATGAATTAAATTCAAAAAAATTTCTTTGTTTTCTATCTGAACTTACCGGTATTGAAAACCTGATTGCAGATACCAATCTGGAAGGTGGAGGGCTTCACCAGTCACAACGTGGCGGCTTTCTGAATATTCATGCAGATTTCACAGCTCATCCCCATCATAAAAACTGGAGACGCAGAGTAAATTTAATCATCTATTTAAATCCTGATTGGGAGGACAACTATTGCGGCCATCTTGAATTGTGGAGTAAGGACATGAAACAATGCGTTCAAAAAATTACTCCTGTTTTTAACCGATGTGTTATTTTTAATACTGATGCGGATTCGTTTCACGGTCATCCGGATAAGTTGAATTGTCCACCTGAGATGACCAGAAAATCAATAGCTTTATATTATTATACCGTAGAAAAGGATAAAGTGTTTACCCGTTCCACCAACTATAAGCCGCGTCCGGGGGATGGAATTAAAAGGGTTTGGATTTATATGGATAAACTTGCACTCAGTCTATACACCAAAATAAAAAGTAAATTTGGATTGAGTGATGATTTTGCAAGCAGAGTATTAAAATTATTATCTTTTTCAAGGTCAGCAAAGAAATAGAATAAGAATTAAACCGATTTTGGTTTTACAATTTGGTATTCAAAATGAAAGAAAAAAAAACTGCGGCAACACATCATAAAAAAAGCAGTGTACAAATAAAACCTTTTAATAAGCTGCTGCTGCTTGTGCTTATTGCAATTACGGCTGTTATATATTTCAAATCGCTTAATAATCAATTGATAAACACCTGGGATGATCATGGTTATGTAACAGAAAATCCTGACATACGCACACTTCATGGAGACAGTGTAGGTTATACTATTAAAAAAACATTCAGCACGTATGTTTTAGGAAATTATCACCCAATTACCATGTTGAGCTATTGCTTTGAATATGCTAAATACAAACTTAACCCCAAGCCATACCATGTTACCAACCTTATAATCCACATCTTCAATACGCTGCTCGTAGTTTGGTTTATCTGGCTGTTAACACAACAGCAATGGGTTGCTTTTATTACTGCTCTGTTGTTTGCAATTCATCCCATGCATGTTGAATCCGTTGCCTGGGTGTCGGAACGTAAGGATGTGCTGTATACGTTTTTTTCGCTTGCGTCATTGTGTACGTATATTCTTTATCTGAAAAAAGAAGAGCTGAAATGGCGCTATTATTTATTTACACTTGCGCTTTTTAGTTTGGCTCTTTTATCAAAGGCAATGGCAGTGAGTGTTCCGATTGTGTTTTTTGCAGTTGATTATTTTTTGGGAAGAAAATTTAGTTCGAAAGTAGTACTGGAGAAAGTACCCTTTCTTGTGCTGTCACTGATTATTGGTTTGGTTGCCATAGGCGCACAAAAATCGGCAAGCGCCCTCGATGGAATTGTGAATTACAACTTTGCTGATCGTATTTTATTCAGTTGCTATGCGCTGATGACGTATTTATGGAAAATTGTTTTACCAATAAATATGACGTGTTATTATAATTATCCTGTTAAAGTAAACGGAAGTTATCCCATTGCCTTTTCTATTGCCCCTTTTGTTATTGCGGCCATTGGTTTTTTAATATTCAAATCCATACGCTTTGGAAAGGATGTTGTTTTTGGATTTGGATTTTTTCTCATAACGATTGTTTTGGTCTTGCAGATCCTTCCTGTTGGAGATGCAATCATTGCTGATCGTTTTACATATATACCGTACATCGGAATATTTTTTATTATCGCAAGATGGATCAATAATGTATTGGAAAATAAAACAAGAAAACTTCAGTCGTTAAAGATGCCGGTAATAGGCTTATTTACTGTGTTTTTTATTGCATTTTGTTATATGACCATTCAGCAAAGTAAAGTCTGGCATGATAGTGTTTCATTATGGAGTAATGCAATAAAAAATTATGATAAAGCTGCGAAATCTTTCAATAACAGAGGCCTTACGTATTACCAAACAAAACAATATGATAAAGCCTTAGCGGATTTTAGCCGCACCATTCAGCTGGTGGATAATTATACTGATGCTCATTACAACAGGGGGGTGGTTTACTTTACCTTAAAACAGTACGATGCAGCTCTTGCTGATTATGATATAGCCTTACAGCAAAATCCAAAGTTTGCTAAAGCTTACAATAATCGGGGGAATATATACCATCTTTTAGGAAAGTACAATGAAGCGGTGGCCGATTATAATGCTGCTATTTACAATAATCCAAAATTTGGAAAAGCTTACTGCGATAGGG
Source organism: Bacteroidota bacterium (assembly GCA_040387415.1). Classification (GTDB taxonomy): domain Bacteria; phylum Bacteroidota; class Bacteroidia; order 2-12-FULL-35-15; family 2-12-FULL-35-15; genus 2-12-FULL-35-15. Next base: position 136,214 of record JAZKDU010000013.1, read on the forward strand.
CGGGGACATACTTCACTGCTCAGCGGTTTCAATCCGCTCTTGAGGATGCGCTTAAAGCGAAACAGCTGGGGTATCCCGTTGATCCACGTTTTATAGAAGCCATTCAGGAAGGAATTAAAAGTACAACACAAAAACAGGGTTAGATTTATTATCCGTGATACACACGGGAAGCGGTAATTAATCCATCGGCTATTTCCAATACTTCCGCAACCAGCATATCTGGCTCAGCATCCATGTTTCGGATATACTCCATAAACACCCTGTCCTTATTAGCTGTTAGCGAAGTAACATTGTAATGTAATGATGGCAGCCGGTTAAAGGCATCCTGCCACCATTCGCGTAACGCGTCTTTACCGGTTACCAAACCATTCGTTTCGGGTTTACGTAATTTTAATTTGGGACTGAAATGTCTGGCATTCGTATCATACAAGGCAAGAAGCTTTTCTAAATTGTGGGTATTAAAAGCGTCAAACCATTTTAAGGCAATAGCTTCATTATCGTGTGGATTCATGAGATGGAATTTTGAACAAAAATAATTGAAATTATGTAGATAAATACTTTGAACTACTCTGAAAAAGCCGAATCTATTTGTTAATTTTACCCTGCTATCAAAATATTGAATTATGCGTTTAGGATTATTTTTCCTTTTTGTTACATTTTACTCGGTTTGCTTTTCTCAATTAAATCCTGATAACATTACCATCGCGCGTGATTCCTTTGGAGTACCTCATATATTTGCTCCTACTGATGTTGAAGTATCTTATGGCCTTGCCTGGGCGCACTGCGAAGATGACTTTGAGCACATTCAATTAATACTAATTGCAACACGGGCTCGTATGGGTGAAATAACGGGCAAAGAAGGTGCTGCTACTGACTATTTTGTACAATTCACAAAGGTTCGCGGAGTAGTGGAGAGATACTATGAAAAGGATCTTACCGCTAATTACAAAAATGATTTGCAAGGATATGTGGACGGCCTCAACGCTTTTGCTAAAGCACATCCTAAAGAAGTGAAGCTAAAAGGTATATTTCCTGTTAGTCCCAAGGATATAATTACTGGTTACCAATTAATACTTACCAGCATGGTGGGAGTTCCAAAGGCTTTAGAGTATATTATTAAAGGCAAACCGGATGATTATATTTTTAATGCAAGTGCGGGGTCAAATGAAATTGCCATCGGTTCAAAGATGACGTATGACAGTTCAACGTATCTGGTGATCAATCCCCATGTACCATTGGAAGGACAGGCTTCCTGGTATGAGGCGCATGTCTGCAGTGAGCAGGGTTTAAATATGTACGGTGCTTTGGTACCAGGTATGATATCACCCGCCATGGGTTGCAACAACCACTTGGGATGGGCGATTACCTTTAACTGGCCCGATTATGTTGATATTTATGAAATGGAAATCAATCCTGAAAATAAAAATCAATATAAATTTGATGGAGATTGGTACGATTTCGAAGTACGCAAAATTCCTTTGAAAGTAAAAACAAAGTTTGGGAATATTAAAGTCAAGAAAGAAGCCTTGTGGTGTTTGTATGGGCCTGCCTATCGCAATAGTAAAGGCGTGTACGCATTGCGTTATAATACAATGTTTAATGTTAAAGCAGCCGAGCAATGGTTTAATCTTGCAAAAGCAAAAGATTTTGTGACTTTTTATTCGGCAATGCAAATGCAGGGGATACCACTATTTAACTTTATGTATGCAGATGAAACAGATTGTATCTCCTACATATTTAATGGCTCTTTGCCACGAAGAAATCCGGAATACAACTGGCAAAAAGCGGTTCCAGGAAATACTTCAAAAACATATTGGGATAAATTTCTTACCATAAGTGAACTGCCGCAAAAAGACCGTCCACTTTGCGGATACCTTTACAATACAAATAATACGCCTTTCCGTTGTACTGCTGAAAATGAAAATCCGAAAGAAATACAATACAATAAACAATCCGCCTTTAACTGGAATCGAATCAATAACAGGGATCTACGGTTTAATGAATTGATTGAAGGAAAAACAAAGCTTACTTTTCAGGAATTGAAAAACATTAAATACGATTGTACATATCCTAAAAGCGGAGGGATTTATAAAACGTTTCAACCAATATATAATTTAAAAGAACAGGATTATCCTGACATTGCGGATGCTATTACCAAATTGAAAAAATGGGATTTGTCAGGCAATGTAGATAACAGAGAAGCTGCACTGGCCGTTCTCACATTCAATTATTTATTTAAGAAAAAGGATGGAGGATATAATGACTTGGAAACAGGTATTGAATACGATACTCCATTATTGATTGATGCCATACGATACTCAAAAAAACAATTATTGAAATATCACAAGAGTATTGATGTTCCGTTTGGTGATGTACAGCGGCTCATACGCGAGAATAAAAAATTAGCTGTTCCGGGATTACCTGAATGCTTGATGGCAATGGTTAGTGAAGAGACTGCTGATGGCTCGTTAAGGGCAAGAAATGGTGATTCTTTTATCATGTTCGCAAAATTTTCGAAGAAGGGAAACAGCTATGAATCGGTTGTGCCTTTTGGTGAATCAAGAAGAAAAGATAGTCCACATTTAATGGATCAAATGGAGCTATATAGTAAACAGCAGACAAAACCAGTAACATTAGATAAAGCAAAAGTATTGCAAACAGCAAAACGTATATATCACCCAAAATAGTATATTTTATGACTTTGAAAAATGATTTGATTTTAAGAGCAGCGAGAGGCGAAAAAATAGAACGAACTCCTGTGTGGCTGATGCGTCAGGCAGGACGTATATTGCCGGAATACAGAGCGGTACGCGCAAAAATGGGGGGCTTTAAAGAACTGGTTGAAACGCCTGAGTTTGCTTGCGAAGTAACGATACAACCCGTTGATATCTTAGGAGTGGATGCTGCGATCATTTTTTCAGATATACTTGTTATTCCTGATGCAATGGGCTTGCCGTATAAAATGGTCGAAGCAAAAGGTCCCTGGTTTGAAAAAACGATTAAAACAGCGGATGACATTGCGCAGCTAAAAATTGCAACGCCTGATGATCTGCATTATGTAATGGATGCTATAAAGCTAACGAAAGCAGGATTAAACGGACGCGTTCCGCTTATTGGATTTGCAGGGGCGCCATGGACAATATTTGCATACATGATAGAAGGCAGCGGGAGCAAAACGTTTTCTCAGGCGAAGAAATTTTTATATACGGAGCCGGTTTTAGCTCACCAGTTATTACAAAAAATTACTGACAGTACTATCGGTTATCTGAAAGGGCAGATAGCTGCAGGAGCTGATATGCTGCAATTGTTTGACAGTTGGGCAGGAGTATTGTCTCCTGAGCAGTATAATGATTTTGCATTGAAATATATTTCCCAGATCTGTGATGCTGTTCAGGATGTACCATTGACGGTTTTTGCGAAAGATGCGCATTTTGCACGCAGGGCGATGGGGCAGCTAAATTGCACATCCATTGGTTTGGATTGGACAATGGATATTTCAGAATCGCGAAAGATGATCGGTAACACAAAAACATTACAGGGTAATATGGACCCTTGCTTATTGTATGCCGATTATAAAACGATAAAACAGGAAACAATAAAAATGTTGAAAGAATTTGGACCAGACAGACATATCGCAAATCTTGGACATGGCTTGTATCCGGATATTGAAAAGGATAAGGTAAAATGTTTTGTTGATACGATAAAAGAATTCAGATTTTAGATTGTTTAAAAAAGTTCGCGAATCAATAAAAACAAAATATAGTTTGTTGTAAAAATATCATATCTTGGCATAATGAATTACGGTGTCCTTACGCACATTCGGACCTGGAGTATGAATTAACATAAAGAACAGATGACTGGCTTAAAAAAAGGAGATAAAAAATTAATAAATGCTTGGACATTTTATGATTTTGCTAACTCTTCCTATCCGTTAGTAATAACTTCTACCATATTTCCTATATTTTATGTGAATGCTACCGCAACAAGGGATGCAGGTCAAAATATTATAAGTGATATGGTAACTGTATTTGGATGCGAGTTCAGAAATACCGAATTGTACGATTATGTTGTTGCCCTATCATTTATTATTGTTTCTCTTACTTCTCCCATCCTGTCGGGTATTGCCGATTATAGCGGCAGTAAAAAAAGGTTTATGCAATTTTTTTGTTATTTGGGATCATTGTCCTGCGCATCGTTATATTTTTTTAGCAAAGATTATTTAGCCTTGAGTCTTTTATCCGTTCTTTTTGCCAGTGTTGGTTTTTGGGGCAGCGTTGTTTTTTATAATGCCTATTTACCTGAAATTGCTGAGCCAGCGGATCACGATAAAATAAGCGCTAAAGGATTTTCAATGGGATATTTAGGAAGCGCGCTTTTACTTATTATTAATTTAATTGTAATAGCAAACTACGAAACTTTTGGATTTGAAACGAAGGGTTCCGCATCTCGTTTTTCCTTTCTTACAGTGGCTATCTGGTGGGTTGGTTTTGCCCAGGTGACCTTCCCAAAATTACCGATAGGTACAAAGTCTCATGCATCTGAAGGTAATATAGTCTTTAAAGGATTCAGGGAGTTGAAAAAAGTGTGGAATGAATTAAAGCACATTAAACAATTAAAAAGATATTTAATTGCATTTTTTACTTACAGTATGGGCGTTCAAACTGTAATGCTTGTAGCTGTTATGTTTGCTAAAAAAGAAATTGTCGGTATTGAAGATAGTAATTTAATTGTAAGTGTTTTACTGATACAATTTGTTGGTATAGCTGGTTCTTTTTTGTTTTCCAGACTTTCCAAAAAAATTGGCAATATAAAAGCGCTCGGTGTTTCACTGTTTATTTGGATTGTAATTTGTTTTTGTACGTACGCTTTTGTGTATACCCCTAATTCTTTTTATGTTATTGCCTGTTTTGTGGGGCTTGTAATGGGGGGAGTTCAATCATTATCCCGTTCAACGTATTCAAAATTATTACCCGAAACAGAAGATCATGCTTCTTATTTTAGTTTTTATGATGTTTGTGAGAAAATCGGAATTGTTATTGGGATGTTTTCATTTGGCATTATTGAGGGCATTTCAGGCGGGATGCGTAATTCAATCCTCGCTTTAATCGTTTTCTTTATAGCTGGTTTTTTAATTTTGCTTACAATACCAAAGTCGAAAAATGTGAGTTAGAAGTCTTAAATTAGTTGGATCAGTAGTGGTTTTAAATCAGTATTGTTTTTGTTCTTAAATCGTTAATTGTAATTCGTGGTAGTATGATAGTAGATATTTTTATTCCTTGTTTCATGGATCAGGTTTATCCTGATACAGGATTGAATATGGTGAAAATTCTGGAAAAAGTTGGTTGCGGAGTGAACTATAACCCAGAACAAACATGTTGCGGCCAGCCGGCTTTTAACATGGGGTATTGGAATGACTGTAAGGAGGTTGGTGAAAAGTTTATCCGTGAATTTCAAAATGATCGGTATATCATTTGCCCTTCAGCATCATGCGTTGGAATGATTAAAAATTATTATCCGGATATGTTCCATAATTCGGTTTTGCATAACGAGTATAAGCAGGTACAAAAGAACATATACGAATTTTCAGATTTTTTAGTAAATGTTTTAAAAATAACAGATTTAGGCGCCACTCTGAAGGGCGTTGCTACCTACCACGATTCATGCGCAGCGTTGCGTGAATATGGAATAAAAAAGGAACCAAGAATTTTGCTTGAAAAAGTACGGGGCCTTGAAATGCGGGAAATGAAGGATACCGATGTATGTTGTGGTTTCGGTGGAAGTTTCGCTGCTAAATTTGAACCGATTGCTGTTGGAATGGGTGAACAAAAGCTGAACAATGCTATGGAAACAGGCGCAGAGTTTATGATATCAACAGATGTTTCATGTTTAATGCATGTGGACAGCTATGCAAAAAAGCAAAATAAAAACATGAAAATGATGCATTTGTGTGACGTATTAGCATCCGGCTGGGATTAATACAAAAGGTTTTTAATTGGGTGGAATACCTTTCGTTACTTCTTTAAATTCAGTTGTATTCCGGATAGTATCAAACATAGTGTCATTCTGAAGTCGGCTTAAATCAGTATATCCATTTTTAATAGCATTCGATAACGCATTAACAGCCTGTTTTGTATCACCTTGTTTAGCGTATACGCCCGCTCTAAAATAATGCGCTTCGCTATTTACAGGGTCCACTAATAAATATATTTTACTATAAAACTCCGCTGCAGACAAAACATTTTGCTTTAAAGCTTCAGAAGTTTGCATATAGGCTGCAAGGCTCAAAAATCCAAGCACACGCTTATTCATTAAAGCATTTTCGGTTTTACCGGTTTTTATTTTTTGATTCAATTTTGTAATGCTTTCATTCCACCAGGTAAAATCTTTCTTCTGTAAGGCTTGAATATATTCATTTTTTAATTTTTCTTCTTCAGCCCACATCGCTTCCTGCTGCTTTAAATAGGTATCCACTTCAGAACTTGATTGTGATAATTTGTACGCTTCGTAAAACGCCCCGAGATCAGTTAAACCGTCATAAAAATTGATAGTTTTTCGGCTTAAATTAAAGGTTTCAATTGTTTGTTTTTTCTGTTTATACGTTTCAAGCTGCTCCCTAATAGGTTGGATATGTTCAGTGATCAGCGAATCGTTTTTAGTGGAGATATTTTTTCGCATTTCATTTAGTTCAAGCCACCAAAAACCTTCATTCATAATGTCTTTTGACGGCCACTCATGTTTACCATCAAACGTTACTAGTATATGTTTGATATTGTTACCTGCAAGGTCCAGCATATCATACTTTGCCATTTCTGTATAATTGAAGTCTGTGTTTCCAACTAAACCGAAGAATGTATAATTCCCGCGAGGCGAATCACTATTAGCAGCAGGTATGGCAGCTCCACAACAAATCACGCCTCTGATGCCGCCATTTATAATTGTTAACGCATTAGCTATTCTCGCGCCACCCGAAAAGCCCATCAAATAAATACGTTGCTCATTTATTGAAAAACGTTTTCTTGTTTCAGCAAATAAGTTTTTGGCGATTTTTTGTGATTCATCCCAGGCAATTCCATTCTTCGAATTGTTGGATCCAATAAGTATAAAGCCATATTGCTCAGCAAGATCTTTGTAAATCGATATGGGCAGTTTACCTTCTCCATGCGGGTCAAAGGCATATATAACAGGATATGTTTTTTCTGAGCTGTATTTTTTTGGTAAATACACCGCGAAACTTTGTGAAGAATCATTGTCGCAAGCAATGCGATCTATTATCTGTCCTGTCAGAATATTTTTGGTAACATTTGTTGAATCGCTATCATTAGTACTGTTATTGGTGTTTGGTGTGTTAGTAGAGCACGAATAAAAGCATGTGACAAAAGACAGGGACAATAACAGAACGAATAGCAGGATTCTCATTTAAATGATTTTATAATTTTTGTATTCGCCAATTTTTATTCCGAATTTATTTTCAATAAACAGTAACACTTTTACTCTAAAGGTCAATTTTTTTTTTGTCGGATCAAATAAAAATTTCCAATTTATTTTACTGATTCGTTTTTGCATAACAGCAGGATGCGTTCCTGTAAAGGCTTTTAAAGAATCAATATTTGTATAATCAAATTTATCTGTCTGCGGAATATTCTGTTTCATCCATTCATCAGTATGCCAAAGTTTATGAAACGTTAATTGTTTGGCTTGTTGCGCCTCTGGTGGCTTTACCCAGCCATAGTGGTAAACATAAGGTTCAATTGCTTTAACGTGCAATTTTTCTCCGTTTTTACGAAAGCCCTGCGCATCCTTATAGGATAAAATTTTTTTGTTATTCCTGATTATACGTATCTCTTTACGATACCAGCGTCTCGAATCTCCTATATAATCATAAGAACCATAAAAATGGGTGTAATTGAACAACAGGCCATCTACTTTTTTATCATCCTTATATTCCTGCATTGCCGCGCTTATGGCTGGCAAATATTTTTCGTGAATTACCTCATCTCCTTGAATATAAAATGCCCAATCGCTGTCCGGTGAAACTGCTCTGAAAGCTTTGTTGGTTTCATCAGCCAATACGTGTCCTCCTTCTCTCAGAGAATCATTCCATACTGTTTCTATAATTTTTATTTTGTGGGAGGGGATCGATTTTATTAACTCCAGCGTTGCGTCTTCTGAGTTGCCGACTGCAACAATAACTTCATCGCATATCGGCAGAATGGAAGTAATGGCTTCTATAATCGGATAATCAAATTTAATAGCGTTGCGTACTATTGTAAAACCGCTTATTTTCATTTCTGCAAGTCAATTTAAATTGTCTAATCCAATCAGACAAATCAAAAATAGCAATAATTAACATCGGTTATAGAATATTTTTAATCAGAAAAAAAATGAAAATTTCAGATGTAGATAATTATCATATAACGGTAAAGAGCTGGCGTACATAGTAGGCCAGCTCTTTTAAAAATGAATCAGATAAATTATCTCGAAGGTTCTTTCAAATCATTTAAAAAGGTATGCACTGGTTGAACAATGGAATTTGGAATTATATTAATAGCTGTTTGAGCAAGTGATAGCTTTTTTTTCTGGGAAGTTAATTCATCATTATCAGCATAATTAATATTTTTTCCGAGTGTGCCTTTAAAACGTTTTACGCGGTTTTCCCGTTCAACTAATGAAACAAAATCATCTACACAAGCTGGCGATGGGTCTATTTCGGGCCATGGGGCGGTTATTAAATTAATTTTACTGTATTGGATAGGTATCACCTCTATATCCGGACAGTTTTTTTTCATAAATTTTTTTATGATAATCGCCTGGTACTGATCTGTAGCAACAGCAATTTTTTTAAAACCCATTTGTTTGGCCATTATCAATGAATAGTATATGTTTTCGGTACTATGTTCAGCCTCAGTTTCTGAAAACATGTTTTCAGATGGAATATGTAGCGCTTCGCCATATATCTTCATGATTTTCCCTTCGATAAATGGGTTGTAAACAGCTCCTCCTGAAAACAGTATGTTTTTGGCAATACCGTTATCAAACAAATACTTTGCCCATAATATTCTCGCTTTTAATATTATTTCTAATGATTTGTCTTTATAAGGTACACCAGGAACTATAATTACATCATAAGGCCCTGCGAACTTTTCCTGTTCTGTGTTTTGTGCTTTAACTGAATCGCAGCCGATTAGAAGAAATAATGCATAACTTAAATAAGCCTGGGGGGAAAATGGTTGACATTTCATGGGCTAAAGTTTTTAAATTACTCATTTTAAAAGCCTAGTTGCAACTAGCAAAGTTGTATTATAGTACTGAAGAAATGAGTGTAGATTTAAAACATAGCCGGGGTTTTTAAGGAAACGTTGGTATTTAACATTTATTATAGAATAAACACCTGTTTTTAATTATTTTTTTATTTATATTTTGATTCATGATATTTTATAATTTTGCAAGCTTATAATTTACCTCTATTTAATGGGCAAAGATCATCATATCCATAAGGTATCAGCAGGCGCCTTACTTGTAACACTCGGAATTATTTTTGGCGATATAGGTACATCACCATTATACGTTATGAAAGCCATTGTGGGCAAACAGCCCATCTCTGCAGATACTGTTATGGGAGCCATTTCATGCATATTCTGGACATTAACATTGGTAACCACCCTCAAGTATGTTATACTTACACTTCGTGCTGATAATAAGGGTGAAGGCGGGATATTTGCATTATTTACTCTGGTTAAACGAACGAAGATTAAATGGTTGATGTTCCCTGCTGTAATTGGCGGAAGTGCATTGTTGGCTGATGGCATTATTACACCTTCTATTTCTGTATCTTCGGCTGTAGAAGGGTTAATTCGAATAACACCGGAAATAAATACTGTTCCCATTGTTTTAATAATTTTGACGCTGCTGTTTATTATGCAGCAATTCGGGACAAAATTTATTGGTAAGTTTTTTGGTCCTATAATGTTGATATGGTTTTTAACATTAAGTGTTTTGGGGCTTTGTTCTCTTTCTACTAATTGGGAGATTTTAAAAGCTCTTAATCCAATGTATGCCTATAATTTACTTGTAGCCCACCCTGGAGGATTTTGGATATTAGGTGCTGTTTTTTTATGCACAACAGGAGCGGAAGCACTTTATTCGGATTTAGGACACTGTGGAAAAGGAAATATCCGTATAGCATGGATATTCGTGAAAATATCACTTATGTTTAATTATTTCGGCCAGGGAGCATGGCTTTTAAATCATCAGGGTAAATTATTAAGTGATTTTGATGGAGGGAACCCCTTTTATTTATTAATGCCAGAGTGGTTTTTAGTTACAGGAATTATTATAGCCACATTAGCTGCAGTTGTTGCCAGTCAGGCATTAATATCGGCAGCATTTACCCTTATAAATGAAGCCATTCGTTTGAATTTTTGGCCAAAAGTAAAATTGGTTTATCCAACCATTTTAAAAGGGCAGATCTATATACCCTCTATTAATTGGATGTTATGGATGGGATGTATAATTGCTGTATCTTATTTTAAGGAATCTTCTAATATGGAAGCTGCATATGGCTTAACCATAAATATAGATATGTTAATGACAACTACTTTATTGTTGTTCTTCTTTTATTTGAAAAGATATAATTTATTTGTAATAGTTTTGTTTGCCTTGGTTTATTTTTCAATTGAATTTTCATTTTTAGTTGCCAATTTGAGTAAATTTCTTCATGGTGGCTGGATAAGCATTATGATCAGTGCATTTCTGATAGCTGTCATGCTTATTTGGTATCAGGCACGCAAAATCAGAAACCGTTACGTTGAGTTTGTTACCCTTTCTGATTACCTTCCCGTATTGGAAGATTTAAGCAGAGACTTGTCTGTGCCTAAATATGCAACACATTTGGTCTATTTAACAAGTGCAAATAATAGGGAAGAAATAGAATCGAAAATTATTTATTCCATTATGCAGAAACAGCCTAAACGTGCCGATATTTATTGGTTTGTGCACGTGGATGTAGTGGATGAACCATACCGAATGGAATACAAAGTAAGCGAATTCATTCATGATGATGTAATCCGTATCGACTTCCGTTTAGGTTTCCGTATTGATCCAAAAGTTAATTTGATGTTCAGAAAAGTGGTGGAAGATATGGTGAAAAATAAAGAGGTAGATATTACCAGCCGTTATAAATCTCTTAATAAAAATAACATCATAGGTGATTTTAGATTTATTGTTATTGAAAAGTTTTTATCCTATGAAAATGAGCTACCATTCTATGAAAAAGTAATTTTGGATATTCATGCCCAATTTAAACGTTTTGGATTGTCAGAAGCAAGAGCTTTTGGTTTAGATACAAGTTCTGTAACAATTGAAACTGTTCCGTTGATTATTACACCGCCAAAAGAAATAAATTTAAAACGAGTGGATTAAATCCGTTTGGAATCACCTTGGATTACGTAAAAAATTGCACTTAAATTCTATTTTTTTTGTCAATTGGGCAAATAATTGATTTGTTTTTTTAGAACATAGAGAATCATTTTCTGTTGATTTTTGTCCCATTTTCTTCCAGGGTTCCTGATCCTGAAGTCTTATCAAATCCTGTTTTGTTGATTTTTCAGCAAAAAACAGCGAAAATCCCTTCCCAGTTATCCGGTCAATTTAACCAACTAACATTGTTTTCTGTAAAGGGAACGTATTTCTCGTTTTTGTCTTTATTTATCCTTTATTTTTAAAGAGTATATTCATTCGCTGAGCCTTGTGTTTTATGGTTTGACAAAGAATTAACTTTTAATTTTTACAGTTTGAAAAAATTATTTTTTATAGCCTTTTGTATAGTTATGATTTCTTCGTGTAAAAAGAAGGAAGAAGCAGAACCTGAGGCTGAAATTTCTATCATAGGTCAGAGTTTTAACGGAGGAGTAGTTTTCTATGTTGATGGTACTGGTCAACATGGTCTTGTTGCCGCTCCGTCTGACCAAAGCACGGCAGTTATGTGGACAGGGGATACCGTTAAAACAGCAGTAACTGAATATGCTGTCGGTGTTGGACAGCAAAATACAACACTTATTGTTGGATTGAAAGGTGCTGGCAATTATGCGGCTTGGATATGTGATCAATTAGTCTTAAATGGCTATAGTGATTGGTATTTGCCTTCAAGAGCTGAGCTTAAATTGCTTTATGAGCAAAGAAGTTTAGTAGGAGGTTTTTCCAATGATTATTATTGGTGTTCAACAGAATTTGATGATACTAAAGCGTGGAACATTTACTTTCCTTACGGGCCTCAATACTATGCCAATAAAACAAGCTTAGCTTGTGTGCGTGCTGTAAGAAGCTTTTAGTGATTTTATCCGTTTACGGAGTTAATAGTGGAATCTTGATCCGAAAATTAATATGTATATACATATGAATGAAAAATTACAAAATGTCAAGGTGTTGAATCAATATTTAGTATTGGCATTTTTTGTTGTATTTATTCTGGGTTATGGCACTGCTCAAACATTACAAAGACAATGTATTGGTAGTGGAGGAACCTTTATGGTCGATAATGGTGTCTTAATCCAACAGACTGTGGGTCAGCCTTATGCAACAAATACCAACTATTCTGATGGAATTACTTATCGGCCGGGATTTCAGCAGCCCATTTTTAAAATTAAACTAATTCATTCAACAATTAGTTTGAATGTGTTTCCAAATCCTGCTACCAGCTGGGTGACCTTACAGTGTGATAATATACTCAAAGATGTCATTATTCGTGTGGTTGACATTGCAGGGAAATTATTGATCGAAGAAAAAATTGCTGAATTCAAATCGTATACTCTTAACTGTGAGGATTGGATAAATGGAACATATTTAATCACTGCTTCCGATTCTCAAAATAATAGTTATTCATCTAAATTGATGATTTTAAAATAAAACTATGAAAAATAGTTTAAATAATATATTTATTCTTTTCGTTGTTTTGGTGTGTATCAAAACTGCGGCTGCCCAATCCTTCCTTAATTTGGATGCAGCCCAGGTTTTTTCTACGTTTAAATTTTCCGCAGCCAGTAATAATCCTTCTTTAGCTAAACCTGTTTATTCTCAAATTTCTTCTGCAGCTTTTGGTTTGAGTTATGAGCATAATTATACAAGCGGCCTTCTTGTAATAGGTGGCGTAAACGTTAGAAAAGCAGGAGCTTCCTTGGTGTATAAAAGAACAAATTACGAATGGAATTTACAGTATGTTGATTTGAAATTTGGAGTAGGTTACCAACTAAATAAATGGCGTTTAAAACCTTATGTATCAGCTGTTCCATTTTTTTCCTATCTGATGAATGCTAAACAGTCTATTGGTTTAAATTATTTCGACATTAAAGCCACTAAGGCAGTAAAGAATTATGATTACGGAGTTTTTATGGGTGTTGGATTCAAAGCTGCTTTATCACCCTACATTTTAATATTTACGGAATATAATTACATTTTGGGATTAAAAAATATTGAACCGGCTACAGGGCAGTATTTGTATAATCGTGGTTTTGCTGTTAAATTGGGATTAGGGTTCAGCATTACCAAATTCAAAAAAATGCAGGATGAAATAGAAAGGTCTTCAAATACAGAGCTTTACAATTCTGATTATCCCGAAAACGATGAAACATTAAATACGCCTATTCCTAAAAAAGAAGCGGTAGGAAATGTAAATTCTACTTCCTCTTCAAAAGAAAATGTATCTAAACCTGAAGCTAATTCCATTAAATCACCTGGGACAGTTGGCTGGGAATCGTCAAAGAGTTCGGATAAAACAGCCCCTTCAGAAAAAAAGGTTCCTGCGGTTTCAAACTCACAAGCTCAACAGAATCCTTCTTCTGGCAATAATCCAGCTGTGGTCAACAGTTCGGTAACAAAAAATAACCCAGCAAATTCATCTGTAGACAATAAATCTATAAATCCAGCTAATACTATTAAAGAAAATCAACCAACGGTCACTAAAACAGCGTCTAAAAATCCGGTTTCTCCTGTTGCTAAAACCCCTCTAAAAAAGGATATAACAAAAAGTGACGCAAATTCTGATAAAAATAAACCAGCAGTCAGAACATCTGCCGCAAAGCCAGCAACCGATGTTGTTTTTAGAGTACAGTTAACTGCAGTGAAAAATGCCTTAAGTAAAAATCATCCCCTATTGAAAAATATAAAAGGCAAAGTGGAAGCTGAAAAAGGAAAAGATGGATGGATGCGCTATTATACAGGATCATTTAAAAGTTATGAAGAGGCGCACGCTGCGTTGAATAAGATAAAATCAAAAGGCTTGGCTGAAGGTGGATTTGTGGTCGCTTTTAAAGGCGGAAATAAAATTACGGTGTCGGAAGCGAAAGAGTTAGTTAGATAATTAATATACTTTTTTCATAAAAATCTTAGGTGATTAATAGGAAAAGAAGCTTGGAATAGAAGGGATAATATAATACTTGTTGTTTTGAAATTAATTTCAAGCAATAACTAAAATGGTAACGCTGTAGATAAATAAATGAGAAAAATTTCCCTCATTTTTATAATTTTATTATTACTCTCATTTAGCAAAGTGGGCATGGCCCAGTTGCGTGGTATCAATTACCAGGCAGTTGCAATAGATGATGATGGGCTTGCCATTGCCGGTATCGATATGGATGGCCTTCCTCTCGAAAATAAAACTATAAATGTCCGTTTTAGCATATTGGATGGGAGTGCTACAGGTCCCGTACTTTATCAGGAATCGCATATCACCAATACTGATCAGTATGGTTTGTTCTCATTAGTTATTGGAGATGGAAATGTAAGTAATTCAGGCACTTATATGCTTATTACCGATATCCCATGGCAGACAGCCAACCAGTTCCTAAAGGTGGAGATAGATATCAAAAATATTGGAAATTACAAAGTAATGAGTATCCAGCAGTTTATGGCTGTACCTTATGCTTTTTATGCCTCTAGATCCGATACCGCTTTTTATGCATTAAATGCAGGAGTCCCAGGAACACCAGGGTTTACAGGTATTACAGGTAGCACTGGTGCTTTTGGATCCACAGGATTAACCGGACAAACTGGTTTAACAGGTTCAACTGGTGTTACTGGTGATGTTGGATATACTGGTGTAACAGGGAGAACCGGGGTAACAGGTAGAACAGGAGTTACAGGAAGTACAGGAGAAGTTGGTGCCACAGGAGATGCAGGTACAACAGGTGAAATAGGCTCTACTGGTACCACTGGTGATATTGGTATTACGGGTAGTACTGGGGACATTGGTGTAACAGGTATAACAGGAGTAACAGGTTTAACTGGAAATTCAGGGAATTCAGGAAATACAGGTTTTACCGGTTCATCCGGAAGCACTGGTAGGACTGGTACAACAGGTTCTTCTGGTGTTACAGGTAATACAGGTTTTACAGGTTTTACAGGTACAACAGGAAGCACAGGACTTACCGGTTTCACCGGATTTTCCGGGTCTACAGGTAATACCGGGTTAACTGGAGTTACTGGCTCTACAGGAAGTTCTGGTGGAACAGGTACAACAGGTTTTACCGGTACTACGGGTTCTACTGGTAGCACAGGTTTTACGGGCGCAATTGGAAGTACAGGACTTACAGGTACAACAGGAATTACTGGCTCAACAGGTGTTACCGGTACAACAGGTAATACAGGTTACACAGGTGTAACAGGAAGTACAGGGAATACCGGCTCAACGGGCTTTTCAGGATCTACAGGTAATACAGGGTCTACGGGTAATACCGGTTACACAGGTACAACAGGAAGTACAGGGAATACCGGTTCAACGGGCTTTTCCGGATCTACTGGTAATACAGGGTCTACGGGTAATTCTGGTAATACAGGTTACACAGGTACAACAGGAAGTACAGGAAACACCGGCTCAACGGGCTTTTCAGGATCAACAGGTAATACAGGGTCTACGGGTAATACAGGTTTCACAGGTACAACAGGAAGTACAGGGAATACCGGTTCAACGGGCTTTTCGGGATCTACTGGTAATACAGGGTCTACGGGTAATACAGGTTTCACAGGAAGCACCGGTTCAACAGGAGATACCGGAAGTACTGGTTCAACAGGAGATACAGGAAGCACCGGTTCAACAGGTGACACAGGAAGCACCGGTTCAACAGGAGATACCGGAAGTACTGGTTCAACAGGAGATACAGGAAGCACAGGTTCAACAGGTGATACGGGTTCAACTGGTTCCACAGGAGATACCGGAAGTACAGGTTCAACAGGAGACACAGGTAGCACAGGTTCAACCGGTGATACCGGAAGTACTGGTTCAACTGGTGACACTGGAAGTACCGGTTCAACAGGAGATACAGGCAGTACCGGTTCTACAGGTGACACAGGAAGCACAGGTTCAACAGGAGATACAGGAAGTACAGGTTCAACCGGAGATACAGGAAGCACTGGTTCAACAGGTGATACAGGAAGCACAGGCTCAACAGGTGATACCGGTTCAACCGGTGATACCGGAAGTACCGGTTCAACTGGTGACACTGGAAGTACCGGTTCAACAGGAGATACGGGAAGCACCGGTTCAACAGGAGACACTGGAAGTACCGGCTCAACAGGTGATACAGGAAGCACTGGTTCTACCGGTGATACAGGAAGCACCGGCTCAACAGGTGATACAGGAAGCACTGGTTCTACCGGTGATACAGGAAGCACCGGTTCCACAGGTGACACAGGAAGTACTGGTTCCACAGGAGACACAGGAAGTACAGGCTCAACAGGTGATACAGGTTCAACTGGTTCTACGGGAGATACAGGAAGTACTGGTTCAACAGGTGATACAGGCAGCACTGGTTCAACAGGAGATACCGGTTCAACTGGCTCCACAGGAGATACAGGAAGTACCGGTTCCACTGGAGACACTGGAAGTACCGGCTCAACAGGAGATACAGGAAGCACTGGTTCAACAGGAGATACCGGAAGTACAGGTTCAACAGGTGACACAGGCAGCACAGGTTCCACAGGAGATACAGGCAGTACCGGTTCAACAGGTGATACAGGAAGTACTGGTTCAACAGGTGATACCGGCAGTACAGGTTCTACTGGTGACACAGGCAGCACTGGTTCTACAGGAGATACCGGAAGTACAGGTTCAACAGGAGATACAGGAAGTACCGGTTCTACAGGTGATACTGGAAGCACTGGTTCAACAGGAGATACAGGTAGCACAGGTTCAACCGGTGATACCGGAAGTACTGGTTCAACTGGTGACACTGGAAGTACCGGTTCAACAG
>JAZKDU010000014.1:0-2676 GCA_040387415.1 Bacteroidota bacterium
GTACCCGGGATCGGGGAAACTGGCAAGAGGCAAAGCTCTGTATGTGTTGATTTTATTGAATTGTGTTTTTTGTTTTTATGTGTTTACTTTATTTAATTTCCGTGAAATTTCCGTCACTTATTGCCATTGATCCCTTATAGGGCCGTGTACTTTAAACAGTTTATCAATTTGCTTCTTATGTATATCTATATCATCAAATTCAGGATTTTTAGAACGCAATATCAAATTATCGCTATCAATACCCTTCCTTATTTGCTTGACAAGTTTTTGCTTTGACTTTGTCGTAATTGCGTAAGGTTGCCCAAACTCTATAATAGAAAAGTCATCTACAGGCTCTAGTCCTATAAAGTCCCCACTTTTAAAGTCTGGTTCCATACTTGATCCTTTCACCCTTACAATAAACTTACATCTGCGAAATCCATCTAAATCAACATACCCTACTACTTTCTCACTTTCATCATCAAATTGGGTAACATCGCTGGCGGTAAAATCAACATTGTACACTGGTACGCCTCTTTTTGTCTCACTTTCTGTAGGTGTAAAAACATTTGTCGCTACATTTAGTATTTCAGAAGCCTTTTGAAGATACTTTTCTTTAATTAGTGATTTATCCATTAGCGTCAATAGGTAACTTCTTGAAACGCCCATCAAATCAGCGAAATCTTCCTGCCGATAGCCTTTTTCTTTGATTAACTTTTTTAGTATTTGTCCTTGCATTTAAATTTTAACATTATTTTGTTAATAACTTTGTCTTGACATTACGAAAAATGTAGCTACATTTGTCCTGTTGATTTACACAAATATATAACTAAATAATTAAATAAAGCAAATGATAGTTCCAAAACAGATAAGAGACAAGTGGAAATTGGCATCAGAACACGGTGAAATCGAGCTAATCGCTCAAGCAACTAAAATTCACAGAAACACAATAGCCAATGCAGTTAATAATGGGAATTGCGAAAATGAAACTTTTGAGGCCATTAAAAAATATTTCTCTGACAAAAAAGGAAAAGAAGCACAATTAATAAAAGACACCTTAAAATAATGAACCAACAAACAATAGAAGCAATCGTTCGGGCAACTGTTGAACAACTCACAAAATCAAAGCCAGAAAAAGTGAGCGACAAAAGAGAAAGATGGAGGCAGGAAAATAGGGCTTACATGGAAAGAATTAGGGCAAAGTTAATTTTAAATCAAATGAACCAAGCCTAATGAAATTCCTATCCGAGTTAATAGATTCTATAATTAAACACTTGATAAAATGAATTACGATAACTACAAGCTTGCAACACCGGATTCTTACTTTGAAAAAGAAATAGAAATCGAAACGGTAATCTGTGAGTACTGTGGAGATCATCATAATAAAGAAAACAGTACAAGCTTTTCAGAGGATTGGGATATGATGGGAATGGTAGATGTTTGGGTTTGTGATGGGTGTGTAAGGAAGTATAAGTAAATAAAGGGGAGTAACTTAAAGATAAAGCGGTATTGCACCAGATAAGGGTTCAAGTCCCTTCTCTCCTACTAAAGTAAAAGTTCTTTGTTTATCGGTTTTGCGAAGATAAGCGGTGCTAACTTCTAAAGAAACACAAAAGTAAAATTCACTTATAAGTTAAGTAACTGGATTTAACCAGTACCGGAAGGGATTAACGATAAGTATTAAAAGATTTTTAATAGTGCTGTTCATTCCTTTCAAAGGGAGTGCTAAGGTTCGAATTGACGAATAGCGTAAACACTATATTATAATACTTGTAAATAGGTTTAATAAACCAGCTTATGTGATTTACTTAAATGAAAAGCTTCGGCAGTCAATGAAGTAAATATTTACAGTTCTCCTGCACAGCTAATAACTATCGGTTGAACCGGAGTGCAGGAGCTAAACCAAAACAATTAAATATTATGGAAAACTCAAACGAGCCTATCAATCCAACCTATTTTAAAGATCACGAGATTAACTCTTTAGGCTTAACAAAACGTGAATACTTCGCAGGTTTAGCAATGCAAGCTTATGTTTCAGGAGGGTGCATAAATCAAACTTCATTATATAATAGAGTGCTCCAACTGCTTGGTTTTGCACATCAAAGCGAAGGAGTGATTGGGTCATCAAAATATGATCAGGTGGCTTTCAATTCAATAAAACAAGCTGATGAACTTTTAAAACAATTAGAACAATGAAATATCTATCCATCCAATCAACAATAGAGTATGGTCGAGAATTAAGCTATATCGAATGGCTTAAATACATTAAAGCACAGGTAAGAAAATGAACGACTTCTTTACTAAAGTAGAACCAAAAGCAGGAGCGAAATCAGCCGATTTAAAGCGTGTCGAAACGTACCGAGATGAATTAGTAAATCTAATTACCGGAGATACGCCAGAAGGTTTAAAACAACATCAATGGCAGATTTTAAAAGACAGGTTTCTGATTGAAATAAAAAACGTTACGCTTTGGCTAAAAATTCAAAATAATTAAACCTTAATAAATCTTATGAAAAAATACATTGGAAATTTAATAATAGAAGAAGGAGATGTCCGGGACTTTTCAAAATTAGAAGAGGTTACTGGTTATTTGTCTATCTATTCAAATGCTTCGCTCAATGCCCTTACTTCGGTAGGTGGTGATTTGTCTATCTATTCAAATGCTTCGCTCAATGCGGATGCCCTTACTTCGGTAGG
>JAZKDU010000014.1:2776-42807 GCA_040387415.1 Bacteroidota bacterium
CCCTTACTTCGGTAGGTGGTTATTTGTCTATCTATTCAAATGCTTCGCTCAATGCCCTTACTTCGGTAGGTGGTTATTTGTCTATCTATTCAAATGCTTCGCTCAATGCGGATGCCCTTACTTCGGTAGGTGGTGATTTGTATATCTATTCAAATGCTGTTTTTAAGAATAAAATCACAAAAAACAAAAAATATAAATCAGTCGATGGAAAGCTATTTATAATTGAAATAGAAAAATCAGCAAAAGGGATAAAAATTTATGATGGATACAATGCAATTGGAATAATAAAAGGGAAAGCAAAAAAGGAACAATGCTTTGTAGCCGAGAAAGATGGATTCTTTGCTCACGGAGTTACAAGAAAACAAGCAATAAAAGATTGCTTATTTAAAATCGTATCTGAAAAAATAAAGAAAGCACCTATAAAGAAAGATACGGTAATAGATGCTAATTACTATCATACAGTAACAGGTTCGTGTATTATGGGTATTAACTCATTTATTAAACAGCACGAATTAAAAGAGAGTTACAAAGCTGGTGAACTGCTCCCAATTTTAGAAAGTAAAAGAGCATACGGGTTTGAAAAATTCAAACAACTAATAACCTTTTAAATTAAAAATCCCCGATCATATTACAGTATGAATCGGGGATTAATTATAAACCTTAATAGAAAACAAAAATATGGAAACGATCACACAAAAACAAATTGTACAAATTAATCCTGCAGAGTACGGGGTTGAAGAATCAAAAGCTACACAGATAGCTGAACAGTTCAAACCAATGCTTGATAAAATGGTTGAGCTGGAAGTTGAATATAACGAAGTGTTGAAATTAGACATTGACGATGTAATGACACCGTTTAAAGCTAAAGAAGTACGATTGAAGTATGTTAAAGTTCGCACCGGAACCGCAGCTATTCATAAAACTCAAAAGGATTTCTACTTACAAGCCGGACGTTTTATTGATGGATGGAAAAATGCTCAATTATTTGCTTCCAATGGTATTGAGGCGAAGCTTGAAGAAATTGAAAAGCACTACGAAAATAAAGAGAAAGCACGTATCGCCACTATTAATAGTGAACGTATTGCTTTATTACTCCCTTATGATTTTGATGGTTCTGCAATGAATTTAGGAACAATGGAGCAGAATGTTTGGGATAACTTCTTATCCGGTACAAAGTTGAATTATGAGGCTAAAATAGCAGAAGAAAAACGATTAGAATTAGAAGCTATCGAAAAACAAAACGCTGAAATTCGTGAACGTGCAAGAATAGCAGAAGAAAATGCAAAGTTAAAAGCAGAGGCAGAAGCTAACGCAAAGGTAATGGCAGATCAGAAAGCAAGAGCAGATGCCGAACTGGCAAAAGTTGAAGCATTGAGAAAAGTGGAACAGGAAAAAGCAGATGCCCTTTTAGATTTACAAAGAAAACAAGCGGATGAAAAAGCTAAAAAGGAAAAGGCTATTACTGATGCAAAGTTAAAAGCAGAACGTGAGGCTAACGAAAAGCTACAAGCTGAACTAAGAGCCAAACAAGATTCTGAACGTGAAGCAGAAGCAAAGAAACAGGCTGAATTGAAAGCAATAGCCGTAGCAGAAGCAAAGGCAAAAAAAGCACCGGACAAAGAGAAATTACAAAAGATAGTTGAAAGTTTTTCTTTCCCTACTATCCCCTCAATGTCTGTTGAAGCATTTGCCGTTGCAACTGAAATAGTTACAAAGTTTGAATCTTTCAAAAAATGGGCTAACGAACAAATACAAACCCTTTAATCTATAAAATTATGGAAACTAAAGAAAAACATCATTACAGAAAAGTGTTTAAATCGGATCACTTAGGTATAGCAGATTTGGAAGATTTTATAGAAGAAAAGAAACCTCTTGTATTTATGATTAAAGAAGTAAAGCAAGAAATGGGTGTTTCAGTTGCAGGTAAAAAAGGAAATTTCAATATAGCCTACTTTGTTGAAAAGATCAAGCCTCTTGTTCTTAATGCCACTAACTCAAAGGTTGTTAAAATGTTTGCAGGTGGAAGCCCTTTTGTTGAGGACTGGAACAATATAATGGTTGAGCTTTTTATTGATGATACGGTTAAAATGAAAGGTGAAGTTGTTGGAGGTGTTCGGATTAGATCAATAAAGCCAACGTTACCACCGCTAACAAAAGAAAAGACAGCTGCATATAATAACGCTATTGCTCATATCAGAGGTGGCGGATCATGGGCTAATATAGAAACCCGTTTTACAGTAACTAAGGAAATTAAACAACAAATAGAAAACGATGTCAAGACTTAGCAAAGAAAGATTAGGAAGATTCACCGCCAGCGAAATACACAAGTTGTTTACTGGCGGTGCAACACGAGCCAGTTACATATTTGAAAAAGCGGAGGAAATTGTAAAAGGACATCCAAAAGAGTTTTCAAATAAACATACTGATCACGGTCACATGCACGAACATGAAGCAATTACAAGCTTTAGTGAAGTTTCGGGGTTGGTTGTTGAGAATCTATTACAACAGTACTTTCCAATAAATGAAAATTGCGGTGCAACACCTGATGCTGCGGTTGTTAATTTCTCCAATGTTTATTTAGCTTCCAATGACGTTAAATGTCCTACGACAACATTCTTTCAACAAAAGATGTTGTTTATTGAAAAGAAGAAACCGGAATATCAGAATGTCCCAAAAGAAATGTTTTATCAGGGGCAAATGCAAATGCTGGCTTTAACTGAACACAATAAAAAGTTAGGACTACCGCCTGTAGAAGAACATTATTTAGTTCGCTATTTAACGGCAATGGATACTGATTATTTTGGAAATACTGTAGAATATAACCTGCAATTAGAAACGCGTTTGTTTTATCAAAAGATACTTGCTGATTACAGGGTACAAGCTCAAATAATCGGATTAGTAGAACAAGCCTCAAAAGAACGGGATTTGCTTGTTAAGATTTTCAAACAACCAGTTTAACGCATACGCACCGTGTATTATTGAGTGAGGTCAAAAATTTGTGAACGGTGTAAGGTACAGGCGGGTAAGAATTAACTAATCCAAAGACCGATTGAAAGAACAGTTGGGCTGTACATTTTTTAACTAATTAAATAAAGCAACATGAAAAAAATTATTTTAATACTATCCGCAACCTTAATTTTTGGCTGCACAAGTGATGAGGCTTTCAGAACAGGTAAAAGACAGCTAGAACAACAAGGGTATTCTAATGTTAGAAATACAGGTTATGCTTCATTTTGTTGCTCTGGTGAAGACACTTTCTCAACTGGATTTTCTTGCACTGATAATAAAGGTTTTACTGTTAATGGTTGCTTTTGTAGCAAATATGGAAAAGGTGTAACAATACGTTTTGAATAATGGGTATAAAACAGACTAAACCCACCTACCGTAAATGCAAAGTATGCCTATCAAAATTCAAAATAGACCCATTTAAACCATTCCTTCCAGGTTGTAGTTACGATTGCAATGTTGCTTATTCTAAAATACTACTGGCTAATAAAAAAGCAAAAGAGGAAAGAGATTTTACCAAACAATGCCGTAAGGACAAAAAAGCCTTTTACGATAATAACAAAACTCATTCTGATTACTTAGCTGACCTACAAGACGTATTTAACGCATTTATTCGCCAAAGGGATAAACTGTTACCATGTATTAGTTGTGGTACCATGAATAACGTTAAATACGATGCAGGACACTTCTATTCACGCAAAGGCTATTCCGGTATTAGGTTCGATGAAGATAACGTACACAAACAATGTTCTAACAATTGCAATGTTCATTTGTCGGGGAATTTCGCAGAATATTCAATCCAACTACCAAAGCGAATAGGTCAGGAACGGTTTAACGCATTGGTTGAAAGAAGGCACAAAGAACTACGTCTTTCTATTCCTGAGATTAAAGAATTAATTATTGAGTATAAACATAAATTAAAACAGTTATGACAAAGGACTTACAATTAAAAGTAAAAATAAAAGGAGATAAGCAACTTTACGATGTTACAGGATTTCAGGAAGATGACGAAGTTAACTGTTATGATGAAAAAACAGGGAATCATTTAGACTTTGGCTGGGAAATGATTCAAGGTTTTACTTCTGGAAACGCTAAAAAACTTAACCCATGAACCAAAAAAGCATACAAAACCAAATAGGATTCAACACGAAATCATTCGCATTTAACACCGTTGAAAATAAAGACCGAAAGCAAACAATAGTATTTGAAGCGTTTAAAAAGCTTGGCGAATCCTCTGATTTAGACATAGCTACTTATTTAGGATGGACTTCAAATAGAGTGATTCCCCGAAGAGCTGAACTATTAGAGCTTGGAAAACTTGAGCTTGTAGGGGTTAAAATAGGAGTGTACAATAAACCAGTTAAGACTTATAAGTTAAAAGATAATTCAAATACATAAACAAGATGTTAGAAATATTTTACGCCCAAAAATTAGTAAATAAGATTTATAAGTATGAGAAAAATAAACCAATCTGTAAGGAGTTAGCAAAACTTACTGTTGATGAAATTATTAATCATATTCCTAAGTGCGATGGATTACACGAAGAACTTGGTGAGTATTTAACCCAACATTTAAAATATCTAAACACAGTTAAAGTTGAAATATCAAAAATTAAAGAGTACCATATTGGCTCTTGCTTGGGTTGTGCATTTTACGATGAGTGTTATACACGAATTAACCACTACAGTCCAATAGATTATAGTTGTTACGAAATACCTTATTAAATATGAAACATGGGAGTTTATTTAGTGGAATAGGTGGTTTTGATTTAGCTGCCGAATGGATGGGATGGGATAACGTCTTTCATTGTGAAATTGATGAGTGGAATAGAAAAATATTACATCAACATTGGCCGGAAGCCGATAGCTACGGTAATATAGAAACATTTAACGCAAACAAATATAATGGTAAAATCAACATACTTTCAGGCGGATTCCCCTGTCAAGACATTTCCGTTGCAGGAAAACAAGTTGGAATTGGGGGGGGGAGATCTGGGCTTTGGAGTGAGTACAAACGAATTGCACAAGAAACTGATTGCGACTTCATTGTTGCTGAAAACTCGCCAAACTTGCTTAACAAAGGATTTGAAAGAATCTTACTTGACCTTTCCGAAATCGGGTATGATGTACAATGGGAATGTTTTTCAGCTTCCTGGTTCGGTTTCCCCCACGAAAGGGAAAGGGTTTACATTGTTGCCAACGCCAAACGCATCCGATGGAAAATGGGGTTACTTAATGAAGTCAAGAGAAAGGCTATTGAAGTATTTAACGGAACACCAAACACGTTTGATGTATGTTCTAAGATTGCGCAATTTGAACGAATTGGAAATTCTGATGATATACGAATTAATAATGGGATTTCCTTTGCACCACACAGAATTAAAGGATGTGGAAATGCCGTAGTACCCCAAATACCGTATGCTATTTTTAAAGCAATACAGGAATACACCTAAAAAAAATTTGCCTCAAAACTCACTTACACAATTACAATATTTTTTTACACTTTAACAATTATACAGAATGGCAACCTATGCAGAAAAATTATCTCATCCTTATTGGCAAAGGGTAAGATTAGAGATTATGCAAAGGGATAATTTTAAATGCGTTAGATGCAAAGCAACAACAATAACGCTTCATGTTCACCATTTAACCTACGAGTATGGTCGTGATCCCTGGGATTACCCTGAAAGTAACTTTATCACCCTTTGCGAAACTTGCCACAATAAAGAACATAAGCCTAAACAGGTTTTTCAGGTCATTGGTGAGCTTTTAAAGCCACTTCCAGTAATAACTCTTATTGAAGATCAAATTAACTCGTTACAGACGAAATTACGGCAATCAATACCGAACGATCTGGAAGAGGATATACTAAAAAACATAATGTATTTACAAACCAAAAAAAGAGAGTTAATGAAACTATGAATAAAGAGTTAAACGGATACGAGTTAAGTAGAAGGTGGTTTGATTGGAGTTTTGAAAACCCAGAAAAAATAAATCCAAACCATTCAGCTATCTACTTTTTTGCAATTGAACATTGTAACCGTTTAGGATGGAAAGAAAAATTTGGATTTCCTACTCAAATGACAATGGATGCAATTGGAATAAAAAAACATCAAACCTATATTAAATATTTTGAAGATTTATGTGAATGGGGGTTTTTTAAATTGGTTCAAAAATCATCAAATCAATATTCCGCAAACATAATTAGCCTCATGTGTGCTTTGCCAAAAAACGGCAAAGCACTGGACAAAGCAAACATAAAGCATGGGGCAAAGCAAACACAAAGCAGCGGACAAAGCAATAGTCCTATAGATAAACAATTAACAATAGAACAAGTAAACAATAAAAACAATCAGGACGATTTTAATTTCGGTTTTATTAAAACTCCTTTTTTCCCTGCCATGATGAGATTGATGGATTACAGAAAATCCATTGAAAAAGAATTTAAAACTCAAATGAGTTTAGAGGCAGGTTACAGGGAGTTGCTTGAACTTTCAAGTAATGATCCCGCAGTGGCGGAGTTAATCGTAGATCAGTCAATTTCAAATCAGTGGCAAGGGGTATTTGAACTAAAAGCAAAAAAAGAATTTAAACCGCAATCAAACAGCGCCTACGATGGATTATTATAAACTTCAAAACAAGATAACAGAGCTAAAAGAATTTTCAGAAAAAGGATTAACAGACCTGAAAACTACGGGCATTAGTTGTTTAGATCCCCTTTGGATGCTAAAAAAAGGCTATCCAATTTTTATCGCAGGAAATCCAGGAGCAGGTAAAACGGAGTTTTGTTTTGAAGTCCTTGTAAACACCAGTATCATGTACGGATGGAAGCATTTCATCTACTGCGGAGAGGGTGGAAATATCGAACATATCTACCACGAATTGCTTCATAAATTTCTCGGAAAACCTTACAAATGGGCAGATGAAAAGGAAAAGATAAAAGCAGAATATTTTGTTGATACCCATTTCGTAATTGCAAATCACGACATAGATTTTTCGATTGACGATTTTTATAAGTTGGTTGAAAAGTGCGAACGGGAATTATTGATAAAATTCGACACAACCGTTTTTGACCCTTTTAACGATGTCAAAGATGAAAGTGATAAGTTCGGTGGCAGAGAGGATAAATACCTCGCCTATGCGCTTAAAAAGGTGCGAATATCCAGTAAGATTAACAATCGGATAGACATACTAATTAATCACGTTGCTGATGTAATGCCAAAAATTGATAAAGACACAGGGAATAGTTATTTGCCTCCTGCACTTCCTACTCAATGGGCTGGAGGTCGGACATGGTGGCGTAGAGCATTCACTATGATATTGATTTACAAGCCTTACACATGGATGAAAGATAATAACGGAATGCCTTATGCTGATAACGAGGGTCATGTAATTATTCAAAAATCTAAACCAAAAGGAGTTGGTAGAATTGGTAAAGCTTCCATTTTTTGGGATTGGAAGAAAAACCGTTATTACTGCTATCATGGATCACAGGAATTATATTCATGCGAAACTATCGAAAAGTATATGCCGAAATCATTAGTTGAAACAGTGTTACAACCAAACAAAGATTTCACAGAAGTTACTAAATATTCAGAGGAGATGCCATTCTAATGCTTAACGATAAACGATATGTAGAAATGAAAATCCACTTCCAGGCTTTGGAGTGGATCATTCAAGAAATGAAATTAAAAACGCATGAAATAAGAGAGAAGAATCCCGACTTTAATTTTTACGATGCAGAAAAGAAGATTGCAGCACTTAAGCAAGCTCAAAATTATGTTTATGACTCCTACGATCAAATGAAGGCAGGAAGCAAACGAGAGTTTGCATTAGAGTGCGCTAATTTAAAACTATGCAAGGATTTAGAAGAAATGAATAAGCTTTAACCCACCTAAATAAATAAAAATGACTGAATTAGAATATAACGAAAAACTGAAAATAATTGAAACTAATTATGAATTAGCTAAAAAGGCGGTGTACTTAGCCTACGGAATGGGGCAAGCTAAATTTAAGGTTGGTGATATTATAAAAGATCACCGGTGGATTTTGTTGATTGATAAAATAACAGTTAGTAAAAGTTTTGGTTTACCTGATCCGGTTTATTCAGGAGCGGAACTGAAAAAAGATCTTACCCTCAGAAAAGATGGTAACAGAGTTTCAATTTATGGTAACAACTGCGAATTGCTTCAAACAGTAAACCCTTCTTTATTAACCCTTAAAGACAAAGAACAATGAAAACAGAAACAGAAACACCGCTTCGAGAATTAGCGAAAAAAATCTTAAAGGATAAGCTAAAAAATATGAATGCAATCAATAATTCTGATTACACATACAACAAGGTTATTGAAGCGATAGAAGAAACGGCTTTACAGTTCGCCTCACAGGATAAATGGATAAGTGTGGATGATTGTAAGTGGATTGTGTTTTACGGACATAATAAGGATAAAACTGTTATTGTTGATGAGGAATCAAAGCACTTAGATTATGCGATTACTCAAATGTTTATAATGATGAAAGAGAGTAGTCGATTTCACTCTGAATCAGTGGAAGAATTATTTTGGAAACGAATACAAGCATTAGCTACATTACCTCCTCCACCTAAAACCAAATAACCTAAAACAAACATGGAAATAACACCACTACCTGATTTTAAAATAGTTTCCGATAAACTAAAGTTAGTCGAGCAGGAGAAAATAAAAAAGCGGCTCTTTTTAAGGGAGCATAATTTTAAAAAAGAGGTTGAATACATATCCGACCAGATAAAATTAATACAGGAAATTCGATACGAATTAGAATCTGTTGCATCTGGCAGTAAACTTCCGAATGATGTGAATTTTAAATATGTAACTGAAATACAATAACCCCGCTATTAACTTATCCGGTAAAACCCTACACGAAGCAGGGTTATGTAAATACGCTAACGAAATTTAAAATATGAAAACATTTGTAATGACTGTATCAAAACAGTTCCCAAAAACGCACCCAAGATCAGGGCAAGATACCCGATTTGTTTATAATATTCAAAGACTTTTTAGTAACGAATGTGAAAAAATTCACACGATCAGGGCTAATTATGATTTTTGGAGCAAACGAGCAAAAGAAATCAATGAAGGAAAAGCGGTATTATCAATTAGATACTGGAGCGGTAAGCCTTACAATTCAAAACAGGTAGAAATTTGTAGGCTTGAAAAGATAGGGATTGAAAAACTTGAAGACCCAACAAACTTTGTATTTGCACCAATTGAGGGGAAACCTATTAATTGGGAAACAATCGCAATAAATGACGGATTAACTTTTGAAGATTTTTGCGATTGGTTCAAAGTAAGGACAAAAAGCCCCATGGCAATTATTCACTTTACAGATTTCAGATATAGCTCCCTAATACTATAATCTCGTAGTTAAAACAAAATAAGAGAAATAACGAGATAAAGCGATAATCTCGCAGTTTATACACTAATTAAAAAATGGTACATACACTAACAGAAGCAATGCACTGGTTTATATCTCATAGCTCAGGCAGCGTTATTTGCAATAAAGGTGATGAGCAAAAAGAGTGCTTCTCCTATTTAGAAGCCGAAGATTTTTATACACTAATTAAAAAATAAAATAATGGAACTGCATTCAGGTACAGAAATATTTTTTGCATCGCTTATACTTATATCAATGGTCGGAGTAGTGCTAATTCTATTTTCAGAAGATTAATGATTAACTAACCCCTCTCCCTATTTAAGTGGGAAGAAACAAAGAAAAAGATATGAAAATGATAGCATTTGTAATAGCATTGTCTAGTTTATCAATAGTATTAGCATTAACTGATATTAGAGATGAGTTAAGAAAAAGGAACAAAATTGAAGAAGAAAAAGTTAAACAATTAACCTCGGAGAAATAATACAATGACAGCAAAAGAAAAAGCAAATGAATTATTTGAAAAATTCTACTTAATAGAAGATACTAATGATATTGCATCCATGAGGGAAGATAATTCCAAATCGTGCGCATTAATTTGTGTCGGTGAAATCATTGAATCTCTAGAAATAACCACAGGGCATTGCGAGCTACGAAGTTTAGATTGGCACGAAGTACAAAAGGATTTCCAGTATTGGAACGATGTAAAACAACAAATCGAACTACTATGAACCCAACCGACTACCTAAAACAAAAAGGCTTTTCCGAAAACGGGGGAGTAGTTATGACTTTTGAGGATTTGAAAGTTCTGCTGGAGGGGTATAAAAAAAGCGAAACAGGAAGTAAAACTTTATTGTGCCCTCATTATTTCCCTGCAACAAATGAAGGTTATTTGCCTTGTGAATTTTGCGGAATACTGCCTATAGGAAAGATTGATTATACAAACAGTTTATAAAGGAGGAATAAAGAAAATGGAAACAACCCTAAACATAAACAACCTAACAAATAAAGCTATTGACCTTATATATGATGGCGACTTACTAATGGCAGAACGAGCCGAAATACCTATTCAGGAAATCGAGATAGAAGGTAAGAAGTTTAAAATAACGCTGGTTGCTGAGGCTATTAATTAAAAAAACTTTAACAATGAAATATCCGTTAAACTACGAAAAGTGGCTTAAGTCAAAGCGCACACAAAAAGCATTAAAGATTATTAAATCTGATTTACAAGAAGTAAGAAACGAGCAGTTGGAAATACCGTTTACATCTTAACCCTTTTCTTTAGGGCAAATATTATCCTGTACTCTATTACCGATCAATAAAGCAAGTTTCATGATCCAGCGGGCAATAGGATTCTTTACCGCTATAATTGTGAACTCCACGATCTTTTCAAAGTTATCGAAGTTATCACAAAACACATCCTTAACCTTTTCGCCAGATGTTTTTGTTTCTGCCTCAATATCTATTTTAAGGTTATTTAACCCTGCTTCAATTATTTTTTGCGCTGATCTCATTATTTGGATTCTATTTGATTAATAACTTGCTTTTCCGATTTCTTGCTTCCATCTGGATTTTTACCTGTAAAATAGCCCAATACAGATACGCCAATAAGTCCAGCTACCTTTGAGTAGATGATAGCCTGCTCGCTTACTTCAAGTCCTGTTTCCTTTGCTAAAACGATAGTTCCTGAGATGGTTATTACTATACCAGCGATAGTTGTTAATGTGTCTTTTATATTTTTCATGTTGTTGTTTTTAGATTCTTATAAACCCTTTACAGGCTGAAATTTTACGTTGTTTCCTGCATACCTCTATTCCTTCACGACTACCTGAGATAGTTGTTGCATTGCCCTCTATTGTGTTTATTAGATCACCTTCTACTGATTCAACGAATCCGGTATGACCTAAACCTTTGCCGAAGTCCATTATAAAGATGTCACCCTGTGCAGGAGTTTTGAATTTATACTTTGGATCAATCTCATTCCACTGCCTTAATACCCCGCCTGTTTTAACTAATGGATGAACAGGTTTAGCTTGTGTTGTACACCAGTAAACAAATGCCATACACCATGATGCCGGAAAGTCAATACCAACCGAATGCAGGTATTTTTGAACATGAACACCCCAGTTACTATTTAACGGGATTTCCTGTTTGCCGATTTCTAATATTGCTATCTGTAGTTTATCCATTTTAAAAGTGTTTAAATAACCACGCAAAGAAGGCAGTACCTGCAATACCTGTAATAGTCAGTACTCCAACTGCTTTATTCTGATTACCTTCCAATGATTCAACTTTTTTTTTTAATTCGTCAATATCTTTGCGTTGCTGTTCTTGGTGTACTATATGTCGAGCAAGCTCAATTTTAATATCTTGAACACCTTTATAAATAAGTTCTAAGCGTTGCTCTGCACTCATAATCTATTCTATTAAATGTTTCTAATTGCGTACAATATTCTAATTTTCATTGTACCATCTCCTGTAATTGGGTTAGATGAGAAAGATGCAACCTGTAATGCAACATTTTCTAATATATTCGTAGACCCATCCGTTGCAGTGAAAAAATCACCCAACATCGGCAATGTTCTTGTTACAGTAGACGATAATATATCTGACTGATAAGCACATATTGAATTAGTTGTACTTCCGTTATGATGTAATATTATAAATTGAGAAGCATAAGCGGTTGTTACAAATGTCATTGTAATAGAACCACTAATGAACTCTATGTATTTACCAGCACCAGGAGCCGAAACTATTGTTTGGGGGGAGCTAAATAAATTCTTTATTTGAGTGGACGTTAAAGTTAGTGTTGCCTCATAAATATTACCTGCTGCAACAGAAGATATTGCCCTATCAACAAACGCTGTTGTAGCTATTTTTGTAGTGCTATCGTTTATGGCTTGCGTAACAGCAATAGAATTGTTAGCTAAATCAACTGCATCCGAAAAAGTAAATGCACTACCTGAACCAACGGCATTGAATGTAATACCGCCTGTACTTCCTACTGTGGTAGAATAGTAATTACTAGCATCATAACCCAGCCTTAATTGCTCAGTAGTTTTAACGCCATGTATTAAAGCTGATGGAGCGGTTGTTAACCCTCCAAAATAACTATCAGCACTATAAGCTACATTCCCCGTAAATTGAGCAGCCCACCCCCTTGTAATAGTTGCGTTTGTTCCTGCTACTGGAGATGTAACACCTAAAGTAACTGCATCGGTTATTGTTGAAGCTCCAACAAAAGAATAAGTAGGAGCGGTAATTAAAAACTCCCTTTGAGTTGTCAATGCACCAGTTGCCCATTGTCTGCCGGCAGTAGTGAAAGTTATAGAAGGTATTTCGGTTGATGCTGTTTGGTTTGTATTGATTGCGCCCGTATAAATCAATCCTTTAACTGTTCCTGTTGCAACTACTGATTGGACTATGTGTAAATTAGCTAGCGGAACAGTTACATTCTGACCAATATATCCAGCGAAATAATTTTGGGCAGTACCTACCATATACAAATTATACCTGTTACTTGCTGCTGCAATCGCAGAATGATAAGCTGCTGTTAATGTGGTAGTAGCTGTTTGTGGATCAACTCTATATCCGTACCAATTTGTAATTGTTCCGGAATTAGAAGTACCCATAACCCAATTGCAATTAACATTTGTTATAGTAGAGCCGACACCTGGATTATTAACTTGAACAAAATTACCTGTGAAATTTACAAGAGTTCCACCTGTCGTTCTGTTTGTAGAGATGTTCTGAAATCCCATTAAGCCATTGGTTGTGCTTGTTATGCTTTGTGTTCCCCTGTTTGTAAAAGCAAGACCTATTCCGTATGCAGTTGATATGTCTGATTGAGGTGTAATGTCAAATATTGATCCTAACGCTGTTGAAAATGCAGCAGTTGCTGTTGTTAAGGTCGTGTTTGATTGCACCCCCCTAGCTAATGCCGTATTAAAAACTTCTAACTTATAAGATGGGGATGTCCCAACTCCTACGCTCCCATTAAATGTTTTATCACCCGCAAAAGTTTGAGCTCCTGTTGTAACAACTCCACCAAATGAAGCAGAAGCAGGTTGTAAATTTAAAACTGTTCCTGTTAAAGTAGCACCGTTTGCATTTGGAGTAGCTCCTATTGCTGCTAGTGCTGTTATTGATCCTGTCGCTCCGGTGCTACCTGTCGAACCAGTACTTCCTGTACTTCCTGTACTTCCTGTACTTCCAGTACTTCCGGTTGCACCCGTATTACCCGTTGACCCTGTTACACCTACAACACCTGTCGAACCCGTTACTCCTGTGATTCCAATAGTTCCGGTAGTACCTGTTGCACCTGTTGAACCTGTCGCTCCGGTTGATCCGGTATTTCCATTAGTTCCGTTTGTGCCCGTAGCTCCTATCGAACCAGTTGAACCCGTATTACCAATTGCACCTGAAGCCCAAATAGGCAAACCGTTAGTGTCTATTTTTAATACATTGCCTGGAGCTGTATAAACTGAATCATAAGTAGCTGTTCGCACCTGTTCAATGTCTGGAGTTGTTTGAGCAGATAAAGACCCGCTAATAAATAGTAATCCTAATAGTATTTTTTTCATTTTTTATATTGTTGTCCATATTCCTGCTTCATAACAGTATACAGATAAGTTGTTTCTACTTGCTACTAAAATCGGTGCATCCACAGCCATTAGTGTAACCTCGCTTAAAAATCTTTCTCCTGATTTCGGATAAATATTTACATTGTTAGCTGGAAATATTCTGTTGTTAAAGTGTTGTTCTGAATTCAAAATAGCGTCCGAACACTTAACACCGTAACCTGCAGATGCAGCCAAATCAATTCGTACTCTTTTTTTTGATGACTGAAACGCTCCAGCCTGACCTCCTGCTAATGCCGTAACAACTTCGCTTCCTGTTGGTAAACTTGAACCGCCTAACCTGGGATCATTATCTCCAACCGCTATTGGATTCTCAGGATCAGCAGGCGCAACCGATAACCTTACTTTTCCAAATACTGTTACCTTCGCTTTTGGTACCGGTTTGTTTGCCTCTGCCATTATTCACCAATCGTATAAATTTGATCACAAAAGTTTTGGTAACAATTTGAATTTGTAATAACAACTAAATTGAAATCAATACTAAAATATGCGTGAGAGTAACGTACTTCAAAATCAATGTTATCATATTCTTCGCCTAGTATTTTCTTTACGTCTGTTGAATATCCGCTTGCAATTAAAGTGGCTTTCTTTGCTTTTAGAACACCTTTTAAAACCGCTGAATTAGTTGTTAAAACGGCTATTAAATTTTGGCACATTGTATCAGAAAATGTACTGGTATTGTGTGCGTTCTCTTTCTTTACAAAGCCGATTAACTTTAATGGAATGGTTGTTTTATATTGGATTCCACATGATAAGGTTTGATTATCTTCCTCCGATATATTTACATCACCGTTTTTTCTCCAGTAAGAAAGTGATCCGTTTGGATCCAAGTTTATAGATATGTATTCGTTTTTGTTGTTGTAAATAGCCGGATAAATTTTACCCTCTCTTTCGATTCTTTCAGCAAGGCATAGTACATCATTAATATAACCGGTATCGGCTAATTGTACATTTAGATATTCTATTACTTCACTTAACATTTATCGTAGTGCTTTTGCTAATTCTGATTGAATCACTAATAAAAATTTACTCTTTTCGTTGGCTGATAAATTAAACACCCTGCCGTATCTCTTTGCTTTGTTTTGGTTCTTTTCGCTTAGTAGAACCGTGTAATTATGCTGGTTTACTCTTATTGCGTTTGCCTTACCGACAACCTCACTATTCGCCCAATTATTATGTAAATCGCCACTTAAAAACAAATCGACTGTTTTGATTCTTTTGTTTCTTCCTATGCTGGTTTTAAACCCCAGGTAGTTTTCAAAATATCCCGATTTGTGTTTGTTTCCGTTCTTAAAAGCTTCTTTTCCGTTCTTTCCTTTTAATGGAAACTTTGGTATTCGTGCCTCCTGTCTTATCGTGTCAGACACATAAATGTTTTTTTTGCTGTATTCTCCGATATTGCCTTCACTTGAATTTTTACCCTCTAAAAATATTCGCTTTGATTGCAAAGCCATTATCGACCTGACAGCTATTTGCAATGGTTTATCTTCCTTTTCAATAGCCTGAATCTTTGCGTTTAATTTCTGTACAAACTCATCCGTTGTCATGGTAATACAATTGCCATTTTCTGTTTTTCATTGCACTTAAAACAAATGTCATTCTTCGGTAAATTGATCTTCTTTACTGTCGCTTCTAAAGCATTATTAAAAGCGTTTTGATATGCAAGTAACCGTTCTTTATTACGCTCTGCATCAATATTTACATTTGAATTTTGTCTTGTTGAATAGTAGCAAGCGTAATTCATTATCTCCTCACCTGTCTTATAAAGGATGGGTAAAGCCATTAAATTTGCTATTTCACAAAGCCAGTTTTCAATACTGCATTGAATAGAATAGTTTACACTTAATCCGAATGTATGGGAGTTGTTTACTAAAGAGCTTCTTATTTTGGATCCTGCAGATGGTAAATAAATACCGGAGGCTGAAACATAATAATTGCTCCATTGGTTACCGCTACAAGTTGAACAACCAACACCGGCACCCGAACTATTATAAAATAAAGAAGTTGTATTGCTGAATAATCCAGTAGTATCGTAAACTAAAATAATATCCAGCTTTCTTTTAGGGCTTGAATAGGTTTTATTTACAACAGTAGTGCTTATTACATTAGCGGTACATTCTACAACTATAGTATCTAAAATAGTTCCTGAGATCAAATCATACACAAACACGTTTACATCCTGTGTAGTGCTTAGCTGTAATGAAACGGAGTTAATGAAAACATTAAAATAACTTGAATAGTTTATTAGGTTTAAAGATAAACCGCCTAAATTATTGGCAACACCGGCTTTTAATTGTAGGCTGTCTTGATACTGTCCTAATAGCTGAGAATCAATTAAGGATTTTGTAATTATTGAGGACTGGAAATGATTTGCAATAAGTTTACGCACAAGATCAGTAGCAAAACGAATCTTATCTTCAATTAGCGCTTGACCATTAGCGTAGTCTTTATTAATATACATATCCGCTTCACCGGCTGTTATTCCAATATCTTCAATATACATTGAAGATGAACTGCTTGTTGCTGAACACGTAGAACGGATGCCAATAATATCATCAAAACAAGTTTCCA
Organism: Bacteroidota bacterium; assembly: GCA_040387415.1. Classification (GTDB taxonomy): domain Bacteria; phylum Bacteroidota; class Bacteroidia; order 2-12-FULL-35-15; family 2-12-FULL-35-15; genus 2-12-FULL-35-15. The sequence goes on from JAZKDU010000014.1 coordinate 19,401, forward strand.
TTTATTTTAGGATAAAAAGAAGGCGGGCTGTAACACCCGCCCCCAATATTTTAATACAACTTATTTACTATGCTGGATTTGTAACCAATATCTTATTGATCATTACAGTACCGTTTAGTTCGTCACCTATTGCATAAGCATCTGTAGGTAAACCAACTAACTTAGTATTAGCAAAACCGATAATTGAAATAACACCGCAATTGTCCGACATTGTAATGTCAATAGGGATACCAGTACGAGGGCTGTTAACTCTAAACTTAGCGTAGTTAGCACCCAAATTAGGCACCTGTGGAGCTTCGTTATAAGTAATCAACGCTACTGATCCAGGTTGAAAAGCAATAGATTTTAATTGAGATCCAAGAGCTGTAGCAACACGTTTATCGTACATAATTACTTTTCCGTAATCATTAGCCATATCCAAGATGTTTACTCCTGAAGTAGCGCAGCAACCGTGATTAACAAACTGCCCGTATTGATACATTGCAGTTCCACCAACGATAATTGGAGGTGCGCAGTATCCAGCCATTTGTAATGCTAGGTCAATTGTAGACATTGAAGAGTAATCAATTGCTTTTGTTGCAGCAGAAACGTATTGAGCAACAACTAATTCGTTACTTCCGTTTACTGTAAACGCTCCATCAGCAGTTGTTCCCCACTCACCTGCTAAAGCTACAAGCTCTGCTGCTGTTTGGGTTGCAATATCTCTTTCAAGAACATCTATAATTAAACTGATTTTCTTTGCAATCAACGATTGAACGTCTTCTGTACATACAGTTGCAAGCTCAGCAGTTGTAAAACTGTCATCAGCTCTGTTCCAAACGTTTGGATCAATGGTGTAATCAGCGTAGTTGTTCTTTCTTTCAGCAACAGCAGTACAAGTTCTTGCACCTGAACCCGATGTTACGTCTGATTCTTTTAAACGTGGTGTATAAACAACCTGTACGTTACGAACTTTTCCGCTGCCATCGGCAACAGTTTGAGCGATACCTGCAGCTTTTTGACCGGCTATAATTGCTTCTAATGATGGTAAAAACTCTGGTGGATTTGGACATGTTAGAAACATATCGTCAATCATTCTTTGAATTGTAGGACACTGAATAAATGTGTCTGATAAATATGACATGATGTTTTATTTTAGGTTTTGGTATTTCTTATTCCTATCAAGGCGGAGAGCCTACAATGCCATTTAAGATTGGCAACCTACATCATGCGTTATCACTTTGCGAAGTGTGATACAAAACTAAAACATCTTTTAATTGAAAATTGTTAGTGTTAAAAACACTATTTAAAATAAAAGCCTCACCAATGTTTTAAATCGGTGAGGCTTTTAAAAATTATTTGACAACTTATAGCGGTGTTGCTACTGTGCGTGTTCTTTTAATTACCTGTCCAGGTTGTTCTTGTTTTTGTGGTTCCGGCTTTTTCTGACCGCCAGCAGGATTAAGAACATATAGTTTAGCAGATATTAATTCCTCCTCTAAAACTTCGGCAGGAGTTTTAAATGCTCCTGCAACTTTTGACGAGATAATTTTTTCACCCTTTTTTGTTGTGATAAATGGATTTTCGTTTTCATCCAAATCAAAATTATACTTTTCCTCAAATGAAGTCAAGAACCCTTTCTTTGTGAACTCATTTGCATCAGGAAGAAATTTTGCTTTTGCGTAGATTTCTTTTTTGATACTTGATAAAGTTTTTGTTTTAATTTCGTTAACAGTATTCGTTTTATATTGCTCAAACTCTGTTTTTGTAGAATTTAATAACGTTTCAGTTTCCTTTGCTTTCTGCGTTGCCTTTTCCCATTTAGTTTGCAACTCCCTTACTTTGTCATCATTCCCTAAACCGGCTTTAGCTGTTAAATCAGCAATAGTAGCCTTGTTCTTTTCATCGTATTTCCCAAGAACAAACTTGAATTTGTCATTGACTTTTTTATTAGCCTTGAAATCATCGCTTTCAAAATCAATATCCAACTCAAATCCTTTAGCAACTTTCTTAATGTCGTTTTCAAGGGTTCCGAAAACTTTACCAAGTATCTTTTTAACCGGTTCGCTTTCTTCTGTAATTGCCGACTGTTTTATAAAGTCCTTATCAAAGGCAGCTTTAAACTCATCAACTGTTTTTAAATCTTCAAACTTTATTCCGGTATATTCCGAAATGTCTTTTAATTCAATCATATTTTATTGTGGGATTGGTTTACTTTTTTTTAGTTACTGATTTTTTTACGGGCGCTTTTGCTTCGGTTTCAGATGCAAGCTTTGCGCCTTCAACTGTTTCTTGAAACTGCTCTACTGCTTCATATACAGGCTCAAAACTTTCAGGAGCAACCATAATAGTTAATCCTACATTCTTCATCACCTTTGCATTTTCAGCAACTACTTTAGATAAGTATTTAGTTTTTCCGTTTTTATCAATTACTTTGATTTCTCCGGCTTCGTTTGTTATGTATGCCATGGTTAGTTTTTATTGGTTTCGTTAAATGTTTTAATTGTTAATTGAACTCTCTTTTTAAAAGCTTCTTTATCTAAATTGATAAGCTTTGATGTACTGTTTATATTCCTGCAATGCTTTTGCCATTCTTTATTAGTTACATCAAATGCGTGTCGCATTAATTCCGGTGTTTCGTATTGCTTGCTGAAATACGTTCGTAGGTAGCTATTAAGGAGAAGTGTGTTTTTATCAATCTCAACACCTTGCTCTTTAACTCTTTTCTTTAGCTTGTCATCAATGGCAGTAGATAGCTTTTCGTTAACTACAGGATGAGTAAACCGAGCGGAGAAAATTGTTTTAAGAAACTTCTTTATTTTTTGAATCATATTAGTTTTTTGAGAATAGTGTTTCAATAATTGTGCTTTTATCCTTTGACATAGCTATAGCAAAAGGTGTTTGCTGTGATAATTCAATTATTCTTTTGTTTAACTGAAAGTGAAATAAATCTAAAGCATCCATAATTTAATCTATAAAGCCTAATTGTTTCGCTCTTTGAATATCTGATTCCGGTACTATATCAATTGATACTGGCATTAAACTATGCATGCAATTATAACCACCTAAATAAGAGTAAATCGTTGCTGAATTAGTTCCTGGTATTTCCCCTGCCCATAATCCGTTTCCTATATTACACTCTCCTAAATTCTCACCATTACCCCAGCTTTCAATTTCTAAGTAATGGTAGTAATTACCTACTCTTTGTTGGCAGAAGCAACGTGTTGTATTAACTTCTGATCCGCTGAAATAAAACCATTCAGTACCAAGTGCCTCACTAACTAATGATGTATAAGAACGGTCTGCAATAGCGAATGAATCATTTGTGATCTGCTTTGCATACTTTAATATCCGGCTATCTACCTTTTCATTTCCTTTTACAAACTCTGTAATACTGGAAAGGGTTTCTTTAAATGAGGCACCGTTTACTACTGAGTTTTCAAGTATTCCCTGTAATGGCTTTACGAATTGCGTATCAATTGCACCACCAGCTAATGCTTCTATTGCGCTTTTCTTTGCGTTCTGAATGTAGAGTTTTGATGCAATGCTATTTTCTACTGATCCAAAACCTGTTTTAATTAACGCATCGTTTATTATCGCCTGTTTATCAAACTCGCTCGCAAACTGCCTAACTCCTTTTAAATAATCTTCATTAAGAAATACCGATCTTAACTCTTCTGATATTTCACCGATTACCTTTATGTTTGCCGGTGATATTTCATAAGCTCCATTTTTTAATGATAGCCCGTTCAGCTTCTCGATTATACCGTTTAAAACTTCCTGTTGTTGCTTTTGAATAAGCGTTTGTAGTTTTAGTGGTATATCTTCAAGACGCTTACTTTTGGTTGCTATAAGCTCTTTAAATGAAGGCATTAAGGCAATATGTCTTTAGTTATATCAGATTGAATTCCTTTGATGTCTGATTCCTTTTGTTTTGCGATCTCCACCAGTCTAGCTATCTGAGTAGTTTTGTCATTTTCAATGAACTTTGGATCTGCTGACATTTCATCATTAACAAAACTTAAAGCTGAACTATGTAGAATATCTTCCCATTTAGCAACTGTACCCCTAGCAAGCTTCATGTTAATTTCATCCTGACTTAATCCAAATAAACGATCTGCAGCGATAACAAGTTTGAATATTGCTGTTGTTTTTGCATTATCTCCGTAGTATGAATTGATATACTGGAACAGTAAAGTTTGAATATATGCAGGAGGTAACCCCTTTTCAATTGCAGTTGTTAAATCGTTTAGATAGTCCTCAGGTGATTTAAAGTCGTATGATTTAGGGTACGTTAAATCCGGTTCTTTAAATGATTCTCTGTAACGTTGCCAACCAATAGTATTTAGCAGGAATAAGTAAGTATCGAAAATCTGATCAATAACAGGCTTAACAAATGCAGTCATAGCTTTATTATCTAAAACCATTCCCGTAGCTGTCATATCTTCGCTTCCTTTTACCTGGCTGTTAGATGTGTGCAAGTGGAGTATCTGTCTTGCTTTCTGTCTGTCGCTCTCTGATTTGCGGTCAATAAATTCAAGTGTTTCTACCGGAGGCGCAACATAGCTTAATGGTGCTTGTGTTGATTTGGTTTCACCCTCTTCAAACTTGCTTGCAGGATTAATCAATAATGTTCCTAATGGACTTAACCTTCCAACGGTTCCAACACCATTACAATTTTTGCAAATGTTTCTGTGCCCTTCTTTATCGGCAATATAACCACCTTCACAACTATTGCCTTCGCTGTTTTGGAACTCACAAGGACTTCCTAGCATAACAGTCATTGGAAATACGCACTTATTGGTAATGAACTGCAGCCAATTAAGATTAACAGTAACACAATCCAATAAATCACAACCGAAAATAAAAGGGCTTTGCCAAAGTATCTCGTCACCTTCCAGCTTTGGAATACCTTTTAATTGAGTAACCGGACATTCATTTGCATCGTGTACAAAAAACAATTCTAAAGAAAAAGTATTCTCGTTTTTTATTCCAACCTGCTTATAAAAGAATACTTTATCCTTAGTATATATTTCAAAAACATTACCAGTTTTTTCGTACTTATTTCCGAATTTAACTTCGCTTTTCTCTTTACTTAAGAATAGGTAATATTCACCTTCTTTATAATCAATAACATTTTTACTATCAAAGAAATATATAGTTGGCTTTGGAGGCTCTAATGAATCAATCACAAACTCATCTTTATCATTTAATACGTACTCAATTTCTTTTGGACGTACCGCAAGAAAACCGTTGGCATCAATGCTTTTTAGATTCGGGATAATTGACTTCATTGCGGTTTCTAAAGAACCGTAAATAGGCAATTCTTTTTCTACGTAACTCTGAAATGATTTTCCAGCCTTAACAAATGCGTTTTCTTCCTCACGGTAATCAATACTCCAGTTACCATCGCCAAAAGGTCGGGTAATGGTGTTTAGATAATCAACGTATTCAGGGAGGGTGTATTGCTTGTAATTAGCTTTGATGTAATCCGCTTCTTTATCCGTTTGATTTGGTGAACGGTGAGCGAATAGCTTTTCAGGAAACTTACCTTTTACTGCATGGTAGGAAATACTTTCAGCCATCTTCACAGATTCTTCATATAAGTCATGAACACCAACACAATGCTTATCTTTAGCGTTGTATGATGATTTACTTACATGTAAAGCCGTAGCTGTTAGTTTGTCAAGTATTTCCTTTTCAGTCATTAAGCTGCTACCTTAACGGATTTAATCATTGTTGTTGCGCCTGCCCAATTGCAACCGCCTTTTTTACGAGAACCGCAATCCTTTATGGTTGCCGGTCTGTCAATTCTTATTAGTTTTTTCATGAACCAAAAATATTGATTTAAGCCCTTGCAAATATGGGTGTGTTAAAAACACTACTTTGGTGTAGCAATAATATCAAACTGATCATCTGTTAAGCCTTGACCTGGATAAATATTCTTATATGTGTAGCCGTGAATATTGAGCCAATCGAATATGTGACCGCTATTAATTCCGGCTCTTTTTAATGTATGGGAATTTATTTCAATGTACATTTTAGGTTTAAAAGTATCTATAGTTTGTGAGGCCCCTATTAGTACATCCAATTCAAACCCTTCAACATCAATTTTAATGAAGTCGCATTTATTAAGGTTAAGCGAATCAATAGTAATCACCTTACAATCTGCGTTAACTCTGTCTGTATTTTCGCAGAAGTTCATCCCTACATTGTCATTCTCTTCAACAACCTTAACATAACCGCTCTTTTTGCCTAATGCGTAGCTGTACAGGTGAACATTTTTGAACTGGCTCATATTATGTACCAAACAATCAAATGTTTTAGCAGAAGGCTCAAAAGCGTGTATAAAACCACTATCACCGATAACAGACATAAATCCATAAGAATAGCACCCGATATTTGCACCGGCATCAATAATTACATCGCCTTTTTTAAGGTATGAGTTAATACGGGGTTGAGCGTTCTGATCAAAATCTAAACGCTTGTTTTCTTCTACCCATTTACCAATGTGTGTATCGTTTTCAAGTACTGCGAAACCTTGTTGAGTTATTTTCATGCTTTGGAATATTCCATACAACATTCGTTTATATAAATTGAACTTTCATCAGATTGCCTTAATAGCTTAGCAAATTGATCTACAAACTTTTCATTTTTAGATAGCTCCATTTCATACATTGTATCTAATATAATATGAACCTTTTCATGGTAAAAAGTGTCAATTATTTTTCCTTCTGATAATGGATCAACTCCGTTTGTGGTTGATAATGTTATTTGACTTTGGCTATAATCAGCTTCCCCGTATATGCTTTTATCATTACACCTTTTGTTATCCCAGACAATATTTATTTCTGTTCCAAAAAGCTTAAAACGTACTGGCACTTTTAGATTTCTATTCATTTTATTTGTATTGATTTATTATTTGTTCGCACTCTGCAGGTGTAAGGTGTTTATCAATTGCATGATAACCGAATGTGCCAAGGGTGAATATACTTTCACATCCGAACTTTAAACACATTTCACGGGGGGCAACTTTACCGCCTACTTCGTGTAGATACTTGCTGAAATATTCATCTTCGTTACCGTGCAGCTCAAAAGTGTAAGGCTTTTTGTTAAGTAAAGCCAATGTTTTTGCTTTATCTCTTATTGAGAAACCGCCGTTACCACCTATTTCAAGATGTTGCCAAGGCGAACCAATGTAATCGTATTCTAAAAACTCATAAATGCCATTCCGTAATATCATACTGTCACTTTGAAACACTAATACCTTGTCGTAATATAAACCATTCCAAAAGTCTAATGAAGTCATAGTATCATTACAGTAGCTTTTCGGCTTCCAATCAACCAATAGGCGGTTAAAAGTGGCAAAAGGAAAAGCTTGTTTTAATACGGCTTCATTTTCTTCACCATGAAATATAGTTAACCCCCAATGTTTAGGGATGAATTTTAAATGGTTGTTGATTATTTCAACTAAATCAGGCAATGCCCTTGTTTCAACTATTACAGATCCAAATTTCATATTGATGTAATATTTAATTCAAACACTTTATTGATCGTATCTAATTGCTTTTTATATTCTCTTTTATGGGCCTCTGATCTGTTGTTTTTATCTGCCCAGCTCCAAAGCTGAATTCCAATAGGCTCTTTATATTCCCAGGTATCAGTATTTGTGAACATATATTTGTCCGGTTCGTTATTAAAAGCCCAAGCACCAATAAAATTAAACTCTGAAAACGTTTTACTTGTCATTACAGAGTATTCCAAATTCGGGAATACTTCGTTTATCTTTTCAAGTGTTGACCGGTGATAAACCAATTGCAACCTTCGCATAAATTCATACTTAACAGGTAATCCAATAAAGCGTTCTGTTGGCTCTTTCCATACCATTGCACCGGACTTTTCATATTCGGTATAAAGTATTTCTGGTTTTCCGTTATTGATTAAATCAGGTACGTTTAATGGCTTATTAAAGATAAAATCTGAATCAGTAAATAGAATGTAATTAGCAGTTGAATGCTGGTGTGCTTTTAGTTTGCAAACTTGTTGGTACAGGTAACCGTTCCCATACTCAGGAACAGATACAACTCTCGTTCTTTTTGGCAAGTCAGCTAATTTGAATGTATTCCAAAACAACGCAAAGTCTTTAATTGGTATTGTAATTATCAACTCATTGTATCCGGTTACGAACTTCTTTACCGACATTAAAGAATATTTCAGTAACTTAAAATCGTTCCGGTATGATTTGTAAAATATGTCGATCATTCGTTTGCTCGTTTTAAATATTCGGATTTTAACTGATTATACCTGCTATCATAATAATCTTGCATTGGATAGTTTATCGTATATGGTCGTTCTTTTGCTTTTTTAGCCTCCTTTAATTCATCCAATAAGAAATATAACTCCAGCTCCTTTTCTGTTTTTGGTATCATATTTCAATCCTTTTAGCGTAGTTATAAATATAATTGTAAACGTAATGGCTCATCCTGTTAATCTCTGTCGTATCATTAAACTGATATAACCCGTTTTGCCAAAGAAAGAATCTGCCGGCTTTTTTCCAGTTATCATTATTATATTGCGCTTTGTGATCCTTGTGAAAAGCGATCTGCTGTTTAATAAAAAACACATCAACACTATTCTTTGATGCTACGTATGGTATTTCGTAATCCCAAAAGCATTGACCAAAGCAATACATTGATTGAGGGTACATATTAACGTACTGCTTATGAATGAAAAACACATCAATACCGGATAAATAGTCTTTCCCTGTGTAATCTGTTTGGTAGTTCACCCTATTAGCAAGCACGATAGACGTTTTCATTTTATCCCGAATACGTAATATAGTTTCCTGATCTGTCTTTAATTCAATATCAGAATTAATAAGGCAATAGTGTGTTTGTGTTTGGCTTTTAATCCAGTCAAGAACGGCACTAATAGCAACGTAGGGTTTACCGTATGTAGCTTGTAGTGTTCTTTCTGTTGGAATGAAAGTAACGCCTTTATAAAGCGGTTTTAATGCCTCTATTTCGGATGGATGGTTAAACGAATTAACGATTAACCCTAAATCCTGCCATGACTTAATGGCTTTTAATTGGGTGTCGTTATTAACGTGTGACGGAGAAATGGAAGTGCAAACTATCATTTTTAAGATAAAAAAATGATGTACACTATTAATGATATATTAATTCCAGTTGTGATTCCTAAAACGTAATTATATATATTGTCTTTCATTTTTTATTATGATATGTATATTCTGAACAGAAGATTAATCCAACAAAATGTTATATCCAGTTTTCCGCTAGAGCATCTGTTTTTCTCTAGCCTAATCGAAGGAAGTAAATAATAGCATCGGTGCATTATATAGCTTTCAAATTCTATGTTAAACACTCCTTTCATTTACTATTAACGTGTTTGTGTGCTATTATCTCACTCATTTTAAACCTATGCTCAATTCCTTTTTCTTTGCAAAGTTTAAACAGGTGTTTATCATACCATTCCCGATAAGAAAGGCTTGTACTATTTGCGTTTCCGTAAAAAGTCATTAAGTAATATTCGCTTTCAATTTCCGATATTGCTTTACGGCTTTTTTTATCGTCAAAAAACATTACAGGTATAGCAGTTTTTGGGTCTACCTGCAGTTTTTGGATTGAGGCATTTAGAAATAGTTCATCAGGTAATGACTTACCCCATCTTTGTTTCAAGTTCTTGAAATCAAATCCTTTGTTATAGTACTTTTCAGCTTGTTTAAATACCTTGCTATTTTCAAAGTACATCCAACTGGAATTGATAGTAAGTCCAGGTTCAACTCCAAAAAATGATTTGAATATTTCCGTGTCTACCCATTGAGTATATCCTTCTACGTTATTAGATTTAAATGCAAAGCCTTTTAACTGCTCGAATAATGAATCCAAATTCTGACAACATATACTATCAGCATCTAGGTATAATGATTGCTTATATGATGAATATTTATATACGGATAGCTTCGCCTTTGCAGGGCAGAACTGACCGTTGTTTGTGTAATCGTCTTTGGAAATTTCTTTTATCCAATCAAAGACAGCGTAATGCTCTGTTCTGTAAACCTTTTGATGAATATTATCGGATAATAGAGTTATGTTTAAATCGGGGTTATGTTTCTTAATGCTTAACGCTAAATTAAAGGCAGCGGTAGCGTATGTTTGTTTGTGTAGGGCAAGTATTATTATTCCTATCATAGTTCAGTTTTAAAATAAAGAAGGCTTAATACTATTGCATTAAGCCTTCAATACATTTAGAAAATTCCGGCTGGCGCATCAACGATGGCTTGTCCTGTTTTCTTTCTCCATTTGAAATCGCTTTCAAAGGTTTGGAAGGTGTTGTTTTGGTTTGGTAAGATTTTACCGCCTGTAAATTTCACGGCTGCATCAATCCACTCTACCTTTTCACCGCTCGAAGCCTCTAGGGTTCCGCATAAATACAAAACAAGTCCACCGTAAGGCTTACCGCTGTTAAGTATGTCATAAAGAACTCTGTTGGTTTCATTTACGTTTCCATCTACCCAAGTTCCTGATCTGTCATAAGTAGCTAGTTGGGTTGTACCGCAACTAATATTACTTTCAACTTCTACAGGTGCCGGCTTATTAATTCCGACCTTAATGTTTCTGAATAACGTTGCCCTTCCTGCTGCAATCTCTGCAGCAACTTGTGTGGCGTTTGATGGATCTGTTAACTGAGTGTCGCAAGATAAAACTATGGCACCGCTGGCACCTCCTAATAATTCCTCACCGCAATCGTTTAACAAATGACTCCCCAAATCCTTCGCACAATTGTAATCAATACAATCTGACATTTTGTTATAGTTTAATTTTGCTTAACAAATTTTCCTCATTGTTAAATAGAGGAACTTCGCAAATTGAAACGCAAATTAAACTTAGGCTAAACTACAATCATTTTCAGTCCCGTTGCAGTTAGTGTTTTTAACATCCTGTGTTCGGGTGCTTACCAGAAACTTAACACCTCCAACGTTATCAAATGAATCGTTTTCTATTACATTGTATTCATCATCTTCAACAAAGTATCGAACATTATCGAAGTAAATATTATCAAAGCCAGCTAAAAGGCGTAAAAAATCGTGTATGTATTCGGGCTCTAAATCAGCAGAAAAGTTTTTAGCCTTTCTGCCAGAGTAATAAACAACTTTCTTTGTCCCTGCACTATCTTCGTTAGCAATCCTTTCGGAAGGGTATTTCATCCCCTTTAATTTGGCAGCTATTCGTAAACGAGGGCTAAAATTACTGGATCCAAAAGCAAAGCCTAGCCCGTTTTCGTTGTTGCAGGCGTTAACTAATATTGTACAGGCGTTTGTATAATCAGCTATTTTGAATGTATTTGATTGAATATTACATACATAATCAGCAGTTGGAAAAGGTATCGTAATACCGTTGGCTGCAACTGTTATTGGTCTTACATTTTCAATTGTTGCTGTACTGTTGATGTCGCATTCTATTACTATATCTAGATTTGTTGTAGGTATTCCACAGCATTTATGTATTCCTGTTGTGGTTATTGTTTTAACTAAAGTATCACCAAAATAAACGAACACCTGTCCTGTTATAGCCGTTACATCAACGTAAACACATTGATTGATATACGCATTAAACACGTCACCCTGCTCCAATATATCTCCGGCTGTCATTTCTATCGCCTCATCAAAATAAGTAGAACCACCAAGCGACCACCCATCAGCATTGCCAGCAAACATTGGATTTGTTATATCAGCAGAATAGTTTTGCCCTCCGCTATTTAAACAAGGATCAAGAAAACATAAATAATAACAACCATCTGATACCGGAACATTTAATTCTGACCAATCTATTGACATCGTCACAGTGTCTTGGTAAAATGTAAAATTTCCACCTTCGTCATTTGCATAAGTTATCTCTGTAATATAGGTACCTGCACTATTATAAACGGCAACCTTAGCATCGGTTAATATTCTATATCCACTAATTTCTGAAAAGCATATTTCTACATTCTCAGAGGATGGCTGAAAGTTTAATAAATTCTGAAACGCTCCATTTGTTGCTGGTGTAACAAATCCGTAAAAGTTCCAGGTACCAACTCCTGTTATCTCACCCAATTCATCATAACCATCAATAACATTTCCAAGGCTCACATCAATAGAACCGACACCGTTAAAAGATTCAACAACGATTGTTATTTGGTAATATCCTGCAGGGAAATCAGCATTTATCATTGGGACATAAGAGGATGTTGTATCTGCCCCTATATGACATAAATTACCATCTGTTATAGCCCATCCATCAGAAAGAACCCAATCATTATAAGGGTACTCGTTAAAGTCCTGTAACATCTGAGGCGCTCCGCAATTGTCAATGTTGAACTGAAATTGTATTGTATCTGTATTATCGGACAATTGAGGAAAAGAACCTTCACCGCATTCGCATGCAGATTCTTCACCAAAAAACACCGGTTGATTTGCTATCCATTCCATATTATTGACTATTATTTTTACTGCTTATTTGTTCAAATACTGTTTCGCCTGTTGCGCTTTTCCTTACTGTTTTTCTTATCCATGTAGTACGATTCGTCTGCCCATCATGATTAATTACAATAGATTTCGACAAATCCGCTTTCATTAGTTTATAATCACTTCTTGATAATGGTGCATCGAACTCAAACCTTGAAACGAAATAATCTCCTGGCTCTTCGACTTGATAAATACCGCCACCGTTTTCAGACTGAATACATGAGAAGTAAGAAGTTGTGTCTACGGTAAAAAAGTAAAACACACTACTTGTTGTTGATATTGCTGATAGGTTAGCTGTAGCGTACCATCCAGCAGGCAGATAAACGTTTTTGGACCCAAAGACGTCAAACAATGTATTTGACGATCCAAAGGCTGTTAACGTGCAAAAGTTATCCTGTGACGATATTTCGGTACGTTGAAGGTTGTTGCTTGCATCGAACACCTGATATGCAACTTGCACATTTACAGTATTTGTACCGGCAACAATTATCTTTATATTGCTTTCAAAATTATAATTGCCATTAGCAGGTGAAGTGAACCTGTACGTTGCATTGTTATAATTGCCGTTGGTGTCAAAGTTTCCTCCCGTAGAATCATTTTGAAAAGCAATAGGTGCGCTTATAACGTGTGCGGAATTTGTTATTGGTATAGTCCCGATTGGTGCGCCTACGTAATCAGATGCTAGATCCTGCGTTGCTGTTTTTTCGGCTCTAAATAAATCATCATTATTACCTAGATACGTTGCTATGCTTCCTTGTAAGCTATAACGTTCTGCAATAAAGTTATTTTGAAGGTTCTGGTTGTAATAATAAGGAGCAGTATTAGTAATAGGATCAGGTGCGCTGGTTGCCTTTCTGTATAACCCTACACTATCATAAACGGTTTGAATAAAAAAAAGATCATCATCATAAGTATCATTGTCATTCTCTGTAATAAAACAGCTTTCAATTACGTTCGTATCTGATATAATAAAGCCGGTTAAGTCAAGTGTTTTATCAATATTGCATTCACCCTGGAAGTGATATTCTTCATCAACGAAATTAAAGAATCTAATCTGTGGATAATGACAAACTAAACCATCATAATCAAGGTATGTACTACCAAACCTTACTTTACTATAAAGGAGTTCACTATTAAAAGACTGTTTTAAATCTTGTATATTAGGTATTGTTATAGATGAAACCTCGTTTTTGAAGTACGCTTCATCCTCAATTTTAATAGTTGGTATACCGGCAACGTTTATTATTGTAAACCCCAACGGATATTTAATATCTACCTCATGAAATAAATCAGTAAATGAAATACATGGAGCAGAAGCTAAGTCATGCAATCGTATTTCTGTGCCGGTTGTTAATCTCATTCCTTCAGCCCCGTACTCATCCGTGAAAGTGGTTAAAAAAGTACTCTCAAATCCAACCTGACCATCAGTCATGAAATCAATTAAGAACCTGAAAGCATCCGCAACATTATACACTCGTCTTGTGGTAGCCGAGTAAGTTCCGGTAGTTGGGGTGAACATTCGTATATCGTCATAGGAGCAGGTTGTTATTGCAACATCGTTCTTACTTCTGCCAACATCCAAAAAAGCCTTAATACTCTTATTGTTGAATATTTTTGCACCGTAATTATTATCCATTACAGAACACTCGGCAGTACATTTGTTTAAATTGAAAGTACAATCAGAAATAAAAATAAGCCCTTCCAGTTCTATTTCATATCCCGAATTTACGCTACATTGTTCCTCAACACGTAGTTCTACTAACTTACAAAATCCATTTGTTTTGTATTGAGAATACAAATAAGCATAGCCAGCACCGTTAAAAGTTAATTTAACGTCATACTTAGGTAGTAAAGCCTTTAAAATCTCATCACGTTCAATAGTTTCGGTAAATTCAAACCAATTAAGCGCATTAGGCACAAGTACATTATCTAAATAGAATCTAAACATTACCAGTTGCGTTTATTTGGTTGGTTTTTTGCTATAGCTTTAGCGATTAATAAGGCGTTTTCTCTCTCTGCCTTCCTTGATTGCTTCATACTATCCAATAGGTTTCCATCTTTAAATGATGAGTGTAATGCAAGGGAGTTAGCTATATTGGAAGCAAATGAATTATCTTGTTTCTCTGAGTTCTTTTTTAGCTGAGCTTTCAAGATAGGAGCTATATACACATCTTGAATATACTTGTCGCCCTGCTTTTTATTCATTGCCTCTAACAACCCTGAATGGCTATTATACGCTTCTATTGTACTTACCCATTCACCCTTTTGCGCCTCTATAAGAGTACCGCCATCCCTATGTAGTTTACCGCCAACCAAACCCCCTTTTTCAAACTTTGGAGTAGGTTGTGAAGATATAACAGCCAACTGGGCAGCACCGGAAACAGCAGCTAAAGCACCTAAAACAAACCCAACATAAGGTGTCGGATTAGATATTTGCGCTATAATAGCAGCAGCGGTATTCATAATGGTAGATATAATTGCAGCCTCCTTTTGAGCTTCAAACGCTTTCCGCTTTAGCTTACTTTCTTCGGCTTGCGCCCTTTTTTCTATCGCTGTTTTTTTCTCATTGTATTCGTCCTGATTTATTACCCTATTTTTTAATTCTTCATCAAGTTTGGCTAACTTCTCATCGCTAGCTTGTTTTGAGTCGTTTATTTCAGTCTGAATATTGTTTTGTTGTATTTGAGCTATAGAGTTTAACCCTTCAACTACAGCAGCGAATGCAGCTTGCTGAATCTGTTTCCTGTTGGCAGCAGCTTTTTTCTCTTCATCTTCTACCTCTTTTATTGTTTTAATCTTTTTTGCTTTTATCTCATCCTCACCTGCAGTAACAATATTAATTTCTGTTTCGTATTCCTTTTTTGTGGCATCTTCCTTAGTTTTACCAACTCTTACCTGTTCGTTTACGGTATCTTCAACGAATTCATCAGCAGCCTCTCTGTTAATTTTTCTTATTGCATCGACACGCTCGTTCTCTGCTTTTAATGCATCTTCTTTTTTCTTTTTAGCGGTTTCGTTGGCTTGTTTAATAGCTTCCTGATCAACCCCTAAGCCACTTTTTAATGGCTTGTTTAATTGCTCTAACTCTTTTAAAAGGTTTTGATTTGCCTCTAATTTATCCTTAACAATAAGTTTACCGGCTACGCTTTGAGCCTCAATGCCTTCTTTAGATAATTGAAGTATTCTTTTTTCGGTTTCCTGAACGGCAAATAATCGAGCCTGTTCGCTTTTCTTCGCACCTGCTAATATCTTTTCTTGATCTGCGGTAACCTTTGAAGCAAACGAATCTTTTAATAATCGAGCCGTAACTTGATCGCTTTTACCGGATAACTGATCGAGCAAATCCAATAACCCGCTTCCAGTACCAACGATAAACTCTCCAACACTTTCTTTGATGTTATCAATAGCGTTTTCAAACCTTCTCGCTTTACCGGCTGTAGTTTCCAATGCTTCGGCACTTGCACCCTGGAACTTGGTCAACCCTTGAGTTAATATTGAAAGGTTCTTTGTTTTATCTCCGGTAGCTTCAAACTCTAATCCAACGGCTTTTAAACCTCTTGTTTGACCGTTAATGCCTTGAATAACTGTTTGGGTTGCTGATCCTAAATCCTGACCGGTTGCACTTGCTAAATCGAGTACTTTAGGAATCAATTCCTCAATCTGAGCTGAGTTTAACCCTAATGTGGCTAATTGTGTTTGAGCGTTCTGTATATCATCATCTGAGAATATAGAAACATCCTGTAAACGTTCTGATTGTTTGATTAGCTTTTCAAATGCAGATGATCCTTCGTTACCTATTTTAGTAATGGCAAAACGTAGCTTATTGGCATTTACTTCAGCTTCCAAGAATGATTGAACGCTTGCTTTGCCGAACTCAATTACCTTTGCAACTCCAAAAGCTAAACCTAATTGTAAGGCAACATCTTTAGCGGTATCTTTTATTGATTGTCCGGCAGATTGAAAATGTTTACCTGTAGCTGCAGCAGAATCTTTAGATTGTGTTTCTACTTTCTTAACAGATTCAATGGCAGTCTTTAGCTCAGCTTTGAAACCTTCAACCTGTGCTTTATACTCTACAATTATTTGTTCTCCTGCCATTACTCTTTTTTTATTTCATCAATAAATAACTTAAACCGTATCAGAAAATCTTCAACACTTGTTTTTAATAGCTGGTTGTATTCATTAATACTATTGCCAGCGATAAACATTATAGACTGTTTAAGGTCGCTTTCTGACTTTCTGATAGATTCCCGAAGAGTTCGCCCATCATTCGGCTGGTTTCTTTCCGGTACATGGTTGAGTTGTTCAATGTATCCAGCAATTCTTCTCTGGTAATATTCGACCAGTTTAATGCTTTGAGATACTCGCTTATGTTCAAAAAAAAAGTGTCATTACTCTCGTTTAACTTTCTGAACTCTGCTACTTTTTGTAGCTGTATTTCATTATTGAACTCTGTTGGCGATTCATCGTGACGTATGATTTGAACCGCTATGATGTTATAGAATAGCTCATCATGTACAACCATTTTCTTGCGATCTCTCAATTCTGAAATAACAAACCCAATCTTTGCAGCGTTCTTGCCTGTTTTTATGCCATCTGTTAGTGCTTTATCGGCTTTATCTAACATATCATCCAATTCACTACCAGTTACACCAGCAGATAACCATTTTGTATATTCGTGTAGCTTACCGAGGCGAACCATTGGCAATGCTAATTCTTTTGGAAACTTATAATAACCGTTACCTGCCAAATCAAAGAAGCTAAACGATAGGTTCTCTTTTGTTAGCTTAGTCCCGTTCTTTTTGTGCAGATATTTTAAAAACCCTTTCTCAAGAAGGCTATAAATACTTATCATATATATTCCAGATAAATGTTTGAATGAATGCAGCCATTACGCTGTTAAGTATGATGAAATGAATGTTATTAAGGCTTAATCCGTTTAGTGTTGCAAATATTGTAACACCCAAAACCGATGATAAGCAAGTGATACAGGTAATTACCGGCTTTGATAAATAAATAATTGTCTCATAAATTAAAATCCTGTTTTCTAACCGGTATATCTCTAAATTAATAGGACTAAATTGAGTTATCGCATTAATCCTGTCTTTGTTTATTTCAATTTTATCGGCTAATAAATCGAACGGTTTACGTAAGAAATAAAGTAACTGCCCTTTATCGGTAATGATTCTCCAACCCAAACAAAAGCCAACGGTACAGAATAGCGTAAATAAGAATTGTGTTATTGTCATGCTTCCAGCTCTAATGTTTGTGAAACGAAGCTATAAGGCACATGCTCAAAGGTTATAAAGAAACATTTTGCAGTAGTACCGCCTATTGTAAGGTTTTCGCCTGTTAATGATGTGTTTACCTTGTTTACTTTCAATTCATATCCGGTATCAGAGGCGAAATCGAAGCCATCGGTAGGCGTTAATGTCAGTAATCCTGCACCGCTTGAAGTAGCGTTAAACCGGAACACTTTACCTGTTGCCAATGAAGTAAAATAGATATTGTAAACGGTATTAATTGTCGCTACTGTTCCTATTACTATTGAATCAGTACACAAAGCGACTGGCATTAATCTTGTACAAGGGTTGCAGATGGACATAGAAACAAAATTAATTTTAAATGAGCCTTGTTTTTTCTAGTGTTAAAAACACTATTTTTGAAGTATGAATGAGTTTATTGCTCCTATGGATGGGTATTATAATATAAATGGAAATACGGTGTATTTAATTAAAGGGGATATTGTTAAATCTAATGCATGTAATTAAATTCAAACGTAATCCATTCATTAAGTACGCTGGCAACTTGCTTGTGGTGTCCTTTGATGATCTGTCGTTTAGTATTACCGGATATGAAAACATACGCAAAGAAGGTTCAACTACTTACGAGGACTTACAACCGATTCCATTAACTGAAGAATGGCTATTAAAAGCCGAAGCAATTAAAATAGGCAGGGGAGATATAGAGCTTGCGGTATTCTGGGAGCTAATGGGGGTTGTTTTCTATGAGTTAAATGAATTATACTACCTTCCTGTAGGCTATCAAATGAAAGGACGTTCAAGGGCGTTAATAACGTTCGACAAAGTACACGAATTACAGGCTCTTTTTGATATGAAGCAAACATCTATTGAAACGTTAAACGAAAAGCAAATAGGTTAATTACTTCCTTCTCTTTTGGTGTTGCTCTATCCACTTATAACAAATGTTGTGAATCTTATACCGGAAGTTGTCCAAGAAATCCGCCCGCTGGTTCATGTCCTTACGATTCTTTTTGATAATAGAGCCGAACGCATCTACCTGAACATTGCGCATATCTCTTATTGTTCCAGTGCAACGTGGATGAATCTTAAAATCGGGGAAGTTCTTTAGGTAATAGTTACAATCAGCCCTACTGTTTTGGTGGGTAGGATTACCGCTAACTTTTAACTGTGAATCTCTTAGTTTAAGTTTACGCATTAACTGCAGGTATAAAGTAGCGTTGTCCCGTTGGCTTATATCGCCTCTTAATCCCATTGCATCACCTGTTAACACGCAATTAGGCAAAGATTGTTCGTACCGTTTAAAGATCAGTTCAGCC
The DNA here is from genome assembly GCA_040387415.1 of Bacteroidota bacterium. Lineage (GTDB taxonomy): Bacteria > Bacteroidota > Bacteroidia > 2-12-FULL-35-15 > 2-12-FULL-35-15 > 2-12-FULL-35-15. The sequence continues at coordinate 38,486 of JAZKDU010000014.1, forward strand.
ATAGAATCAATACTTCCATTAGGTATCGAAGCCTCATCAAATTGGTGGTCGTGTTCGCCTTCTTTATCAGCGAATAAGTGACTGAATGATACAGAGAATGGATTTAAGTTAAAGTCTAAATGAATAACCAATTGTTTACGTGGATCATATACCGGCTGTTCTCCAACATGTATTTTATCGTTCCAGTTTGTCGCAAAAGGACTATCGCCTTCCGTTATCTCACCCCAATTACCTAAACCATATATCTCGTAGTACTCAGGATCATTTATTTTGTCCTTTTCAAAGTCATCAATAACATGCTGATCCACCCTACCGCCTACTAACTTACCATTTCGCCACTTGCCAACTATAAATATATTATCCAGGTAGTTAGTGCGAAATATTACCGTGTTTCCGCTTTCGTTTCTCCATTCTCCAGCAATGGTTGTTTCGTATTGTGTTAAATTCTCAACATCAAACACCTTAGTTTTAATCCAATGCTCTTCACTAATCGGGTTAAATATTCCAATGATCTGTTGGTTATCTTTACCCCTTAAACGTTTACGGATCTGCTTTAAATCTGCTAAATCAAACTGGCTTATCTCTTCCAGTATGATCTTTTTGAATGATGCAATACCCTTTACTTTCTCGCTGTCATCTAATCCCCTGAAACGAACGTAAGAACCTGTTAACTTACATGCAATAAAGTTCTGCTGAATAATAAACTGATCTTCTAATCCCCAATCTGATATAACGGTCTTAAAGTCTGAGTAAATGGAATCCCTTATATCGGTAGCGTATTTCCTGAGTACAAGGATATTATTGTCTTTACCTTCTAATAAGCTCATTACGGATTGCTGGACAACCGAATAAGTCTTAGAGGCAGAAGAACCACCATAAACCCAAATAAATCGAATTAACGCATTATTCCAAGCCTCACGGATAAGAAAGAAGATGTTATTGAATAAATCGGGGTTGAATACTATCTTAGGACTACTCTCCTTCATTCGGATCAGGCTTTTGGAAACCTATTTGAAACACTTGCGATCCTACTTTATCACCATTGGAAGTTACATCTGTTTTATCTACAAGGCTATTTAACCTTTGAGTTATTGAAGGGTTGTAAATGCCGGACATACCCCCCTCTATTTGATCCTTACGTATTTTACGCTTAATCGCGCGACAGATAGGGACATAGTTTTCGTATCGGTTGCCTTTATTCTCGAAATAATCACTTACATCGGTTATAATGTCGTTATCGAATAAGTAATCTTCAAACCCTTCCATTGTTAATGGCTTTTCCTTTTCTCTATTCACTTGCTCCGCATCTTTTCCAACCCAATCCTTTACTTTGAATGGATCACCTTTAACCTTTAAAACATAAGCATCAAAGTGTTCGCGCATCTTTTCAGGAGTAGCGATATATTTTGGTTTTACAAAAGGTTTCTTTATTGGTGCTTTTTTAGCTTTTGCCATCTTCTTTTAATTTCTCCTTAAGTAATTCAAACTCATATTCAATGCTGTCAATTTCGCATATCCTTATTTTTGCATACTCTTTCTTTCCCGATGGAGCCATAGGGTTGTTTACAACAAAGCGGTTTGAACTATTTTCTTCTTGAAGTTCATTTAATCTTTGTTCGATGTATTGTTCTATTTTAGTTTTTTCCATGGTTAAGTGCGTTTTGTCCACCGGTGAACCAAGCGGAAACATTGAAAAGTTGTGATTTATGCTACTTTTTTATTTTTAGGCAACTCGCATTTAAGAAACTTTTCTGTAAACACCTTATCCTTACTACTTAGTAAATCCCTGCAATTTGATTCTGAATACATTGCAAATGCATGATCCCCTTTGCCGTTGGCTAGTGTCCTGCCTAATGCTTTTGCTATTGCTTTATAGGAGTATTCGCCTTTATACCATTCAGATGAATCGTAGGGGCTATGAAAGCGAATTAAATAACAAATGATCTGTCTTGCATCTACGTATTTAGGGGTGCTGTTTACTTTTGCTCTCATCTTACATTCGCAATGAGGGCAGGTTGTGCGCTCCTCTGCGATTAAAAGGTTTTTATCGAGTTCCAGTACCTTGCAAACGTGATCTATTATCTGTTCGGGTTTAATCATTTAGTTTTTCTAATTTATACCAGTCTATTCCGTTTTCGTAATGTGATTCTGTTAGCTCGTATTTACCTCTCAATTGATGGCTGTTTTGAAATTGAAGTCCGCTATTCTCGTATAGCTTGTTTCCATTAGACCTACTCAGAATCAATCCTTTTATATTTGATACTATTGGTAATACAGAAAAGTATAATCCATCTATTCTCTTAATTAAGCTAATCCTATCGCCTCGCTTTACTGAAAGATGTTCGATAGTCTTTACAGGTATGTATGCCTTGTCGGTATTAAAAAATGTTATTGTTTTCTCTTGATCCATTGTAAAACAAAACACCCACCAACCGATGCTTAAGCGCATGCAGTCAATGGGTGTTCGTTATTATATTTTATTCGCCATGATTTACGGTAACGTATATCTTTATACGCCTTTGTGATGCAAATATAATAAATATTTCGAATAACCTAAATTATTTTTTAGTTTAATCTAAATTAATTATTTAGCATAAAAAAACCGGAGGTTAATCCGGCTTAGTGTTTACGATCCAATCTTTATTGACACGCACCCAGCTTCTGTTATAGTTATGTAATCGCTTTGTATTGGAGTTCCGTTTAATTTTTCTGCTTTATAAAAATAAGTTCCAACACTATCTTGCAGATGAACACCCCACCCAACAGTTGAGCATGTTGGACTCCACCCCGAAGGAACCATTGTTATATTTCCAATATGCCTATCAATTAGGTAGGCATCTGATGATCTTGCGATATACATTTTAATTTCACCGTAGGAGCTGTTTCCACTATAAAACATAAGTTTTCCTTGATTAGTTAATGCGGGAGGCGTGTTCTGTGCAGGTGCTGGTTGCGGTTGTGGTGTTTCACTTTCCTCACAAGATATTATAACTGCTAAGCACAGGAATATTACTATCAGTTTTTTCATTTCCCTTTATTATTTAGTTTATCAAATTCTCTCCTCCACTTTGAAGGATGAGTAAAAATTAATATTAGTATTGTTTTTAGGTACTTCATTTTTCTTCTTTCTTGCCGAAAAGGGTATCCATTGCGCTGTCTGTTTGTTCTTTATAGAAGCTGCGCATGTAAATTTCAGTAGTTTGAACTTTTGAATGTCCTAGCAAATCCTTTAATGTATGTATATCAATTGCGTTACTTTTTGCGAAGTCAGCAAAACTGTGCCTGGATGTATGAAATGTAATTTCCGGTATTTCGGCAGTTCTGCAGGCTGATTTTAAATGCTTGTTATAATATACGTTTCTTGAATTTATACTTTTTAGCTCATCTTCCCACTTTACTTTGGTTTCAAACAGATAATTACCTTCTGAATCTTTGTACTTTGCTATGATTTTTGCCAATTGCGGAACTATCTTTATTCTCCTGTCATTCTTCGCCTTGTGCATTTCGTACTCCGTATAATCACCCTTAAACCATGATTTCTCCACTCTGCAAATATCACCAAAACGCATACCACCTAAATAAAAACTGAATAAATACATATCCCGAGCTAATGCATCATCACCAGTCAATGGCTTTTCGGACAGTTTATTAATGTCCTCTATTGTTATTCGCTTTCTTTCAGTCTTTGTGGTTTTTATTTTATAGCTGTTAAACGGGTTTTTATGGTACAATATATCCCCACTTTTTACAATAATAGTGATAATTGAGGAAATACGATCCATTGTGTCAGATACATAATTAACGCTATCCCCACCTTTTAATAGTTTACCTTCTAAATCCTTTAAAAGTTTATAATCAATTTCATTTATTGATAGGGCAGGGTAGAGGAGTATCAGCTTATTATAAACTGTGTTTAATTTCCTCCAATTATAAAAGCTTTCAGGCTTCGCTTTTTCAGCATCCAGTTTTTCTTGAAACCACCAGTAAAAGTTATCGCGTTTCTTATCTCTAATTACACCTGGTTTGTTTACGTCAAGAAAACCCTTTTTTAAGTCCTCATTAATATCTTGTATAAGGGCGCTGGCGTAGTCTTTTCTTTCCTGTCCTGTTAATTTATTAATATCGCCTCGCCTTTTAAATGGCATAAGCTTCCCTTTACTATTCCTTACTGAATAATAAACGAACCAATCTTTTGAATTTTTCTTATTTAAGGTTGCAAATGTATATTCCATAATTTCCGTGTAATTTCCGTGGAAGGGCTTTAAAAAAGTAAAAGCCCTGTGTTTACAGAGCTTTTACTTACTAATCGTACCCGGGATCGG
>JAZKDU010000015.1:0-9445 GCA_040387415.1 Bacteroidota bacterium
CCAGAGGCAATCGGGATTATTTAAAAATCCGTCAACTTATTTAAGGACGTTACATATGTTTGCTTTGATTAGGATTGTGTGCCGGGTACACTATTGTCTACAAAATTGAATTGTAAATCAAGCATTGATGAAAATTCTTTTCCAGAATCAAGAATATCGTCCCCTTCTTCAGAGTAATGCCATTCAACATTAATTTTATAGCCCTTATTAATGAATTTTTTGATCACGATCATAATATCCATTATATACTTTGCAGAGGTAGAATTGAAATATTCAAAATTAAAAATGAAAAGTAAGGAAGGAGCACTATCCTGCATTTCATTTTTACGCCAGTACAATATCCCTTCAAAATTGGTAAGCCAGGAAATGATTGGATTATAAAACTTTCCAGCATCCTCGGGCCGCGATTCGCCCGATAGAATAAAACGGTTGGATTCCGTATCAAACTTAACAGCTGGTGAATCTTCTTTTGGTTCAATAATAAGTGAATCCATACGGAGGTGCTATTTTCTAATATTCAATAAAATCAAATTTCAAATCAACCGTATCGGAAAACTCATTTCCTGCATCCAGCATATCATCATCACGCTTGTCATAATGCCACTCTACATTAATTTTATATCCCTGATCCGAAAACTTTTTAAGAATCAGCAATATATCCATGATATACTTTGCTGATGTAGAATTAAAATAATCTAATTTAAATACAAAAGCCAAAGGAGAACCCTCTTTATTTTCGCTTTTCTGCACAGCAAGCGTTGTTTCTTCAAACTTAACAATCCAATTAATAACCGGAGTATAAAATTTGCCGGCATTTTCAGGACGCGATTCACCAGAAATGGTAAAACGGTTGGAAGCTGTATCAAATAATATCTTAGGTGAATCTTCGGTTGCCTCAATTATAAGCGAATCCATATAGTAATTGTGTTATTTTTGAATATTTATTTCTGTTTGAAAAAGATAAAAGGATGTTTCTTCATTCAATGGTTTAAAATCGAATTTAATTCTGTTTTCAGATTTGATTGCAATATCAATTATGCCCAAACCAGCACTATTTTCATCGGTGCGCGTAGAAAGCATCTGTTCACGATATAGTCGTTTTAACCCTTCTTTATTTAAATTTGAAACCCTTTCCAGCTTTTCCTTTAAAGCAGGAATATCTTTATTTAAAACATGATTTCCTGTTATAATTGTAAAATGCTCCTCCCCCTTACACAGCAATAGCATTGCAATGTTTTTGATATGATTTTTTTTAGATGAATATTTACTAATGTTTTCAATACTCTCTACCAACACATTATATACTTTTTTATCAATTCCGGTTACCGATTGTAATTCACTGAGCTTACTTTTAATATTCTTTAATAGTGAAGTAGTTACAAGATGATCGAAATGTCCGGTAAATGCTATAAGAATATTCTTTTCACTCATGAACTGGTAAACTTCAAAAGCTGTTGAAACCTGCGTCATACCTATTGTTTTTATAAAATTAAAACTTCGTATTTAAAAATCAAAAAAGGCTTAAAATGTTTTCTGATTCAGTTTTTTCAATCCTAATAAGCAAAAATAAATATTTCCGGCAGATAATACCGAAGAATGTGAATAAAATTTATAAAAAGTTCGGAATCAGCCTAAAGAGTTTTTTTTACTTCGTTTTGGATTGCTGACTACAACACCTTATTTACCACCCAAAATGCCCTAACCTACTCTATTCACGGGCATTTCCAAACATAAATTTTTAACATTAACTAAACAGGAACAACTGAATCACTATTTATCAAAATAATAATCAAACAGTTCTGTCAGCTCCGCTTTCGTTTTTGTATTTCCTTGAGGGGTTTCTTCAAAATAAGAATCGATTGCAGTCAATATCTCTTCGTAAGACACATCCCCATCGTGATTAGTATCATACTGCTTAAAACGTTCAGGAAGCTCCTGTGCACCAATGGACTTCTTATTTCCTGCAGAGGCGCTTTTTCCCCGCTCAGATTCATTTGTTTCCTCCGCTGCTATATCCACTTCCAACACCTTAAACTCCGTTCTACGGTTCTGCTGGCGGCCTATGTCTGTTTTATTACTCGCAACAGGTTGGCTTGAGCCATATCCTTTATATTTTAAGCGTATTTGATCGGCACCCTTGCTTACCATATAATCAACCACAGCTTTCGCTCTTTGTTCGGACAGTTGTTTATTACTTTGGGAAGAACCCACATTATCGGTATGGCCCGAAACCTCAATACGTAATGAAACCATACTGTTCATTAACTTTAATGCACGGCCCAACTCTGCATAGGATTCTTTACTCAATGTGGATTCACCAACGGCAAAGAAAATATTATTAAGAACAATTTTTTTACCAGCCTCTACTTTCTGCAATGTAATACTCCCTACATTTTTTTCAAAACCAGCAGCATCTGGAATAACCAAATTCATCGATTGAAATGAATAACCAAACTTACTTACCACAATATCATAATTTTTCCCCGATGGTATAGTAATACTAAAACCACCATACGAATTACTTTGAAGCTTTTCTGTTACCTGGCCTGTAGTGGTTTCAACCACCTCAATATCAGCTTTAATAGGTGTGCCATTATCATCAATTACCTTACCGGAAACCACCGCTTTTTTTGTCTTTAATCGTAACATTTTTAAAGGTACGTCCTCTACATAAACTGTCCCCAGTTTTCTTTTATCGCTTGGCAGAACAGTCAGCACAAATTCACCATTAATCTTCTCAAGTTCTTTCACAACAGTACCCACTGTATCGGCTAAAAATATCTTTTTAAACTTTTTTGTCTCCTTTGCATCTAAACCAAATGTCACTTCCTGCTCTGCGGAAATGCCTTTAAACTCAAACGCGCCATATTGGTCGGTTTTTGTGGTCTGAAATATTTTACCCTCGTCAGTCATTAGGTTCACAGTTGAAAAAGCCAAAGGTGCTTTATCTGCAATAAACTTACCTTTATAATCAATTTTTATACTGTCCTGAACAGCAATTTTAGGCTCTGCTGCAGAACTATCAACTTTAATTGTATCTGTTTCAACATCAACATCTTCAACAGGAAGATCCTCCTCTACTTTTTTCTCCACTTTTGCAGTTTCCTTCTTTTTTTTCGAACCCGTTTCTTTTTCGACAACCAAATCCAGTTTTAAAACTTTCAATTCAACCCGGTTGTTTAACTGACGACCTTCCTCCGTAAAATTGCTTGCAATTGGCTGAACTCCTCCATACCCTTTATACACCAACCGCGACTTATCAATACCTTTGCTAATAAGCAAATCTACTACCCCTTTTGCTCTTTTCTCTGATAGTTCACGGTTTAAGCTTACAGAGCCTATATTATCTGTAAATCCGGATATTTCAACCTGAAGCTGGCTTTTTTCAGCCATTAGTTTAATGATCCTGTCTAAATCAGGGAGGGACTCCTCTATCATGATGGTTTGGTATAAATCGAAGGCAATGTTTCTGAGTACAGTGTTCTTTTCTGTATCAATTTTTTGCATTGCAATTGTTCCCAGCTTTTTTTTATATTCAGAAGAGTCGGGAATTGTCAGAATGACAGATTGGAATAAATAACCTGGTTTATTAAAAAAAACAACATATCCATTACCCGAAGGAAGCGAAACACTTGTATTCCCGGTCTCACTGCTTTCAAGCTGTTCCACCAAATCCTTCGTTTCGTTATTGATAATATCAATATGAACACTAACGGGATTTGAATTATCATCAACTGTTTTAAACGAGATAGAGGCTTTCCCCTGTTCTTCCTGTGAACAGAGAAGCAAGGAAAACATACAAAAAAAAGTGATAAAAAATACTTTCATAAGTAAACAACCTTAATTAATCACTATTAAATCTTTGCCTTCAAATCTTTGCTTTACCTAATTTATCTTAAGTTTATTGCAATCGAGCAAATCGCTTAATAACAAATCCTATCCAATAGATGCAAAACGACTTAAAATTCCATAAACTGATTTTAGTGATATAACCATTTAGCGATTAATTTTTCAATATTGTTTACAAACAGATCCGTTTCTTTTAATTGAATCTGCTGTTGTAACGGGGATTATCGACTACCCAGTATTTACAAAAGAATGGATTTTTACTCAAAAAAACAAGTAAATTCTACCAAGCCCTTGTTTTGCCGGATGGCTAAATGATTAATTATCAAAAAAGTAGTCTATTACTGCATTGATATCGTCAGCCACAATAGTAGAATCATCATCAAAAAAAGCATCAATTACACCAATAATCTCGTTGTAGGAAATCTTCCCATCCAAATCCTTATCGAATTTCTTAAATTTTTCAGGAATCGAATTAACTACCTCAGCCGCCTTCTTTTCCACTTTTACCGGATCCTTGGTTATTGATTCCTCTTTGTTTTCAACCACAACTGGCTCTTCTTTCTTTTCCGGAAGCTCCTCTGCGTTGCTATTTTCTTCTTTATTTTCAACTACAACAGGCTCCTCTTTCTTTTCCGGAAGCTCCTCTGTATTGTTATTTTCCTCCTTATTTTCAATTACAACTGGCTCCTCTTTCTTTTCTGGCAATTCTTCTGTATTGTTATTTTCTTCTTTATTTTCAACTACAACAGGCTCCTCCTTCTTTTCAGGAAGCTCTTCTGTATTGCTATTTTCTTTATTTTCAACTACAACAGGCTCTTTCTTTTCCGGAAGCTCCTCTGTATTGCTATTTTCTTCTTTATTCTCAATTACAACCGGCTCCTCTTTCTTTTCTGGCAATTCTTCTGTATTATTATTTTCTTCTTTATTTTCAATTACAACCGGTTCCTTTTGTTGCACGGACTCTTCATTATCAACCGTTTTCTTTTCAACCGCTACTGAATCCTTTTTTTCCTGAAGCGATTCACCACTAAAAGGATTATTACTTTCTTCCTGACTCGCGGCCAATTCTTCCTTTATTCGCTTTTCAGCAGTAATTTCTTCTGCTTTTGAATCTACTTTTAAAATAAGAAGCTCCACTCTGCTGTTAAGGTCCCGGCCTTCATCTGTTCCATTTGTTGCAACGGGCTGATCAGGGCCATAACTCTTAAATTTTATCCGTTTTTTATCAACTCCCATCCCAATCAAACGATCGGCTACTGCTTTTGCTCTTTCTTTGGAAAGCTTTTGGTTTTCCTTCGAAGCACCTGAATTATCTGTATGATCTGCTATTTCTATAATAAGTGATGGAGAAGCGTTCATTAATGAAACTACCCTGACTAAATCTAAAAATGATTCCGGACGTAAGCTGGTTTGATTAAAATCATATTCGATATTATTTAAAATGGTCTTTTTCCCAACTTCCAGCTTCTGCATGGTAAACGTGTTCAGATTCGTTTCCGATTCAGCTGAAGATTTTGGAATAGTAACATTTACCGATTGAAATAAATAGCCTGGCCTGCTGTAAAACACGTTCACTTTTTTACCAGAAGGAATAGAAATTTTAGAATAGCCTTCGCTATCACTTTCTGATTTTTCAATCAATTGTTTGGCGGTTTTGTCAATCACTTCTATTTTCACAACCAGCGGTTTTCCGTTTTCATCAAACACCCTGCTGGAAAGCAAAGCATTTTTTGTTTCCAGAATAATATTTTTTATAATTTCATTATAAGTAACCTTATCCGCCAGGTCAATTGATCTTACGTAGCTGGTATGTCCCTTTGAGGAAATTTTTATTTCATAATTTTTACCATTCGGCAAGGAGATCAAATAGTTTCCAGACACTTCATTGGAAGTATAATTAGCAATAATTGCACCGGTTGCTTTATCCTTTACCGCAATTCTTGATTTTATTCCCTGGCCACTTTCATTAATTACTAATCCTTTAATTATTGTGGTATTTCTTTTTAAAACATTCCCTTCCAGCGTTATACTGTAAATGTCATCTTTCCCCAATCCTTTTGGCCTAACAGCAGAGTAATAGCCACTTTTACCATTTGCCGCCATTACAAAATAAAGATCGTCATCTGGAGTATTGATGGAAGTTCCCATGCCTTCTGCCTGCCCCCAGGTGGCAGTTGAATCATTATATTCTGATATATAAACATCATAGCCTCCTGTGGAATTATGGCCTTTAGAACTAAAAAAAAGCGAGGTTCCGTTTGGATGAATAAATACACTTTCTTCATCCTTATCGGTATTAACGGTTTCCCCAAGGTTTATTGCTTCTCCCCATATTCCACGCTCATTTTGAGTACAGGACCAAATATCCTTTTCTCCCAAGCCGCCTTTCCGGTTACTAACAAAATAAATTGTTCTTCCGTCCGGAGATATACTTGCAGAAGTCTCCAGATCATCACTGTTAATAGCAGGAGGAAGCATTTGAGGTTCACTCCAATATTCGCCCGAAAAATAAGTTTCCAAAATATCGCCTTTTGATTTGGGATCATCACCTCCACGAATAATAAACAAGCGCATTCCGTCATTTGACAAGGCAATAGCGGAACTATTACCATTCGCAAAATTAACAGGAAAACCGATGGCTTCAGCGGCCCGCCACTGATCCCTTTTGTCATTATAATCAGCTCGGTATATATTTTCCTTATTCTCCGGAACTTTTTGCTTCCCTTTTACTGGTTTTGGAACAGCATTAACAGGCAATCTTCGGGAAGTAAAAACGATGGTACCGCCATCAGCTGAAATAAGAGGAGCATAATCTGCAAAAGATGAATTAATAATTGTTCCAGGATTTGCAATTTCCATTTTTATAGAATCTCTTGTCAGAAAAACATTCTCGGCAAGTGCCGAAGAATCAACCGGCTCTTCGTATTCACCATTTAAAGAATCCGCACCTTCAGCCAATAAAGTTGTGTCGGTCAATCCATATTCTGAAATAGCAGCACTATCTTCAGGAATTCCTTCTGGTATTGCCTCCGGGTTTTCTTCTAAGGTTGAATCTCGCTGGCCAAACGTATATACAGCATCCTGTTGAGCAATACCCTCTTCAATTTCTTTCATACGGCTTTCAGCCGTTGCTTCCACTGCTTTTAAATCAACCTTTAAAACTTTCAGTTCAATTCTGCTGATTGGTTCTGTTGCACCATTTTTACTAATAGCAACGGGGCCTTTTACTTCATAACTGGCAGATTTTAAACGGGCCGGGTCAACACCTTTATAAATAAGGTAGTCAACCACACTTTTAGCTCTTTCTTTAGAAAACACTTGTTTGCTTTTATCTCCTGCATAATTTGCATGATCTGATATCTCCACCTGAAGTGATGGCATTTCGAACATGAGCTTTTCTACCAGGTCTAAATCAGTAAAAAATTCCTGCTTAAGGATTGTCTGGCCAGATTCAAAAAAAACATTATTCAAAACAATTTTCTTACCTTCTTCAATACGCTGCAGCGTAATGCTTTTCAGATTCTTTTCATAACCTATTGCATTGGGTATAGCTACATTGAACGTTTGAAAAAGATAGCCTGGCTTACTATAAATAACACCACAATTTTTTCCTGATGGGACTGAAATTCTGGAATACCCTTCTTCGATGGTCAACGCTCTGTCAATTATCTGTCTTGACGCTTTATCAAGCACCTCAGCCTGCGCGATTATTGGATTCCCTCCTTCATCAATCAACCTTGCCAAAATGAATGCGTTTTTTGATTCCAGCAGAATGATTTTTGACAATTCATTATAACCTGCTTTGCCAGTAGTTTCAACCGGCTCCACAAACGCGGTATATCCCTTTGCCAAAAATTTCACATCATAAGATTTACCAACCGGAAGAGAAACCTGGTATTTACCCAAAGCCCTGTTAGAGGAAGTAACCCCTATTATTTTATCGGTGGATTTATCAACCACCGCAACTTTTGATTTTAAAAAACGGCCATTTTCATCAATAACAATACCTTTCAGTAATACGGTATTTTTTTTCAACACCTCATCCAACAGCGTTACACTGTAAATATCATTTCCACCTCCACCATTAGCTTCAAATGAAGTATAGTAGGCTGTTTTACCATTGGCAGCCATTACAAAATTCAAATCATCTGCAGAAGTATTAATGGTAGAACCTAAGTTTTTCGGATTGGCCCATTTACCGGTTGCTTCATTTAAAACAGACATAAAAATATCATGGCCACCTATAGGGCTATTTCCTTTTGAACTAAAAAACAATGAATTTCCATTTGGATGAATAAATATACTTTCTTCATCTTCGGTGGTATTAATTAATTCACCTGCGTTTATAGCCTCCCCCCATTTCCCTGCTTTATCCTGGGAGCAAAACCAGATATCTTTACCACCTATACCGCCTTTACGATCACTAATAAAAAAAATCGTTCTGCCGTCAGGCGAAATGCTTGCGGATGTTTCATTCTCATCACTGTTGATAGGCGATGGCAGCTTTACAGGATCTGACCATACATCTCCGTATAATACAGATTCATAAATTTCTCCGTTTTTACCTTCTTCATTTCTATAAATCAATAATCTTTGCCCATCATTTGACAGGGCTATTGCTGAATTATCCTGACCAGGTATATTTACAGATGGCTCAAGCATTTCAACTTGCGACCATTTTTTTGTCCTGTTATCAAAATGAGTAATATAAATATTCTCCTTTCCAACTTTTCCTTTTTGAATATCTTTAGGATCAGTAGGTCTGCGCGAAGTAAAAATCATGGTTGAACCATCAGCAGTTACCAATGGAAGATAATCAGGAAACGTAGAATTGATAGCAGTTCCCATATTAGCAATTTCAGCACGAATAGGCTCTTTTGACGTATTTTCATCCTCTTCCTTTTTCAGGGCAACGATGGGTTGCTCTTTTTCCTGAACGGGTTCTTCTGCAGCTACTACGGTGTTTTCTTCCTGCTTTTCTTCAACAACTGGCTCCCTTACTTCCTGAACTGGTTCTTCTGCAGCCACTTCTGTTTTTTCTTCCTGCTTCTCTTCAACAGCAACGGGCTCTTTTACTTCCTGAACGGGTTCTTCTGCAGCTACTTCTATTTTTTCTTCGTGCTTCTCTTCAACTACAGGTTCTTTTACTTCCTGAACTGGCTCTTCTGCAGCTACTTCTATTTTTTCTTCCTGCTTCTCTTCAACTACAGGTTGCTTTACTTCCTGAACTGGCTCTTCTACAGCGACTTCCGTTTTTTCTTCTTGCTTTTCTTCAACTACAGGCTCTTTTGCTTCCTGAACGGGTTCTTCTGCAACTACTACCGCTTTTTCTTCCTGCTTTTCTTCAACTACAGGCTCTTTTGCTTCCTGAACGGGTTCTTCTGCAACTACTACCGCTTTTTCTTCCTGCTTCTCTTCAACAACAGGTTCCTTTACTTCCTGAGCTGGTTCTTCTGCAGCGACTTCCGTTTTTTCTTCTTGCTTTTCTTCAATAACAGGCTCTTTTATTTCCTGCACTGGTTCTTCTACAGCTACTATTGTTTTTTCTTCCTGCTTCTCCTCAACAACTGGTTCTTTTACTTCCTGAACGGGTTCT
>JAZKDU010000015.1:9545-187121 GCA_040387415.1 Bacteroidota bacterium
GCTTTTTCTTCCTGCTTCTCCTCAACAACTGGTTCTTTTACTTCCTGAACGGGTTCTTCTGCTACTACTGCTTTTTCTTCTTGCTTTTCTTCAACAACAGGCTCTTTTACTTCCTGAACGGGTTCTTCGCCTGTAACTACAACGTTTTCATCCTGTTTCGCTTCAACAACAGGCTCTTTTACTTCCTGAACGGGTTCTTCGCCTGCAACAACAACATTTTCTTCCTGCTTCTCCTCAACAACAGGGTCTTTTACTTCCTCAACCGGTTCCGGAGTGGGGGTGTCTACATTTAATACCTTAAGACTTATTTTATCCTTATTCTCCTCTTTTCCATCAACTATAGCTATCGGCTCAAACTTATCATATTCTTTATATTTTAAACGACCTCTGTCTATCCCTTTACTTACTAAATAGTCCATAAGCACTTTTGCGCGCTGTTCAGCAAGTTTCGCTTTATCACTTTCGGTAACGCCATCTTCACTATTGCCCGTAATTTCTATCTGTAATGAAACTATTTCATTCATTAAAGCCAGTACACGTTCCAAATCCAAAAAAGAATCCTCTTTTAATACGGATTGATCCTGCTCAAAGGCAACGTTATTCAGAACCGTGTTTTTCCCGATTTCAACCTTTTGCAGTACAATATTTTTGAGTTTTTTGTCATAGCCCGCGGAATCAAGAATCACCACATGAACCGAATGGAACAAATACCCGGGTTTGCTGAAAATAACATTATAGTTTCCGGAAGGAAGAGAAATGCGCGAAAATCCAATACGGCTGCTTTGGGAAGTTTGGATAACCTGATTAGAGGTATTATCAACAACATCTATCTGAACACTTAAGGGATTGCCGTCTTCATCAAGGGTACGACTGGATAGAAAACCATTCTTCTTTACTTTCCCATCTTCATTCGTTACAGAGTCCTGTTGACCAAAAATGAATAGAGAACAGATACAAAGGATAGCGGTAAAAAATACTTTCATAAGTATAAAATGCAATTAAACAGGCTTAAAGTAATCCTTTTCAGTTTTTTTATAGTTAAATGTTGGAAAATACCTTAATTGTTTATTGTATAAATCACTGTGCTTCTTCCAATACAATATCCGTAGCCAGTTCTGAAAAACCTGCTTTAAATGGAATATCGATTGATACTGTATTCTTTTTATTATCAGAGGTAACTTCAAGTTCATATTTTTTTCCCGGAGGAAGTGAAACCAGATATTTACCTGTTGCTTTATTTGATTTGAAGGTACCAATGAGTTTGCCTGTTGATTTATCTGTCAACACAATTCTAGACCCTAAAGAATTTCCGTATTTATCAGCAATCCTCCCGGATAGAAGTGTTACATTTTTTCTCATAATATCTTCTAAAAATGTAATGCTGTATATGTCGAGTCCACCAACACCACCTTCTCTGGAAGAAGCATAATAGCCGGTTTTTCCGTTAGCACCCATTACAAAATAAATATCATCACCTACTGTATTAACTGGTGTACCCAGGTTGCCGGCTTTAGCCCAGGATTGGGTGGTTTCGTCAAAAACAGACATAAAAATATCATAACCACCCAAGGTATTATGGCCTTTAGAACTAAAAAACAATACTTTTCCATTTGGATGTATAAAAACGCCCTCTTCATCTTCGGAACTGTTAACTTCTCGTCCGGCATTTACAGCTTCTCCCCAGTTTCCGTTTTCATCCTGTGTTGAATACCAGATATCCCTGCCGCCATATCCCCATTTACGATCACTAACAAAATAAATTGTTCTTCCATCAGGAGAAATACTTGCTGAAGTTTCATTATCGTCCGTGTTTACAGGAGCCGGTAACCTAACAGCTTCTGACCATTCATCACCTGTTAATACGGATTCAAGTATATCACCGTTAGCATTCAATTCATTTCCACCGCGGTATAAAAACATCCGCTGACCGTCATTTGATAAAGCAATGGCTGAATTATCAATTTCAGGAAGATTTATAGTCTGACCAAGCATAAATGTTACCAGCCATCTACTGTTTTTATCATCATAATACGTGATATAAACGTTTTCTTTTCCTTCCTTTTCCTTCAGTATATCTTTGTCGTTTAAGGGCCTTCTGGAAGTATAAACCATCACATTTCCATCCGCAGAGATAAGCGGGGCATAATCGGCATAAGCGGAATTTACCTGATGTCCTAAATTTTTTATTTCAACTTTTACAGAATCCTTGGACTGAGCGAAGAGGAAGGAAGATAATGAGCAAAACAAAGTAACAGATAATAATTTCATTTTATCAATTATAAATTAGTGACCTCTATCCGGTTTAGATGTATATTTAATAGTGTATTATACTCTCTAAAAACGGGACCTTGATTGAACTATGAACGGATTATTAGCAATATAACGGATGGATATTTCAAATCCCCCTCTACCAACACTAGCTGTTTTTAAACGCGATACATTCAAATCATAGCTCATGCCGATGGTGTAATTAGAGTATTCCATCTGCATAACAGCAACCACAGCATCCATTGCCCTGTAATAGGCTCCCATTGAAATTGCCGAACTGGATTTGATACTTGTATATTTACTTTTTTGCTTTAATTTGTATCTAACCAATGAACCAGCGAATACTTCGGATGGCCCACCCTGTTTACAAATCATTAATCCAGGTACAAATCCCAGGTTTGAATACGGTACACTAATTAAAACATTCCCATGAAGCACAAATTTCATATATAATTTTTCATCACTGCCATTAAACGAATATTTTGGTTGTGAAATATGAAATATTGCCAAACCGGCATTTGCTTTAATCTCGTTGTTATCCGCAACACGTCTTGCTCCAGCAGTATTATCATAGCTAAAAATCATACCGGCTCCCACATCCAGATATTTTGTTGCTATAGCTCCTGTGTTTGTTTCACGTGAGCTCAGGTTTTGGTCATAGGCCATTCCCGTATACTGATTTCCCCATTGCAATGCAGTATAATCAACACTTCTTTGAACAAAACCAACTTGCAGTCCACCACCTATTTTGGTATATCTGTCTAGATAAACATGGCCTGCTCCTGAAAGGTTTACCTGGGTTGTCCCCATTTTAGAATCTCCAGCCTTATCACTGAAAAAATTAAGTCCTGCAGCAAAAAAGCCTTTCGCTCTTTTTTTCTTCTGAAAACTCATATCATAGGATGCAGCAGTTGTTTTATAAGGTGATCCAACACTCCTCCATTGATTTTTATAGTTCATCTGTGCTTGTATTCCGTAAATAGCCCCCGCAAATGCAGGATTTTGAGTAAGCGGTGACATATAAAACTGGGAGAAGTGCATATCCTGCGCAACAAGCCCGGCCCCTTTCCAAAGTGCAGAACAGCAAATAATAATAAAAAGAGTAAGTAGTTTTTTCATTTCACACAAATCATCTCAATAAACTTATATTTCCTTTTTTTGAAACTTCCTCACCTGTTGTAAGAGTAGCTTTCATGTAATAAACAAACACTGCAGTATTCATCTCTTTGCCACGGAATGTACCATCCCAGCATTGTGACTGATCAGTTGTTTCAAATACTTTTTCTCCCCAGCGGTCATAGATGGCGAAATAAATTGTTTTAACACATTTACCATACACACATTCCACATCGTTTTCACCATTACCGTCCGGAGAAAATGCGGTTGGAACAAACATTTCACCACATTCGTTGATGAGCTTCATTAAGGCAAAGGCTTCGGAGTCGTTTGAAAAGTCCCATGATACTTTGGTAGTTCCATTGAGGTTATAAGCGGATAAATCCGGTGTTGATACAATGTCTTCCCACTGAGGTGCATTCTGCCAGTGTGCAAGCCCTGTAACGGGTCCATCATTAGCTGGATCATAATAAACAGTAATAGAAGCAGGGGTAAACCCGTTTTGTCTCCAAATCTGGTGGTAATACAGATCATTGACCCTGCTCATTGTTGCTTGTCTCTGAGTTACAGGGAAACCTTCAGTGGTGGCATCTACATTCGCCATCCGCACATCATAGTTATTAAAGCTAGCATTATCGGGAGTAATTTCCACCGGCCTGAACCGCATTGTACCTACGCTGGAGCCCACAGGAAATATATAGGAAGAAGTACCAGCTGTGCTTCTTTCAAGAGAGCCACCGTTTAAACTACTTACAAAACCACTTTGAAACTGTATTGCTTCAGGACTTGTACTTTTTACATACATTGTATTCACATCAGTAGCTAATTCACGATCATTAAGTTCCAATGTATCATTAACAATGGCATCAATACCAAGTAATTGCTTAACTCCTGTTCCTCTTAAATCAAGGTCGTGAAATTGTGTTACATCATTTCCCGTAATATTTTGATTTCCGCCTACCAGAATACATCTGATTGTACTGGCACCGTCAACCCCTAAAATATCGGTAAAAGCAGCAGTGTTGGATGTGTTGGTCCAATCACCTGTTAAATAAACCTCCCCACTGTTCCGGAATGTCCCTCCAATTGTACCTGTCCCTTGTCCATTAGTTAAATTGCTTATACCGCCATTTGCAAAAATAGTATCATTTGCACTGTAGATAATACTGCCATAATTAACCATCACCTGGGCCAATAGTTTTTCAGCTCCTACAAAAAGAAGCTGGATAAAAACGATTGTGGACACGGTAATTAATTTTTTCATACTTAAAATATACAGGTATTCTACTTTAATAAGTCACTACCAACTACAAAGATGCAAATTTAAAATATAAAATAGCATTTTATTGAATATTTCTGTAATTGACACTCAGGCAGTTAAAACCATAACTTTTTAACTGATTTTTGGTAGCATCCATAAAATACATCATTTGAATATCTGATTTGTTACGGCAGTAAGGGGGCATTTGTTACAATAGCGATGTTAATTTTTTAATTATCAACAAATTAGCCAATGAAGCTACGGCCAAATTTGTGTTGGATCTGAAGCAGCGGAGTAATGCAAAAAATTATAGCAATATACCCTTCAAAAACAGGATAGAGAAAGAAAAATAAATGAGCAAGCCCGTTACGTCAACCAGCGTAGCTACAAAAGGAGCCGATGAAACTGCAGGATCAAAACCGAACCGTTTTAATGCTAGAGGAAGCAAGGATCCCATTAAGGTTCCCCACAAAACAACTCCAACCAGGGAAAAACTAACGGCCAATGCAATTGATTGCGCATGAGGACCATATTCTCCGCCAAAATGGGACCAAACCCCAATTCTTAAATACCCGATAAGGCCCAGCATAACACCAATTACCAAACCGGTTGCAAATTCTTTTTTTATAATTTTCCACCAGTCGCGTACGGTGATCTCGCCCAAAGCTAATGCCCTAATAACCAAAGTGGAAGCCTGAGAACCGCTATTACCACCACTGGAAATAATGAGTGGAATAAACAGCGCCAATATCACTGCTTTTTGAATTTGCCCTTCATAAAAACCCATTACACTGGCAGTAAATGTTTCGCCAACAAACAATAGGATCAGCCAACCAGCCCTTTTTCTGATCATCTGAAAAAAAGAAGTATTCATGTATGGATCCTCTAAGGCCTCCATAGCTCCCATTTTCTGAACATCTTCCGTTTCTTCTTCCCTGCGGAAATCGACAACGTCATCAATGGTAATTACCCCAACTAAACGGCCCAAAGCATCTACTACCGGAATAGCAACCAAATTGTACTTATCCATTACGTTAGCTACTTCCTCAGCCGGAGTATTGGCTTTAATAGATATTATTTTAGGATCGTAAATATCAGCAACGATAGACTTTACAGGAGAAACAATCAACTTTTTTAAAGGAAGAAGCCCAATTAGCCGCTCAGCATCGTCCACCACGTAAATGGCGTACAGTTCTTCCAGATCATGAGCCTGCTCACGGATTTCACGCACACATTCAACTGAATTGCTATTCACATGCACACGAACAAACTCTTTCCGCATCAAACCACCGGCAGTGTATTCATCATAGTTCAACAAATCCACAATATCGCTCGCCTGCTCGCTGTCCTCCATGTGGGAAAGCACCTCTTCCTGCACATCATCCGGCAATTCACCAATAACATCGGCTGCATCATCCGAATCCATATTATCTATGAACTGTTCCGCGATCTCTTTAGAGGTAAGTGAAGCAAGGAAACGCTCCCGCACATCATCCTCCAGCTCCACCAATACATCGGCTGCAACCTGCTCATCAAGCTGTTTGTAAACAAATTTAGCTTCTTCAATTTCCAGCTCATTAAAAATTTCGGCAACATCAGGGGGGTACAGCTCTTTTAGCTGTTCAGCAACAAAAGCGCCATCTTTAGCATTAATGGCTGTCCGAAGATTTTCTAAAAAAATATCTGTTAATTCAAATTGCATTGCGAAATCAATTTTTTAATGGCGCGAAGGTAAGGTTAAAAATTATTAAGTTTTAAGTAAAAAAAAATGCCATAAAAAAATACATTCGTTTCTATCTGATCCATTATGACAAATCTGGTAAGTACGTTCAAAAATATTCAACTAATTACTGATAATAAAACTGACAACTTTAAAAGCATTACAAGCAGGTATTGCACCAGTTAACACTATAATTCCATTTTCAAACGAAATTTAAACAGGCTCTTATTTTTTATTCTTATTTTTAACCAAATTTTGTAACATTCCATGAGGCTGTTTTTTCATTTTGGCAGGTATTTTATTTTGGTGAAGCGGGCTTTTGGGAAACCAGAAAAAATATCCATTTACCGGGAGCGTATTTTTGAAGAAATCAACCTATTAGGAATTGGTTCCTTAGGTATTGTAGCCATCATTTCGGTATTTATCGGGGCTGTTATCACCATCCAGTCTGCTTTTAATTTCGAAAACCCTTTAGTACCAATATACGCAGTGGGTGTTGCTGTTCGTGACTCCATGATCCTTGAATTTTCACCAGCCATTATCAGTTTAATTTTAGCGGGCAAAATTGGATCTAGTATTGCATCGGAAATAGGAACCATGCGGGTAACAGAACAAATTGATGCTTTGGAAATTATGGGTATTAATTCGGCAAGTTACCTCATACAACCCAAAATAATAGCTGCTGTAGTATTTAGTCCAATCCTAGTGGTATTCTCTATGTTTTTAGGTATTCTGGGCGGTTATGTATTTGGGTTATTGGCAGGAGTAGTGACAGACTATGAATACATTTATGGTATCACCTACGATTTCAAGCCTTTTAACGTATTTTACGCTTTAATAAAATCTGCGGTATTCGCGTTCATTTTTGCGTCTGTTCCAGCATATCATGGTTATTACACCAAAGGAGGCTCACTGGAGGTCGGCCGCTCCAGCACTAAAGGGGTGGTTTACAGCAGCATTCTTATTTTGGCATTCGACTTAATATTGACTCAACTTTTATTGTCTTGATACAAATCAATCACATATCAAAATCCTTTTCCGGACGTACTATTCTCAATGATATCTCCTTTACTTTTGAAAGCGGGAAAACCAATATCATTATAGGACAGAGCGGATCGGGAAAAACAGCGTTGATACGATGTATGGTAGGATTAAATGAAGTGGATTCGGGAGAAGTATTATTTGACGGCCGAAGCTTTCATACCCTTGATTTTAAGGGTAAAAAAGAAATACGTAAAGAAATTGGTATGTTGTTTCAGGGAAGCGCCCTGTTTGATTCAAAAAACGTGGAAGAAAACGTGATGTTTCCTCTTTCGATGTATACGGATTTAAGCGAGTCTGAAAAACGCGACAGGGCTAACTTTTGCCTTCAACGCGTTAACCTGGTTAATTCCAACCAATTGTTTCCTGCTGAATTAAGCGGAGGGATGAAAAAGCGGGTTGCTATTGCCCGCGCTATTGCTGTTCAGCCGAAATACTTATTTTGCGATGAACCCAATTCAGGTCTTGATCCTAAAACCTCTATCGTAATTGATAATCTTATACAAGAGATCACTGAAGAATATGCAATTACAACCGTTGTAATTACGCACGATATGAATTCGGTAATTGAAATCGGAGATAATATCCTGTTCATCTATAACGGTTCAAAATGGTGGGAAGGCACCAAACAGGAGATTTTAAGAACAGATAACCAGGAAGTGAATGATTTTGTTTATGCAACAAAGTTTATGAAGGAGTTAAAGGCCAAATTTTAAGCTAATAGTTCCAGTTCAATTCCAATTAATATCAAAAAAAAAATCACATTCTGAAAATTCAGAATGTGATTTTTTTTGATGAGAAAATCTCTATTATTCAGTAATAACCATTTTCTTAGTTAATTCAACACCATTTGATGTTCTAAGTGTATAGAAATAAACACCTTTAGAAAGATCGCTGATGTTTACAGTTGTTTTATAGTTTCCAACTGCTTTTTCACCTTCAACTATTTCTTTTATTTTTTTACCAGTTAAGTCATAAAAAGAAATTGTTACAGCAGAAGATTTAGCTAAATCATATTTAATAACTGTAGATCCGTTAGCTGGATTTGGAACGTTTTGGTATAAAGTAGCTGTTTTATTCATAACATTGTCACTGATACCAGTGATGTCATTGAAAGTAACTTTTGCCCAAATTTCCCAATCCTGAGCCTGGAACCAACCAGTTGAACCTACAGGGTTACCGTATCCGATATTTCTGCATGCAGCAGGTGTTGGAATAAAAGGAGGATTTGCCATGTACGAAGTTGGATAAGGCGATTGAGTAACTGTTCCGCCTGAACCATCATCTATACTAGAACCTAAAATTCCTAAAGAATCCATTTTCGGAGCATAATATTTGAATACGATACCCATTTTTGCGCCAGCAGTAGTAGTATAACCTGGAGCGTATTCAGCTAAATATGATGCACCTGCACCTAACCAGTTTCCACCACTTGACAATGTAGTAGTTGTCTCAATTGTATCCTGCCATTTAACAGTAGAACTTGTTGATAACACACCTGTGTTACTTGCTTGTACTAATTGCATTGTTAAATAGTTAGCGCTGCCGCTATTGTTTTCATGCGTAAGTGATGCAAAAATACTATCAATTGTATAGGTATAAGTGCTTGGATAACCGAAGTTAAAATCTACGTTATTATCTGCATAATCAAAAATACCCTGAAACGGAAATAATGCAACCCCAACATAGTTCATTGAAGAATCTGCACTTACGAATGTTGAGTTAAAACCAAAAACATAAGATTGATCGTTAACATTTTGGTAAGAGTAATCAATGTATCCACTTGTAATAGCATTTGTATTTCTTTCAGCTGCAGCTGTATTAAAACGTGCTGCTTTGAAAGAATTTGCACTTTCTGTTTTTACCGGACGTACAGCTGTTTGCTGAGCAAACATACTTCCGATCAATAAAGATGCACCCGTAAATAGTAATAGTTTTTTCATGATATTTTTTTAAGTTAATAGTTCGTAATGTTTAAAATCCAAAATTTAACAGGTGCAAAGCTATGTAAGTGAACTTGAATTTACAAATTATTTAATCAATAATTGTCATTCTGTAACCTTTCCAGCCATATACAATATCAATATTTAACATAAAAGAGGCTGCTATTTATTCAATGCAGCCTCTTTTAACCTAATATAACTCAATAAAACTACTTAATTACAACCATTTTCATTGCAGGTGTAGTATTTCCATCTGCTTTTAAGGTATAATAATAAACTCCTTCTGAAAGATTATCAGCTTTAAAGCTTATAGAGTGCTTACCTGCATTTTTATTCCCTTCAAATTGTTCGGCCACTTTTTTGCCGGTTATATCATATACCGTTAATGTAACAGCAGCATTCTTGGACATCTCATAATTGATAGTTGTTAAATTATCAAATGGATTCGGCTGATTTTGCAATACTGTTACTCCATTTACATTCGCAACTTCATTGATACCAACGTTAACAGCTACGTTAAGGCGTATCATAGGAGTGGAAGCAAGTGTAAACCAGGTACTAGTTGGGGTATCATATAAATAAGTTGTCTGGCTTGGCTGAATAATATCTGTTCCGGTAGCAATCACAATTGTATCTGTACCGCTGTCATTTAAAAATTCAACTACGGCAAGGTAATCGTTATCAGCTGTCAACGCTGCCGGACTTGTGAAAGGCAGTGTTATACTTTTAGGATTTGGACCATAAGAAGTAGGAATATCAGAAGCCAAAATTGCATATGGATTAGATGATGCAAGAACAGTTGTTAATGATGTATCGTATAATTTCACCGAAACGATGGATCCCGGGAAAGAACCTCCCTGCAATACAAAGGTTGCGGAAAGAGCATACGTGTTTGTTACAATTGAATACCAATTTCCTAGTTCAAAAGCTTCACCAGCACCATTCCATGATCCTAAACCTTCATAGGTATAATTATCTCTGGCATATGTGTTGGCTGTAACTTTAATGGTATCACCGGTAGTGATATTATTCCCCGGATTAGCATCAGTTTGTGTTTGTTGTGCAGCAAATTTAACCACGTAATTACCAATTGCACCAGGGGTAAACTGATTTGTAATTGCAATAGTATCTGTTTGGCCAATTGGTAAAGAAGCGATAGGCGCACTGGTACCTGTAAATAAAGTAGTGTTAACAGTGGCACTCAAAACAACATTTGTTTGAGCAGCTGCACCAACATTTTCTATACCAGCACCAAGTGTTATAGGAGCTTGCTGTCCATCCGGAATTCTAGAATATTCTCCAAAATATACTGAACTTAATAAAATGTCGTTAGAAGGCTGATCCTCAATAGAAACATCATCAATCATCCAAGAATAACCGCAACCAGCACCCGCTCCTAAAGAGCTAGGGCTGTAAAACTGGAATCTAACATAAACAGTTGCTTGTCCACCTGCAGTAGCAGTTATGTTTATTGTCATGTTTTCCGGGTTTCCATCACAATAATCATTATTGTTTAATGTGGTATTTACCGGATATTTAACCCAGGTAGTTCCATTATTGCTAATAAATACAAAGGTACTGTCATCAAACCTTCTGTATTGCTGCTGAAATTTCAACACAACAGCAGGATTGGTGGAACAGTTAATAGGAGTTGCTGTTGTAATATTAGCTACCTGGTTATGGCTGCAGTCTAAATCTGAATCAAACAAAGCAAAACCATTTGCTTTAGTTGTTGAATTGATCGGTGTAATATCAAAAGCACCTGAAGGACCTGTAGTACTGATAGTCCATAAACCAGCTCCGGCAGTTGATGCTTTTACCCAATTTGTTGAAACAGAAAAATCATCCGACCATATTACAGCGCGGTCAGCGATATTTTCATTCGAACTATTATTGATTTTATTAGTAACAGTTGTGTTTTTTTTAAGGGGTAGCGTTTTCTTTTGTACCGAACCTTGCCCAAAGGCCAAAGAACCAATTGCAAAAATGGTAAGCAGTGAAGTAATTTTTTTCATGTTATTTTGTTAAAGTTAAAAATGTAAACTATTTGGGTATTTCTTGTTCGTAATTCAAATATAGCAATAAATCTCCACAGTACAAATTACATGCCAACTAGAAATGGCTTTGACCGTCATTTGCGGTGTTAAAAGTGAATACAACTATTCTACCAATTCGGCATCCGCATAAGACTCAATAGGCGGACAAGCACAAATAAGGTTTCTATCGCCATGAGCATTATCTACACGGGCAACACTTGGCCAAAACTTGCTTTCTTTCACCCACTTCAGCGGATAAACTGCTTTTTCACGTGAATAAGCATGTTTCCAGCTATCAGAAATTACAGATTTTGCAGTGTGTGGTGCATTTTTGATCACATTATCATCCTTATCCGCTGTTCCTGCACTTATTTCATCAATTTCCTTACGGATATTGATCATGGCAGAGCAAAAACGGTCTAATTCTTCTTTGGATTCACTTTCTGTAGGTTCAATCATTAATGTATCGTGTACCGGAAATGAAACTGTAGGTGCATGATACCCATAATCCATCAATCGCTTGGCGATATCTCCCACCTCTACTCCTGCTTCGCGTTTAAAAGCGACACAATCTAAAATCATTTCATGAGCACAACGGCCATTTTTCCCGCTGTACAAAGTCGGGTAATGATCTTTTAATGATTCTTTGATGTAATTTGCATTGAGGATTGCCATGCGGGTTGCTTCTGTAACCCCATTACCACCCAGCATTTTGATGTATCCATAAGAAATTAACAAGATCAATGCACTTCCATAAGGAGCTGCGGACACCGCGTGTATACCCTGTTCTCCTCCTGTTTTTACAATGGAATGAGATGGTAAAAAAGGTACCAGCTGTTTAGCAACGCCAATAGGACCCATACCAGGGCCACCTCCACCGTGCGGGATTGCAAATGTTTTATGTAAATTCAAATGGC
Source organism: Bacteroidota bacterium (assembly GCA_040387415.1). Taxonomy (GTDB): domain Bacteria; phylum Bacteroidota; class Bacteroidia; order 2-12-FULL-35-15; family 2-12-FULL-35-15; genus 2-12-FULL-35-15. The sequence goes on from JAZKDU010000015.1 coordinate 21,848, forward strand.
ATACATCAGCGCCAATATTCCCCGGGCTGGTTAAACCTACCTGAGCGTTCATGTTAGCACCATCCATGTACACCTGTCCGCCATTTTCATGAATTATATTGGTAATTTCAATGATACTCTCCTCGTAAACACCATGTGTACTAGGGTAAGTAACCATTAAACAGGATAAATTATCTTTGTGAAGCACCGCTTTTTCGCGCATATCGTTCACATCAATATTCCCTTTTTCGTCACATTTCACCAAAACGATTTTCATACCGCACATCGCAGCAGTTGCAGGATTGGTACCATGTGCAGATGTTGGGATCAACGCAATATTTCTGTGTGCATCACCACGCGATTGATGGTATGCCTGAATTACCAATAAACCGGCATATTCGCCCTGAGCACCGCTGTTGGGCTGAAAGCTCATTTTTGCAAAGCCTGTGATTTCACTTAATGATTTGTCGAGCTCATCAATCATTTCCAGGTAACCTACTGCTTGCTCCACCGGAACGAATGGATGAATATGAGCGAATTCAGGCCATGTGATCGGCATCAGCTCAGATGCTGCATTTAATTTCATGGTACAGGATCCTAGGGAAATCATTGAATGCGTAAGGGAAAGATCTTTATTTTCAAGGCGTTTGATATAACGCATCATTTCTGATTCGGAATGATAGGTGTTAAAAACAGGATGTGTTAAAATTTCTGATGTACGGGTATGGATCACAGATTTTTGGTTAAACACCTGTTCTTCCGTAATTTTTACACCTGGCTTATTTGCCACTTTAGCAAATATATCAATGATTGTATTCAAATCGTTAACATCCGTTGTTTGATCCAATGCAATGCATACACAGCAATTATCCACATAACGGAAATTCATATGTGCCCCTACTGCAAGGTTATGGATCATGCCTTCTGATACTTCTTTAGGCAGATTCACTTTAATGGTATCGAAATAATTATCGTTCTCAATTATATAACCTAATTTTTTTAATTCAGCTGCCAATGCAACAGCTGAAAAATGCACCTGCTGTGCTATGCCTGTAAGGCCTTCAGAACCATGGTAAACGGCATACATACTCGCCATAATGGCTAACAATGCCTGGGCAGTACAAATGTTAGAAGTAGCTTTATCCCTGCGGATATGCTGTTCACGGGTTTGCAATGCCATACGCAATGCAGGATTACCCTGCGCATCAACAGAAACACCAATGATACGGCCAGGTATGATACGTTTGTATTCTTCACGACAAGCAAAAAATGCAGCGTGAGGACCGCCATAGCCCATTGGAACGCCAAAACGCTGGCTATTACCAACTACAACATCAGCACCCCATTCGCCCGGAGGCGGCAACAGCACCAAACTTAAAATATCCGCGGCAACGGCAATGGCTGTGCCGTTTGCTTTTGCTTTTTTAACAAAATCGGCATAATTATGCACTTCACCATTTACTGTTGGGTATTGAAGCAATGCACCATAAATGCTGCTATCCAATGCTACTGTTTTGAAATCCCCGATCACCAATTCAATCCCCATTGGTGTAGAACGGGTTTTCAATAAATCAATGGTTTGAGGATAACATTCACTCGACACAAAAAATTTATTTGCCCCGCTTTTCACTGCTTCGCGCGAGCGATTGCTGAACAACATCGCCATTGCTTCTGCTGCTGCAGTAGACTCATCCAACAATGATGCATTTGCAATTTCCATCCCGGTAAGGTCCATAATCATGGTCTGAAAATTCAGTAATGCCTCTAAACGGCCTTGTGCAATTTCAGCCTGATAAGGCGTATAGGCCGTGTACCAGCCCGGATTTTCAAGTACGTTACGCTGAACCACCGGTGGAATGATGGTGTTATAATACCCTAAACCAATGTAAGTTTTAAACACTTTGTTTTTTGAAGCAATAGCGCGTAAATGTTTGTGGTAATTATATTCTGTCATCCCAACAGGCAGATTTAAAGGCTTTTTCAAGCGGATAGCGGCCGGGATTGTTTGATCAATCAATTCATCAACAGAGTTTGCTCCAATTTTTTTAAGCATGGATTTCACATCATTCTCGCGCGGACCGTTATGTCGGTTTACAAATTTATCGGTAGTAATCATTGTTTGGTTTTTTTAAGGAATACAAATATAATCAGAAATCCGGTTATGAATATAAGGAATTGTTACGAATTTATGGTTACGGATAAACGAATGGTTGGTTACGGATAAACGAATGGTTTACGAATCTGCGAAATAAGGGTAAATCAGCTTTTTATGATTACGGATGAACGAATTGTTACGAATTTACCGGTTACGGATAAACGAATTGTTACAAATCTGCGAAATAATGGTAAATCAGCTTTTTATGGTTACTGATAAACCAATGGTTACGAATTTACTGGTTACAGATAACGGATGGTTACCAATTAACAAAATACGGGTAAAAAGACACCCAAAAATTATTCAAACTTTTTAAAGGGATTGATATTCGGGAAAATTACAACGAACTTTATGGATGCGCGGGTAATTTGATAGGCGAGCCAGCGTTTTAACCTTGCCGACCAATGATTGTTTTGATGGATGGGTAAAATTTGTTCACAGCCTGTGTCTATAATGGATTTTAAATGCAATTTAAGGTCCCTGGCAAATTTTTCATCCAGAACATCTATATTCATTTCAATGCTGCCATAAGCACTCAGGTGATTTAAATTAAAAGATCCTATGGTTGACCATTTAGTATCAATTACTGCAATTTTTCCGTGTAAAACAGATTTTTTCCATTCATAAATCCTTATTCCGTACCGAAAAAGCATATCGTACAGCCATTTGGTAGCCATTTGAAATAAAGGAGTATCTGAAATTCCCGCCATAATGATGTGAACCTCCACTCCTCTTTTGGAAGCATTTATCAAGGCTGATCTTAATTGCAATCCTGGTAAAAAATAACTGCCGATGATATAAACTGAAGTTCTTGCATTTCTAATGGCGTGCAGATAACTACGGCTGATCTGATTTCTTTTTTTTAAGCGGTCGTTCCGTTTTATCCTGACAAGAACAGAACCAAATTCATGCTGTACTGCGGGTGATTGCTTTTTCTTCCGGAAACGGTATCCTTTTAACTTTTTCTGTATATCCCTAATTCCATAAACTTTCCAGCATATGGTATCAATATCTTCGCATATTCTTCCTTTCAACAGAATGGCATAATCAAGCCATGGCTCTTCTGTTTCGGAACCATGGTATTTATCAGCAATATTAATCCCTCCAACAAGGGCAGTGCTTTTATCGGCTACAACTACTTTATGATGTAAACGCCTTCCGAAATAGATATTCTGCAAAGAAAAAAAAGGAGAAAAAAAACGAAGATGCACTCCTGCAGCACGTAACTCCCTTATAAATTTACCGGAGAGGGATTGGGAACCAAAAGCATCCAATACAACTGACACTTCAACACCTCTTGCAGCTGCATCCGTTAAAACTTTTGCAATACGTTTGCCTGTGTTGTCTTCATTAAAAATATAGGTTTGGAGCTGAAGTGAATACGTTGCTGAATTTATAAGTTTCTCAAGCGTTTCGAAATAATCGTTCCCACTCTGAACTACCCTTGCTTCGGCCGCTTTATAATATCCAACAGTAAAGTAATCTCTTTTAAATATGGTGGACTGCATCAAAATTCAGATGATTTAATTTTAAAAAAGAGTGTTAAATAAATAGAAACCGTTTTTATTCTTGATTTGATTTATTTTAAGCCTTCATTGCTCTTCGACAGACTCAGACTAATGGCCTTACTAATTTAGTAAAATAAAAAGTTATGCCATCAATCAAAAATAAAACAAAACTATTTACAGTAGAATGATAAATTTTTCTTAATCCCTATCGGATTATTAGGGATTAAATCCCAGTAAATTAGTCTACATAAAAATGCATTTAATATATTAAAATACAGCTTTAATCTAAAAACAAGGCTTGCGATGGCTATTTCTCTATAATTGAGCTCCTTTATTTGCGAAATAATTATTTAACCATAAATTAAAGATACTACAAATGAAAACAATGACAAAAGAAATGGACATGATGGCGTGCATGTCGAAAATGGAAATGTGTTGCAATTCAATGATGAGCAGCATTCACTCCATGAAATCCATGAAAATGGCTGATTCATCAAAAATGATGATGGACTGCATGGACATGTGCAAACAAAGCATGAAAATGATGCATGACATGAACATGATGGATGCTGGAAGCAAAATGATGGCTGATTGCATGAAAATGATGATGAAATGCATGTGCATGATGATGATGGACTGTATGAAAATGATGAAATCAGCAAAAACTCCTCAAATGAAAAAAATGATGGATGAGATGATGATGTGCATGAAGGAACTGGAAATGATGATGAAAAAAGAGATGGACATGATGATGTGCATGCACATGATGCAAAAAATGAGCATGATGATGATGGACATGGAAATGATGTGCATGAAAAAACACGATGCTGCAATGATGATGTGTGCTGATATGATGAAATGCATGTGTATGGTTTGCAATTGTATGTGTATGATGTGTGATTGTAAATACATGGCAAAAGGTGTAGAAATGCCAATGATGATGAACATGCATATGGCTGAAATAGGCATGAATGAAATGAAAATGGCAGAAATGGAAATGCCGGGCCTGATGGCAATGCGTGAAATGTATTGTGAATCAAAACCATTGAAAGGCATGAAAATGGCTTGTTCCATGCATATTACGGTTCAAACTGCGGTGATGATGAAAACAATGATGATGATGGGTGCTGAAGTAAGAGTGTGTGCTTGTAACACGAACTCAACACAGGAAGCAGCTGCTGCAGCAATGAACATGATGGGTATCCCAACTTTCGGTGTTAAAGGAATGAGTATGGATGATATGGCGATGTGTATGGACATGTGCTGCTTTATGGATGAAGACATGAAAATGCCTGTTAACATGATGATGGATTGCAGCGGTATGATGACAGAAATGATGATGGAAAAACATCCGAAAGCAATGAAACAAATGATGGGATGCTGCATGGATTCTATCAAAGGGATGCAAATGATGAATAACATGATGATGGCAGATAAAAAATTAATGATGCCTGTTATGAACATGAACACATCACCGCGTGAAGCAAAAATTGATTACCGCTACGGAACAATGGAATCTTTAACTGCATCACTTCGCAACTTAACAGGAATGATGATTTCCGGAAAAGTATGTGTGGTTGCAGGTTACGGTGATTTAGGAAAAGCTTGTGCTGATGCTATGCGTATGGCGGGTGCAAGAGTTATTGTAACTGAAATCGATCCTTTCTGCGCAATGCAGGCTTGCATGGATGGATGTATGGTTATGAAAATGGAAGATGCCTGCAAAATGGCTGATATCATTGTAACAGCGACAGAAAACCGTGATGTGATCATGGAAAAACATTTCAAAATGATGAAAAACAACTGCGTTGTTTGCAACATGAGTGATTACGATTGCGAAATTGACATGATGTGGTTGAATAAAACACATGGCAAATCAAAAACATGCATGAAACCAATGGTTGATATGTATAAAATAGGAGGTAAATCAATCATTGTACTTGGAGAAGGTATGGCTGTGAATATGGCTTCTTCAACCGGTTACTCTTCTTTTGTGATGTCGGCTTGTTTCACCATTCAATTGATGGCTATTATGGAGTTTTATAAAAACAATAAAAACTACAAAGCGATGATTCACCGTATGCCTTACGGTATTGGAGTAAAAGCAGCTACCATGCATTTAAAGCAACTTGGTGTTGAATTAGATACTTTATCAGCCGCACAGGAAAAATGTATGAAGGAATTGGAATCCATTCTGCCTGGCAAAATGATCAGCATGATGGAATTAGCTGAAATGAAGTAATATCAATTTTATTTATCAAAGGAAGCCCCGATAAATTCGGGGCTTTTTTTATTTTAAATTTAAACCCCTACTATTTTAGTAGACTTTATATATTTTTATATATTTGTGTCTCACATGTTGAAAATATGCTTTCAAAGAAAACAAAATATGCTTTAAAAGCATTAGTGGTATTAGCAAAGAGGTATGAAACGGGATGGCCGATGCGCATCTCTCAGATTTCTACAGAAGAAAACATCCCCCATAAATTTCTGGAAGCTATATTACTGGAATTACGCAAACAAGGTATTTTAGGCAGCAAACTTGGAGTGAATGGAGGCTATTATTTATTGAAGGAACCGAAAGATATTATGCTAAGTTCCATTATACGACTAACAGACGGGCCCATAGCACTTACAACATGCGTGAGTATAAATTTTTATGAACGCTGCGCTGAATGTAAGGATGAGCTTACCTGCGGGGTGCGTGATGTAATGAAAGAAGCCAGGGATGCTACACTAAAAATTTTGGCAAACACATCTCTTGAAGACATAGTAAACCGCGAAAACAAATTAGCAGTCCCTATTAAAACAAAGATTAAAAAGAAAGTATAATTACTGCACTTGATTTAGGACAATTGCAGTAATCTTTATTATTTTTTTCCATGCCCACGACCTTTTCCATTACCAGGGTTTGTAGAATTGGGGTGATGCGGATTATTTGAATTTTTATACCAGCCCTTTTTTCCACCACCAGTATCATGCACTACCAGACATGATGTTATACTTAATAAAAAACCCGCAAACAGGGTAAAAATTAAAATCAATTTAAAAATCTTCATTTGTTTTGTTCTATTTATGTTAGTGCTTAAATACGGCCAATTTGATAAACAAGCATCCTTTTAAGGACTACAAAAATAGGGCTATTGCAATTTTAGGAATTATACAATTTTTGAAAAAAGTTACATAATTCATAGGATTCGTTGAACGTGTGATCTTTAATATTAAAGTCGGACTATTTTTTATGACGAGAAAATATGAATTTCTGTCAATATAAATATTGCCCGGTTTACCTTTTGGCATACTTCTAAATTTACCACCACAATCTAAAATCTCTTTAATCCTGCCTGAAATAAGGGTTATTCAACCCGTAAAAGTTTTGTTTTATCGATTTCATTAAGACCTTGAAGGGAGCAGCATCTATTTTTGAAGCGAGGATAGCGCTATTCAGTCTGTTCTGCTTGACCGGTTCATACCTATTTAGTTTTATTAAAGAGGCCGTTCCGTAAACAAAAAACTTTTAGATTGATGCATATATCTACTGATACAACTGAGGGTATTATAAAAGTAAAGGCTCCGCAAAAACATGAAATCTGGATTATCCGAACCTTGATTTGCTTTGGTCTGGCATCTATGTTGATCTTTTTGTTTTGGTTTGTTCATCCCGAACATGTTGGTTATGCCCCTGTTTACTGGTTACTCACCTTTGCTTTGCTTTTCAAACTTGTTAAAATGATCCACGAATGGTATCATTACTGGAGCCCTAGTATTCCTGTTATGCCGGTATCTAACCGGCAGTGGACCGTGGATATACTAACTACAGCCTGTCCTGGTGAACCACGGGAAATGATCATTAATACATTAAAGGCGATGAAAAAGATCAGTTACCCACATACCGATTATTTGTGTGATGAAGGGGATGATCCGATACTTAAAGACGTTTGTAAAGAATTAGGAGTTATTCATATAACCAGGATAGAAAAAATAAATGCAAAAGCGGGGAATATTAATAATGGCCTAAAGCATGCTACTGGTGAGATTTGTGTTGTGCTTGATCCGGATCATATACCTGTGCCAGAATTCTTGGACCGTGTGCTGCCTTATTTTCAAGATGAAAAAATTGGATTTGTACAATGCGTGCAAGCCTATGGAAACCAACAGGAAAGCTTCATTGCAAGAGGGGCAGCAGAACAGACATATCATTTTTACGGACCGATGATGATGTGCATGAATTCCTATGGTACTGTTCAGGCGATAGGCGCTAATTGCACATTCAGACGCGAAGCGCTTGATTCTATTGGCGGACATGCAGCCGGATTGTCAGAAGATATGCATACCGCAATGCAGTTACATGCAAAAGGCTGGAAGTCCGTATATGTTCCTGAAGTGTTAACAAGGGGCCTTGTTCCGGGGACATTGTCTGCCTACTATAAACAGCAGCTTAAATGGTCCAGAGGCACGTTTGAGCTCTTGTTCCGCACATTTCCACAGCTGAGCAAAAAATTTACCTGGAGGCAAAAAATCCATTATTTTACTATCCCTCTTTATTTTTTATTCGGCCTGATTAACCTTATTGATGTGGCAATTCCTTTGCTGGCGCTTGGTTTGGCACAGGTGCCATGGGAAGTAAATCTGGTACAGTTCGGAATGTATTTTTTCCCGCTTTGCGCTATATCAATGATTGTACGGTTATATGCTCAACGATGGCTGCTTGAAAAGCATGAACGGGGTTTTCATTTTGCAGGCGGCATTTTGAGAACAGCTACCTGGTGGATTTTTCTGGTAGGCTTTGTTTATACTATTTTTAAAATAAATGTACCTTACATCCCTACGCCTAAAGAGGATGAGCATCAGAATTATGTTCGATTGTCGATTCCGAATATTATTATTTTTCTTCTCTCTATTGTTTTGGTTTATTATGGACTTTCTATTGATTGGACGCCCTATAGCATAGCAATGGCATCGTATTCTATTATAACTATATCAATGCTGGGCTTTACAGTTTTTATGAGCCAGCAGAAATTTTTAATGACCTTAGATAATATTTACAACCGGATTCCGGCAGTGCATTCAATCGTTGATAAAATAGCCTCGTTATTTATCACATCACAACAGGTAGTTTACCAGGTATTTAAACACGGACCTGTGGTACTGCTGGTTGCAATATCGCTTGTACTTTTTAGTTACAGCAGTCTGGATGATAGTAATGTTCCTGAATATAAAGAGAAGGAGCTAGGCGGCTTTTATGTAGGTACTACCCTTGCTGAGGGGGCAGAAAAAATAGAAAAAGTAAATGAACTTGAAAGGAATGTTGGTACCTCTTTAAATGTAATATCTTTTTCGCAGCAATGGAATAATGATAGTGTACCATTTGCCACTGACTTAATGGAAGCTATAAGGAGTCACGGCAGTGTTCCTTATATTTCATGGACACCAATAAATTTTAAAGATTCTTCAGCACGTATTTGCTCAGATATTGAAAAAGGCCTTTATGATACTTATTTAAATAAGTGCGCGGTTTTTTTCAGAAACTATAAAGACCCTGTGTTTATTACGTTTACAATCAATACAGCGCAAACAGAAGGATATGCCGCTGTTAAATCATGGCAGTATTTGTATAGTTTTTTTAATAATCTTGGAGTTTCAAATCTTACCTGGGTATGGTGTCCGTCCAATGCTTCTGAAATAGCTTATTATCCGGGAGAAAAATTTGTTGACTGGATTGGTGTTAATTGTATGAACTATTCGAAAGACGTAAAAGCAAAAGACTGGTATTCCTTTTCAGATATCTATAATCCGTACCGTAATACGTTTGGTAATTTTAAAAAGCCGGTAATGATAACCTCTGTGGGTTGTGCAGGCAGTGCGTTTCAAGCGGGATGGTATAAAAATGCGTTGGATGATATTCAAAACAAGTATCATGAAGTGAAATCAATTATAGTTTATAACGATCTGAAAAAGATAGTAACCATTAAGGATACTGATACTTCCTTATACATAGCTGATTTTAATTGCAACAATTCAACAAATCAAGTGGTTGGCAAACAATTACAACATGAAACGTTTAACAAATATTTTGTTAACAGAAGTATTAATTATTTTAATGAGGCAGATAGTAATTATACTTCTTCCTTTGTTAAAGGAAAACCCGGTACATTCCAATTACTAATAAACAATCAGCCTTACTATATCCGGGGTATAGCCTATAATACCGCCCACGACTGGCGGGATGGTAACATGCCGTTAACAAGAAGGCAGGTAGAAAACGATTTCAAAAAAATAAAAGAGATGGGGGCCAACACCATCAGAAGATATGGTACCGGAATTTATGACAGAAATGTATTAAACATTGCAGAAGAGTATAATTTAAATGTATTGTATGGTTTTTGGTTTGATCCAAAGATTGATTTTTACCTGGACTCCGGTAAGGTGACAGAATATATGGAAGAAGTGGAGGAGAAAGTGCTTCAGTATAAAGATCACTCTTCGGTAATAGCTTGGTCTTTGGGTAATGAATCCTGGGGTTTACTTAAGCATAGTTACGCAAAACCTTATTTGATAAAGGTGAGAAATGCTTATGTTCAGATGATCGAACACCTGGCACAACGCATACATGAGTTAGATCCCAGCCGGCCGGTATTCAGCTGTATAGAACATGAGGAATATCAATTACCGGGTGAGTTGGTCGCCTTTCATGATGGGGCTCCCTCCATAGATGTTATAGGAGTAAATTCATATTACAAAGAGCAAATCAGTACGCTGAATCACATTGTATGGCAGTTTGATCCATCCAGGCCTTATCTCGTTTCAGAATTTGGACCAAATGGATATTGGGATCCCAAGTATAATAAGGCTAACAATAATTCTGTTATTGAAGAAAGTGATACAGAAAAAGCAAAGTGGTACAGGGAACAATGGGTGTCCTATGTAAACGGATATAAAGGTTACAACGTAGGTGGCTTTGCTTATTGCTGGCATGATCGGATGGAAGGGAGCTATACATGGTTTGGTTTGACGGATTTCAAAGGAAGGCCTAAACCGAGTTACTATGCTTTAAAAGAACAGTGGACAAATTTATCGCAGGAGGCTCTGCCGCAATTCAGTATTAGTGGGCCATCTGACCCAAAGCCTGGCGATGAGTATTCCTATACAGCTACAGGTAATAACAAAAGTAATTTGAATTTTGAATGGAAATTGCTTAAAGATGAATACCTGGAACAAGTTGATAATATTGATATTACAGACAATAACGCTGTAGCTCTTGTAAAAATTCCTGAAGTGCCTTCTGATTACCGTCTTTATTTGTTTGTTACTGATAAAGACAATCAATGGGTTACCACTTCTTCTGTTCCAATAAAAGTTCGACAAAAGTTACCTCAATGAAAAAAATATATCTGACAATTATATGTTGGCAAATTATCGTTTTCGCAAATGCAGCAGAACCTGTTACACAGGAAATACGCTATTTTAGTGAGGATGCTAAGGAAGTATATTTGGTGTGGGGAATAAATAACTGGCAAACTGCAGATGCGAAACAAATTCCGGCTGGTAGTTACATAAAAGATAATTTGGTATATACCCGAATGTCGGGAAATGAGGACGGCTTGTTTTCTGTCATTTTAAATTCAAACCAGGGCAGCCTGATCGATTATGTTTTTTGGATCACCAAAGGCCCGCTTGAAAAAAAAACCGATATATGGGATACAAATGTGTTTCCTCAAAAGGATTACCACACCTATGTAGTTTCTAATACCATTACATTAGTAGAGTCTAAAATTAAAGTGCAGCCAAAGGAAGCGCTTAGCGTTTTAGATTTTTCTTATTTATTATTGATTAGCGCCATACTTCTTTATATTGTATTGTTGCTGATAAAAAAATATTGGGCAAGGGGTTCCTTAAACAAAACACCCGTTTTAATTGTTGTGTGTGCTGCAATAAGTTTAATGCTGATGCTGTTTATCACCCGCCCATCTGTTCTGGGCCTTAGCTGGGATATTTTTTTTAATCCCTTAGGATTTATTCCTGAAATGTTCTGGTCTGTATTTTATGATTTTATTTATGTAAGTTGTATCACACTCCTTTTTCTGCTACTTCTTTTTTTATTTAAAAGATATCCTGCTGCTCAAACCTTCATTTGCTCATTGTTTGTTGCGATCTGTTTCTTTTCATTGATTGTTTCGGTATTCAATATCCGTGTGGTGGAGATGCTGGGTAAACCATTTAATTATCAGTGGCTTTATTATTCTAATTTTCTGAAAAGTGATGATGCGAAGGCCGCTATTTCAGCCAATGTTTCCATTACTGATATTGCCAGAACAGTTTCTTTATGCGGCTTTGGTTTTTTTATTGGTGCCGCCATTCTTAAAATTATTTGTTTGATTTCAGTTAATTATAAATTTCGAAAAGTAGCGATAACCGTTTCGATGCTTTTAGTGCTTGCGTATGGTATTACCGCTCATAAAAAACTTAAGGCCCAAGAATGGAGCTACGACAGGTTAGCTAACCCGGTAACCGCATTTATGGAATCAGTGAACCCCTTTGCAGCGCCTCCGGCTCTGTTCACAATGGATGTGCCCGATAGTTTACAATATGTGAAACAGCAAAAAATAGTCCAGAATACTCCTCTTGCTCCTGGAAAAATAAAAAATGTAATTGTTTTTGTAATGGAATCCACACCTGCAGAATATATTGAAACCTATGGCAGTAAATACAATATAAGCCCGGTGATAAAAAAATATGAAGGGCAGTCAGTCACATTTGAAAATATGTATGCACATGCGCCAGCCACTAACCTATCTATGGTGTCATTGTTAGGCTCGGTTTATCCCTGGCTTTCCTATAATAGTTTAACAGAGGAACATCCGGATATGAGGATGCCTACTATTAGTTCGGAACTTAAACAAAAAGGATACAGGACCGCATTTTTTAATTCTGCTGATAATCGTTATCAAAAAGCGGGCGAATTTCTTGGGTTTAGAAAGTTTGATGTTGTGAAGGATTACACTGATAATTCCTGTAATCACAATAAATATGAAGTAAATGTTCAAGACTGGGATTACATGAGTGGGAAAGATGATAATTGCTCCGGAGAAGAATTAAATGAATGGATACGTAAAGATAGGGAGACGCCCTTTTTCAGTATCATGTGGACTTTTCAAACACATTATCCGTATTTTTTTAAAGGACAAAGAATTACCTATGATGCTAAGGATTCTGTCCTTAATAGGTATCTCAATGCATTGCATTATGGAGACAGCGTGCTTGGGAATGTAATCGATAACCTTAAACAAAATGGTTTGTTTGAATCAACCCTTGTGGTAGTGATTGGTGATCATGGGGAAGCTTTTGGAAGGCATGAGCAGATTACGCATGGACGTAAAATATATGAAGAAAACATGCATATCCCTTGTATAATGATCAATCCCGCATTTGAAAAAACAAGGGTTAATGAAATTGGCGGCATGATTGATGTTGCTCCCACTATTATGAACTTAATAGGTTATGCCCCTCCTGTTTCATGGGATGGCGAAAATTTATTTGATAAAACAAAAGATTCGCGTGTTTTTTTCTTTGCGCCATGGTCGGATTTCTTATTCGGGTTCAGAGAAGGAGATTACAAATACATTTACAATGCGACAAAAAATGAAACTGAAATATACAATCTGAAAACCGATCCATACGAACAAAAAAATATAAGTGTGGAAAATTCTGACAAAATAGTTTTATGTCATCAGAAAATGGCGGGCTGGGCTCAATTCGTCAATAAATCAACTGAAGCTTTACTGAAAAATTAAGCACTTGATGTTACTTGTTTTTATACCTTTAAATCGTTGCTAAAATTAGAAGCTATTAAATTCCTCATTAATTTAATTATCTCCATCGAATGTTTTTGTAAGCAAAGAGCTAAACAAATAATTACGCAATCTCAGCACCATGCAAGGCGTTGAGATTGCGTCACTCGTTCCTCGTTCGCAATGACAATAATTACACTACATTGTAGAAAGAATTTTATTCTTCATTTCTATAACACCTATGAACCTTCATTGAATAGAAGTAGAGTTGTAGAATAGGCCTGTTGGCGAATGTTTGACTGATTTCGTGTCACCATTTTTCAAGCCAACAAAAGTTATTTGAAATTATAACGTATTATTTTTTCACGTAGAATGGTGCGTTTGCTGTAGCAATGTGATTGTGTTCATCATATACTGTTACAAAAAGACGGTACGGCCCTTCCTTTTCTGGTGCTTTGAATGAAAGTGCTTTTCCTTTGCCATCAACAATCAGTTCCGGCATCGGCTGAGGTTTGGCTTCTGTATCTCCCCCTTCTTTTTTTTCTGTGCTTTCAGGATAAATTTCCCAATAATAGTAAAGTTTGTCATTGTCTGGATCCTTAGAATCGGTATACGCTTTATGTTGTGTGGATGGTTTAATATAAACGCCTTTATGTGTTGCTAAATCATCAATACCTACGGGTGTTATCAAAGGTGCTCTGTTTGACCTTTCTTTTCCGGTCCATTCTTTTTGTAAAATGTCAACCATTCCGGTTTCTCGTCCATCCTCAGAAAAAAGACTTAAAAGTGTATGAGTTCTGGCTTGCTTCCAACCCCAATAAAAAACATAAGAGCCAAGACAGCGATCGTTATTTTCGCTGATTCCCACCTTATATCTTTCTGCGCATACTTCCGCTTTTTGAGTGCTCGTTTCTTCAATAAAAGTTCCCCAGGGCACTGTTTCTGATTCCCAATAGCCGGAAGCGCCCCATTCACCTATTAAATAAGGTCCTGTCCATCCTGCATTGGTGAGGTCTTTTCGAACCGGAGCTATCCATTTAAAAGCATTGATGGATAGTAGATCTAAGTCAGGGCAGCGTTTAACTATTTCTTTAATATGTTTTACAGGAACACCTGCCAGCATAGTGGTAGTAGGATGTTTGGGGTCGACCTCGTGAATAAATTTGGCAATATCATTAACCGCATTCCAAACATTAAAGTTGTTGGCGAATTGATCCACTTCATTTCCCACACCCCACATTATTAATGCGGGATGATCCTTAAATTCAAGAATATCCTTTTTAATATTTTCAAATTGTTCTTTAACAGCTTTTTTGTCATTGTAGTTAAAGCCCTTTCTTTCATGTCCCAGGTCTAATCCCAAAGTAACGGTTAGTCCAAGCGAATGCGCTTTGTCTAGGTACTCACGTGCGCCTTTTGTGCTCCATAAACGAACAGAGTTACCGCCACATTCTTTCAGTTTATCATAATATTTATAACCACCCGCACCTTTAATATAATAGGGTTGGTCGTTCAGGTATAGCTGATAGCGATCCTTTTCTTTTTTTATGACCACAGTTGGGGTTTCCGATTTGTCGGTATTTGTAATAAACGATAATGAAATGGCAGAAACGAAAATAAAAAATGGAATATAGATCTTTTTCATTGCGGTTTATTTAATAGTTATTAATGCTCATTAAACCTAAATAAAAAATCATTCCTGATTTTTTACTCTCAAAAAACTACGGAATTGGAAGGCAAATATTGTAATGGTAAAAACATGTAGTTTTTTTTCCACAGTACATATAGTTTACGAAAGTCTTTGGAATGTTTATACCATTATCAAGTTCTTTTGGTTAATGGGCTGTGGCGCAATTAAATAAATTACAATTCTAAATTTAATTATTGAAATACTTATCAGTGCTTATGTAAATCAATCTGTAATGGGAAAAGAAGTGTACAAAAAATGAAATAGTTTGGTTTAAAAGTTTGGTACACAGTTTTTATACATGATTGAAAATTAAACATATTATAAATACTTAAAAACTTTTGACGAAATGGAAACAAAAAAAATATTTAAAATTTTATTGGCCGGTGTTATTGTATCTACAACATTGCTAAGCTGCGAAGGGAACGATAATAGAAGAGATTCTAATTCAGAAACCACAGAAGGAGATGTTAATGACCCGACAAAAAACAATGTAGGCACTGGTACGGATAATATGCAAAACGGAAGTGCTACTGATATCAATACTCCGGGATCTACAAACCAAGGCACGGAAACTAGAAATAGAATGGGTACAGGAACTGAATCGGGCAGCGGTATGGGAACAGGTGCTGGCACTTCAGGGTCAGACCAAGGTTCTGGTAATAATCGCAATACTGGAGATGGCTCTAATATTAATACCAACAAAAGCGGTGGACCAAGCCATCAAGTTGGAGTTTCAGGCACAACCGGGAAAAATGGAAGAAATTCTGAAATGAATAATTCCGGCAACGGTGTTCAAAATAGCAATTCAGGAACAAATCAAAATTCAGGAAAAAATTCTGATATGAATAACCAGAATAGTGGTCAAAAAGGAACATCAGGGACAACAGGCCAAAAGACCAAAACAAATGAGCAAAAAAACGGATCAAATTCTGGTGGTTACTAAAAATTCTTAAAAAAAAGAGCATCAGAAGGCTTGCGAAGTAACTAATACAAATAACTTAAAATAATTATGATAATGAAAACTCTCGAAAAACGCCCAACACGAAAACTGTCTCCATATTGGAACCTGCCATTCGATAAATTTTTTAGAAATGACTTCTTGGATATATGGGACAACGAATCAATTATAACCACACCCTCAATTAATTTCTCAGAAGAGAAAAACAGTTTGATAATTGAAGTGGCTGCACCAGGTTTGAAAAAAAATGATTTTGATATTAAAATGGATGGTAATATGCTTACTATTTCATGTGAAAAAGAAACAGAAACTAAGGATGAAGAATCGGAAAATTATTCCCGAAAAGAATATAATTACTCTTCCTTTTCACGCACTGTTACTTTGCCAGATTATGCAGATAGCGAATCTATTGAAGCTAAGTACAATGACGGTGTTCTTAAAGTAACCATTCCCAAAAAACCGGAAACACAAAAAATAATGAGTCAAAAAATCAAAGTTCAATAATTTATATAAACCACTAATAAATATAACCTTAAAACTAATTAACATGAAAAAAATAACTTTTTTAGCAGCCGCATGTGCTTTATCTTTTAGCACATTTGCCGGAAATGGATCGAACGAACATGGTGAAAAATATTGCGCCAAATTAAAAAACGGAAAACTTCTGGTTATGCATGAAGGAACAGAAGTGACTTCAGACATAACACTTAATAATGGTACTAAAATCTCAAAGGATGGTACAGTATGGAAAAAGGATGGAGCAAAAATGGTATTAAAAGAAGGAGAGTGTGTGGATATTGAAGGGGAAGTAATGGACAAATCTATTATGAATGACAAACCATCAAATGATAAGATGAATGACAATTCAAATAAATCTAAGATGAATGATAAATCGTCTAATGATAAAATGAATAAAAATTCAACTAATAAGATGAATGGTAATTCCCAAAATGGAACCTACAACAATTCTGGAGAAAAAAAAACCAATAATTCCAATACAAATGGCAACTCAAACGACAATACAATTGACCATTCAAATGATAAATATTAATTGAGAATGTACACAATTAGTAATAGAAGGTAATGACATCAAATAATGTAAAACTGCAGGATTAAATATTGGTAGTGCAGATTTCACAAATAGATTCCTACCTTTTAAATATACTTTGTGAAGGTGAAAATATTACTGCTTAATCATGGCTAAAATATTCAATCAGAAACAAAAAACTTGAGACTTTATTGATAATTCCGATGCGCCCAATGGTGTTTTAACCATTGGGGCATTTGGAATATTTTTTCAATTGGAATCAGTACTAGAAATTCAAAACCAAATATTGATAGCGAAAATGATTTTGGTGAACTGGGAAAACATTGTTCTTTTACTTGATCTGAAAGAGTTTTAAATAAACTAACACGATAATTTATTTTTAAATACTATATACTATGGAAGCTCAAAAAATAATTAGAGAAAAAAAGTCGGGGAAAGATATTGCTCCCGTAAAACCAGAAAAGGATATTCCGGTTAAGCCGGATAAAAATCCTGACCCAACAACTCCTAAACCGGGAGGGAATGAGCCTAATAAAAATGATCCTACTAGGATTGAGCAGCCGGAAAAAGCCGATCCTACCCGGATTGACCAACCGCCCCCTCCAAGTAAATAAGTTAACCTATTTGTTTATAAAACAAGGGATATTGCCTTCCGCGGATAAAGAGAGTGTTGTGAAAGTGGTAACTGTGTCTGAAGCCAAACCGGATACATGGATTCTTACATACTAGCTTCATTCTGAAAACAGAATTGTTTCATGAACAATGAAATTAAAAAAGTATTATGAAAAATAATTGGGAGCAAGCAAGAGTTTTTTGTCAATTACAAATACTATCTAATAAGCATTGGAGATTATTTTTTTTGCTTGCTATGTGAGATCTTTTTGCGCTGAAAACAAAATTTCCCAATTCATGTAATCATTTTACCTCCTCCATCAAAATCTCTTACTATCATTAGTAGATTCGTTTTTTTAATACTAATTTTTGTATATTTATACCAGGGTTCAAAATAAAAACGTGGGTACTTGAAATGAAATTTCAGAAAAAAACCTCAATGAACCCAATGCTTTTAGGATTTAACTATCTGCATTGTATTGTAAGGGAATAAACGCTTACAATATAAACTAAAAGCTTCCGTTATAAATAAAACAGTGCGGAGATTGTTAATAAATCTTAATTCAAAAAAAGTATGATTCAAGTCAGACTAATAAAAAGAATAAGAAATTGTTTTATACTGCTTAACATTCTTCTGTTTTCCTTACATAGCATAGCCCAGAATATTGGTATTGGTGCAGATGCGCAGTACAACTTTCAAACCGAAAGTATTGGCGCAGGTGTTCGGGTTAATTTCTTTCCAAACAATAGACTGAGTTTTGTACCCCAATTTTCGTACTATTTTCCATTTAATAAAGTGAATGAATATTATGCAGGTCTTGCGCTGGAGTATAAAGTTATAAGAAGAGATAAGTTTAATTTATATGCGGTTGCCCAGGGAGCTTATAATGTTTGGATAAATTATGCATCATCTCCGATGGAAGGTGCACAGCCAAATAATTGGAATTTAGAAGGCGGTCTTGGAATATCTACAAATACCTGTTTAAGGCCATATTTGGAGTACCGCTATAACGCGAAATTTATGGAAACCAATCTTCGTTTAGGCGTGTTATATATATTCGGTTGCAGGAAAGGCGGAGGAAGAGGGAGTAGAGGTAAACATTGTGAAGCATACAATACAAATTAACAACAGATATTAATCTGATTTTAAGCATCGAGAATTTCTAATAGTATTCAATTCTAAAAACTAAAAACATGAATTCAAAAACTCTAACAAAATATCTGGTTGTAGTAGCTGCAATAGGTACAATTTTTACAGCATGTAAAAAAGATAGAATTGAAGAAAGAACATTAAACGATTACAGTTCGCCAAATAGTTATTTGGATTCAAAAAAACAGGAGGAGCAGGAATTTGTTATTACATCTGATTCTACAAGTGGGCCTATCGTTGGGAACCAGGGTACTAATATTTGGATAGGAAGACAATGTTTGATGTTCCCGAATGGAGATACAGTCGGTCTTCCATTTACGGTGAAGCTGGTTGAGTTATATACTCCAAAGGATATGATATACTACCAGATGCCTACTGTGGCTTCTGATACTATTTTAGAAACAGATGGTGAAATAAGATTGCGGGCTTTTAAAGATGGAGTAGAATTAGTAATTGTTCCTGGATGTTTTATTCCTATAAAAATGCCAAATGCAGCACCAAAAAATTATATGCGTGTTTTCTATGGTTTTACTGCTTCAAACTATACTAACTGGACGGATAATCCGGCAACATTAGGCGTAACGGGCAGTTTTACCCCCACTTTCTCAACTACTACTGATGGATATTTAGCTTCCATCGTTAAATTAGGTTGGATTAATTGCGGTATTAAACGTGGCAATAGTACAAATCATAACCTATCCTTTATTTCTTCAACGGATATTTTAACCAACGTAGCTATTTTCGTATACTTTCCTGCCACTAAAACGGTAATGCAGGTGTACAATGTTGCATCAGGCTCTATTCCCACCGGATCGGCTGTTAAGATTATTGCGATAGCTGTTGATGCAGGTGGAACTTTATACAGCTTTAATCAGAATATGACCGTAAGCGCCTCTTCACAGATTGAGGTTACCATGGCAGCCACGAATGACGCAAGTCTTACAGGGTTGTTAGATGGATTGTAAAAACGGTATATTACATAGGGTCTACATCAATTTGAAGCCGCACTGATTTATAATCAGCGCTGGCTTTAAATTGTGTCAGAAGTTCTGTAACAATTTTTTTTACCTGAAGAACAGAAGCGTCCCGCTCTATTTTTAACAATATATTTTTGTGATACAGGTTTCGTATTCTCGAAACAATAGGAAACTCAGGCCCTAGAACGCGTTGTTTAAAATGGCGCTTTAGTTCATCAGCTAAATATTTTGCTGAAGCATTAACCATGTCAATGTCTTTATGTATAACTGTAATTTCTATCAGCCTAAAAAAGGGCGGATAATTGAAATTTTTTCTGTCCAGCAGCTGATTAGTATACATGGAAATAAAATTATTATACATCACATCCTGTATAATACTGTGATCTGGATTCTGCGTTTGAATAATTACTTTTCCCCGCTTATTTTTTCTTCCGGCCCGGCCGGAAACTTGAGCCATCAGTTGGTAGCTGCGTTCAAAAGATCTAAAATCAGGGAAGTTCAGCATACTGTCGGCATTTAATATCCCAACCATTGTAACATTATCAAAATCCAAACCTTTAGTTACCATTTGGGTGCCCACTAAAATGTCAATGTTACCTTCTTCAAAATCCTGTATAATATGCTGATGTGCAAATTTACTGCGTGTAGTATCCAGGTCCATTCGTGCAATTTTGGCTTTCGGGTAAAAGATGGCAAGCTCCTCCTCTATTTTTTCGGTACCAAAACCTTTCATTCTTAAATTGGTATCACCACAGGCAGCACATTTAGTGGGCGGTTTGATAGAGTAGCCACAATAATGACAGCGCAGCTGATTACTTGCTTTATGATAGGTTAAACTAACATCACAATTGGTACATTGCGGAATCCAGGCGCACATATTGCATTCCAGCTGCGGAGCAAATCCTCTGCGGTTTTGGAATAAAATAACTTGCTCTTTGTTTTGCAGTGCAAGTGTAACGGTATCCAGCAACAGTGGCGAAAAGTGCGATTTCATTTGCTTCTTTTTAGTCGCTTCCTTTACATCTGCAATTAAAATTTCGGGCATTTGTACACCACCGAATCGCTGAAAAATTTCACTGAAGCCATATTTACCTTCCTGTGCATTATAATAACTTTCAAGGCTGGGTGTAGCAGAACCTAATAAAGTTTTTGCTTTATGGATATGCGCTAAATAAATGGCTCCATCACGTGCGTTATAACGCGGTGCTGGGTCGTACTGTTTGTACGATGTATCGTGTTCTTCATCCACAATCACTAAACCTAAATTACTAAAAGGAAGAAATAATGAAGAGCGCGCACCAACGATGAGCTTGTATTCAGGAGTTTGTGATTCAGTGTTTGTGGTTTGATTGTTTCCTGCTTTTAAAACATTATTCCAGATTTCTACACGCTCGTTCTCATTAAATTTACTGTGATAAACGCCAACCGCATCACCAAAGTACTTTCTTAAACGACTGATAATTTGGGTTGTTAATGCAATTTCCGGCAACAGGTATAATGCCTGCTTTCCTTGGGCAATAACCTGTTCAATAAGTTTAATATAAATTTCTGTTTTACCAGAAGACGTTACGCCATGCAACAGTACAACATCTTTTTCCTGAGAAGAGATGGCTTGTTTTTTTGTAAGCTCAATATCGGTTTCTTTAGTCTCAGCAGCGTCTACTATAGATTTATCCATCCACCCGAATTGTTTTTGAATAGATATATGAACGTTTTGCTGGACTTCATTAAGATGCGAAATTTTTGTGACATGATCCTGACTTGAAAAACGGCCGACTTCACGTTCATAAATTTCAAAAATTTTTTTTTGTATAAGAGATTTTATGGCGGCTTCCGCACCTATAACCATTTTTACCAGATCCTGCTTTTTAACTTCCTTATAGGAAGCGTTAGCAGGTACTTGTTCATTTGGAATTCGTTGTGAGTATCTTTCAGATAGCTTAATATAAGCGATCAATGCATCCAATTGTTTATGGGCTTTTTTCTCCAGTAAAGGGAAAATATTTTTCAGATTCTCCTCGTTATCCGCTTGTTCCGTAAGACGGATAAAGCTTTCAATTTTCGGCCGGAATTTCTCCTTTAATTCCTCCTGGATAAGAACGGCACCTTTTTCTATTAATGCTTTAATAACAGGATAAACTGTTTTTTGATCGAGTATTTGTGACACGTCTTGTATGCTAAGCACATCACGGATTTCAAGTGCATCTAGAATTAAATATTCTTTATCAGAAATTACAATGCTTTGGTTATTGATATCTGTTTGTTTTTTTGCATAATCCGGATTTAAAACAATTTTTGTTTCGCTTGATAACCGCAAGCCTCCAGGCAGAGCTGCAATCATTATATCACCGATATGGCACATGTAATAACTGCTCATCCAATCCCATAGTTCAAATTGTTTTAAGTTAACAATTGGATGTTCATCTATAATTGATTCAATGTATTTAGCTTCGTACTTTTGGGGTGGATTTTGATGAATAGTGCGTATGAGTGCAGAGTATAATTTGCCCCTTCCAAATTGAACCACAACCCTTTTACCTATCGCAAGAGAATTATTCCAATCAAAAGGTATACGGTAGGTATATAAATTGGGAACGGCTAAAGGTAATATAACATCAACAAAGTAAGTAGTACGACTCATTTAACAAATATACTATTCAGAAATACAAGGAAGGGATTTGTTAAGAAATTTTTTATTCCTCTTCGAATATTATATTTTTCCCACGTGTTCCTCTGAAACGATACCATTTACTTTGCGTTTCAACGATTGACTTGAAATTTTGTACCATTGCTGAATCTGCAGTTATTTTTGGGAATACATCATCAATAGTTGAAAGGGTGTCAATTAGGAAAGGTATATGAGCAATGGGTTGCTTAAACTTTCGTTTGGTAAATCCCATTAATAAGTTAGATTGAAAGGGGTCAGAGGCTACAGCAATTTTAGTGAAACCTAATTTTTTTGCCATACAATAGGAGTTGTAAATATTTTCGGTACTGTGTTCGGCTTTGGTTTCGGTAAATATTTTATTTTTTTGAATGCCTAAGGCTTCGGCATACAAAGCCATTATTTTTGCTTCTACATAAGGTGTGTAAACCGCTCCGCCCGAAAAAATTATATTTTTCGCCAATCCCTTTTTTATCAGGTGGCATGCCCAGATAACACGCCCTTTCATTGCGGTGCTCCATTCTGTACCATGATAAGGTACACCGGGAACAATGATTACATCATAGGGGCCGTTTTTTAGGGCGCGTTTGTATAGTATAGTAGGAGTAGGACGAAAGAAAGCACAACCGGAAATAATAAACGTGGTCGACAAAAATAAGACCAGATATTTTAATTTATCTTTTAGCATTATCTTTTAATCATAGGTACATTCTTATATTTAATACACCTCAATATATTTATTTTATATCTTTCATTCTATGCGCTAGCATATTAAAGAAATTTCCAAGAGGTTTTACCACCATCATTTTCATCATTGGGTTCAAATTGGATTCAAATATAATTTGACCAACACTATTAGTAGCACCCTTTTCAGTGATATTAACAAATAGCTGAAAATCAAACGGAACCTTACCGTTTGAATTGATAACTATTTTTTGGAATGGCGTTTTCTCAACTATTTTCATTCCAATAGTCGCCATCCCATTAAGTGTAAAAGAGCATTCATCATTGGTTGCGGTCCAATTAGTAACCTGTGAAGGCATTAGCTTTTCAAAATTTCTGAAATCACTTAAATAGTTGAAAATATTTTCTGCCGAATTATCGATTTCAACAATTTCACTTTCAATTTTGGTTAATGACATAATGTATGCGAATTAAGAGTTTACACAAATTTAGTTTTCTGTTGAGTTTAAATTTTTATGCCAGCTTAAGCAACGGTTTTATTGTTCCATTCAGCAGGGTTTTCACGCCATTCCTTTAAAGATTTCAAACTTTTTTCAGATATGTAGTTTGAACGCAAGGCTTGTTTAACAAGTGTATCATAGTCACTTAGAGTAACAAGCTTACACTTAGCCTTTTTAAAATTGTCGGTTGCAGTTTTAAAGCCATACGTAAAAATTGCTGCCATACCTTTTACTTCACATCCAGCTTCACGTAACGCTTCCACCGCCTTTAAGCTGCTGCCGCCTGTTGAAATAAGATCTTCAATCACTACTACGGACTGTCCTTTTTCTATTACTCCCTCAATCATATTTGTTAACCCGTGTTTTTTTGCTTCAGAACGGATATATACAAAGGGCAGGCCTAATTCCTGAGCAACTAAGGCACCTTGGGCAATACCACCGGTTGCAACACCTGCAATTACATCGGGTTTGCCAAATTTTTCGGTTATTGCATTTACAAATTCCTGGCGTATATATGTTCGTATCTTTGGATAGGAAAGAGTAACGCGGTTGTCACAATAGATTGGTGAATTCCATCCCGAAGCCCAGGTAAATGGCTGGTTTGGTTGTAATTTTATTGCTTTAATTTGCAGCAGGAATTCTGCGATTTTTAATGCAGACTCTTCGTTAAGCTTCATGTGAATAATATTGTTTAATTGCTATGGGAATTCGCCTATTATTTATATTTTCGATGTGATGTAATTGAAAATGATAAAGCTCATCCAAGAGTCTAAAGATATAAACTATTTACGCAGAATATTTACAAATTTTAATAAAACAAAGATGATAAAAATATTTTCTCCACATAAAACGATTTATCTAATTGATAACCAGACTTTTTTCAAAAAACATAAAAATTCTGTAATTGTACCTGTGCAATCCAGAGATGAAATGATATCCAAATATAATGAGCTTATCAAAGAAAATAGTTTGAATGAAATTTATTTTTTCAATGAAAATTCTGAAAAATTATTAAAACATTTTACTGCCATGTTTCGTGTAATTGAAGCAGCCGGAGGCTTGGTTAAAAATGGAAACGGAGAGTGGTTGTTCATTTTTCGTAATGGTAAATGGGATCTACCGAAAGGTAAAATAGAAAAAAAGGAAGGTGTTGAAGAGGCTGCCACGCGTGAGGTTGAAGAAGAGTGTGGAATTGACGGGCTTAAAATAATCAAGAAGTTAACATCTACGTACCATATTTATTTTATGGAAGAGAAAGCGATATTGAAAAAAACCTATTGGTTTGAAATGAATTGTAATGATGAATCAACGTTAATCCCCCAAACGGAAGAAGGTATCACGGATGTGAAATGGATAGCTCCTGACAAGTTGGCCAAAGTATTTGCAAACACCTATGAATCAGTGAAAGAAGTGATTGAAGAAATGAAATTACATTAATTGCTGTTATTTATTACCCTTATCACCTACATTATGCCTTTTACCTTTAGGCTTAGTAATATCATATAAAATACGGTCTATATCCCCATCGGGGCTTTCTGCCGGTGCCTGAATAAACTTCCCTTCGCGGTTAATTAAAAAATAAGCCGGGAAGGAGCGTATTTCATATTCCTTTCTCAACTGCGCTCCACTATTGTCATACAAAAACACCCAATCGAATTTTGGATTTTTTAAACAGAAATTAACGAGGTCGACATTGCTTTTATCTGTTGAAACGGAAACAAATTCAACACTGTTGCCATATTCTTTTTTTAAAGATGGAATCACTTTCATTTGCTGTAAACAAGAAGTGCAGCCTGATTCAAAAAACATCAGGTACACGTATTTTTTTGATCTGAGTTCGTCAAGACTGTGGGTATGTCCCGCTTTATCAGGCAATACAAACATTGGTGCAGTGGAGCCTGCTCGCAATTTGGAAAACGAATTTAATACATTCTGTGCGATACGTTTATGTTCATTAATTTGACTTTCAGTAATTATCTGTTCCAAAATGTAAATAATACTACTTTTTTTAAAGGTGCCATCATGGTAACTTTCATAAAGCCCTTTTAATAATACTAATTCGCATAAAGTATCATTGTTTAAAAAATCACTTTTTATCAGAACACCCATCGCACCTCTATAACTGCCGCGATCATTAATCTGGAATTTAAGGTCAGAGCCTTGTACTGTTAAAGAATAGCTTTGAAGCCTTTCTTTGTAAAAAGTATTAAAAAAATTAAAGTATTCAGCGTGATTGTAAAGTATCGGCTTCTTGTCTATATAATTTTCGAATAATTTTTTCTGGCTTAGGTTTGTTTTTTCTTCCAGCGCTGCAATAGTGTATGTAATATAACCATTGAAATAATTACTGTGTACAGTTGAATAATAGGCATTCATAGCGACTTTAAAAGAGTCAATTTTGGGTTGGGCTCTTCGGCCTACAAAAGCTTTGTATTCAACAGATAAAAAATTATCAAAACGTTTATCATAATCAATGGTGAGTGCATTGATTTCCGTTTTACTATTTAGTTTAATGGATATCTTAATATCATGTTCCAGATTTTGGTTGTGATAAGTTGTGGAATCTGGAGGATATAACATGACGTCATAGACTGCATGCGGTTCAATAAACATGGATGCAATATTTTTGCCAATCTTTAAAGTAATGTATTCGATTTCATTACTCTTTAGCTCCAATATAAAATTGCCAGCAGAATCAATAGTAGAGAAAGTAAGCTGTTTTTCTGCATTTGAAATGTAATCATTTGCTATCCACAGTCCGATTTCTTTGTTCTCATAACCTTTAGCAGCACCCTGAATAACCACATTTTGTGCAGTACATACAGCATGAATCACAAGACACAAAAAAAACAAAATTGATCTACTCATAAAAAGATAATGCAATAGTTGTGCCTTTTTAATCAATATATTAGGCATTGATATTAAACTTTTAAATCAATTCCATTAGGCACAAAAGGAGCAGCATTGCCACCATTGCGTACTATATCACGTACAATTGTTGAATTTATTGCGGATAATTCTGAAACTGGTAAAATAAAAACAGTTTCAATTTCAGGGGCCATTATTTTATTGTTTTGTGCAATGGCCTTTTCAAATTCAAAATCGGCCGAAGTTCTTAAGCCTCTTAAAATGTAATCCGCCTTTCGTTTTTTACAAAAGTCAATAGTCAAGCCTGTATATGTTTCTACAGTTACCTTAGGTTCATTAGCAAACACCTGTTTTAACCATTTTTCTCTTTGTTCCAGCGTAAAGTAACTTTGTTTGCTGCTGTTTTTTCCAATTGCAATAATTACCTCGTCAAACAGCGGCAATGCTCTTAATAAAATATTTTCGTGACCTTTTGTAATTGGGTCAAAGGAACCGGGGAAAATTGCTATGCGTTTATTCATATTTAAATTATTGTAAATGATTAGTACGAATATACAATTATTTATAAAGGATTAATAGTTTTATAAAGAAGTGACTTTTTTAGACTAGAAAGAAAATGCAGCATTCAAATCGCAATAAATACAGACCTTTTAAGGGAAATGCCACACAAAATTCTTAAATTTGCAAAAAAAATATTAAATGAAAAAGTTTACAACTTTACTATTCATACTTGTTTTAAAATTTAGCATCGCTCAGCAAGTTTGTCCTATTGAAACTGTTTATCCATTTACGGTGGATAGTGTCCATCTTAAAATCTGGAATAAAACAGAATACATCCCCTTTTTTGTAAAGGGAAGTAATTTAGGAGTTTCTGTTCCTGGCAGACATCCAGGCGAGTTGGCCGTAACGCGCGCTCAATATGGCAGATGGTTCAGTTTGATCAAAGAAGCGGGGTTTAATAGTATCCGGCTTTATACATTGCATTATCCAGCTTTTTATCAGGTGCTGGATTCGTTTAATTTGGCAAATCCTCAAAGTCCTTTGTATTTCTTTCAAGGCGTTTGGATGGAAGAAGAACTACCCGGATATAATCAGGATTTACATTTTTTAGATACTTCTTTTTATCACGAAACAGAAGAAAATATAGATTGTGTGCATGGGAATAGAATTATTGCTCCACGTTTGGGTAAGGCCCATGGAACTTTCACCGCAGACGTAAGCAAGTGGAATATGGGCTATATTATTGGAAGAGAAACATATCCAGGAGAAGTTTTAACAACAAACCTCACACATCCAGGTGATACGGTTTTTAATGGAATTCATTTTTCAATAGCAGGGAATCCTTCTGAAGTA
Organism: Bacteroidota bacterium; assembly: GCA_040387415.1. GTDB lineage: Bacteria > Bacteroidota > Bacteroidia > 2-12-FULL-35-15 > 2-12-FULL-35-15 > 2-12-FULL-35-15. The sequence goes on from JAZKDU010000015.1 coordinate 49,783, forward strand.
TTTATCACTAAGCATTTAGATTATCTGGTTCATTATGAACATACGCACTATCAGACTCAGCGTCCGGTGAGCTTTTCGAGCTGGCCATCACTTGACCCTCTTCGTCATTTTGAAGAACCAAACAGGGAAGAAGATACGGTATCTGTTGATTTGAATAACATTGATTTTACGAATGCTCCCGCAGGTTATTTTGCGAGTTACCATGCTTATCCTTATTATCCTGATTTTATTGGAGCAGAGTCGTCTTACCAGGCTTTTTCTGATCTATACGGACCCAACAGTTATTTAGGATACATTACGCGTTTGAAAAATCACTATACACGAGTGCCTTTAATTGTTGCCGAAACAAGCGTTCCTTCCAGTTGGGGAGTGGCGCATTATACGTCCAATGGAATGAACCACGGTGGGTTTGATCAACAAGAGCAAGGCGAAACTGTTTTACGTCTTTTCCATAACCTTGAAGACTCGGGCTGTGGTGGTGGAATACATTTTTCTTTTATGGATGAATGGTTTAAAAGAACATGGATAACTGATCCTGTTGATTATGATCCGGATAGAAGAATATTGTGGCACAACGTAATGGGTGCAGAACAAAATTATGGATTGATTGGTTTTCAACGTCCGCTTCAAATGCAAAACTGGGAAAGTTTTAATCAAACCCTTCCAATTACTTCTATTAAGGCAGGTGTCGATTACGATTTTTTTCATTTAGGTTTGTCGTTAAGTGAACAAATGCAAAACCCTGATGATTTATGGATTTCGTTTGATACCTATGATGCCAGCCTTGGGGAATCAATTCTGCCAACAGGTGATACCGTTCAAAACAGAGCAGAATTTGCATTACACATTACTAATTATTCGGCCGAATTGTACGTAACACAAGCGTATGATATCTTCGGAATATGGCATCATACTTCGGCTCCCAGCCAGTTGTATCATTCTATACCAACGGATGGGGCGCCATGGGTAGTAGAACGTTGGAAAAACAATGTAGCAAACAACCAGGTTCAATACGTGGGGAATTTAAAAGTAAATAGCAGCTTTTTGCCAGCCTCATCAATGGATGCTGTTACAATTTATCCTGATTCAGTTCATATTCGTTTGCCCTGGTCATTGTTACATTTTGTAGACCCTAGTACACTGACCGTTTTGAATGATTTGCGATCTACACCCACTCCGGAAGATACCGTATCAGATGGAATACAAGTTGCTGCTTTTTTTCATAATCAGCGTGCCGAGCCTGTTTCACGGTTTACGTGGGATACATGGAATGTACCGAGTGATATAGAAGAGTATAAAAAAACATCTTATTACGTTGTAAAGGAAGGTTTGACAGATTTTAATAATGGCGCAATAGCGGTAAGTGACAGCTATGTGGCATTGGATAGTTTTCCATACCAGGTACCGGCAAATAATGGGCTTTTAAGTAATGATTTTGATTTGGATGGCACTAGTTTTCAGGCATTAATTATTGACAATGCAACACACGGTACTGTCAACTTAAATGCGGATGGTTCTTTTACTTATACTGCTGAAGAGAGTTACGTTGGTGATGATTATTTTGAGTATTGTATTTTTGATGGGTTTAGTCTTTCAAAATCCGCTTACGTATGTTTGGAAGTGAATAATGTATTGAATGTTGAAGAAAATGGATTGAGCAACGCAATTAACGTTACTATATTTCCAAACCCGGCATCGGATGTTGTAAATGTAAAAGCAAATAAAACAATTTCAAATGTTGCGTTGTTTTCTTCTGAAGGCAAACTAATGAAAAGCTTGGTTGTAAACGATTCTGACGTCACTATAAATACAACGGAATTAAGCAGGGGCATTTACTATTTGAAAACAACAGTAGGTACCAAAATGGTTTTAAACCGGATTTCGGTTGTGAGGTAAATTATTTAGTTGAGAATTTGATCAATTTAATTCTTTAAAATAGGATTACTTTTTCGTAAATCCGCCTCTGGTCATTTCGCCCCAGCTTTTTGTTCCTTTAATTTTTTCCCAGTTTCCTTTTAGTGCAGAATACACTAAAAAGGGATGGAAATAAAAAGGCTCAATGATGGCTACTAAAAGTAGTTTTAAATAATGTTTTATTTTAGGATATTGATGAAATGTATACTCTTCACTAAGCAGCGCAAGTGTCGAAATCATTACAGCAAAAGCATATACAAACAATAGTAAAAGTCCGAAAAATTTAATATTGATAAATCCGAAAATAAAAAACAGGATGGTTATCAGCAATCCGAAAAATTCGACCAAAGGAGATAAGTATTCAAAAATGAGCCAATAAGGAAAAGAAATCATTCCCAGCAGTTTGTATTTGGGGTTTAAACACATCACTCTATGTTTCCATAATGATTCAATAGTACCTCTGGTCCAACGGCTACGCTGTCTGCCAAGAATAGCAAAATTATCAGGAGCTTCTGTCCAGCATAAAGGGTCCGGAATAAACGAAACTGTATATTCTTGTTTATGTTCAAGCATATATCTTCTCATTCTCATAACCAACTCCATATCTTCTCCAACCGTGGTGTGATCATAGCCTCCAGAAAGGATAGCCACTTGTTTATCGAACATACCAAATGCACCACTGATTAATAACAAACCATCCAGCTTAGACCAGGCAATCCTACCCAATAAGAATGCTCTTAAATATTCAATTACCTGTATCCTTGGTAAAAAGGGTTCAGGAACATTTATTTCCATTAGCCTGCCGTTGGAAACGGTGCACGAATTAGCAATGCGGATAACCCCTCCAGTAGCAATAACGCGTCCTTTTGTATTTTCCATAAATGGCTTCGCCATTTTTAAAAGCGCATCCTTTTCAATGATGCAATCCACATCAATACAAACAATGTAAGGTTTTGACGAAATGTTTATACCCACATTTAATGCATCCGATTTGCCACCGTTAGCTTTGTCAACAACAATGAGTTTTTTTAGGGCAGGATTTTTTGATTTGTAAATACCCTTTATTTCCTTGGTTTTTAAATGCTCTGTAAAAACAAAATTGGTATCTAATTCCAGCTGGTAGGCTTTTAGCATTATTTGCATCGAGTCATCCTTACTGCCATCATTTACAATAATCACTTCATAATTGCTGTAATTCAGCGATAACAATGATTGTATGTTTTCTTCAATTGTTTTGCCTTCATTATATGCAGGTGCAATAAGTGATAAAGGAGGAGAGTGCTCCGAAGATAAGAGTACATTATAATTGATAAAATTATTGGCCCATAAATAATTTTTAAGCGCTCTGATAGAGATGAGTGCCAGTATAACGTAGGAGGACATTATAAATACTGCAAAAACAAAAATGGAAACGTTGAATATTCCGACAGCGATTTTTAATGTTTCTAAAAAACTCATAGTTAAAATAAATATTTATCTTTATTACTTGTAAGTTTCTTATTTAGTAAGCGTTATGGATGGACAAAGGTCAGAAATTTTTTTGATAGTAATGATACTATTGTTTTTTTCTTTATCACTTTTCTTCCTGATTCTGCTTTTAATAAGCCGACTCAGGAAAATAGGGAATGAAAAAAAAACTGCTTTTTATAAACAGCTGGCAGATAATGTGGTTTTTTCGGTTTTATTTGCAGATAAATCATATTCGGATTTTTTGTCAGATGCTGAATATGTACAAAATATCAAGAATGACTTTTTTCGCCTGCTACTCCTCGACTCTTTAATAACTTTACATCGTAACTATTCCGGTACCTATTCCCAAAAAATTGAATTGTTTTATAGCGAATCTGCATTGATTCAGGAAACGTATAAAAAATTAAATTCAAGAAAGTGGCCAGTCAAATGCGAAGCAATAATTGAATTAGCCGAAATGAATATTGTTGATTCACATCAATTGATTCAAAAATATGTAAGAGCGAAAAACCTAACACTACGGCAAGAGGCTATTGTAGCTCTTGTAAAGCTCAGAGGTTTAGATGGTTTAAGTTTTCTTGTTAATTATAATGAAATGCTGAGTGATTGGATGCAGTTAAATTTACTGGCAGTTATTAAAAACAATTATCCTACCACACCTGAACCTTTTTACAATAACTTCCTTTTTTCATCAAACAAATCGGTTGCACTTTTTGGAAAGCGATTGAAAGCTTTTTACGAGCAAACCAATGAGCCTTTTATGGAGCAATTGGAGATGAAGGATCCTTTAGGAGTCCCTAAATAGCGCCTCTTTTGCTATTTTGTTATTGTTAATCCGGAATGATATTCTGTAAGGATTTTTGACATTAAAGGATAATAAAAATTCCAATAAAATTTCTCTCTGTCCTGGTCGTTTAAGGAGGTAAGACTGGCCTTTACAAATGGAATACCTTCCAGGTGGGATAGCTTTTTAGAAATAGTATTATCTGCAAAATCACCTGAAAAATAATAGAACTTATAATCGGCCTCATAGTGCTCTGTAACGGCTGGAAATATGTTTGGTATTCCTTTTGATTTTAAAATACTATCTCCATGTGCGGTTGTATTAATATGGTAGTATGAAACTATATTGTTGTGTTCATTGGATTCCATAATATCAAACCAAAATGCATAAGGGATGGCTTTTGGAAGATTGAATTTTTTTGCATTCAGCTCATTTGTATATATTAAAGGCAGACTGCTTATCAAATCGTTTGTTTGGGCCAGTATTTCTACTTGATCATCATCTTTAACAAATGCAATTCCAGAGGCTTTAAAAGGCCATCTGTTATTATGTTGCATTTTATAATTTGTTACCAGCCAATGTGGAACATCCGAATTGGATTCCGAAAGATTTTCAAAGTATCTCCCCACCCAGCCTGTCCATTTTATAGCGAATGTTTTTTCGAAATCGTTACGGATACTTTGTTTAGTAGGCGAACCAATACAATTAAATTCAGTAATAATTAATTTTTCATTCTTTTTAAACTCTTTTAATAGTACTATTTCCTGTTCAGTTAAACCACCATATATCTTTCCACTCCTTTCCGAAATTTGCTCGTGACTATACCATTCATTGGAATACACACCATAGGTATCGGTAATATATAATAATTGATTTTTTTTAACTAGTTCGCGGAGTTGAGTGGTGTCTGCTTTTTCAAAATCTGTGATCGTAAATTTTTCATCGTCCTCAGGAAAAAAACCGTAATAATCATCAATGGAGTATAATGAATTGTCGTGTTTCACTATTTTCAAGTTGTTTAGGAGCCAGTGCAAAGAAGCATGTTCACTTTTTTGCATGGTAGCTACCGTTTTGTCAACAATAATAATATCTATTTTCTTTTCTTTTTTTGTATGCCAGATAATAAGCATAGCCAACGGTGGTGCAAGTATTATCAATATAAGGGAAATTAATAGCCAGGGTGTTTTCCTTTTTTTTAAGTTCATACATCAGAACATTTTTTGATAAATTAAACCTGTATAGTAATTGTTTCCAATGCTTTTTATGCCTTGAAAGTATTCAAGATTCACGATACCTGCAGAAACAGATAGTATATTATTGCCCTTAATTAGTTTTTGGACCGCTAAATTAGCCTTATAACTTTTGAAGTCCGCATTCTGAAGTAATGTTTCCCTTGATCGATCGTCAGGAGAAAGTCCATAACCTAAAGTTAATGTAACATAATCAAATGCTGTTTTTAAATAATAACGTGTAATCAAAGAATAAGATTGCGAAAATTCGTTACCGTTGGAAGATGCAATAAATGTAGGACGAAACGAAAACCAAAAATTTCCCTGGTATTTACCAATAGAGCCAACATATAAAATGGTGGTTTTACTAAAATACAAGAACCTTACTCCCAACTCCCCTTCAAAGGCGTGTTTGAAATTTCTATAAACAGATAGTCCCGCCCGGTAGTTTGGAAATGTAAAATCATCGGAATAGCCGGCATTCAGATAAGCATACATTTTTTTTCCAAAAGTCGGATATGCATCCATTTCAATTTGCGAGCCATTGGAATTATAACGGTTTGCCAGGTTTGCCCTTAAGGTAAGCATGCCGAGATGCCTGGTACGTCTGCCATAGCCAACGGAAATAAGATGCCATGGCTCAGTAAATTGTTTGTCGAAATAATCAAAATCATACGAAACGGTGATTACATTTTTTGATTTTAGCCGTTTCATTTTTTCGAGTAATTGTCTTAATTCAGGATTGCCATTAATGTGAACTATAGAATCTGCAAATGAAAAGGCTGAAGAATCCGCTTTTAAATCGATTAATGCTTTTACTTTTCTTATTTGAAGGTCTTCATTATCAGAGAAAAAAGACAGCCCACTTTCTGCAGTTGTAAGTGCTTCTGATGGTTTGCTTGTAAAACGCTGTATATCTGATAATGCAACATATGCATCAGCATAATGCGCAGAATTGAGGGTTTGATTTAATATAAATATTGCAGAATCGGGATTGTTATTCCAAAAGTATGCTCGTCCCATTAATACTTGTGCATCCTGATAATTGGGAGCAGTCGTCAGGATTTTTTTGCAAAGAGCTATTGATTTGGCGTATTGTGAAGCAAAGGCGAGTGATCTGGCTTCTTGAAATAGACTATCAACATTTTCCGTTTGTGAAAAAAATTTTGGAATAGTTAGTAAAACAATAGCAAAAGCTATAAGCCAATTTTTGTACTTCATTTTATCAGTCTTTTTTTTGCGACTTAGCCAATAATTTTTCTATTCGAGCTTTTAAAACGGAAGGACTGAACGGTTTAGTAACAAACTCGCTTGCGCCAATCTCAAACGCATCTAATTCGGCTTTTTCTATTCCAAAAGAAGTTAATACAATGATTGGTGTAGATGATTTTAATTCGTTTCTCACGAAGGAAATAACTTCCATGCCACCTAGAAACGGCATATTAAGGTCAGTTATTACCAAATCGAATGTGCTGATTTTTAATTGTTCCTTCACCTCCATTCCATTACTAACTGCGGTTACAGAATATCCGTTATTTTTAAGATAAAATGTAAGCGAATTTCTTAATAAGTCATCGTCTTCGGCAAATAATAGTTTCATTTTATGAGTTTTTTTATTTCAGCTTCTATTTTGTTAAATCCATCATCTCCTTTTGCAATATACGTGCAAATCCCTTCTTTTGCTATTGATAGAGCCAGTTCAATGCTTTGCTGCGAACTATGAAGAATAAATTCAATAGAGGGATATTCTTTTTTTAATCTTTTTAAAACATCGAATCCTTCTTCTGCATCTTCATAACGATCATTCAAATAATGGTCCATAATGAGTAAATCTGGAATATCACCATTTTGAATTTTTATTTCTGCAACTTCAGCAACAGGCATACATTCAACTTCAGCTTTTTCGCCAAATTTTGATTGTATCAAATGCTCTAATTGCCGTAAATAAATAGCATTATCTTCAACCAGAAAAATTAAAAATTTCTTTGTTTTAGAACTGTTTTTATTTCCGAATAAATTCATGTTTTCCTGTTTTAATATTCATCTTCTAATATTTTCCGAAGAATCGGGTAGTTTTCGTTGAGCGTTTTCTTAATAAAAGTATACTTTTCCTTCGAAGATTCAACAATTTCCATTTCCTTATTTAGGGCGTTTTTTTCAATAAAACTAAGTTGTTTTTCTACTGATGATAAGCCTACTATAGAGATTGAAGATTTTAATTTATGAGATGTAGATTTAATAAGCAGGCTGTCAGAATCATTAAAGGCGCATCCCAGAGTATCAATATCTACTGGCACTTGCCTCAAAAACATTTCAATCATCTCCTTTTCGAATATTTTGTTACCATCTGAGAATTCTTTCAAAAATTTTAAATTTACAATTTTTGCATCACTATCAGTTTCTGTTTTTTCAACCACCTGAACAGGTGCTTTTCTGTCGATATTTTTTTGTGGCAAATAGGAAGAGATCTTAAAGTACAGATCTTCCTGGGTAAATGGTTTCCCTAAATAATCATTCATCCCAATCTCTAAACATTTATCCTTTTCGCCAACTAACGAATGTGCAGTCATTGCAATAATTGGGATCGTTAAATTGAGCTGTTCCCGAATTGCTATAGTTGTTTGGTAACCGTCCATTTCAGGCATTTGTAAATCCATTAAAACTAAATCAAATTTTTCTCTTTGTAATTTCTCCAACCCCATTTTTCCATTGCCGGCAATTTCGAAATCAAATCCGAATTTGGTTAGAATCTTTTTTGCTAATTGCTGGTTAAGTGTATTATCCTCACATAATAATATTTTCACTTTTCCAACATTTTCGTTATGAACGAATAGTTTTTCCTTTTTTTGTGAAGAATTTTTTTGTGCTTTTTGATAAACAAGTTCGAACGAAAATTCGGAACCCTCATTGAGCTTGCTTTTTAGCTTTATTTCTCCCCCTTGCAATTCCACTAAATTTTTTGCTATACTTAAACCCAATCCTGTACCTCCAAATTTTCGAGTCGTTTCTGCATTGGCTTGTGAGAAGCGGTCAAAAACCAAACTTATTTTGTCTTCCGAAATACCTATTCCTGTATCCTTTACTGTAAAACGTATCTTACACGATTGTTTGTCTTCTTCTAACTTTTTTACAGAAACAGTTACACTACCATTTTCTGTAAATTTCATAGCGTTCCCAATCAAATTAATTAATATTTGATTGAGACGAATACTGTCTCCAGTTACGAAGTCTGGTAATCCTGCATCCAGAAAGTGATTGTATTCGAGTTTTTTTTCTTTCGCTTTTCCATTCATCAAATTGTAAATATTTTTTAAAGCGTCCTTCAAATCGAATGGAACGTTTTCAAGGACAATACTCCCTGATTCAATTTTTGAAAAATCGAGTATATCGTTTATAATAGCCAGTAGGTTTATGCCGGCTAATTGAACTGAATTTAAATTTTCACTTTGTTCTTTATCAAGCTTGCTATCTGCTAGAAGTTCAGTAAATCCTATAATCGCGTTCATTGGTGTGCGTATTTCATGGCTCATATTTGCCAAAAAACGACTTTTTGCGTGTACCGCTTGTTCTGCTTTTTCTTTCGCTTTTATAATTTCTTCTTTGGCTTTTTTACTTTCCGATATGTCTTTTGCAAGCCCTAAATAACCTATTATATTGTGATCATGGTCTTTTAAGACTGTGATTGACAATTCAACAGGTAATTCCGAACCATCTTTTCGAATATACGTCCATTCGGAAATGTCACTAAGTCCACGTTGTGATTTCATAAAAAACACGTCCATACCAGGCTCAATTTTTAAATTGAACTCATTACTTAATGTTTCTGCACGAGCCACTACTTCTTCAGGTTTGTGAATGATAGCTGGAGTATGTATTCCGATCATCTCGTTAGCAGCATAACCAAGCATTTTTTCAGCACCTTTATTAAAAACGGTTATTACTCCTTCAGGATAAGAAACTGCTATGATGGAATAGTCGGTACCATTTAAAATTACATTTTGAAATTCAGAAAGTTTTTCAATTTCTTCCTGCTGAATTTTTAATTGTTTTTCAGAAGCAACCCTTCTATCATAATCAACAACGAAAAAATACAACGTAATTAATAAAATTAAAATAGTTAAACTAATACTGCCAATAATAATTCGCGTAGTAGTAAGAAAGTGTTCATTTGCCTTATCAAGTCTTTCAGACAGGAGTAAGTCTTCGTTTTTTATAAATCGGCTAACCATTCTTTTTATCTCACGCATCCGGTTTTCGCCATAACCCTCAGAGATGCTTTGTTTAGCAGATTCAAATCCTCTATTTTTATATAATGCAATATTTTGCGTGGAGAATTGAATTTTTTGTGTGATAAGAAAATGGATGGAATCTAATAAGGCAAGCTGCTTGTTATTGTCTCGTATTAATGTTTTAGCATCTTTGTAATCCCTTTCCAAGTTTACCAGATTGATTTCATAAAACTCTAAAAAGCTTTCTTTTCCTGTAATTACATAGCCCCTCTGTTCCGATTCTATATCTTGAATACCGGTTAATATTCTCTGAACCTCGGTTATTACATCTTGAGTGTGATGCACTAAATCTGATGCTCCCTTGTATTTGGTAGCACTTTGATAGGCGTAAAGACCAATTAAAGTAAGTGTAATTATACTTATGCCGAATGCACCTATAATATTTGTTCTTCCGTTCATAAACTTTAAATAAGCTTGTTGAATTTTGTTTTTGAATTTTTTAAATTTTTATAATCTTATATTTGTCAACTTTTATACTTTAGGTAATTTGTTGTGATTTTGGAATAAAGTTCTTCCTGAGTAAAGGGTTTGCCCACATAATCATTCATTCCAATTTCAAAACATTTCTCTTTTTCTCCAACAAGTGAATGGGCCGTCATTGCAATAATTGGTATTTTGAGTTTCAACTCTTCCCTAATTATGATAGTTGTTTGGTATCCATCCATCTCTGGCATTTGAAGGTCCATTAAAATTAAATCGAAATTACTTTCCTTTAGTTTTTCTAATCCAATTTTACCATTTGCAGCAATAACAAAGTCAATCCCAAATTTTATGAATACTTTTTTTGCAAGATTTTGATTGAGTGCATTATCCTCACATAGTAAGACTTTTATGTCTTTCAATTTTGCATCGGGAACAAAGCTGGTTTTCGAAAAGTGAATTGCATCCGTATCTGCTTTTTTGTATCGTATTTCAAAAGAAAATTCTGAGCCTTTATTTAATTCACTTTTCAACTGAATTTCACCTCCCTGCAGTTCTACCAAATTTTTTGCAATGCTTAAGCCTAAACCGGTTCCACCAAATTTCCTGGTGGTTTCTGCATTAACTTGTGCAAATCTGTCAAAAATAGTGTGCTCCATTTCTTTCGGTATGCCAATGCCCGTATCTTTAACAGTAAATCGTATTGAATAGTTTAATTCATCCTCTTCCGTCTTTTTTACAGAAATTGTAACGCCTCCCTCTTCAGTAAATTTAATAGCATTACCAATTAAATTTATTAGTATTTGATTTAGCCTCACACTATCACCCACAACGTACTCGGGAAGCGAACCATCAAGAAAAAAATCATATTCTAAATTTTTTTCCTTTGCTTTTATATTTAGAAGATTATAAACATTTTTTAATGTTTCTTTTAAATTAAATTGGGTACTTTCAAGGGTTACATTCCCGGATTCAATTTTTGAAAAATCCAAGATATCATTAATAATGGCTAACAGATTAATTCCGGCAAGTTTAACCGAATCCACGCATTCTTTTTGGTCCTCATCTAATTCACTTTGTTCCAAAAGGTCTGTAAAACCAATAATTGCATTCATTGGGGTTCTAATTTCATGGCTCATATTGGCCAGGAAACTATTTTTTGCTAATACCGCTTGTTCCGCTTTTTCCCTTGCATTTATAATTTCCTCTTCCATTTTTTTTCGCTCCTCAATATTATTCATAGAGGATACCAGAAAGGGGGCACCACCAATATCAATAATTTCGATGGAGTTAAGTACCCAAAACTTTTCACCATTTTTTTTGGACATAACCCCTTCCATTGATCTTACATATCCTTGTTTGTTTAATACCGCAATTGTTTGTTCGCGATCTGCTTCTGAAATCATATTTAATTCGGTGGAAGTTTTTCCAATAACCTCTTGCCTTGTATAGCCAAAAATTTCAAGAAAACTTTCATTTACATATTCTAATTGTTTTGTCGCCATATTTGAAATGGCCATTATAACAGGGTTTTTATCAAATATTTTGAAAAACCGATTGTTACTTTCTTTCAGCTCTTTTTCAAGAAGAATTCGCTCTGTCAGATCCACTGCAGTGCCCAGCACAAGCTTGCTTCCATCAGATTGAGTAAAAACTATACTATCGTACATCCAGGTTTTAATAGATCCATCTTTATGTTTAATTTTCATTAGTCCTTTGGATAACCCATCCTGTTCAAGCTCTTCTAAAAAAATTTGCACATATTCTTTGGCATGAGGAGGCACGATATCAAAAAAATTCTTTGTGCAGGCTTCTTCAACTGAATACCCTATTGATAAAGCGGAGGCGCGGTTAATGGAAAGTATATTTCCCTTTAAATCATGTGTACACACAAGGCTCCGGGAATTTTCAAAAAAACCTCTGTATTTTGCTTCGCTTGATAAAAGTTTACTTTCCCAGTTTTTTCTTTCAGATATATTTCGTCCAATGCTAAATATTTCTCCTGTATGTTCATCTGGATTTGCCACCCAGGCAATTGATAAGTACTCTCCGGATTTTGTTCTGAATCGGTTTTCAAAATCAACAGTTTTTATACCTTTCGAAAGTTTTTTTACTTCATCTATAGTACTTTGAACATCATCAGGGTGAATGAAATTAACAAAAGGATTTTCTTTCAATTCTTCGGTGGACCATCCCAATGTAGAAGTAAATGCGGGGTTTATTTTCTTAAAATAGCCATCTGAACTGGCTATACATATCATGTCTAAAGAAAGATCAAATAGTTTTTCTAGTTTATCTTTTTCTATGTTTTTTTTTCTCGTTACAATTTGCGAAACAGCCTCATTTGCTAAAAGGGTTAAAGCTTCCCTTTGTTCTGGATTTAACACTTTTGCTTTTCTATCAATAACGCAAAGTGTACCGAGTGCAAAACCATTCTTATCAATTAATGGGTAACCCGCGTAGAATTTAATATTAGGCGTATCAGTTACGAGTGGATTGTTAAAAAAACGCTCATCTTTTGTAGCATCCGACACTTCCATTAGCGAATCGCCTACAATGGCATGCTGGCAAAATGACAAGTCGCGCGGTGTTTCTGATACATCAAGTCCAATACTGGATTTAAACCATTGACGATTTTTATCAATTAAACTAATTAAAGCAATTGGAACACCACATATTATAGAGGCCAGTTTTGTAAGACGATCGAATGCATCCTCTGGTAAAGTATCAAGAATATTGTATTCCGATAGCGTTTTTAAACGTTCGTCTTCGTTTTTTGGTAAAGGGGCATTTGTTTTCATTTTTTATGGTCCTAATGGCAGTGCAATAAGAAAACATATGGTTGCTGTTTTTTTCATTTAACGCAATATAGCTTTCTAAAATACCGCTTTTTTTTATAGATAAACTGGGTATTTCGATACTCTATTTTAAATCTCAGATAACAGGTACTTAAAACCGGTCACAATTTGCAAATAAGCAGATGGTGAGCTATTGATGTCTATGAAAAAAACATTCCATTTTAAGGAAATAGTCTATTTTTAAAGAAGGTTAAGCTTTTGAAAAAATGTACTTTTGTATTTTCGGCTTAGTGGCAGCGACTTCCCTTCTATTATAATTATTTCATCTTCAATCTCAACTATTTTGTCCAATCGGATAATATAAGAATTGTGAATCCTTGTAAAGTCATAAATTTGCAATTTATTTTCAATTGCTTTCATTGTTGATAGAATAGTGAATTTTTCTTTTGTAGTATAAATATTTACATAGTCTGCCATAGCTTCTATGTATAGTATATCTTTAGCACTTATTCTGATCAGACGAGAATTTTTTTTTATATACAAATCATCCGTGTTTCGTTGGCTTATCGAAATGCTTTCTTTTATTTCTTTGGCTTTTTGGGCAGCTTTTAAGAACCGGTTAAAATCAACAGGTTTGAGAATAAAATCGGTAACATTATAATCGTATGTTTCAGCGGCATACTCTTTATTCCCGGTAATAAAAATTACCTGCGGTGTTTTGTAATTTTTAACAAAGTCAAGGCCGCTCATTCCGGGCATTTCAATGTCAAGGAAAGCAACATCAATATTTTTATGTTTTTCCAATAAATTAACGGCCTCCGTTCCAGAGGTTGCAGTGCCCACGAGGGTTAGAAAATCTATTCGTTCGATACAATTTTCGACCAGCTTTAAAGCCAATTCATCATCATCGACAATAATACAATTCAGCATAAATAATGTTATATAATCATTTATACTAAATTAGTAAATTAATGAATGTGAAAACAAGGAATGGGGTGGAAATTGGGAATAATTAACAAATATAAATATCCCTGTTTTAGGGATTAAATAATGGTTATTACTTTACCTTCCATAGACTTCATTACACCAATTGGTTGAATAAAATCACTATATCCTTCGCTTACCAATAGTTGTTCAAATTCAACTTTTGAAGTGGGATTAACGGTTATCAATAAACCGCCATTTGTTTGAGGATCGCATAGGGTAAATAATGAATCTCCGGTTATTCCCTCTACCTTTGGATCATAGCTGCTCCAATTGCGGAAGCTATTATCAGGTATGCACATTTGAGCTGTATAGAAATTTAAATCCTCCAGCATGGGGATTTTTGAATAGTTAATTTCTGCTGAAAGGCTAGCGCCTTCTGCCATTTCAATCAGATGGCCTAACAAACCAAAGCCGGTAACATCAGTCATAGCAGTAACCCCTTTTATCAAGGCAGCTTTTTCACCCAGCATATTTAATTTCACCATTTGTTTTACGGCCACACCTATATGGTCATTTTTTAAAACACCTTTCTTTTCGGCTGTTGTAAGTATACCAACACCAATTTTTTTTGTGATATAAATTAAATCGCCCGCTTTTGCTGTATTGTTTTGCTTTAAATTTTTTAAGTCAATCAAACCACTAACTGCTAAGCCAAAGATGGGCTCTGGGCTGTCAATACTATGCCCTCCCGCCAACGGAATACCCGCTTCGGCACAGATACTTCGGGCACCATCAATTACCTGCTGTGCTATTTCAACAGAAAGCTTATTAATTGGCCAGCCCAATATAGCAACAGCCATCAAGGGTTTTCCTCCCATCGCATATACATCGCTTATTGCATTTGCAGAAGCAATTTTTCCAAAATCAAATGCATCATCCACAATGGGCATAAAAAAATCGGTTGTGCTGATAAGCCCTTGTCCATTACCAATATCGTAAACAGCCGCATCATCTTTACTGCTGTTGCCTACAATCAATTTATCATTTTTGGGGGCAATAAAATTTGATTTTAGTATTTCATCCAATACGGCTGGGGCAATTTTGCACCCACATCCTGCACCATGACTGTATTGTGTTAATTTAATATCTTTATTGGTTGTCATATTTTTTTAATTCAAAGTCCGGATTGTTTACTGTTTTCAATTATTTCCTTTGCAATTAAATCAGCATTTAAAGTTTCAAAACAGTAATTGGTTATCGTTTCGGGCAGTCGCTTGTTTTTCCCGTAATCATATGTTTTATCGTAATACGTCAGGCAAATATTAAAGGCCGCTCTGATATCCCCATTGTCAATGGCTGTCGCTGCAATTTGGGCATTTAGGCCTCCTAATTTTCTGGTGATTCTGGTGATGGCATCCTTTAGATCGTCAGGATTAAATTTGCCGTACTCGCTGGTAAGGAAGTCCAGGCGCTCTTCAAACGGAATGTCAAGAAAAAACAGAGGACTGCTTTTCATCTTTTCAAAAAACAATTTTGGTATCACTTTAGTACCAATCATACTGCTTTCATTCTCCACCCATATAGTTCTTGCAGGATCTGTTTTGTATAGGCCTGTGAAAAGTTGGTTCTCAAACATTTCCTGAGAGGGCTGCGGTTTTTCGCCCAATGCCCCAAAGGATGATCCTTTGTGGTGTGCGAGCTTTTCAAGGTCAATTACCTGCTCACCCGATTCACTTATTTTTTTTAAGATCAGCGTTTTGCCCGATCCTGTTTTTCCTCCTAAAACCAATATTTTCCGGTCCGTGGCAAAACTTTCCAATGCAATTCTTCGGAATGATTTGTAACCGCCACGAAGAAGATAAACTTTGCATCCATACAGCTCAAGCAGCCACGCTACAGTACCACTGCGCATACCTCCCCTCCAGCAATGAACAAGAAATGTATTACCACTGCTTATTTTTTTTGCTTCTTCAGCAAAAGTTTTCATTTTGGGTCCGAAAATTTCAAGCCCCTTGTTTACAGCACTCTCTCTGCTTACTTGTTTATAAGCTGTTCCAACTATTGCGCGTTCTTCATTTGAAAATAATGGTAACGAAAGTGCATCTGGTATATGGCCATATTCAAATTCACCCGGGCTCCGAACATCCAGTATTGGAAACTGTTCCGAGAGCTTTAAAAATTCTTTTATATTAACTGCTGTTGGCAAAGAGTGAAGATATTATTATTAGTTCGCTTCAACGGTTATCATTGCTGCAATTTCAATTGCGCGTTGTTTTATTGCATTCACATTACTCCCCACTTTATCGTAAGTTAATGCTACCGCCATTCTTCGATAGGGCCTAGTTACAGGCTTTCCAAAAATACGAATATCACTCAATTTATTACTCATGGCTTTTTCAATTCCTGGGTAGGTGGGGTGTGTGCCTTCTTTATCAGCAAGAATAACAGCGCTTGCACCAGCACGTTCCAATGTGATTTCAGCAATAGGCAGTCCTAACACCGCGCGTGCATGTAATTCAAATTCAGAAAAATTTTGTGTGCCAGCAAGTGTTACCATCCCCGTATCGTGCGGTCGTGGAGACAGTTCAGAAAAATAAACACCATCATCTGCAAGAAAAAATTCAACGCCCCAAATACCAGCACCTGTCAATGCTTCAGTAACTTTCTCCGCCATTTGTTGGGCTTCTTTCAAATGTTCTGAATTTATTTCCGCAGGCTGCCAGCTTTCCTGGTAATCTCCACGTTCCTGACGATGGCCTATTGGCGGACAAAAGAGGGTTTCACCGTTTTTTTGCGTAACAGTTAGTAAAGTTATTTCAGAATTAAATTTCACAAATGCTTCTGCAATTACCTCGGTATAATCGCCACGTTTGCCTGCCTGAGCGTATTCCCAAGCTTTCTGAATGTCCGCATCTGATTTGATTACACTTTGTCCCTTACCGGAAGAACTCATTAAAGGCTTTACAACACAAGGAATTCCTACGGTTTTAACTGCAGCAATTAACTCATTCAAACTATTCGCGTATTCATATTTAGCCGTTTTTAATCCTAATTCTTTTGCTGCTAAATCGCGGATTGCTTTACGGTTCATGGTAAAGTTTGCTGCTCTTGCACTTGGCACTACCTGTATATTTTGTTTTTCATAATCATAAAACCGTTCGGTTCGAATGGCTTCTATTTCAGGAACAATTATATCAGGTTGGTGTTTGGCAACAATTCTATCCAGCTCATTTCCATCCAACATGTTGATGACTTCACGTGAATCGGCTACTTGTTGCGCTGGTGCATCATTGTAGGAATCAACAGCTACAACATAGTGTCCTAAACGCTTTACAGCGATTACAAATTCTTTTCCCAGTTCGCCTGAACCCAAAAGCATTATTTTCTTCATAAGATCATTTTTAAAGGCTTCTCCTGGCTTTCAGCAGTGCAGAGAAGTTAATGTATAGGTAAAGGTAATTAAAATGGAGATATTTTTTTACTTTTGTTTGTATCAAGTCCTAATGTCTAATCTCTTTTAAATCTAAATAAATATGTACGGAAATTTTAAGAATCATCTTCAGTCAGAATTAAAGAATATAGAAGAATCAGGTCTTTTTAAACGTGAGCGGGTAATTGCAACAGAGCAGGGTGCTGTGGTAAAAGTAAATGGCAAAGAAGTAATAATCTTTTGTTCTAACAATTACCTTGGTTTGTCATCCCATACAAAAGTAATTGAAGCTGCCCATAAAACGCTTGATACCAGAGGTTACGGAATGAGCAGCGTTCGTTTTATCTGTGGTACACAGGATATACACAAAGAGTTGGAAGAAAAGATCGCAAAATTTTTAGGGCAGGAAGATACCATTTTATATGCCGCTTGCTTTGACGCGAATGGCGGGGTATTCGAATCGTTGTTTGGTGAAGAAGATGCAATTATTTCAGACGAATTAAATCACGCTTCAATAATTGATGGTGTACGTTTGTCAAAAGCGCAGCGCTATCGTTATAAAAACTGTGATATGAATGATCTGGAAGAGCAGCTAAAAAAGGCTCAGGGTCAGCGTTACAGGATTATCGTTACAGATGGAGTATTTTCAATGGATGGTTTTGTAGCACCATTAGATAAGATATGTGATTTAGCAGATAAGTACAATGCATTAGTAATGGTGGACGAAAGCCATGCCACAGGCTTCATTGGTAAAACCGGCCGTGGAACGGTGGAGTTGAAAAATGTAATGCACCGCGTGGATATTATTACGGGTACATTAGGCAAAGCTTTAGGTGGGGCTATGGGTGGTTTTACCACCGGTAAAAAAGAAATTATAGAATTATTGCGTCAGCGTTCCCGCCCATATTTATTCAGCAATTCATTAGCACCGCATATTGTAGGAGCTTCTATTGCAGTGCTGGATATGTTAAGCGAAGCCACAACACTTCGCGACAAACTGGAATCCAACATCAATTATTTTAAACAAGGAATTAAAAAAGCAGGTCTGGAAATTAAAGATGGTGATTCTGCTATTGTTCCGGTGATGTTGTACGATGCGAAATTGTCTCAGGATTTTGCAAATAAATTATTGGATGAAGGAATATATGTAACCGGTTTCTTTTTCCCTGTTGTTCCGAAAGGTCAGGCGCGAATCCGTGTTCAGTTATCAGCAGCTCATGAAAAGGCACATATTGATAAAGCATTGGCAGCATTCGAAAAGGTTGGGAAAGAGTTGGGAGTGATAAAGTAATGAAGTTTTCCAGAGGGTGAAATGGATTTTGGAATTTGATTAGCAATCAATTTTAATTTCCTTTCACTCTCTTTTGTAACTTTAAATAATTGTATTATTCTTCCATACCAATGTGAATCAAAGCATCACCTTGGTTAACCACCGGTTGGTTATTCATTCCAATAATGTATCCATCAGTAGGGGCAACTAAATTTTCCTGATGTTCTCCATAGGGATCGCAAATCATTCCAATAATCTCTCCTTTTATAATGTGTGCCCCGTTTGTTTTAGACGTATGAAATAAACCAGATGCCCGGGCCCTCACCCAAGTGGATTTGTCTAGTAAAACGGTTGGGTTTTTAGGGATATCAAGGTTGTTCATTTTAAGATGTTTCATTAACCGTAAACAGCCATTCATACCCTCATTGATTGATAAGTAATCAAAACGAGAGGATTCACCACCTTCAAAAACTAAAATTGATTTCCCCTTTTTTGCAGCTTCTTTGCGCAACGTGTTATCGCGGAAAGGGGCATTGATAATAAGTGTTGGAGAGAATTTTTTGCCAAGATCTAAATTTACTTTGTTGCTGAATACACAGCGTAATTGAGGGTAATTATTAATTTTCGACCCTCCCGTATGAAAGTCAATACCAAAGTCGATTTGAGGAATTACCTCATTCATTAAATCGTATGCAATACGGCTTCCAAGCGATCCGTTTTTGTTTCCGGGAAAACATCTGTTAAGATCCCTGCCATCAGGCAATTCCCGCGATCCGGATAAAAATGAAATAATATTAATAACAGGAATGGCAATGATACTGCCGCAAAGCGGCTCTCGCACATCCTTACGGGTAATAAGCCTGCGTACAATTTCAATTCCATTTATTTCATCGCCATGCATGCCTGCCAATATCAATAATACAGGGCCAGGATTAATTGAACGAAAAACATAAACAGGGATTTCAATCACTGTTTTTGTTGGTAATTGATATAAGTTAAGGTTCAGTGTTGCTGATGCCCCCGGCTTGATATCGGTTCCATTAATACGTATGGTTTTATTTTGGTAAGTCATTTTTTTTAATTAGAGAAGTGGAAATTTAGAGATTTGAAGAATTAAGAAGTGTTAAAACAAAGAATTAAAAATTGTATCAATGAGTAATGTAATAACTCTATTATTTCAAGTTTTTTTAATCTCAAATTCACTAAATTTTCAAATCACCAGTTTTTTATGCTCCGTGATTAAATTCGTTACGCTCAATGTATTCAATAATCTTAGCCGCGATATCAACACCTGTTGCCCCTTCAATGCCCTCCAGACCCGGTGAAGAATTCACTTCCATTACCAATGGTCCGCGTGATGATTGCAGCATATCTACTCCTGCTATTGCAAGGCCCAATTTTTTTGCAGAAGTAATCGCGGTTTCACGCTCCTCTTTTGAAAGTTCAATCACCTGGGCACTTCCACCACGATGCAGGTTGCTTCTGAATTCACCTGGTAAACCCTGACGTTTCATAGCTCCTACTACTTTTCCATCTACTATAAATGCTCTGATATCAGCTCCGCCAGCTTCTTTTATAAATTCCTGAACTAAAATGTTTGCTTTTAAAGCCAAAAAAGATTCAATAACCGATTTAGCAGATTTATGTGTTTCCGCCAAAATTACTCCAATACCTTGCGTGCCCTCTAAAAGCTTTATTACTACTGGTGCACCACCAACCTGCTCCAATACATTTTCAATGTTTTTTGGTATAGAAGCAAAAGCCGTTTTCGGCATACCAATTCCTGCTTTGGCTAGTAACTGTAAGCTGCGCAGTTTATCACGGGAACGTACCAAAGCCTGTGACTCAACACTTGAAAATACTTTCATCTGCTCAAACTGGCGAACAACGGCAGCCCCATAAAATGTAACGGAAGTACCAATACGCGGAATGATAGCATCAACGCCTTTTACCTCTTTTCCGCCATAAAATATATGAGGGTTGCCTTTTTCAATAACCAAAACGCATTTTAAATGATCAAGCACAATTACCTCATGCCCGCGTTGTTCTGCAGCCTCTACTAACCGTCTGGTAGAGTATAGTTTTTGGTTACGTGATAAAATAGCGATTTTCATTTTTTTATTTTTTAATAAAGTGTCTTAATTTTTGAAATAGTTTCTTACCAGCTAATAGATTTACTTATTTACCATTGCGGTTTAAGCAATTCAGTTCAGATACATCAACAATAAAGCGGTTTTTTAACAGTTTTCTGCCAATTAAAACCGGATAACGCATCTTTCCACGGTCGCTGAGCGAAATTATTGCTTTTATGCGCTTACGGCCAAGCCGTACAGAGGTTTTAATAATATACCGTTTCTCTATTTCTCCGAATGAATTTTTAATTTCTTTTTGATAATAGGTTGTAAAACGGTGTTCTACAGAAGTGTATTCAGGATGTGATGGAGCTAACAGTTTAAAATACAAAACGCCATCTTGCTCTCTTATATCACAGCAGTGTAAAGCGCTGGTATACGCACCCGTATCAACTTTCGCGGTAATATCAAATAATCCCAATTCAGGAAAATCAATTTGTTCTCTGCGTCCGATTATTAATTTTTCTTTCTGCATCATTTTAAATCACTGCAAGATAAAAATTTTTGTTAAAAGGGAAGATGAAATCTCTGCCATTCCATTGTTTTTATAGTTCGGTAAACTTTATGCCCGGCTTTATAATTAAAATAGATTATTTTTTGGATGTTATAGAATAATGCAGGACTGAGAATGGTTGCTCCTGCGTGAATTTGTTAGAATAAAAATAATATTTATATAATTTGTTTGCGAAGTAAAAAATAGTAGTACATTTGCAACCGCTTAATAAGTTTTTAAGCAAAGTATTCGGGGCGTAGCGTAGTCCGGTATCGCGCCTGGTTTGGGACCAGGAGGTCGTCAGTTCAAATCTGGCCGCCCCGACTTAAAAAATTGACTAATTAGTTAATTCGGTAATTTGTTGAAAAAACAAATTTTCAAATTGGTTGATTAGTTTTTTTTTGACTCCATAGCTCAGCTGGATAGAGCACAGGTTTTCTAAACCTGCGGCCATTGGTTCGAATCCAATTGGGGTCACACTAAAAAAAAGACCATTGCTATAATTAGCAATGGTCTTTTTAGTTTAATTATTCCAGAGTCCCTCTTTTCGATTGGCAACTATTTATGCTTAATGAGTCCTATCCTACCTTTCCGCTCGATTTCAATTAATATTTGAGCTGACGATTGAGATAGACGTAAGCGAGATTTCAAATAATATTCAACAAAAAAGCCGATACATTTCTGTATCGGCTTGTAGTAGCGGGGACCGGACTCGAACCGATGACCTTTGGGTTATGAGCCCAACGAGCTACCAACTGCTCCACCCCGCAATATAGGTTGGTATTTAAATGTTCTTAATAAAGAAGAACAATACGTTCATTTTTGCGGATACAAAGATACAGTTTGTTTTCAGTACTCCTAACAAATCTTATTAACAATCTTAAACTGTAAATGATTCTACTATTTTTTAACGCTACTAACTCGGATACACCTGTTATTTTCATTGCTATTCTTTAAAAATAGGACTACAACTTTATATTTCGTTTCTTTGCACCCGCAAAAAATGTTATTAACAAAAATTCCAATGACACATAAGGCTGGTTTTGTAAATATTATAGGAAGCCCTAATGTAGGTAAATCCACACTAATGAATGTTTTGGTAGGCGAGCGCCTGTCCATTATCACCTCTAAAGCACAAACCACCCGTCACCGGATTATGGGAATTGTGAATGGAGAGGATTTTCAGATCGTATATTCTGATACTCCAGGAGTGTTAAAACCAAATTACAAGCTTCAGGAATCCATGATGGACTTTGTTCACACGGCCATTACCGATGCGGATATCATGCTGTTTATGACTGATATTTATGAAGATATTAAAATTGACGAAAAGATACTTGCCAAAATAAAAAACGTTACCATACCTGTGTTGCTGCTGATTAACAAAATTGACCTGGCAGCTCAGGACAAATTGGAAGAACAGGTACAGCGCTGGAAAACAGAGGTTCCTAATGCAGAAGTAATACCTGTGTCGGCATTGGAAAAATTCAATGTTAACTATGTGTTCGACCGTATTCTGGCACTTTTGCCTGAAGGACCCGGATTTTATGCGAAAGATGAATTAACGGACAAACCGGAGAAATTTTTCATTTCTGAGATCATCCGCGAAAAAATATTGATGAACTACAAAAAAGAGATTCCTTATTCGGTTGAAGTTGTTGTAGAATCATTCAAAGAAGAAGAAAAAATAGTAAAAATACGTGCGGAGATCATGGTGATCCGCGATTCGCAAAAAGGAATTATCATAGGACATAAAGGTGCCGCTTTAAAAAGAGTGGGTACTCAGGCCCGTAAGGACATGGAAATTTTCCTGCAAAAACAGGTATTTCTGGAACTTTTCGTAAAAGTAAACAAAGACTGGCGGGACGATCAAAACCAGCTAAAGCGCTTTGGTTATAGCAGTTAGTGAAATAAAGAAGTAGAGAGCTGGAGAATTTAGCGTGAAAGGGAGAAATTAGCAATTGGTACAAATCACCAAATCTACAAATCACCACTTCTCTAATTATTAACAATCAATAAATCTCCAATTAAAAAAATGGCAAATATAGTAGCGATAGTAGGACGTCCGAATGTAGGGAAATCAACAATTTTCAACCGTTTGACCGAAAGCAGAAAAGCAATAGTTGATTCGGAATCGGGTGTAACACGCGACAGGCATTACGGAAAATCGGAATGGAACGGATTGGGATTTACTGTAATTGATACCGGAGGCTATGTAAAAGGATCGGAAGATGTTTTTGAGGGAGAAATTCGTAAACAGGTAAAACTTGCCATTGAAGAAGCAAATGTTATTTTGTTTGTACTGGATGTTTCCGAAGGTATCACAGAAGATGATAAAGTAGTGGCTGATATGCTCAGACGCGGTAAAAAGAAGGTTTTTTTGGTTTCCAATAAGGTAGATAATTTTGTGCGCCAGGGCATGTCGGGTGAATTTTATGCATTGGGCCTGGGCGAACCATTTAACATTTCTGCCATCAGCGGAAGCGGAACCGGTGAGCTGTTGGATGAAGTGGTGAAAGTGCTGGATGCCGACTTTAAAGAAGAGGAATTAAACATCCCCAAATTTGCCATTGTAGGACGCCCGAATGTTGGTAAATCATCCTTTATAAATGCTTTGCTAGGTAAGGAACGTAATATAGTTACTCCACTTGCCGGCACAACGCGCGACTCTATTAATACGCGTTATACCGCATTTGGTCATGATTTTTTGCTGATTGATACTGCCGGAATCCGTAAAAAATCGAAAGTAGAGGAAGATCTTGAATTTTATTCGGTAATGCGCTCTATCCGTGCTATTGAGGACTGCGATGTAGCGCTGTTGCTGATTGATGCACAATTAGGTTTAGAGGCTCAGGACATTAATATTTTCCGTTTAGCGGAAACCAACCGAAAAGGGATTGTTATTGTGGTAAATAAGTGGGATTTGGTTGAAAAAAGCACCAATTCCACCAAAGAGTACGAAGAAAAGATCCGCGAAAAGCTGGCACCCTTCCGCGATGTGCCTATTATCTTCACCTCTGCCCTTACCAAGCAAAGGGTATTAAAAGCCATCGAAGTTGCTGAAAAAGTGAGCGATAATCGCGTTAAAACGATTAAAACCCGTGAGCTTAACGATGTAATGCTACCGATAGTTGAAAATCATCCTCCGGCAGCCATCAAAGGCAAGCACGTAAAAATCAAATTTATTAATCAATTGCCTACCCACGCACCTACTTTTGCCTTTTATTGCAATCTGCCTCAATATGTTACGGAAGCATATATCCGTTTTATTGAAAACAGACTGCGGGAGCAATTTGACTTTTCGGGGGTACCTATTCAAATTTTCATGAGAAAAAAATAGGATAAAGATTAATATAATGACTTACAACCAATTAAGTAAAAAACACAATTCCACTAAATTTCAGTACATTTTTTAACACCGGAATCTGATAAGTAGCCTAACTAATTGAAAATCAGATAAAAATATATTTTGCAGCTAATTTAAAAATGTTGTAAAAAAAAGTAGGAATTGTTTGGTGAATTAAACTTATGTATATATTTGCGTAATTAATTATTTAGAATAATAAAGGATATTAATTTAATTAGCATTTTATGGTGTTAGATATTTACGGTTTCTACGATAAAATGGAGCAAAATAATATTATGCTCTCTTTTAAAGGCGATATTACATCAGATCTGCTAACCTCTATTCTTCAAATAATGGAAGCGAAGCTGGACAACTGGCAGGAAGAACCGAAGGTTAAGAAAAAAGTTTACAATGTGCTGGTTGAATGTTTACAGAATTTATATCACCACATGGACGAAATGGCGCCAAATCAGGATGATAGAGTTCGTTCAGCCATTTTCATGATAGGTAAAATTGATGGGGTTTATAATATCATTACCGGTAATTACATTAAAAACGAAAACATTCCGAATTTAAAAAAATTATTGGACAGCATTAACTTACTAAGCAAGGAAGAATTAAAAGAATACTATAAAGAAATTTTAAATAATGGTGAAATGTCATTAAAAGGCGGAGGAGGCCTTGGTATGATTGACATCGCACGTAAAACAGGTGGTAAACTTAATTATGATTTTACCCATGTTGATGAAAAATACTCGTTTTTTAGTTTAAATATTAATATTTCTCAATAAATAATAAGCATATGGAAGCAATTTCAATTGAAGGAACACCAAAAACACCAACAGTTAATTTCGATACCGCAAAAGGTTTTTTAGAAATTAAAGGCCGTTCGATACCTGAAAACTCTATTGAGTTCTACAAACCAATAGTAGATTTGTTAGAAAAATATGCTGGTAAACCACAAGCAGATACAAATGTAAATATTCAGTTAGAGTATTTTAACACCAGCTCTTCAAAGTGTATATTGGATGTTTTCAAAAAATTGGAAGGCATCAATAAAGGCGGCAGCAAAGTGGTTATTAACTGGTATTACGAAGAAGATGATGAGGATATGTTAGAAGCTGGTGAAGATTACCAGGCAATTATCAATGTGCCCTTTAAAATGGTTCAGGTAGTTGATTAATTTTAAATAACTATATATAGGAAAGCCCCGCAAAAATGCGGGGCTTTTTTGTTTACTTCCAACCCTTTTAACTTAGCTGGGGAATTAGTATATCTTTGTAAAAGCGATACAAACCTTCGCATAGCCCCCTTATTTTGGGTGGATATAAATTAGCAGTAATTTTATGTGATACCTTACATTCACAATATTATATTAACCTTGACCCTTTTAAGTTTTTAAACAAAAGACAATAATAATATGGGACTATTTGACAAATTATTTGGTAAAAAAGAAACACTAAAACATACAGAAAATAATTCTGTGAATTTTGACACAACTCAACTTGTTAAGACTGCAGAAATCTTAGACGATGATTTGTATTGGAAAATTATCGACAAATCTCTAAAAAACACTTCAAACCAAGACAATCAAGAACAGGTTCTAATACAAGAAATTGCAAACTTGACACCTACTCAAATGATTGGTTTTCGTTTGCGAACAGACAAACTTCTATATGACACCTATAACTCGGACATGTGGTGTGCAGGATACATAATGAATGGTGGATGTTCTGACGATGGATTTGAATATTTTCGAAACTGGGTTATTTCAAGAGGGAAAGAAATATACTATAAAGCAAAAGAAAACCCAGACAACTTAATAGACGAAGTTGATAGTGATTTAGAAATGTATGACTTTGAAAACTTTTGGTATGTTGCTCTTGAAGCTTTCAAGGAAAAGACAGGAAAAAATTTATACGACTATATTGACGATGAAAATTTCAAAACAAAAGAAGGACAATACCCACAATTTGAGTTTACATGGCGAGAAGAAAATCCAGAAAGTATGAAAAAAATTTGCCCAAGATTATATGATAAATTATGGGGCAGAAAGTAAAAAATACCGCTAACAGACGTTTGGCAAAAAAGCATGTTCAATATTTAAATGAAGCTTTATGCTTCGTATTAAGTTAAGTGCTGGCAGCCAGTTTAGTGTTTCAAATCACCAAATTCGGGGAACTACAAACCGTCAGTGCCAATGCAATTTAGATAGACACATTATTAAATTGAAAAATTTAAAGTGCGGAGTTAGCACTATAATCACTGACGACAACACAATGAAATATTTTTTACTATTTTTATCCATTGCTATTTTTTCAACGACAAACGCACAAGCCCCCGGCTGGCAATGGGCAAAACGTGCTGGAGGAGTTGGCGATGATGTTGGACAAAGTATTTCAACCGATGCAAGCGGAAATGTTTTTGTAACGGGTAGCTTTACTAGTACCGTTACTACTTTTGGCTCTACCACTTTAACCCATTCCATTTTCACTGTTTACAATGATGATCTTTTTGTTGTGAAATACGATGCTTCCGGAAACGTGCTCTGGGTAAAATCAGCAGGAGGAACAGGTAATGATGTTGGACAAAGCATTTTCACCGATGCAAACGGCAATGTATTAGTAACAGGTTACTTTACTAGCTCTTCCATTACCTTCGGAACAACTACTTTAACTAATACGAACGGTCAGTCTCTTTTTGTTGTAAAATACGATGCTGCAGGAAATGTTCTTTGGGCGAAATCAGCAGGACGTATCTCTAGTTATGGCACAGGTATTACAGCTGACGCAAGCGGAAATGTTTTGGTGACTGGTGGCTTTTATAGTTCATCTATAATTTTTGGGACGACTGCTTTAACCAATACTGGTTCAAATACCAGTGATGTTTTTGTGGTGAAATACGATACTTCGGGTAATGTGCTCTGGGCGAAATCGGCAGGAGGAACAGGCGATGATTTAGGACGAAGTATTTCTACCGATACAAGTGGAAATATATTAGTAACGGGTGATTTTTACAACGTTTCTATCACTTTCGGAACCACTACTTTAATTAATACAGTGCATGTTTATCCTTCTTATAATGATATTTTTGTCGTAAAATATGATACTTCGGGCAGTGTACTTTGGGCGAAATCTGGAGGAGGAACTTCCCAAGATTATGGATTAAGCATTTCAACTGATGTAAGCGGAAATATTTTGGTAACAGGTAAGAGTGTAAGTTCTTCTATCACTTTCGGGTCAACCACTTTAAATAGTGCAAGTGTTTATGTTGTGAAATACGATGGTAACGGTAATTTGCTTTGGGTGAAATCTGCAGGTGGAACTGATGGGGGCATGGGCATTTCCACCGATGCAAATGGAAATGTATTTATTGTTGGTAACTTTGCCAGTCCTTCCATCACTTTTGGAGCAACAATTTTAACCAAAACAGGTATAAGCAGCGCCCAAGATATTTATGTAGTAAAATACGATCCTTCAGGTAATGTACTTTGGGCTAAATCAGCAGGAGGAGATTCGACCGAAAAAGGCAATGGGATTTCCACCGATGACAACGGAAACATAGTGATAACAGGTAGCTTTGGAAGTGCTTCCATTATATTTGGAACAGACACCTTAACCGGTAATTATCCAAATAGGTTTATATATGTCGCTAAGATTTGTCAAATAGCAACGCCCTTAATATCCACAAGCAGTTCAGTTACTTTTTGCCAGGGAAATTCTATAACTCTTACTGCAAGTTCGGCTGCTAGTTATCTATGGAGTAATAATTCAACCACTCAAAGTATCACAGTTTCAAGTTCTGGAAATTATTCCTTAACGATAAATTCTGGAAGCAATTGTTCTGCATCATCAGTCGCTAAAAATGTTACAGTAAACCCTTTGCCGACTGTAACTATAACTCCAAGCGGATCTACGACTTTCTGCCAGGGAGATTCAGTAACGCTTACGGCAAGTTCAGCCAATACTTACTCCTGGAGTAACAATACAATTACACAAAGTGCAACTGTTTTAAGTTCGGGGAATTATACCATAACAGTAACTGATGGAAACAATTGTTCTGCAACATCCTCCGCGACTATAGTTACCGTTAATCCTTTGCCAAATGCTATAATTACAGCTAACGGAATAATTCCTTTTTGTGAGGGCGATTCTGTAAGACTTACGGCAAGTTCCGCAAATTCGTATTTATGGAGCAATGGTGCAACAACCCAAAGCATCATTGTTCCTAATCCTGGAAATTATTTTGTAGCAGTAACTAATTCCTGCGGTATTGATACATCGTCTGCAACAAATGTAACTATTAATCCTTTACCCAACGCCACTATAACTGCAAGTGGAGCAATTACTTTCTGTGAGGGAGATTCAGTAACACTCACTGCAACAAGTGGTATGACTAGTTATCATTGGTCAAATAATGAAACAACGCAAAATATTAAAGTTTTATCTTCTGGAAATTATTCGGTAAAAGTTATAAATGAAAATGGTTGTTCTAAAACTTCGGCTGCAACAACCATAACAGTAAATCCTTTACCAATAGCAACAATTACTGCAAGTGGAGCAATTACATTTTGTCAAGGAGATTCAGTAAGACTCACTGCAACAAGTGGTATGAACAGTTACCATTGGTCAAATAATGAAACAACGCAAAGTATTACGGTTTTATCTTCCGAAAATGATTCGGTAAAAGTTACCAATGGAAATAGTTGTTCTAAAACTTCGGCTGCAATGGCCATAACAGTTAATCCTTTGCCAGCAGCAACAATTGCTGCAAGTGGAGCCATTACATTTTGTCAAGGAGATTCAGTAACACTGACTGCAACAAGTGGTATGAGCAGTTACCATTGGTCAAATAATGAAACAACGCAAAGTATTATAGTTTTATATTCCAGAAATGATACAGTGACAGTTACCAATGGAAATGGATGTTCTGAAACTTCGGCTGCAATAACAGTGACAGTTAATCCATTACCTGTTACACCTACTGTTATATCAAGCGGTGCAGTTTTAACATCAAGCATTGTATTAGGTAATCAATGGTATTTGAATGGAAATATTATTACAGGCGCAACGAATCAAACCTACACAACAACACAAAGCGGAACCTACACAGCGATTGTTACTGTTAATGGTTGCTCTTCCGGGCCATCTTCACAAATAATAATTACGGTAGGTATTAGTGAAATAAATAACAATGATAATTCTTTTGCAATTTACCCCAACCCAACTAATGGCATCTTTGTTATTGAACACCCTAACACAAAAGCAACTATAGAAATATATAGCGTAGTAGGAGAAAAGGTTTTCAAATCAATAACAACAACTTCGAAATCTGAAATTGATTTAAGCAGTGGACCTAAAGGAATATATTTTATTCGTTTGACACAGGACGACAATATTATAAAAATGGACAAACTTGTAATCACCAACTGACAGACTGTGCTTACAAGTATTACGAACTGCAGTTATTAAGAATATAAAGGCACCCCAGTAAAATTAGGCAAACCAACCATGGAAGACTGGGCAATGGGGGGACCAATATAAGCCAGCGTGGCCGAAACGATACACCAATTGGCATTTGGCTATTCGGATTTATTGGACTATTTGTGCTTGGGAACAGACTTTATCTTTTTTCGAGGAAATAGCCCAATTGCTAGCAGACGTTTGGTGAAAAAGCGGGTTCAGCCCTTTAAATGAATCCTTGTGCTTGATATCAAGTCCAATACTAGCCGGCAGTTTACTTTTAAAAACCGAAAATATACCTGCTTGCAAAACGTAATGAATTCCGAAAAATTCAAGCATCGATAAATAAATTGAACAAGCAGATGGGGTTATTAAATACAAATTGGAACAAAATTTTATAGTTAAAACAGATGAGAAATAATAACGTATTAAATAATGGTATTCCAATTTCCGTTTCATTAAATCCAACATTGGAAATGGAAAACTTTGAACCCAAAAAACCTTATAATAAAAAGCGGGTATTTACTATTTCTGCATTTGCTATTTTAATTGCTATTTGCGTAAGTTTTATTGCCAAATTATTGGTTTATCTGATCGACTTAATAACAAACATTTCGTTTCATGGTACCTTTTCCATTGAGCATTCCAGCCCAGCCAACAATACGTATGGTGTATTTGTAATTGCTATCCCGGTAATAGGGGGACTTATTGTGGGATTAATGGCCTTATACGGTTCAAAGGCCATCCGGGGGCACGGTATACCTGAAGCGATGGAACAAATATTAACAAATCAAAGTAAAATTAAACCGGCCATCACTTATTTAAAACCCCTTTCTGCGGCTATATCTATTGGCACTGGCGGGCCTTTTGGAGCCGAAGGCCCTATTATTGCAACGGGCGGAGCATTGGGTTCTACTTTAGGGCAACTGCTTAAAATAACACATAACGAACGTAAAATATTATTAACCGCTGGGGCTACAGCTGGTATGTCTGCCATTTTCGGAAGTCCGATTGCAGCCATTTTCCTGGCCATAGAGTTACTCCTATTTGAATTCTCTCCCCGTTCCATTATTCCTGTGGCATTGGCTTGTATAACGGGTGCTGCCGGCCACCATTTAATGTTTGAGGAAGGGGCCGTTTTCCCAATAGCCGATATGATAAAAACCGCATCTAATTCAGCGCTTGGATTTTACTCTATCATGGGAATTGTAATTGGTTTATTATCGGTGCTGGTTACAAAAGCTGTTTATTTAATTGAAGATGGTTTTGAAAAACTACCCATCCATTGGGCCTGGTGGCCGGCCATAGGAGGTGCAGCGGTTGGTGTGGTCGGCTATTTTGCTCCCCGTACTTTAGGCGTAGGATATAGTAATATTACGGATATTTTATCCGGCACTATGCCATTAGAAATCTTATTATCGCTATGCTTATTGAAATTTGTTTCCTGGGCTGTTTCACTAGGCAGCGGAACATCGGGCGGAACACTTGCACCATTGCTTACTATTGGTGGAGCTACGGGAGCATTAATGGGCGGTTTAATTATTTATTGGTTTCCAGCATCCGGAGTAACCATTCCGCTGGCGGCATTGGTAGGCATGTCTGCAATGTTTGCAGGCGCTTCAAGAGCCTTTCTAACCTCCATTGTATTTGCATTGGAAACAACAGGGCAGTCAAATGCATTACTACCTTTATTAGCTACATGCACAACAGCCTATTTTGTATCCTACTTTATTATGGAAAACACCATTATGACTGAAAAAATTGCCCGCAGGGGCGTTAAAACCCCTCATTCCTATGAACCCGATGTGCTGGAAAAATTAACAGTTGAACAAATTCTTACCGACAACGGAATAATAATAAACGAAGACAATACGATAAAAGAAGTGCGCGAATGGCTTAGTCAGGAACAAAATAGTAAAACAAATCATTTTATAATTTCGAGCACGGAGGGTGAATACAGAGCAATATTAAGTACATCAAGCCTGTTTAGCAACCGTCATTCGCAGGAAAATTTAATTGGAACTTTAATAACACAAAACAGCATCCATATCGGGCAACGTGACACCTTACGTACTGCAGTTGAAACGATGGCAAAAGAAAATGTTGATGTTTTGGCTGTTGTTTCGAAAGAAAACACCAGTGTTATTGGTATTTTATCTTACCAGGATATTATTGCCACGTATAAGCATGGTATTGACGAACATGATAAGAAAAAACCTCCTATTTCATTAAAACGAAATGGGCTAAAACTATTATTACAAGGGCAGAAAATTGTATCGGTCCTTAAAAGAAAAGAAAAATAGTACCTGTTAATAGCACACAACAGCCATTCATTCAATCGCTTATTAGTACCTTTGCAGTAGATTTATAATCAAATGATTTCCAAAAAAACCAAATACGCTATAAAGGCGCTTGTTCACCTGGCCAAGAATTATGGAAAAGGCCCGATACTTATCGGCACCTTGTCTGAGAAGGAAAAGATCCCTAAAAAGTTTCTGGAAGCCATTTTACTGGATTTAAGGAAACAAGGAATACTGGAAAGTAAAATGGGTGCCGGTGGTGGTTATTACCTTGTAAAAAGACCGGATGAAGTGCTCCTGAGCCATATAATCAGATCTACGGGCGGCCCAATTGCATTAATACCTTGCGTAAGTCTTAATTTTTATGAACGTTGTGATGATTGCGTGGATGAAACCATCTGCGGCATACGTGATGTGATGACTGATGTAAGGCAGGCTACCCTCCAAATTTTATCAGCAACTACCCTGGAAGACATTTTGAACCGCGAACACAGATTACACCGATCTGTAAATCAGATGATTAATAATTAATTTTATTTTTTTTCATTAAAGTCTACCATTTTAGTAGAATATGTATTATATTTGTACCCGAAACAAATAAAACACCGTTTATTTTACTAAAATGAATCGTTTTAAAAACACTTATCACCCTGCTTTTTTAATACATCCCGCACATTGTTGCATGTGCCTTTGGGCATATTAACTCTTTTGAAGTCATTTGTTTATTAAACAGATCTTCAGCAAAACAAAAAATCAGCTTACCAATTCAAAAACAATAACGATCCCGATCAAATTAACAAACAGATAAACTGGAACATTTTTTGATCACAAACAAAATAAAAATTTAACCCCAAAAAAACATATAAAACATGAGCACTTCATTAAACGACAAATCAGAAGCAATTAAAAACAGCATTAAAGAAACTGCTGCAAAATCAAAAGAAACAATTCGTGAAATTATTGAATCGAATAGTAAATACATTGATTCTGCTTTAGATACAAACAAAAAAGTAGTTGAGTCGATCAAAACAAAATTGAACCAAAAAGAAATCAACGATTCATTAACTGAAACTCTTAAAGATACTTTTGGTAAATCGGTAGTATTGGCTGAAGATTCTATTGACAGCATTATCAATGCTTACGTTAAACAAGTGGAGTGGAATGTTGAATTTAACACCAAACTAATTGATGCTGTTAAAGAAAATAATGGTCAAAACCCTGAAAAAGTGTTGAACCTGATTTCTGAAAGCTTCGAAACATCACGTCAGCTAACGATCAGCAACACTAAAAACATTCTTGAGTTTTACAACAAACACACGAACCTTGCTGTGAACTTCAACAAAAAATTTGGTGAAAACGTTGCATCACAAGTGGAAGTATTATCTACCATTCAAAGCAAAAGTTTTTCTAAATTCACAGGTTGGGCTTCTGACTGGTGGAAAGAAAATGAAGTAAAATATTCAAAATAATATTTCACATTACTTAGCCCGAAATGACCTTCAACAGGTCATTTCGGCTTTTTAGTAAATTGTGTTTATTAACCTACCAAATACTATGAGTTTAAGCTTACTCAAATTAAAGAAAAGCATAATTAATTAAATTTAAAAACAACTATATATGTCATTAAGACTAGGCGATACGGCACCCGATTTCACAGCAGAAAGCACTGCAGGAAAAATTGAATTTTATAATTGGCTGGGCAACAGCTGGGGTGTTTTGTTTTCACATCCGGCAGATTACACTCCTGTGTGTACAACAGAATTAGGTACAGTATCCAAACTTCAGGATGAATTTACAAAACGTAATGTAAAAACAATCGCGTTAAGTGTAGACCCTCTAGAATCACATTGGGGATGGATAAAGGACATTAACGAAACACAAAACACCGTAGTTAATTTCCCAATTATTGCTGATCCTATTTTTGAAGTAGCAAAGCTGTATGATATGATTCATCCGAATGCTTCGGATAAATTTACTGTACGCTCGGTATTTATCATCAGCCCCGATAAAAAAATAAAACTGATCCTCACCTACCCTGCTTCAACAGGAAGAAATTTTGATGAGCTTTTACGCGTGATTGATTCATTGCAGCTTACAGCAAATTACAGCGTTGCAACACCTGCTAACTGGAAAGATGGTGATGATGTGGTAATTGCCCCATCAATAAAGGATGAAGAAATTGCAGCTAAATTCCCTAAAGGATATGCGCGCATTAAGCCATATTTAAGGGTTACACCACAACCTAATAAATAACAGACTTTTTATTTTATTAAAAATCCCGGAAGATTAATTTCTATCCGGGATTTTTTTTTGCCAAACTTATTAAACTGAATTCAACTATTAATTTAATCGCGAATCCATTATCCATTGGCTTTAAGCTCTGTTCTCCCGAACCCGTTTTTACGGTAGAGGGAACTTACTCATTATAGGCTATACGATTTTTATAAAGCAGGATCCCTCGCGAAAAGCTCGGGAGGACAAATGTGGTAATAGCACACTTTTCAGTTTAATGAACAAATAGTAACAATGGAACTCCGGTTATTAGTAAAAACAAAAGGTCCTCCGTTTATTAATAAACCGTAAAGGGTGCACCTGCTGTGTATTAAACGGCAAGTACACCCTTTCCATCAAAAATAAGTGCTTGGCTTTATGCGGTATTATCCAATATGTGCCTTTTCAAAACGATACACTTTCGGTAATTCATTATTATTCCTAAAGTTTACATCCAGATCCTTAATAAACCCATTTTGTATACTATACACCCAACCGTGAACCTCCAATTTTTGTCCATTTCTCCAGGCATTCTGAACAATACTGGTTTTGCACAAATCATACACTTGCTCCATCACATTTAATTCCACAAATCTTCTTGCGCGTAATTTCTCATCTTCAATACTTTCTAATTCCTGATGATAGGTTTTATAAACATCTTTAATATGACGAAGCCAGTTATCAATCAAACCATATTGTTTGTTGCCCATAGCAGCCATAACACCGCCACATTCATAATGTCCGCATACAATAATGTGTTTTACTTTAAGTACTTCTACTGCATATGAAAGAACGCTTAACATATTCATATCGCTGTGAACTACCATATTTGCAATGTTGCGGTGAACAAATATATCTCCTGGCTGGGTTCCGGTAATCTGGTTAGCAGGCACACGGCTATCGGAACAGCCAATCCATAAATACTCCGGTGTTTGGCCCTCGGCTAATCTTTTAAAATATTCGGGGTCCAGTTCCAATTGTTCTTTTACCCATGCTTTATTATTTTCTAATAATACCTTATATGATTTTTCCATTTTTTTTTAGTTTTTTAATGGCCTGATACCCCTTTAAATGCAGGAATCTCTTTCAGTTCCATGTTTATATTTTTTAATATTGCGGTGTTATTTTTAAAATCATGTATGATCTCAATAACATCCATATCTATATTCCTTGA
This sequence comes from Bacteroidota bacterium, assembly GCA_040387415.1. GTDB lineage: Bacteria > Bacteroidota > Bacteroidia > 2-12-FULL-35-15 > 2-12-FULL-35-15 > 2-12-FULL-35-15. The sequence continues at coordinate 85,492 of JAZKDU010000015.1, forward strand.
TTTACTTCCATCTATTAATACGTTTGAACCTTCTGGTAATTGTTCAAGTGTGAGCACAATGCTTCCCTTATTAAGAAAGGATACATCCTCAGCCAACCGGATAACTATTTTATCCTTTCCTTCTTTTTCTTCTTCAATATGGAAGAAATAAGCAAGCTTATAGCTGTTACGCAGAATAATAAATGCCGAAACAATCATTCCTGCAGCAATACCTTTTAACAGATCCGAAAACTGAATAGCAACAACCGTAACAATAAAAGGTAAAAACTGCTCCCAGCCTAATTTATACATGGTGGTGAATAATGAAACTTTTGCAAGTTTATATCCTACAAGCAATAATACAGCTGCAAGACAAGCCAAAGGAATTTTGTTTAGCACCGATGCCAGGCCAACTACACTCACCAATAAAAGCAAGCCATGAAAAATAGACGCGAGCTTTGTTTTACCCCCAGAGTTAACATTGGCTGAACTACGCACAATTACTGCAGTTAATGGTAATCCGCCAATTAAACCGGACACCATGTTTCCTAAACCCTGTGCTTTTAATTCCCGATTGGTTGGAGTGCTTCTTTTAAAAGGATCCAGCTTATCAGCTGCTTCAATACTAAGAAGTGATTCCAAACTGGCAATAACAGCAATAGTTAAAGCAACTACATATACGTGATAGTTACCAAATGCAGTAAAATCAGGTAATGTGAATTGATTGATAAAACCCGTTGCTGAATCAGCCACAGGTAAACGTACCAGCTTCTCCCCTGTTAATAAAAATTCAGGGATATACGCTCTATACATTTCATTCATCAAAACGCCCAATATTACTACTATCAAAGCACCCGGAACAAACTTGAAGAAGGCATATTTCTTCAATACCGGGCGGTCCCAGAGAATTAAAACCAGCAGCGAAATAACACTTACAATAATGGCACCGGGATGCAGAAAGTTAACAGAATTAAAAATTTCCGAAATGGTGTTTTGTCCATCCACCTGAAAAAAGTCAAAATCTCCTTCGTTGTCTTTATCATACCCTAATGCGTGCGGTATTTGCTTCAGAATTAAAATAATACCAATTGCAGCAAGCATCCCTTTAATTACGCTGGAAGGGAAATAATAGGCAATAATCCCTGCTTTTAAATACCCTAGTGCAATTTGAATTAATCCTGCTAAAACTACTGCCAGCAAAAATGTTTCGTAACTGCCTAACTGTGTAATAGCGTTTAGTACAATAACCGTTAAACCTGCTGCAGGCCCGCTAACGCTCAGTGCAGATCCGCTTGTAAAAGCAACTACAGTACCGCCAACAATTCCGGCTATAATTCCGGAAAACAAGGGTGCTCCGGAAGCCAATGCAATCCCAAGACATAAAGGTAATGCAACTAAAAAAACTACTAGTCCGGCAGGCAAATCATTTTTAATATAAGCGAAGCTTAATTCTTTGGTTGGTTTGTTTAAAAGCATAGTAATATCAGAAAATAATTAATGAAAATAAACTTCCGGGTAAGCGGACGTTAATACGATAATGAATGTTTTTTTAGTGGATTACTACAAAGCGTAGCCTTGCAGTTAAATTAAATTACAGTGTACTCTGGGGGCGAATATACTGTTTGACTATAATCTGATGTGGAAAAAATAAAATCACCCGATCGGATATAATTTAAGTGGTTGAAGGAGGCTAACCTGCAGTGATCAAGATTAAATAAATTTTCTGAGAACTCTTTTTTTTCCTTTTCATCCGATTTTTCTGATTCAGAATCTTCCTCACCTTCAAAGTCTGATAAGTCTGTAACAATTCCATTAGTTATTTTTTTTGTGAAATAACTAATGGTTTCATTGCTGAAGACAAATAAGAATAAAATAAGCAAGCAATATGTTACAACTTTTTTCAAAATCAGTTTGTTCGGTTTTTGCAAAGGTGCAAAAAAAAAGTGCCATTTTTTAGAAAAAATCAACAGTTTAGCATTTTTTAACAAATAGTGAAGGTGTTAAAACCTGGGTAAAAACAGCTCTAAAAAGCACAGAATAAATTTCCTAAAGTAAACGTAATATTACCTTAATGTAAAAGTCTCATTACTAATATACTTTAGCCGTTCATTCAACAATGTTAATGAACAACCCGGCTTTTAAAATATTAATTATTGATACGGATACCGAACTAGTTTCGTCTATGGGTGCAGCTTTGCAGATGGAGGGCCTTTGTGTAATTACATCTTCAAAATCACGCGAAGCTATTCAGCTTGCAATTGCGCAGCAACCTCATCTTATTTTAGTTGAGCTGCTAATGCCGGAACTGGATGGCATAGACATCTGTATAGAGCTAAGGCACCAACCTGATTTGTTACACACCCTCATTGTATTTTATACCGAACGCAATGAGGATTATTCTCAAATAGCTGCTTTTAATGCCGGAGCTGATGACTACATTATTAAACCGGTTAAAATGAGAGTACTGAAAAGCAGGTTAAAGGCAATGTTGAAACGCCACCCTATAAATCAGGATAAAGTCATTAAAAATGATGGTATTGGCCTAGTCATTGACCGCGAGCGATACCTGGTTTTTAAGGATGGGGAAGAAATTGTGTTGCCGAGAAAAGAATTTGAATTGCTTGCTTTACTTTCAGCTTCGCCAAGGAAAGTTTTTACCCGAAAGGAAATCTCACAGTTAATCTGGGGATACGAATTTGTGGCGAAAAACAGAACCATTGATGTTCATATTCTTAAAATCCGTGAAAAACTGGGTGATAAATACGTAAAGACAATAAAAGGCGTTGGATATTGCCTGGAAGGTTAAACCTTTATAATTCTGAATTTATTATAAAGCTGTTTTTAATTTTATTGATTTTTCTTGTTACTGTTTCAAACTTCTTTGACTAAACTCGGACTGGCAGCGCGCGGTCATATTGAGCTTGTAGAAATATTGAGGCTGAATTTTGTAGAATTTTTTTTTAAAATTTAAACCGATTCTATAAATTATCGTAATTTTTTTCGCTGGTAATTTTTCCGTTTTCATCCCACATGGTCCAGTTTCCTTTTTTTTCGCCCATTGCATAAATCATTTCGTAACGTTTAGTTCCATTGTTATCCCAAACCAGCCAGGTTCCATTTTTTTTACCGAAAATATAAAACGCTTCTGCAATTTTTTTCCCTGCTTCATCCCAGCGAAGCCATTGTCCGTTTTTTTCATTATCAGTAAAAGTGCCAGTTTCCATTACATTTCCATTCTCATAGTAATAAGTGATCATTCCATTCACTTTACCATTTGCAACAGCAAATACTGATTTTTTACTTCCCGCTTTAAAATAAGAAGTATAATAACCTGAATACAAGCCCCCGTTATCAGTGTAATAAATACCTTCTTTTAAAATTATATTTTGAGCGTTTACCCCGCAAGCCAATGTGAGACTTACAATAAGTAATAAAATTATTTTTTTCATAGCTTCAGTGTTTTACAATGATGATTGTATTACGCAAAGAAATAAAAAAAGGTTTTAATACAGAAGTTAAACGCCCATAAAAACACCTGAATGTTAAGTTAATGTAAAGTCAACAGGTGTTTTAACTGAATTGACTCCATAAAATAAAAAAAGCCTCCAGCAATTCAATGCAGCAAGGCTTTGGAGCGATGTATTATTTTGTATTTAGTTCGACTCTAATTCAACTAGTATTTCACCAAAATTATGAGAGTCGATATTAACTTTAACGTCATTATAAGAAACTGAAGTAATCAAGGCTTCGGTTTTTCCCGTTTGGATGCTTGCCATAAAGTTTCCATTTAAGTCGGAATAAATAATTTTGTCATTAATGCTGATCTTAGCTCCAGCTATTTCTTCCCCGCTTATTTTATCGATCACTTTCCCTGTAATCAGTCTTTTATTCTCCTTCTCCTTGTTATTACCATTGCTGCCTGCAATAGCGACACTGCCTATGAAAATTAAAAAAAAAGTGGTAATATATATTCTCATTTATGGTGGATTTATACTTCAAAAGTATCATGTAAATCCATTGGGGAAGTTATTCGAAATTTAACAGTATATGAAGATTACATTAACTATGTTAAATTAATATTATTAGCTGCGGTGAGAATGTTTCGTCTCTGAAATAAAAAAACAAACTCATTATCGCTATAGGTTTTATTCTGTAGCAGGCTTTTTACAACAAGGTGTTCGGAAGTTTGCAGGTTTAAATAGTCTTCCAATTTAATCAAACCTGGAAGTACAGCTTTTTTAAAATATTTCATTTTAATTTGCTCACCAAACAATTCCTGTTCATTTTCAGGATCGGATGTAGTCACCACAATCAGATCAGGCGCAGTATCTTTTGCCTTTGACAAGGCCTCCTGCAAACTGGAAGATTTTAATATCTGAAAACCATTTCTGGTCAGATTTACCGCAACATGTTCGATTTCATCAATTTGGTCGAACACTAACAAAATACGATTCATACTTTTCATTTCAAGAATATAAAAATTAAACTACTTTATCCATGTCAATAATTACATGACTTATTATTTCAAAAAGATTTTCAAACTTAATTGGCTTGGATATAAATTGATCGGCACCGGATAAAAATGCGTACAACACCTTATAATCATCATTAACAGCGGTAAGGAAAAGAAAAGGTATGGCATTTAACCTGGGAATTTTCCTGATAGTTTTACACATTTCAATTCCATCCATTTCGGGCATAAGAACATCCGAAATAATTATTTGCGGATACTCAATCTGCGCTTGTTTAATTCCTTCTAATCCATTATTTGCTGTTATTACAATGAAGCCTTTTTTTCGAAAATTGTATGAAAGAAATTCAAGAATGTCCGGCTCATCGTCAACAATCAAAATTTTTATTGGTGTTTTCATAATTTATCAATAGAAAAGTATATACCAAAAACCCTGTATATAGTCTGTGATTGTTAAGAAATAGTTAACTTAAGGTTATGTTTATAAAATAAAACACCCGCTCCTAATAGACACGGGTGCTTTATTACATTAAGAAACTGTTTAAATATTGCTATTTTTTTGTTATCGCTTCCCACTTCTTCGACTAAGCTCAGACTCACAGCGTGCGGTCATATGAGCGTGTTGAAATATGTGGGCTGAATTTATACCTGTAGAATTTTTTTATAAATTTAAACAGACTGTCATTTAAAAATGTTTATTTAGCTACTACAAATTTTACTGTCTTGCTAAAATTGTCTGAACTAATAGTAGTAAAATAAATACCAGATGTTAAAGCACTGGTATTAACTTTAACTGAATTCATGCCTGTATTCATTTCTCCTGCAAATACATTTACAAGAGCCTTTCCAGTAATATCATAAATGATTATCATAACTTTTTCTGCAGTTTTTAAACTAACATTCATTGTAGCATCATTGGTTACCGGATTTGGATATAAACCAATTGTTGCGTTATCATTTCCCTTTTCGTTTATACCCGAAGTTACACTCCCCCCAAGTTTAGGATGACTAAATGAAGCGCCCGAAGCGGCTAATGATGTAGATTGCAGACGATAATCAGGTGTGGACGATAAAGAAGAAGGAAAACCATTCACCCATGCAATTTCCGCTGTCGTTTTTGTTGAATCGTTTACATCAGCTGAAAAAATTGTGTTGTACACAGCAAGAGTAATATTTGCATCTAAAATGATTGCCTGATCAATATCAGAAGCGATTAAATTATTTGCAAACACTGCTGAATCATTCATAGTAAAATTATCAACTGTGCCGGCATCTTTTAAATATACTCCTTTTTGCCAGGAAGCAGCAACAGAATTAAATATGGAGATGGAAGAATTTCTGCGGATATAAAAAGCTCTTTCAAATTTTTCTCCGGCAGGTAATGTTATAGTACCATTGCGTAATGGCCCCACATTGGTAATGTTTGAAAAAACCGCTTGTGTTCTTGGCAAATTAGCTGTTCCTGTTGCATCGTTATCCGATTCAAAACCATTTGAATCACCTGCAGCATCTGATAAATCAGGATCTCTTACGATTAAACCAAACTGTACACGGCCTCTGTAGCCGAAATCTGTATCAAAATCATCATCTGTTCCGCGGAAAGCTATTAAATATTTAGCATCAACTGTTCCTCCAAACCACTCGAAACTGTCGTCTCCGGAAAATGATATTTGTATATGGTCTACTTTTGTTTTTGAACCTACCGATCCGAACGTTAAACCGTTAATTTCCTTATTCGGTTGAAACGCAATTCCAGGAAATTCAATGCGTACATAGGAAAACACTCCTGAACTGTCCTGATCATTAGACCCTCCATATTCACTATTTGTGGAAACAACGATACCTTCAATATTCGCAACACCACCCGGTTGATTGTGTGTGGCACTCCCTAGTATTACAACGCCTCCCCAATCACCTTCAGCTCTTGAACCAACAGCTTCGCTGGAAGTAAACACAATCGGGTTACTGGAAGTTCCTTGTGCTATTATTTTAGCACCTTTTGAAATAAGCAATGTACCTTGTGTAGCCTTATCTCCACGGATAACAACACCTGGTTGAATGGTCAGCACTGCGTTATTTTTTACATAAATTTTATTTTCTAACAATACAATTGTGCCTGTTGTCCAGGTTGTATTTGCTGTAATATCAGCATTAACTGTGGTTGTGGGAGCTCCATAAGCTGCATTTTCAGGATCAAAGTTTGACCAGCCACTCGTCCAGTCCGATGCTGTAGTATTATCAGTTACTGGAAACGCTCCTTTATAAGAAGTTGTTGTCCAGAAAGTTGTTTGTGCGTTTAGTGAACCGCCTATCAAGCTTGCCAATGCCAGTTTGTAAATTTTCTTCATTTGTTCTCGATTTATTTAGTTTTATTTTTTGACAAAACTACAATCGTTGTGTTGTGGTATAATTAAGCGCAGGTTGTATGTTTCTTACTTAATCTTTAATTTAATGTTAAGTGGAAAGAAGAAAAAATCTGATGGGCTGGGATTCTGAGAGTCAAAAGGTTCTTTAAAATTTATAAGACACGCCAAGAGATACCGTTTGTCCGAAATTAGTATTCGTCATTGTATTATCCTTCTGTTCATCGTATTGTCCATCTTTATCAATATCCTGATAAAAAATCAAATTTTGCGCCAGTGCATCTCTTACATTCAACTTTATTTCGAAACGTTCCTTAATTTTTTTCACTATTTGTAAGTCAATTACATTACGTTGTTTTTCCCAATAATCCGGCTCACTTAAACTTCCTACAATGTAAATTCGCTTTCCGACCAAATTATATGAAACGCTGAAACTAAATCCATTGCTGGGATGTATATATTGAATCCCCGCATTTACAATTACAGGAGACTGTCCCTGCAACGGGCGCTCATCAGCAGTAGCACCATTAACTCCGCTTACATCCACCTTTGATTTGATGTATGAAAAATTAGTATACAAGGTCGTAGCCGATAAAAATGCGCTTGAATCATTTTTGAAAATTGAACTTAATTTAAAGCGATATTCAAGTTCAATACCTACGTTTGTTGCCTTGGGTACATTTACATAATATAATTCCCTTAAAACATCCGGGCGATTAACCTGTTCAATCGCATTCGTAAATTTTTTATAGAATCCAGAAACTGAAATTAATTGTCCGGCACCCGGATAATATTCAAATCGTAAATCATAATTATCAATTAAAGCACGCTGTAATTCCGGATTTCCGGACACAGCAAAATCAGTAACAAAATCAAAAAATATAAATGGTGCCAACTCCCTGAATTCGGGACGTGACACAGTACGGTAATAGCTGGCTCTCAGATTAATTTTTTCAGTTAAAGAATATACGAGGTTAACTGAAGGCAAAAGGTCATTAACAGTAGTGTCGGAATCAACAGGAGTATTGCTTCCGTCTTTAATTGTATGTAACTGTTGATTATAGGACTCTATACGCACACCATAAATAGCACGTAATCGTTCAAAAAATTTGGAATCTAACATCAGAAAACCAGCATTTAAAAATGATGATGCAGTATAACTATCACTTGTTTTAGTGGCCTCATCGAGTTTAAAACCGCCATTATATGGACCTGGCTGATCAAGCAGTCCCATATTGCTGCTCGCAAAAATTTCTTCTTCGGGCAATAGTAACAATTGACTGTCAAATTTTATTGCACTGCCTTTTCTGTATTTTGAAAACCCTAAGTTACGTGCAGAAAAACTTCTTTTTCTGTATTGATGAAATCCGCCAATTTTGAGATCTGTTTTTGTAGCTTTTATTTGCAGGGGACGATTTGCTTCGTATTTAAAACTATAAATATCTTCATTCGTTTCTGAGAAGAACATATTGCCGGCAGCATTAGGAATTGTACCTTCATTTTGAACAATGGCGGCATATTCGGTACTTGGATCATTTTCTTCACTTGCTGTCTTCTGATATACAACCCTCCTCATATTGGGCACACTTCGTTTTATGTCGCTAATTCCACCAGTCCATTTAATCTTTATTTTAGATGCCGGTAATAAATGATCTCCGCTTAACTGCCCTGTGTAAAGGATATTCTGAGTAAACCAACGAAGGGAAGATTTTTCCCATTGCTTTTCCGGCTGATCAAATTCACGGGCTCCATTACGAATAGTTACTTTATCATCACTATTCACACTCAATAAATTTTTAAAATTTATCTGATTGTTATCATTCAATTTGTAGGCCAGATTCCACATAGCACTTGCCAGCACAGCCTGAGTGTACTGCTGATCATTGAGCTCCATGCGTTTTACAACACCAGTGGATTGCTCTTCGTACTCCCGTCTTATTGTTTCATTGTAATTATAATTGTTCTGATAAGTAACAGCGAAGATGCTCCCCGCTTCACGTTTAAAAATTTTTCCAACATTTGCAATACTGTATTGTAGGTTAAGAGCGGGCAGGGCTGTTACTGTTTTAATTGCCCATGAAGGAGTTGTCTGTTTTGCTAATTCTCCTTTTTGTTCAACTGTTAAATGGGAAAACTCAAGTGTAGTGGGCATGGTAGATGGCAGAGCTCTTGTACCATCGTCAACCCCAAGCCAATCATACTTTCCGCCCTCATAGGTTTTAAATTCTTTGAATGTGGTGATGGCATTATAGGAGCTTGCAATTGAAACTATTTGTTCATTTTTTTCAGGTATACTCTTCGTATTGATTTGAATAATGCCACCCGCAAACTCACCCGGCATATCAGGGGTTGCCGTTTTTGTGATTACTAAATTATCAAGCATATTGGCAGGAAAAATATCGAACGCGAATGCTTTCCGGTCAGACTCAGAGCTAGGCAAAGGTGCACCGTTAATATATGCCGCATTGTACCTGTCATTCAAGCCTCTTATAATTGCAAATTTATTATCCTGAATGCTTGCCCCACTGATACGTTTAAGCACATCACTTGTATTGCGATCAGGAGTTCTTTTTATTGATTCGGAAGAAATACCATCAGAAACGGATGCATTATTTTTTTGCATCACCAGCATAGCATTGGTTGTTTCTTTATTCATTGTTGCAGTTATTTCAACAACCCCCAGATCAGTTGAAGCTGTTGACAATGTTAGCGAAACAATAGCCGGCTCACCTGACTTTACAATTACGTCCGTTAGCAGTTTGGTATTATAAGATATCAATTTGCAAACAAGTGTGTATTTTCCTGGTGCAACATTATTAATTGTAAAAGCACCATCCAGATCCGTATTTCCTCCAATAAGCGTACCTTCAATTAATACAACTGCCCCAGGCAGTGTTTCACCCGTTTTTTCATCTATCACTTTTCCTTTTACCGAATTCTGAGCGAACATGATATTTACTAATATCACAAGTACCCCTATACTAAACAACTTAAATTTCATTTTCATTTTATTTACCTGCAAAGTAATTGCTGAAAGGTAAATACAGCGTTAATGAAAAATTAAGCTAACGTTAAGTAATTTACCGTTGTACTTTAATTTATCAATGTTAATTTAATGTAAATTTTATAACTAAACCAGTCGATCCAATATTGATTTTCTTCCCCTTTTTTTGCAATTTAATCTACAACACAAAAAGTGTTTTCATTAATCCAGAGAAATGCAATCTTGACTAAATGCCTATTTGCCCATCTATTATTGATTAAACAAGATAATCCAGCTCATACAGTTGCTCTAAAGCGTTCCTCAATTGTTAAGTTCACACAATATTAACATTGGCATAACATTCGTAATTACGACTGGAAATACTTTTGCATAACCAATTAACCTTTTTTTAACCTTAAAGTAACCAAAATGAACTTAAAAGGAAATGTTTTATTAACATGTGTATCTTACCTGATGCTATTTACAACAGGTATTGCACAAGAAATTAAAAATGGCAACGAGAAACCAGCAGCCAAGGACTCTTTGTTGGCGGAAACAGCTATAGCAACGACTAAAATTCCAGTCAAAAATTGGTATGAACAAATATCAATCAGAGGATATGCCCAGGTAAGATATAACAGGTTACTTGAAACGAATGAACTGTTAAAATGTGAGCAATGTGACAAATCATGGGGAAATGGGGGCTTTTTTATCAGGCGTATGCGAATAATATTTTTTGGTAATGTGCACGAGAGGGTATATATATACATTCAGCCTGATTTTGCTTCATCCCCTTCCACCGGATCGAATCATTTTGGACAATTACGTGATGCCTATTTTGATTTATCATTGGATAAAAAGAAAGAATTTCGTTTCCGTATAGGCCAAAGTAAAATTCCATTTGGGTTTGAAAACATGCAATCCAGTCAAAACCGTTTGCCATTAGATAGGAATGACGCTTTAAACAGCGCAGTTTCAAATGAACGGGATTTAGGGGTGTTCTTTTACTGGGCACCTGAAAAAACAAGAAAGCTTTTTAGTTCACTGGTAAATGATGGACTAAAAGGAAGCGGAGATTACGGGGTTTTAGGAATTGGTGCATTTAATGGGCAAACTGCCAACAAAACTGATGCTAATAAAGATCCTCATGTAGTAGCTAGATTATCTTATCCCCTTGAAATTAAAGGACAAATAATTGAAGCCGGTATTCAGGGATATACTGGCCAATATGTGGTAGAAAGCAGATCTACGGGTGTAAAAGGGCCCAACAAAGATTTTACATTTATGGACGAAAGAATGGCAGCAAGCTTTGTATTATACCCGAAACCCTTTGGTATCCAGGCAGAATACAATGTCGGCCGTGGTCCGGAATTTAATTCCGAAACCGACTCAATAGAAACTCAAAATTTAAAAGGAGGATATATAACAGCCTCCTATTTTATTAAATTAAAAAAACAAATTATTATCCCATTTGTTAGGGTGCAGTATTATGATGGTGCGAAAAAGCATGAATTGGATGCACGCAGTTATACTGTAAATGAATATGAATATGGCATTGAGTGGCAGCCGATCAAAAATTTTGAATTTGTTGCAATGTATACTATGTCAGAGCGAAGATTCGAAGATTATAAACTACAGGATAATAAACAAAAAGGTAGTTTATTGCGATTACAAGCCCAGTTTAATTTTTAATCTATCAAAGCCAGTTTATACCTAAAATAATGTCAAAAAGAAATAAAAAAACAAAACTTAACAATTAATTAACATTAAAACAACGAAAGGGTAACTCGCTTTTATTACTAAATGGTTTAAACCAAGCTACTTTTGAGCAAAAATTAAAAACACTTCAAAAAATTAAAAAATGGCTTTCAACATCTTCAAATTTTTCCAACCAAAAGATAAAATATTCTTCGTGCTTTTTGAAAAAGCAACTGCCAATTTAATTGACATATCAAAAGCACTGGTAGAAATGCTGAATACTCCTGCAGGTCCGAGAAGAAAGGAATTAATACGTGAGATTGAACGTCTTGAGCATGTTGGAGACAATATTACTCATGAAACTTTTCATCAGTTAAGTGCAAATTTTATTACCCCTTTTGACAGGGAAGATATTCATTCCTTAATTTCTGCAATTGATGATATTGCAGATTATATACACGGTTCTTCCAAGCGAATTGAGCTTTATAAAGTAGAAAACGTTACTGTTCCTATGATTAAAATAGCCGAACTAATTGAAAAATGTTCGGACGAACTGCATAATGCGGTATGTGAGCTAAAGAACATGAAAAATATTAATAAAATTAAAGAAGCCTGCGTTCGTATTAACAGTATTGAGAACCATGCAGATGATATTTTTGATATGGCAATTGCGAAACTGTTTGAAGAAGAAAAAAATGCGGTGGAAATTATAAAAATGAAAGAAGTGCTTCAAGCCCTGGAAACAGCTACTGATATGTGCGAAGACGCTGCAAATGTGCTTGAATCCATTTTAGTTAAAAACGCATAAAACGAATTGGAGAATTGAAAAATTAGAGAGCGTTGGAGAATTAAATATATTGCCCAATTTCTCCTTTCAGAATTTCTCTAATTCACTAAATCCCAAACTAGCAGATAAAAAATGACTATATTAATCATCATTATTATACTTGCAATTATATTTGATCTTATCAATGGTTTTCATGATGCGGCAAATTCAATTGCAACAATTGTTTCTACAAAAGTACTAAGCCCTTTGCAGGCCGTTATCTGGGCTGCATTTTTTAATGTGATTGCCTTCTGGATCTTCGACTTAAAAGTTGCTGATACTGTTGCTAAAATTGTACATACGGATGCCATTAATTTCGCGGTAGTATGTGCAGGATTAATCGCTGCAATTGCATGGAATTTATTAACATGGTGGTTTGGTATTCCTTCCAGCTCTTCACACACATTGCTTGGCGGCTTTTCTGGTGCCGCAGTTGCCCATGCGGGTTTCGGTGTTGTTAATCAGGAAAAAATACTAATTACCTTTTCATTTATTTTCCTTGCTCCTATTCTTGGGATGATCATATCGTCTATTATTACCATGATCATTGTAAATATCAGTAAAAAAGCACATCCTGCAAAAGCAACGCGCTGGTTTAAACGGTTGCAGCTGGTTTCATCAGGTTTGTTCAGTATAGGCCACGGAGGTAACGATGCACAAAAAGTAATGGGTATCATGGCCGCGGCTTTAATGGTATATATGGCACAACTAAAAGCACAAGGATTACCTATACCTGAATGGGCAACCATTGAGCAAACGATGGGGAAAAACGGTAAACTGTCTATAAGCCACATTCCCGACTGGATACCTATTGCATGTTATACTGCAATAGGATGCGGCACCATGATGGGCGGCTGGAAAATTATAAAAACAATGGGTACCAAAATCACTAAAGTGACTCCACTAGAAGGAGTAAGTGCTGAAACAGCGGGAGCATTGACGTTATTTATGACAGAAAAAATGGGTATCCCTGTGAGCACCACGCATACTATAACAGGCTCTATCATTGGTGTTGGAATCACCAAACGTATATCAGCCGTAAAATGGGGTGTAACCATTAATTTACTTTGGGCATGGGTATTAACCATTCCTATCAGCGGCTTACTTGGGGCCATTCTTTTTTGGTTGCTTACTTTCTTTGGCGTTAAATAAACGAAGGTTTATATAGCTATTAACAGGCATTTCGCCTGAATTACATAACTATTTTACACATTGAGATTTCCTTATTCTCCTTTCCTTTAAGAAGTACAAATCAAACTTTTGAAGGCTTCCCTCTGATGAAAATTTTCAGTATTTAGCTGAATGTTTTTTGTATTTTTGCTATAGACGGATAACAGAATCATCTTCACAACAACATTTAAACAACCACATTTCCCCTAAACAGCATATGAAAATCAAAAAAGCACTTTTTCTTTTCTTTTTTATCATTTCCACAAGCAGCGCTTTTGCACAACTGGTAACCGAATACTGGGATGACGCTCAAACTAAAAAGAAAAGCGAACAAAACATGAAAGACGGCATGCAACATGGCAAGTTCATTGCATGGTATGAAAACGGAGAAATTGCCAAGGAAGGAAATTACCAGGAAGGAAAAGAAAGTGGAAAATTTGTTTTTTATTATCCCGGCAAAAAAATTAAATCTGAATTAAATTACAAAAAAGGTGAAAAACACGGTGCATGGAACTACTGGTATATCAACGGAAATAAAGCTCAAACAACTTTTTTTAAAGATGATCAGCCTGACAGCACCTGGACGGGATGGTATGAAAACGGCACCTTAAAAAACACCGAAAATTATAAACTGGGTAAAAAAGAAGGTTCTTGGACGTATTATTATCCAAACGCTCAAAAAGAAAGTGAAGGAAACTTCAAAAACAATTTAGCAGAAGGTAATTATACGGACTGGTACACCAATGGGAACAAGCAAAAGGAAGGTGTGTACACAAGCGGGAAAGAAACGGGCTTATGGAAAGAGTGGTACATGACCGGCAGTCCTAAACAGGAATTAATTTACGAAAACGCTGATATAAAACTGATGAACCTGTGGGCGGAAACCACATCTGAACAAATTATAAAAAACGGGAACGGGAAGCTTACAATCGCATACGATAATGGGAAGAAAAAAGCCGAAGGCACCTACAAAAACGGGCTGATGGACGGTGAATGGATGTATTATCTGCCTACGGGCGAAAAGGACTACTCCGTTAATTTTCAGTGGGGCAAAAAGAATGGCAGCTGCACTAACTGGTATAAAAACGGAACGGTAAAAAGTCTGGGCTCTTATAGCAACGATAAAAAGAATGGTTATTGGAAATGGTTTACTGAAGCCGGAAAGCTGGAAATGGAAGGCTTGTTGATTATGGACCTTCGTGCCGGGAAGTGGGTCAACTGGTTTCCTACAGGAATAAAAGAATCAGAAGGATATTACAGTACTGATATGCAGGATAGTCTGTGGACATACTGGTATCAGGATGGATCGAAATGGAAAGCCGGAAACTTCAAGACGAATAAAAAGGAGGGATTGTGGACAGTATGGTTCGAAAATGGCCAAAAGCTCCAGGAAGGCAACTACAGCGTAGGAAAAGAAGATGGTAATTGGAAATCGTGGTATGCTGACGGTAAAGCCAAAGACGAAGGGAATTTTAAAGCGGGTAAATTGGATGGCAGCTGGAAAGGCTGGCTACCTAACAGCAAGCCTAACTACGAAGGGTTTTATAAAAACGACTTAAAAAATGGCGCATGGAAATATTACTATGATTCCGGAAAAATTAAGGAGGAAGGGAGTTATAAAGATGGCAGAAAAAATGGACACTGGGTATTCTGGACACCGCAGGGAGCAAAGGATAGTGAAGGGAATTATAAAAATGAAAAACCTGATGGAGTATGGAGTTATTATTACCCTACAGGGTTAAAATCAATGGAACAAACGTTTAAAGAAGGTAAACTAAGCGGGCGCTGCAGTTCATGGTATGAAAATGCGAAATTAAAAAGTGAGACCTCTTACGATCTTGTAAAAGATAAAAAAAGTAAACGTGTGGAAAGCAAACCTGATGGCAAATGGAAGTATTACGATATGAATGGCAAAATACTAATGGAAACCACCTATAAAACTGGCGTTAAGGTTAATTAATATCTTAATTACAAATTTTTATCAGGATATATCCAGACAGAAATTTTTCCAGGTGCCTTATCAATAGTGAAATCTGCGCTTTCATCGCCCAGATTGATCAATACGTTTCCATACTTTTCTGATGGAACTGACCATATATTAAAACCCATTTTAGTTTCACTTGAACCGTAGTATTCATCAAAATAGCTTTTGAATTTATTAAACACTTCCTCTGTGTTCGCGGCATTGGTAACAAACACATTTGACTGAATTTCGACTAGTCCCATTTCATCAAAAGTATACGTGATATTAAAGGAACCCATCGTATCAATAGGGAATTCATAATATACATATCCACTATCCACTTCCAGAGCCTTACCCGCCTCTTTTTCCTGAATCATTTTAAAACCGTCACCCAGGCTGAATCCACGGAAAACACCTGAATCATTGTGCATTACTGCAGAAACAACAGAACCGTATTTTTCCAGCTTTTTAGATGACTTCGAACAGGAGAATAATACAACTACAAAAAGTACAGATACTGCAATTATTTTTTGAGGCAATTTGTTAAAAGAAGGCATGGATTTTATTTATAAGGCAAAGCAAAGGTACTAAGAAACTATCCTATGTATAGATAATATTTTTTTCATTGATTAAAGGTTCCGTTTTAAATCTCAATAACAACTGAGCAACCGTTATCACATCTTTTTGACAATACACTGCTATTCGCTCCAGATCGTTGTCTTCCCAAAAAACCCTTGCTACATCACTTCCGTCTATATCATCCTTTGGCGTTGGTATATTAAAAATACCGGCCAGCAGATTAAGTGACGTATAATTTTTATAATCACCGAATTTCCATAACTCCATGGTATCCAAATGATTTATTTCCCAGGGCTTTTTCCCTGAAATATTCAATATTTTAGGCAGTTTAAGGCCATTCACTAATAATCGCCTGCAGATAAACGGAAAGTCAAATTCCTTACCGTTATGCGCACACAATAGATGATCTTTACCGCTATAATGTTCACTTAAAAGGATTGAAAAATTAGATAACAACTGCTTTTCATCCGTACCGTAAAATGATCTTATCCGAAAAGTTTCGTTATTGAAAAAGCCAACGGAAATGCAGACTATTTTAGCAAACTCGGCATAGATACCAGCCTTTTTATAAAGCCCCTCAGGTGTTTCTGTTTGATGATATCTAAATTTAGTATCCCATAATTTACGATAATTTTCATCCAGATCAGTATATTTATACACAAGAGGAACTGTTTCAACGTCCAGAAATAACACTTTGGATATTTTTATCTGCTCAAGCATAGGTTTGATTAGTTTGGTTAAACATTGGCCCCGTTTACTTAACACCAAAATCAACAGCAACCTTTAAAATCAACCCTTTTGGTGGTTTATATCCCCTTTAATTTAAAGAATCGGACAATTACTTATTTATAGTAAAGAAAAACAAGCATTCACTACCGCACTCATTTTATCATTACTCCCTTTTTATTGATGAACGGAATAAGAATTAAATTTTCTTCAGTAATAGTTTCCGGTAAAAAAATGTACTTCTTGTCATACATTACATTATTCAAAAAGAAGCTCAACCAATACTCATTATTCAGGCCAAATACCGTTTCTACAATGGGTTCAATCTTTTTAAAACTATTTGCATCCACTACATCTAAAAAATGTCTTAAAACGGATGTTTTCACCTCCTCATTATTATAAATGCCATACCCTTTAGAGGTTACCAATACACCTTCAATATTTTCCTTTTTAAAATTTAACAAATAAACATTCCATTCTATTTCCTGCAGTTCATTATATTCCTTAACCACAGCAACAGCAATATTTTCAACAACAGGTGGATTTATATCTTTCTTCATATTATTTTATAATAACTGATTCAGCTAAAATTTAATACAATATTTTTTAAACTGCTTAACAATTTTACAGATTTACTTTTTTTGAGAAACCAGCAAATTATCTGCAGCGGATTCATTTCCGTACATTTCCAATGCAGCGTCAATATAATAAAACACATCCCTAGGATGCTCCTCGCCAGCCACTTTTGGCTCTCTCTTATTCCCCAAACGAACCACAATCATATGCTGATCAGGAATACAAACAACGTATTGTCCTAATATTCCACGCGCATAAAAAATGCTATGTCCTTTATAATTTGGAATAACCCACCAGGAATAGCCGTATTTATCATTCTTTTTACCATCGTCCATCAAATCGGCTGGTTTTACTGAATTTAAAACATAGTCGACTGACACCAACTGGTTACCGTTCCATTTCCCGCTATCTAAAAACAATTGCCCCACACGTGCAAAATCGGTAGCATTGGAATTAAAGCAGCAAAACGCTTTTTCCATCCCGTCTTCATGATCAAGACTCCAGAACGCACTATTTTTAGCACCCAGCGGTTTCCATAGTTTTTCAGAAGCGTATTCACTTACTTTTTTTCCAGTTGCCTTTTGCAGAATAAACCCAAGCAGCTGCGTATTTCCGCTCAAATAATTAAAAACCTTCCCTGGCTCTTCTGATGCATCATATTTAAAAGTTAATTTCTCCAGGTCTTTGCCGTAATATGCTGCTCCCGGGTAAGCAAAAGGATTTTTATAATCTTCATCAAAATTTATCCCTGAGGACATTGTAAGTAAATGTTTGATTGTGATTTTCGCCTTCTCCCCTTCTTTAAAATCGGGTAAAAAATCGCCAATTGATTGATCTACACTTTTAATTTTACCTTCATCAATGGCTATTCCTGTTAATACACTTATTATTGTTTTCGCCATCGAAAACGAATTGGTATGTGAATCGGGGCCAAACCCATCCCAGTATTGTTCATGCGCTAATGAATCATTTTTAATGACAGCAAAAGCCACTGTTTCTAAGCCTCCAAATTTTTTCTGAAACGTTTCGGAAATTGTTTTGGTATTGTAATTGTTTGCCAGATTCCATTTCTGATGGTTTCCGCTCTTCACTTCACGATTACTGAATATTTCATATTCAAATGCGTTCGGGCCCGAACGTCCTTTCAAATAAGTGTTTCCAATGGCTTTATACAAATAGGTTTTTCCGGAAACAATAATAATCAGGTTCAAAACCGCAAAAATGATTAAAAACCATTTACCTGCCTTTTTTAGGGTTTTCATAATTTAATTTATTTGGTATGTAGTAATATTTACAAAATTAAACCAATTAAGTATCTGACCGCTAAAAAAGTAAAAAAATGAAAAAAATTCTGCCTTCATGGCTGATTATGCCTGCAGTGAACAAAAAAAACATATTTCCAACCCGACCATTTCAATTAAATTTGTAATTTAAATGCAGAAATAATCAACAGGCATCTATGAATTATCCGAATTTAATCAGCAGCAAATTGCCAAATATTGGAACAACAATATTTACAACAATGAGTAAGCTGGCAGCTGAGAATAATGCAATCAACCTTTCACAAGGGTTTCCTGACTTTAATTGCAACCCTGAATTGGTGGAGCTGGTTACTAAACACATGCAGGCAGGTAATAACCAGTATGCCCCAATGGCTGGTTTGATAAGCCTTAGGGAGAGTATCGCGGCAAAAACGGAAGAAATCTATTCTGCTAAATATGATCCGGAAACAGAAATAACAATTACCGCAGGCGCTACACAGGCTATATTTACAGCCATTTCAGCCATTGTTCGTGAGGGAGATGAAGTAATTATTTTTGAACCTGCTTATGATTGTTATCAACCGGCTATAGAATTGAATGGTGGCAAAACGGTCTATTTACAGCTAAAAGCTCCGGCTTATTCCATCGATTGGGAAGAGGTAAAAAAAGTAGTTAATTACCGCACCAGAATGATCATTATTAATACGCCTCACAACCCAACCGGCAGTATAATGACAGCTGGTGATATGGCTAAACTGGAAAAGCTGGTTAAAGGCACCGACATTGTGATTATAAGCGATGAGGTATATGAACATATTATTTTTGACGGATATGAGCACCAAAGTGTTGCCCGGTTTCCTAAGCTTGCAGAGAGAAGTTTTATTATTTCGTCTTTTGGAAAAACATTTCATACTACCGGATGGAAACTCGGATATTGTGTAGCACCCAAAAATTTAATGACGGAATTCAGAAAAGTGCACCAGTTTATGGTGTTCTGCTGCAACACTCCCATTCAGCACGCATTGGCAGAATTTTTAAAAAATAAAAACAATTATACTGATCTAAGTAAATTTTATCAAAATAAGCGTGATTACTTTATCAAGTTAATTAAAGGCTCTAAATTCAAATTTGAACCTGCTACAGGCACCTATTTTCAGCTATTACGCTACAATACGATCAGTAAAGAAAAAGATGCCAACTTTGCAATAAAACTTACAAAAGAATTTGGTATTGCTTCTATTCCAATTTCTTCATTTTACCACAATGCAGTTGACAATAAAGTATTACGCTTCTGCTTTGCTAAAAAAGAAGAAACACTTGAAAAGGCTGCTGAAATATTAAATAAAATTTAAGTTTTAATTCTTCTGCCTGCTTCTAATCTCGAATGCAGAAACAGAAAATGTAACATTTCTATTTTTTATAACTGAACTATCTATTTACATTGTTATCAATGAATAATATAAAAGTAACAACCATACAAACTCCGCTCCATTGGGAAAACAAAGAAAAAAACCTTCTGATGTTTTCCGAAAAAATTGATTCAATTGCGGAACCCACGGATTTGATTGTGCTCCCGGAAATGTTTACTACTGGCTTTAGTATGAAGCCGGAAAAGTTTGCTGAGCCTATGTCGGGCTCAACAGTTAAATGGATTACGGAGAAGGCTAAGGAGAAAAATTGTGTTATTACTGGCAGCTTTATCTGCGAAGAAGAAGGTAAGTTTTATAACCGGCTTATTTGGGCTAATCCTGATGGCTCCTATAATACGTATGACAAACGTCATTTATTCCGGATGGCACATGAGGATGCTCATTACAGTGCCGGACAAAATAAATTGATTGTAGAATTAAAGGGCTGGAAAATTTGTCCGCTGGTTTGTTATGATCTTCGATTCCCTGTATGGAGCCGCAACACACCAGCAGCGCAGTTATCAAAAAACACAAGTCCGGCTTATGAATATGATCTTTTGATATATGTTGCAAACTGGCCGGAAGTGCGCAGTTACCCGTGGCGAACATTATTACTTGCACGCGCTATCGAAAATCAGTGTTATGTTGTAGGATTAAACAGGATTGGTGATGATGGTAATACTATTTATCATTCGGGCGATTCGGCAGTAATCAACGCTAAAGGAATTGTAATCAGCCATACAAAACCACATCAGGAATCCATAGAAACAATTGAATTAAATTACGCTGAACTACAGGATTTCAGGAAAGCATTTCCTGCAATGCTGGATGCCGATTCATTTGAAATAGTAGGAGATTAGTTTTTACTAAGGATTTACTATTTTCCACTCCAATTCAAAGTCCCAATTGGCACGTGTATTAACAGGTTCAGCATTATAGATGGTTCTTTCCGGCTGTTGGTGCTCAAGCAGATTACCTGTATCCCATTTACCATTTTCATTCTCATCAACAATAACTTTTAATTTATACTTTCTGGGAATCAGATAGGAGTAGGTAAGTGTTTCTGATTTTTTAATATTAGCTGTCCGCACTACATTTTCTTTTTCATCCAATAACTGAATTATATAATTTCCTTTTTTAATTTCAGGAACATCAATTTTTAATTTTACGCTGCCGTACTGTTTCTCTTCACGCGTTTTAAAGTCTATTTTTATTGTATCATTTGTTATGCCGTAAATATCTGTAAAAGTACCTGGCGGAATAAATAAATGATAGCTGGTATTCTCTTTAAACTTAACAGGAGTGATTACAGCATTTTTACTTCCATTCAGCGTTTTCATATTCACTGCAATAGTATTTAGCGATTTAAGATCGTAAAACAGGCCTAAATGCTCCTTATAAAGAACAGTATCTTCCATAAGCCTTATCTCTTTATTTTTAATAGTATTAAATAACACTGGATCAATTGGATTACTAAAAACAAGTGTAAAGCCGGCATTCAGGTCAAATGATTGATTACCTCCTGGACTGCTTAACAACTTAAACTGAAATGCGCTTCTTCGGTTTTTCACCGCTTCTTCCTTTTTAACTACTTTAAAAGCCACAGTATCAATAATTTTAATTCCATCACTAAGCTGAAGAAGGAGTGAATCCTTCTCTATGTTTCTGAACCAATAATTGAGCGTATCTCTATTTTTTGAATATTCAAAAAACAAGTCTTTCGTTTCGAATGTATGGTTCAGCGGCTGCACAATAATGGTATCAACAGGTTTGTTAAAAACAAACTGCGCTTTACCAAAAGAGCTATACCACTTTTTTAGAAACAGCTTTTTAGCAGGTTGCTGAAACATCTCGATTGAAATATTTTTTTTCTTTGAAACATCTACTAATGTATCATAAAAACCAACGCTTTCGGCCTCTCCTTCATATTTGTAGTTTGCATTTGCATCCTTTAAAGCAAGTAATTTATATTTCCCCTGACGAATATTATTAATTTGAAAAGTACCATCTTCTTTCGTTTTTCCGAAATAATCCGGTGCCCGCTTAAAAATTGAACTGTCATTAAAATCACCGTAGAGCATCACCAAAATGCCCTTTTCTGCTTTATGATCAAAGCCGTTTTGAACTTTCCCCTGAAGAGTCAGAGAATCAATAAAGCTGCCAGTCGAAAAAATATATTTAAAATTATCAATTGGCGTGTTTTCATGAATATCCTGCACAGCGTTGCCAAAATTAATAGAGTAGGTTGTATTTGGTTTGAGCTGTTCGGCCTTATCAAAAACAACAGTGAGTGTTTTATTTTTCACATCTATATCAGGAATATATTCTAGAGGCGGGGAAATTATCAATTGGCTGTTTAAATCCTTCAATTGAACATATTCGTTAAATACAAATACAATGGATTTTGATTTAAAATTAAGTGAAGCACTGTCAGGGGCATATTTAACAACTTTAGCAGGTGTTTTATCCATCGCGCCTCCACCAGGCGCAACCACCTGGGCGCAAGAGCTTATCAGGGCGCAAACAAGCAAACAAGCGAATACACGAACGTTTACACTGATATGTTTAAACGCTACATATTTTAGTTTTTTATCTATATTTTCAAACGAATTATACTTCAAGATCAATGCGTGTTTTTTTAATTTTAATTATTTGCTGAATACTTCCATATCGATGGATTCAAGGATGATTTGGATAATTTTTTCTAAATAACTCTGATCTGTTTCATCAAAATCAGCAAGGTTTACACTATCAACATCCAACACAAACAAAACGTTACCATCTTTACAAAATGCAGGTAATACTATTTCCGATTTTGTTAGGGCACTGCAGGCAATGTGTCCCGGAAAATTTTCTACATCTTCAACAATTATTGTTTTTTTCAATTCCCAGCATTTGCCGCAAACTCCTTTTCCAAAATCAATACGGGTGCAAGCCACCGGCCCTTGAAACAAACCAAGGACTAACTGTGTATCCTTAGTTCCTGTTTTTACAACCGCCTCAGGTCCTTTAGGTTTCACGAAATAAATCCCTATCCAAAAATAATCCATTGAATATTTAAGAGCAGCGAGAATATTTGAAAGATTAGCAATCGAATCCTTTTCCCCCTCCATTAATGCTTTAATTTGAGGGATAAGAGATTCGTACTTTTCTTTTTTTGTATGTCCTGAAACTACTAAGGAATCAACCATTTTATTTTTATTCAAGTACAAAGATATAAAAGCCCGCTATATCTATTGAAGTAAAGCTTTTTAATTCAATAACTAAGCCATAATTTTAATGATTCGCAGCGTAAGCGATTGTGGCAACACTTACTTTTACTCCTGGTATCCGCAGCAACGTATGCGCACAGGCTTCCAACGTAGCCCCAGTTGTAATAACATCATCTACTAACAAAATATGTTTCCCTTCCAATAGATCGGGATTACGGACCTGAAAAAGCGATTCTACATTTTGCCAACGTAAAAAGCGAGATTTTTTTGTTTGAGTTTCAGACTCTAAAGCCCGATAAAGTGTTTTTAAATCCACTTTAATCTGCATACTTTCTGCTAAACCTTCAGCAAATGAATCACTTTGGTTATAACCGCGTTTTTTTTGCCTTTTAGGATGTAGTGGTACAGGAACAATAACTTCTACCGTATTAAAATCATCACAATATTTAAGCTCTTGCCCATACAAACTGCCTACTGTACTTCCAATATGCTTTTGGCCCTTATACTTTAACTGGTGAATTAAATGCTGCACTTTACCGCCCTTATTGAAGCCATAATAAGCTGCGGCTGAGAAAATGGGCACCCGGCCCCAAAATATTTTCGCAACAGGATTATTGCTGTCTAAATGAAAGTTAGTTCTTGGCAAATAATACGCGCAGTATGTACATATACTTTCCTCATTTTTATATAAACTCTTCCCGCACGAAACACAGACATGCGGGAATATTAAGGCAATAAAATCGGACAGCATAACGTTTTAGCCTAAGCAGTTAAAATTTCATTACTTTTGCAAAACATAAAAATAATCAATCAGCGACAATTATGGAAAATAATCAGGAAGAAAAAAAATCAAACAAGAAATTAATTTTAATACTATTGATTGTATCCTTATTGGGAAATGGTGTGTTAATAGGTCTTTGGCTTAACGAACGCGGGCAGGTGAGAACAGAAATAGTAATGAAAGAGCAGGTAATACTTGATCGCGATAATGTAAAAGCTGACTTATTGGAATTGCAGGAAGAATATGCCACCCTTCAAACAAATGATCAGGGAATGCAGGTTGAATTGGAAGCTAAACGTGCTGAAATAGCTGAATTACTTGAACAGGCAGAAAAACACAAAGACGATGCGTATATAATTTCAAAATTGCGTAAGGAAACAGTTTCTCTTCGTAAAATAATGAAGCATTACATTAAAGAAATTGATTCATTAAATACTTTAAATAAAACTATTATTGCTGAAAAGGATAAAGTAAGCGCTGATTTAAATACCGAAAAAGGCATTTCCTCAAAGCTATCGAAAGACAAGGATGCTTTGCAAAGCACCGTAAATCTTGGCTCTATGCTAAAAGCTTCAAACCCTTCAGCAAAAGGGGTGAAGTTCAAATCAGGTGGTAAAAAAGAAGTAGAAACAGAGCGTGCATCCAGAGTTGAAAAAATAAAAGTATCTTTTTTACTATCTGAAAACAAAATTGCGAAGCGCGGTGAAAAACCTGTCTATGTGCGCATTGTTTCCCCTGATGGAAAAGAAATCTGCAAATCCCCTGACCAGGGAAACATGTTCAGTTTCAACGGTTCTAAAGGTTATTTCGCAGGAAGAGAAGAAGTGGATTACAAAAATGAAGAAATGCCGGTAGATATTTTCTGCGAAAGCCCAAGTGAATTTGTTCCTGGTAAATATCTTATCACTATTGGATGCGATAATGTTATTATCGGAGAAACCACGCTCACGCTGAAATAACTGCTTCTGTATGTTTATAAAAAAAAGCCAACGAAATATCGTTGGCTTTTTTCATATACTAAACCGAGTGCTTTCACAGCAACAAGGGAAATGATAATAACTACATACAGTAAGCGATCAAAGATTAACCACGGTTATTAAAACCGCTAATAAAATAGACTTTGACCAGTGTTCCAGAATTGTCAGAAATATTCGCATTAATTGTTTTTATATAACCAGGTTTCAGGATCCAATTTTGTCTGACCTTTCCATATTTCAAAATGAAGAACAGTTTTAGAATCTTCATCATCCATTAAAACAGAACCAATGTTTTGTTTTGTTTTTACCTTATCACCTACTTTTACATAAACTTCCTTTAAATTAGAATAAATGGTTAAAAATTCGCCATGACGCACTAAAATAAACTGGCCGGAACCAGGCATATTTACAACCGCTTTTACTTCACCCATAAATACAGCTTGTGCCAGAGCCCCTGTGCTTGTAGTAATATCAATACCATTATTATTAATATCAATGTTAGGCATCAATGGATGAGGATGCACACCGAAATGCTCACTTACCAGACCTTTTACTACCGGCCATGGCAACTTACCCTTATTAGTTGTAAATGAATTAGAGAGCTGCTGTGATTCCGGGGTTAAAACAAGTTTCACCGGTTTTGGACGATTTTCTGTTTCCGCCTCCTTTTGCATTTTCTCAAGTTCTTTCTGTATAACACGTTGAATAGCCTGCTGCAATTTTTCCGCATCCTTTTTCTTTTTATCGAGATCTTTTTTCAGTTTACTCTCCTGCTGCTGCAATTGCGAAAACACTTCTTCTTTCTCTGTTTTTTCAGAGGTCAGATTTTTTTTCTCTGTTTGCTCACTGCCAAGCAAAACACGCTGATCCGTTTTTTTAGCTTCCAGATCCAGAACTTTTTGATCGAGATTTTTTCTGGTATCTGTAATCATCTCTGCCTGCTTATGACGATAATCACTATACTGCTGAAGGTATTTTAGCCGCATAAAAGCCTGCTCAAAATCTCTTGCTGCAAAAACAAACATCAGGCGGTTATATGCATCTTGATTTTTATATGCATAATAAATCATTTTTGCATATTCGGCTTTTAACTTAGCCAGCTGGGATTGCAATCCTTTAATCGATGCGTTTTTTTCAGAAATTTGCTTATTCAGTATATTGATCTCACTATTAATTGTGTAAATCAACTCCTCCCTATTTTTTATTTTTTGATTTAATGCTACCAGATCACCTAAGGAACGCTTCTTATTTTTTTTAGTTTCAGCAAGCAGCTTATTGGTGTATTCTATTTCTTTTTGAAGCTGTTTTTTCTTATTCTCTAAATCTGACTTACTTTGTTTTTGGGCAAAAGAAAACTGGGCATTCAGTACTACTAAACACCAAAACATAATAAATAAAAAAGCTTTATTATTTTTCTTTAGAAACGATTTGCTCATAATTATCCGGAATTTTGAAAGGGAAACTCTGCTCTTCGTCTAAGCGTGGTTTATTATAGTTAATCTCAATATTAACGGTTTTTTGAGCCTTGATGCTGTAGTTCATTTTTAAAGGAAAAAATTGGGAGGAATCCACTTCAGCGAATTCAAAAAAGCGGGCATCAAAACTTCGTTCAGGATTAAATTCGTAAAATAATATTCGTGCAATTTTAAAAGTCCCTGGAACCATATAAATACTTTGTGCGGATTCCTTTAGCTCTTTACCTTTCACCATTACTTTTCGAAGTTTATATTTCCGGATGGTCCCCAGCGTATACTGACAATTATCTACACCAGGTTTTAATTTATCATCTTCATTATAAAAAGCCACGCTATTTCCAACCAATAAAGACTGGAGCACTTCATAATCTAACTGCGTATTCAACCATTTACTTAAATAAGTAAAATCCCCTTTAAAATAGGTGCTGTTAATGCGGTTGAAAAACTTTACAGAATCTTTAGTAATGTATACTCTTGCACCTTCTATTCCCAATTTTGAAATAGACATCCAGATAATACTATCTTTTTTTATTCGCAATGAAACGGAGAATGAATTAAAGGTACTGTCAATCATTGTTTCCACGCTAAGCTTCGCATTCAGCTTCTCAAAACGAAACTCGTTTGACTTCAGATATCCTGTTAATACTTTAGCATTTTTATAATCTAAAATACATTTATTGTTTGTTTGTGTGGCTTTCTGCAGGTTTTTGCAGGAACTCAATGCAACTACAAGTACAAAAGAAAATAATAACACCCGCTGAAGTGGAAGCAAAACAAAAAGCCCCGAAAATCGATTATTCATATAGCTTTTTGTCAGTAATTTTTTTATTAATCAAATCAGATGTATCGCCTGTTTTTTGTGCATCAACCCAATACTTTAATGCATTATCAGTTTCTCCAAGTTTAAACAATACATCTCCATAGTGTTCAAGCAAAGTACCATTTGCCTTGCCGCCATTTTCAATTGCCTTGCCAATCCAGACTTTAGCATCGTCATACTTTTTCATCTGGTATAAAATCCAACCATAGGTATCCTGGTAAGAACTATTGTTGGGCTCCAGCTCATTACTTTTTTTTGACATTGCCTCTGCCTTTTCCAGGTCAACATTGCGTAAGGAAAGATAATAGGAATAATTATTCAAAACATATACATTATTCGGATCAAGCTCTAATGCCTTGTTGTAAGCGGAGTCTGAAGCAGAATATTTTCTAAGCTGATTCTGCGCATCTCCTATATTGGCATAAAACTGAGCCAACACAGTTTCACTATCATAAACATATTCCAATCCGGCATTCAGGGATTTAACAGCCTCTTTATAATTTTTCAGTTTAATATTTGATGCGCCATTAAAAAAATAAGGAAGTGCCTGGCTAGGGAAAAGCTCCATTGCCTCTTTACTCTCTTTCTCCATGGCAGCAAAATCATTTAATTCAGAGTCGATAATCAGCAACTGGTTCCAAAGAGCATATTTTTCTTTATCAAGTGCAATTGCTTTTCTATATTGCGCTCTGGCCTCCTCAATTTTTCTGTCACGATATAAAAAATCGCCATACATTGAAAAAGCCTTTGCATCATCGGGATGAACTTCCACCAGTATTCGACACAATTCATTGGCATCAGCAAGCAATTCGGTGTATGTTTCGGTAATAGAATAATAGGATAACAATATTTTTATTTTGGTATCAATATTCATCTCCTTACTTTTAAAAGCAATCTTTATTTCTTCGAATGCCTTTTTATCTTCCTTTTGCTTGCGGTAATAATCCGCCATCGACAAATGAACGTAAGGGTTTTCAGGATCTATCTTTAACAAATCATTATAAGCAGATAAGGCCTTTTCATTTTCTCCTCTTTCCTGATACAATTCACCTAATATTCCATAATATTTCGATTCTTTGGGGAAAACTTTGATCAGTTTATTAATTTCCGCCAATGCTTTATCAAAGTTGTTTGTGGCTTTATATATTTTATACTTCTGAAGAGAGGCGTCTTCAGAGACACCAATAAGACTTTCTATCTTATCATAAACCTTTGTTGCTTCACTGGTTTTGTTTGCATATAAATAAGCATTTGCAAGCTCATAATAAAAATCAACCCGTTCAGGATACCTTTTTAATAGTTTCTGATATACATCCACCACTTCGGTAGCCTGTTTATTCTCCTTTAAACAATCAATGTACAACAATTGGTACCAAATGTTTTCTGGATCAATAGATGCCGCTTTTTTACTGTAAAACAAAGCTTGCTTTTTATTGTTTTTAAAAGCGTAAACACTTGCCAACTCATACATTGCAGCACTGCTATTTGGATCTATGCGCAGGGATTGCATAAGCAGGTTTTCTGCTAAATCATAATTACCTAATATCTTCTCCTTATTTGCATCAAAAAAAAGACGTTCAAAATCAATCCTCTGCCTGCCAGTAAGTTTATCACCATTTGATGATTGTGAGCCCTGCTTTACAGCGTTTTGCTTTGAACTTGATTTTGTTGAGTTTTTAGACGTTTTACAGGAAGTAAAAGAAAACAAAACTGCCAAAAACAAAATAGAGCATCTCCACTTAATACTTTCCGCAACGGAAAGAGAAAGTGTGAAACTGCTAACTTTAATTTTTATTTTTTTCATTCTTTTATTTACAATTCCTTGCAGCTTTGCTAAAAAGGCATTTAGGGAAACTGCCCTATCTCAGTACGGTGTAGTCTCCAACACTTGCATCAGTGGACTTCCCTGTATATTCAGAAAAGTTGCCAATCATAGAATTGCTTAATTCTGCATTTTTAATTTTACTGTTTGTTTGAATAATGCAATTAGTCACAACTGAACTCTCTACTATTGTATTTGCCCCAATAGAAGCATGAGGCCCAACAGTTGAATTAATCAACTGTACATTTTCACCAATAAAACAGGGTTCAATAACAGTAGAACCATTATTGCTGAATTTGGATTTGCGAACCTCGCCTTTATTAAACTCTAAAATACGCTGATTCGTATAAACTGTCGCATCCTTATTCCCGCAATCAAGCCATTCAGTTACCTTACCTGGTGTAAATTTCGTGCCTTTTGCTTTCATATTTTCAAGAGCGTTGGTAAGCTGATACTCCCCTTTTTCCATGATTTTATTATCAAGCAGAAATTGCAATTCTCTTTTCAAATAATCACCATCCTTAAAATAATAAATCCCAATGATTGCAAGGTCCGAAACAAAATGCTGTGGTTTTTCTACAAAGTCTGTTATCACATTATTTGCATCTAACTTTACAACACCAAAAGGTTTAGGATCATCCACTTTTTGCACCCAAATAATTCCTTCCTGGGAAGAATCCATTTTAAAATCTGCTTTAAAAAGCGTATCAGCAAAAGCAATCAATACTTTCCCTGTTAAACACTCTTTTGCGCACATAATAGCGTGAGCTGTCCCCAAAGGTTCATCCTGGTGAAAAATCCGGCCTTTTGCACCTAGGCTTTCTGCAATTGCAACAAGATTATTCTCTGCTTCTTTTCCAAAACGCCCAATAACAAAGGCAATTTCATCAACGGGTTCATCACATACTTTAATTATATCTTCAACAATACGCTGAACCATTGGCTTACCTGCAATAGGAATCAAAGGTTTTGGGGTTGTAAGTGTGTGTGGGCGCATCCGTTTGCCCATTCCAGCCATTGGAATAATTATTTTCATATGTTTTTTTTTGTGTCATCCCTCATCAAAGAGAGAAACAATGTTTGTATTTTTTTCCTAAGCGCTTATGAGCTCTTAAAGTTCCTATTTATTTTGCACCTGTATGACCAAATCCGCCTGCCCCGCGGTCGGTATCCATTAATTGTTCTACTTCAACCCACTCCGCCTGTTCATGCTTGGCAATAACCATTTGCGCTACACGCTCTCCATCATTTATTGTGAAATCGTGATGAGAAAGGTTAACCAGTATTATTTTAATTTCTCCTCTGTAATCTGCATCAATTGTACCCGGTGAATTTAGTACTGTTAAACCGTTCTTAAAAGCCAAGCCGCTTCTTGGACGGATCTGCGCTTCATATCCAACGGGAATTTCCAAAAATAAACCTGTTGGAATCAAAACGCGTTCCAGTGATTTTAAAACCACCGGCTGATCAATATTAGCACGTAAGTCCATTCCTGCAGCAGCAAAAGTGGCATAACCGGGCAACTCATGTTTTGATTTATTAATAATTTTTATTTTCATTATAATATTTTCTAAAATGTTACTAGCAGCCTCTATGCCAACTGTTTCAAATTATTTTTTTCAAGTTTAAAAACAATAACAATAAAGCCGATTAATAGTAAATTATTCAAAATCAGGTTAATTGAACTTTCGTCCGTTTTTATCAATAAACTGATAAAGTACAAAGTTACGGATAAACCAAGGTAACCCAAAATGCGTTTTAAATCATAATTAACAGGGTAATGTTTATTACCCCAGAAATAAGAAACCACCATCATGGAAGCATAACAAATAAACGTTGCCCAGGCCGATCCCAAAAAGCCAAATTTCGGCAAGAGTATAAAATTCAACGAAATAGTAATAATAGCTCCCATAATAGTTAAAACTGCTCCATAAGTTGTTTGCCCCGTAAGTTTATACCAAATTGACTGATTAATGAATATCCCCAAAAATAAATTGGCGAGCAAAAGAATAGGAACAACATTCATACCAATCCTGTATTGTTCACCTACAAAGTATTGTATCCATTGAATATTCATCATTGTTCCAAGAAAAATTACGGAACAGATAATTACAAAATATTTCATAATATCCGCATTCATTTTTTTTGAATCCTTTTCTTTAGCATGGCTGAAAAAGAATGGTTCTGCGGCAAAGCGAAAGGCCTGGATAAAAATGGTCATCAAAATTGCAATTTTATAACATGCACCATAAATCCCGTTTTGGCTTTTTGCGATCTCTTCTGGCAGAAGATAAGGTATCAATACTCTGTCAAGCGTTTCGTTGGTCATTCCGGCTAAACCGGCTATTAACAATGGCAAAGCATAGCCCATCATGCGTTTCCATAAAGGGGTATTGATTTTCCATTTTATAGAAACGAATTCAGGGCTAAGAAGAAATAGGGTAACCGCGCTCGCAATAAGATTTGAAATAAATATATAGCCAATGCCAATTTCGGGATTATAAATTATGTTTACAAACGGCTTAAATACAGACTGTTCCGCATCATACACTCCTTTACAAAACCATAAAAAAAACAAATTTAAACCAATATTGATAGCTATATTAAGCGATCTGACAACCGCAAACCGTTTTGCTTTGTTCTGTTCCCTTAATTTTGCAAACGGAATAGCACAAAAGGCATCAAAGCCTAATATCAATGCAAACCAGATGATATATTCAGGATGACCGGAAAACTTCAACATTTCCGATATCGGTCTGGCAAAAAAGCATGTAATTAAAACGAATGCAGCCGAAGAAATAACAAGCGAAGTTAATGCTGTGGAGTAAACCTTATCCTTTTCTATTTCTGTTTGTGAAAACCGGAATAAAGCCGTTTCCATTCCATATGTTAATAAAACCAATAAAAAAGTAACGTAAGCATAAGCTGATGTAACGTCCCCGAATTCGGATGGAGTAAACAGGTAAGTATAAAGAGGAGTAAGAAAATAGTTTAATAAACGGCCAACAATGGTTGGTAAACCATACATAGCTGTTTGAGAAACAAGTTTTTTTAGTGGGTTCAAGTTGATTAACTAATGTACCGAGTTGTAAATATACCGATTAATTTAGAAGAATTGTTGCAGTTTTACAAGAGTTATTACTGCCAATACTCTATTTCCCCACTTTTTTTTAAGGCCCGGCCGTTTTCAAAACCCGACAGGCCAAAAAAATTATCTACCTGCAAATTCGGCTTTTCTTTTTTCTATAAAAGCGCTTGTGCCTTCTTTAAAGTCCTGCGTGGAAAAACACTTACCAAATTCTTCTATTTCAGAGGCAAAGCCATTTGTACCATCTTCAAAATAAGCATTCACGCTATTGATCACACCGGTTATTGCTTTAGGTGCTTTGCTTTTGATTTTTTCAAGTAATTCAACAGCCTTATTTATCAGCTGATCCTGTGGAACTACATAATTTACCAAACCTAAGTTTAACGCCTGTTCTGCATTTATCAGATCGCCAGTCATATGCAATTCTGTTGCTTTGGTTTTACCAATGTATTGTATCAGGCGCTGTGTTCCGCCATAACCTGCAATTAAACCCAGATTTACTTCCGGCTGACCGAATTTTGCGTTTTCACTGGCAACACGTATGTGACAGGCCATTGACAATTCACAACCACCACCCAAAGCAAAACCGTTTACAGCAGCAACTACTGGCTTAGAACATGTTTCTATTGATCTGAAAACATCTTGTCCTGCCTGAGCAAGCTGCATCCCCTCTTGCACCGAAAGTCCTACAAACTCAGTAATATCAGCACCCGCTACAAATGATTTCTGTCCGGATCCTGTTATAATGATTGCCTTTACATTACTGTCCGCCTCTGCATTTTTAACTGCCAAGCCTATTTCGGAAACAGTTTTTTTATTTAATGCGTTTAATTTATCAGGACGATTAATGGTAATAGTCAAAATATTATTTTCTACTGCTATTAAAAGATTTTCAAAGGTCATAATTAATGGGTTTTAATAAATAAGGAGACGAATTTACAAATTATTGCTTTTAGTTGTAAGGATTAGTTATTATTGAGTTAATAACTGTTTTAACTGATCGTTAAGCCCATTATCAGGATATCATCTACCTGCTCCAATATGGAAGAATCCTTATCGGATGCAAGCCAGCCTCTCCAGCCCTCAATGGCAGTAGCAAGCAATTCCTTTTGTGTTTTCATTGGCTTTTGATGGATTGAAATCAATAGCTCGTCCAGTTGTTTGTATTTGAATTTTTTCCCTTTCGGCCCCCCGAACTGATCGGCATAACCATCGGTGTATAAATAGAGCATATCACCTTTTTGAACATCAATTGTATGAAGTGTGAACGGAGCTGTTTTTTCGCCTTTACCCACAGGCATTTTATCTACAGGCAGATAAATAACTGTATTATCCCTGACAATTACAGGAGCATTGTTTGCCGCACAATAGGTAAGCTTTCGTTTATCATCATTTTCAACAGATTCGATACAAAGCAAAATACCATCCATACCATCTTGTGCACCATCCTGTGAAACATTTTCTATTAAACGCTTTCGTACATGATTTAAGATTTCGCTGGGTTGCTGAATACCCTTTTCTGTAATCGCTTCGTTCAAAAAGGAAATATTTAATAAGCTCATAAATGCACCCGGCACCCCATGACCGGTAGAATCACAAACAGCAAGGTAAAAACGGTCAGTGTTACCAACTTGTCCCTCGCTCCCTGCTATTGTTGTTGCCCAATAAAAATCCCCACTTACAATATCTTTCGGTTGAAACAAAACAAAGTATTCCTGTAAATTGTGCTGCAATACCTCATCATTCGCAAGTAAGGTGTATTGAATGCGCTTTGCATAGTTAATTGAATCAACTATCTCTTTCTGCTTTTCCTCAATAAGTTCATTTTTTTTCTCTACCAGCTCTTTCTGCTCAACCACTTCGGTTGTCCGTTTTTTTACGGTCTGCTCCAGTATTTCTTTTTCCTTTCTTAAAGAAGTTGTGCGCCATCTGAAAAACAAAGCAATGGCCGCTATTGCTGCAAGCAAGTATAACAAATACATCCACCAGGTGCGGTACCAGGGTGGCAACACCCTGAATGAATACAATATCGGTTCGCTCCATATTCCATCCGGACTTTGTGCTTTTAATTTAAAAGTGTAGGTCCCTTCACTTATATTACCAAATGTTGCGGAAGCTTTATCAGTGATTGCTCCCCAACCACTATCGTAACCCTCTAAAAAATACTGATATCGGATAAGTTGAGGTTTATCTGTTTCAATGGCAGCAAAATCAAAAGTAATATTGTTATGTTGGAACGGGAGTAAAAGATTTACTGGTAATGGATAAGAACGGGCAATACTATCGAATTGCAAATTATTATAATGTTCACGTAACCTTATACGCTGAGAAGGTGTTAAAAGATGACCAAAAGAAATAATTTCATCGTTGAGAACAGCAAGAGAATCTATTGAATTGTGCGATTCAAAACTTTGAACACCTGCATTGAATTTTTCAGATTGCAGATTATACCAGGAAACGGGTTCCCCATGCAATTTCAGCCCTTGAATATTCACTATTGGTGGATCAGTATTTTTATGCACATCGTTATAATCAAAACGTACCAGTTTGTCACCAGTACCCACCCACAATATTCCTTTGCTATCAACAAACAAGGCACTTGTATTTACATCCTTTATCGGGTATCCGGTTGTATGGTTAAAAATTTCGAATTTAACTTCGCCCGTTTTCCAAAATAAAGAATCCAGCTTTAATCCTGACAAGCCTAAATTAGTTCCGCACCAAAGTATGCCATGAGCAGTATCTTCAACAATAGCATATACCACATCATTCGCTAATCCATGAGATTTATTGTAATTTGTAAAAGATTTTCCATCATATTTACTAACACCGCCTCCAAAAGTTCCAAACCATAAATTTCCATGGCTGTCCTCCATACTGCTTAAAACAGCATTATTACCTAACCCTTGCGCAGTAGTGTAATTAACAAATGATTTTCCATCAAACCTGCTTATTCCATTACCATTTGAACCGAACCAAATGTTACCCTGTTTGTCTTCTGTAATGCATTTAACAACATTATTAGCCAGGCCATCTGCTATAGTATAATTGGTAAATGATTTGCCATTAAATTTATAAACTCCGTTACCATAGGTACCGAACCACAAATCCCCTTTTTTATCTTCTACAATACTTAAAACACCTTTGTTTAATAATCCTTGAACCCCTGTATAACTGGTCAGTGATTTCTCATCATATTTATTAGCCCCAATAAGACTTCCCCACCAAAGGTTGCCTGTTTTATCTTTGATAAGGCTTCTAATGTTAGATGTTATGGGACCCAGTGTACTATTAGAAAATGATTTTCCATTAAATTTACTTACTCCCTGGCTGGTGCCGAACCAAATATTGCCATCATTATCCTCAGTAATACACCAAACCTTATCATTTACCAAGCCCTGTTCTGGCGTAAAACCCGTAAAAGGTTTTACATCATATTTATTAAGTCCTCCTCCATTGGTACCCAGCCAAAGAGCGCCAGTTTTATCTACAATTATACTATAAACAACGTTATTAGCAAGCCCCTGAGCCGTTGTGAAATTAATAAAGGACCTGGTGGCAGAATCATATTTACTAACCCCACCGGCAGTAGCGAGCCAGATATTTCCCTCTTTGTCTTTATTAATACTTTGAACATTAGAATTGATTAGACCCTCTGTTACGTTATAATTCCAAAACCATTCTTTTTTCAACTTGTCTTGTATGGTCTCATTGTACCTGCTTACACCCCCACCACTAGTTCCAAACCAAATATCTCCACTATTATCCTGAACAATACAAGTCACATTATTCCATGCAAGACCTTCTGTGGTAGAATAATTGATGAATGATTGCCCATTGTATCTGCTGACTCCATTAAGTGTTCCAAACCATAAATCGCCCTGACTGCTCTCAATACTGCATGTAACAGAATTATTCACTAACCCATCAGTTGTAGTATAATTAGTAAAATAGGTACCATTGGCTTCGTTTTTTTTAATAGGATTATATTTACTTACTCCTTTTTCAGTACAGAACCATAAATTCCCAGCTTTATCTTCGGTGATGCAATTGACTGTATTGCCAGCAAGCCCTTGAATAACTGTATAATTGGTAAAGTATCTGCCATCATATTTACTTACCCCACCGCCATTTGTTCCAAACCATATATTTCCATTTTTATCCTCGATAATACTTTCAATGAGATTACCCGCTAAACCTTGAGTTGTACCATAATTAATAATCGTTTTTCCATCGTAACGGCTTACCCCTCCTCCACTGGTGCCAAACCAAAGATTCCCTCTTTTATCTGAAATACCGCAAGTGATATTACAAAACGCCAAATCCTGTTCAGAGTTATAGTTTTTTAAAAATGTAAATCCCCCTGTTTTACCAGAAGATATTGGATGAATGGTAGGTGCGGCAAAAACAACTTCTGTGGTAACGCCATTTAGTGAGACCGGATAAAGTTTGGTCCCCTCTGAAGGAATATCCATCACAATAGGCTTTGGACAAGTATCAAGCAAAGTTACCTTTAGATTGTAAACCTGAGCTTTAACAGGTTCGCTATATGAGCTTTGATTATTTAATTCAGTGTGGTCATTCTTTCTTTTACATGAGAAAAAAAAGAATGTTAATAATAGGACAATAATGTATAATCGATACATATCTATATCCTTCCTTGATTGATTTCTGACTTTATAGTTCTCCAATAAATTTAAAATTTACGGTGTATCCTAACATAATCAGTAATGTAATCAATAATTTCTTTTGTATCTGTGCCGGGAGGAAACAGTTTCCCTACGCCTTGCTCATTCAGCTTTTGCATATCGTTGGCAGGAATGATTCCACCACCGGTAAGCAATACATCATCCAGCCCCTTCTCTTTCATCAATGAAATTATTTTCGGGAAAACAGTATTATGAGCTCCTGACAATATACTTACCCCAATGGCGTCCACATCCTCTTGCAAAGCAGCATTTACAACCATTTCAGGTGTTTGACGAAGGCCTGTATATATTACTTCCATACCTGCATCACGTAAAAAAGAAGCGATCACCTTTGCGCCACGGTCATGTCCGTCAAGGCCTACTTTTGCAATTAAAACTCGTATTGGTCGATTCATAAAGAATGTTTTTTATCAGATACGAATATACGAAAACAATGGCTCAAAATTCAGCTTGAAATTATAGAAATCTGATTATCAATATACCTACCAGCTATTTCCAGTATTTTTTATTTTTTGAACTTATTCTTCTGTATAACAAGACAAAGAAATATAAAATCTGCTCCCTTCATCAATTTTAGTTTCAAACCATATTTTTCCGTTACTGCTTTCTATGATACTTTTCACCATTGCCAGGCCTAAGCCCATCCCAGCGGTTTTTGTTGTAAAATTGGGTACAAATATTTTATCTAACACCTCATCAGCAATACCAGTACCGTTATCCTGTATACTTATAATAAAATCATGGTTTTCTTCTTTCAACTCAATTTTTATTTCACCCTTTCGGTTTTCAGGAATGGCCTGTATCGCATTTTTTATAAGATTGTTAAAGACTCGCAGCAATTGTTCCTTATCAGCTAAAACAAATGCTTCTTCAATTAACCCATTTTCAAAATCAACATGAACATTTTCAAAATCGTGAAATAATGCGATACTGCTCTGCAGAACCTCCTGTACGTTAATTTTTTCAAGATTTGCTTTTGGCATCTTGGCAAAATTTGAAAATTCCGTTGCAATAGTTGAAAGTGTATCAATTTGTTCAATGATGGTTTGTGTCAAGCGTTCCATTTTCTCCTCCATATCCGGAGCATCATCTTTCCATATTCGTTTTAAATGCTGAACACTTAATTTCATAGGTGTCAACGGGTTTTTTATTTCATGTGCCACCTGTTTTGCCATTTCGCGCCAGGCGCTTTCCCGCTCTGATTTAGCAAGCAAATCAGCACTTTTTGTCAATTCTAAAATCATTCTGTTGTACTCACTCACAAGGCTTCCTATCTCGTCTTTTTCCTGCCATTCAATCAATTCATTTGTTTTACCAAGCTTTATTTTACTCAGTTTATCCTGGATCAGCTTCAGAGGTTTTGTAACATAATTTGAAATAAATATGGCTGAAATAATGGACAACGCAAATAACAAAACATATATATTTATCAGCGCAACAAGAAACCCGGAAATCTCACGTTCAAGCTCATTTTGCTTTGCAAAGTAAGGCAGATTAAGGTATGCCAAAATCTTTCCATCCTTATTTCTAAAAGGAATATAAGCCGACAAATATTCTAGTTTACCAATACGCTCATCATGAATAAATTCTGTTTTTTCATTTACTGCAATCTGTAAAAAGGCTTCAGGATTCATCTTTTTAGATGTTAAGCCTTCATCAAATACTTTAGGGCGGGATGATGCGTAAAGGTCTCCATGAACACCGTATAAATTAATATCTGTAAAAAACACATTGGATAATTTCTTCAAAAAAAAGGTAGTATATTCTGATATATCCTTGGACAAGACCTTCTCTTCAACAAATTTAGATTCCATTTCCATTAAAACAGAATGTATTTTCTCACTTATATTTTCACGGTTTTTTGTTTCGAACTGTTGCTGTATATAATATATTGTACCTCCACCAAATAGGGCTAAAGAAGTTAAAACAATAAACACCAGCAGCAGCTGTATACGGTATTTAAAACTGAAATTTTTAAACAAAGTACCTCCCGAAATATGACGAACAAACAAAATGGATAATAATAACATACTTAAAAATGCAAATAAGTATGAAAATGTAGTTACACGGTCTACCAGATCATCCTGCCGTTTGCTTAGCACTATTAATGTATTTGCATCCGGACGGTATAAAACATGGTTAAATCCTTCTTTTACAAGTATAGAAAAGTTATTAGTACCAGGATTGCTGTTAAAACTAGGCATTCCCAGATTGTATGGATATTTTCCATATTGATTGATAAGTTTATTGTATTTGTATTTTGCATAGGAATAATTACTTAGTTCCTGCGACAGTCCTATATTTCTATCCAGCAACAATTCAGGAAAACCTATTTCATCCGAAATAAATTTAGCATCCAGCTCAATATAAAGGTTACCCAATCGTGCTTTCGAAGATTTCGACAGCTGAAATTTAGCCATGTAATTAATCTTTCCGGAAGTATTATTAATAAAAAAAAGATGATCACTGGAGGTTGGGATACCGCTTTTGAAAATTAATTCATCGAAATACAAATTATTATCGAATAAGGCATTCGGAGATTTAATAATAGGCACGCACATCGTATCGAACAAGGCAATCCGTATATCATACTTATCCCAAAAACCACTAAAATACTCCTGCTTCAAGCGCTTTTCAAATACCCCTGCCTGAGCTTCATTTCCATACATACATGACATTAAAACAGTATCCTGCATCAACTTATTTTCCAGCTCCTGAAATAAAAACTCAGCAACAGGATCCTGTTCAGCGGCCAGTTTTTCAGCATACACTTTACGGCTTTCAATTTCCTTAATATTAGTGTGCTTGATAAAAACATGCGTTGTGTATAGTGTAAAAAGAAAAACCAAAAACACAATCCATGAAAAAGAATATACTTTTTGTTTTCGCTTAACAAGTGCAATAGAAACAATAAGCGCGAAAGGCCAAAACACAATAATAAGATCCAGTATTCCCAAAAAATGTAAAACGGCCGAATGCACGGTCATTGACAGCATAAAAACCAAAATATACTGTTTTAGGTTCAGTTCAAAGCTCTTTAAAACTGATACAATTTTATCCGCAATCAAAAAATAGACAAATAGCAATAAGCCGATAGTTACCAGCGCCAGGTAACTGTATTGATTTATACTAAATAAATTATTTATGCTAAAGGAAATGTTAGAATTCCTAATCAGTCCCAAAAGTAATGAGGTGATAATCCATGAAAACCAGAAAAAACCAAGAAACAAAAGAAGCAGAAGCAGAAGTTTGTTGGAGTTTTTCAAACGTGTGAATATCCCTTCCGTATTATACTCCCTGATAATAAGATAAGCAATATAAAACAGCAGAGCCGTATTGATCATTAAATCTCCCAATGATGATAACCACACTGAATTAGCATCGGCATATATTTTAGGATCAAACAATTCCAGGGTGTAAAAAATTGCAGGGAAGGAAAATCGAATCGTTAAATACCGAATTAAAATAATAATAAATCCAAATAAAAACAGCGAAGTGTTATTGCCTATAACTGAACGAAATGCCAGAATTAAATTTTTAAGAAAGAGAACAAGAAATAAAAAACCCAGTAAATTGAATATAATTGCAAAGAAGGATGTACCTGGATTAAAATTATTGACCGAGTTAAACACCAATGAAAACAGATAGTCTTCATTCGCATTTTTCACCTGATTGGCTTCTTCTGATGGATTAAGAATAAGTCTGCTTTCCGCAGGGACTACAAAGTCCTTTTGAAATTCATTTACAAGGTATTTATTTTGGTAAGGATATTCATTTTTTAACAATATTAAACCTACAACTGTTTTTGTTGTAGATGCATTTGTATGGGGCTTCATTACTTCAAACCAACCGTTTCGAAGTTTTACCATCCTCGTATCCAAACAAACTTCCTTAATCCAGTTTTCAACAGCAATGGAATTATCACTCCAGAATTTCAGAGTATCATTTTCGTATATTAAAAGTGCCAAACCATCCTTTTCTAGCAGTGAATGGTAATATGCTGGACTTTGAGAAAACAGCTGGTTATAATTTTGCGTTTCTGCACGCTCTGCGAGCAGTAACATTTCTTTATTTAAATGCTGCTCCTTTTTATGCAAGGTTTTAGTAAAGCTCTTAATAGTAAAGGAAGTGCCGTCTGCAACCGGATGGTGCAGCACATAAGCTGCAACAAAAAAAACTGCAGCAAGAGCAAAAAAAAGAAATTTATTTTTAAAAAAATTATTCAAGGGAAAATTGCATTATGGTATAGTAACAAAGGTCGGGAAAATTAATATCCTTTTTGGTTTTTCTAAGAATAAATCAGGTCTAATCAAAGTTTGTCTGCTTATAATAAAGCATAGAGCTAAAACGGGTTTTATTCATTGGAAATTATATCCAAAGTAAATTATTATCGTTTATCTCAAAACGGTAACAATACCGTTTCTGCGCACATGGTCGCCACTCATCCATTCACAGCTTACAGCATATACATAAACCCCGCCTTCTACATTTACCCCTTTGTGTTTTCCATCCCAACCCTGCTGCATATCACTTGTTTGAAAAACGAGTTGCCCCCAGCGATCATAAATCTTTATATTTATTTTTTTTATAGAGTAACCATACACGCAAAACAGATCATTTAAATCATTTTCATTAGGAGAAAATGAATTTGGTATATATAAAACTTCGTCCTTCTGATTTACAAAAACACTAACGGTATCATTGTCAGAACACCCATATTCATTGGTTCCCGTCACATAATAATCGGTTGCTACAATTGGAGCTGCAAGTGGATCAGGACAATCCAAACAGCTCAAGGCGGTTGCTGGAGTCCATTGATAGGTAAGGCCGCCTGTAGCACTCAACTGCGTTTCAACTCCGGGATCTATAGTATCTGTTAGCACATCACCGATTATAACAGGCAGTGGATTAATCTCCGCTGAAACACTCATCGCCTGCCCTACACATCCATTCGCAGTAGGAATTACTGAATAATCGACAAGTATAGGAGCTGTGCCGGGATTTATTACAACATCGTTTATATTGCCCGTTCCACTACTTCCATTACTACCGCTCCATTGAAAGGAGCTACCTGTAACACACGAGGTAACAGGGATGCTTAAAGGACTTTGTGAACATACATTTGTAACATTTGCTGTAGCAACAGGAACAGGTTTAATACTTATCGTTTTCGGACTTAGCCCATTTACCGCAGTTCCGCAAGCATCAACAATTACCGGAGGAGGAACATTTAATGTGGAGTTAGCCCCGCAGGTACTTGGGCAGTTGGGAATTGTTAAAGGAATAATTGCGGTACCCTCGCTGCTGCAGGAACCTGTTGCTATGCCATATTGAGAAGAACCAATTGCCCACGGATGTGTAATGGTATATGGCGGAACACCATAATCCGTAGTTACTTCTAGAGTTACGGTGCAAACATCGGAACAAATACTTGCTGGAGTAACACTCCATTCTACCTGAGTTGTTTCAACCGTATTACCAACAATATACGCGCTAAAAGTAGTAGTAGGATAAGGCGGCAGAAGACTTACAGGACTATAATAAATATATGTTTGATTGCATCCTGGGCCCAAATTGCTTCTCGCCAGACCGTGAGTAAGATAAAACGTTTGGTCAGAGCAGGAAGGAGTAAAGCAGCACGCTAAAAACAACTTTAAATCCTGTCCGGGAACTAAATAACACGTTCCTGGCAGAGGAGATGTTTGATTAGTACATGAAAATGTAACGGCTCCACAAACAGTTGAAAGTCTCATAATTCCATCCGGCAATGTTGGTGTTGGTGTCGCAAAAAGATCCGCAAAATAACTATCCATAACAATAAAACTCGTAATGGTTATATCTGCCGGAATGGTTACTAACATACTATCCTTTTCATACGTAGGAAACTGACAAGAATTCATGTAAATAGGAGGGAAATTAGATATTGGGCCTGTAACTAACGGATCTATTGTGATTGGATACACTCTATTAATGTCCTTTAACCACTTTCCTGGAATGATAATTTGTAAAATATTTTCACCCCCCTGTTGAATTAAATTATACTTCCCATACATCCTTGCACCATTCGCATCATAAAAAAAAGGCATATTGAATCTGGCCTGCTCCTTATTATCCACAGAAAAAACAACAAAAGATTCTGCCTCTCCGCCTCTTCCCATCTTAAACAATTTTTCAACCCTTCCGTTTTCAGTCTTAGCTGCAGCAAAATAATAACCATCTGGTAATTCAATTTCTTCAGAAATGATCAAATCACCATTACCAATATCCATAGGCTTTCGGATAACATAATCCGTTTCTATCCTGTTTTCCTGAAAAATTATTTTTTTATCAATACCATCAATTACACTGCTGATCAGCATGCCTTGCTCACCAACAGTAAAATCAGAAAGGCTTATTTCCCGCTCATTAATTTTACAATTCTGATTAAAAATAATTTTAGTTTTTTCGTCAGACGATAATGCTGTGCTGCCATCCATGTACAGGTGTGTTGGAAACAGCTGTTGAAGAGCTGCCCATTGAAGGCCTTGTCCAGGCGCCTCTAAAGAAGGAACTGAAGATAAACTGGCGCTTATAGGCTGATATTTTTGTTCCTTGTCCAGATAATTTATATGTATCGAACTGTATTTAATAATTACACCTCCACGTCCATCTTCAAATGTTCTGGATGAGGCGGTTCTTTTCTCAATTGCCTCTTTGTAATAAGGGTTATTAACGGGCAGATCGGGAGGTAGAGAGTTTGCTGACTTATTCTCTGTAGAAAGTTCAGTCGCTGTATTTTTAAAATTATCCTTTTTAATTGAAGAATAAATCCCAGAAAGTTTTAGGTTTTCATTACCCTTTGTAGATACAGATTTCGCAATTTGCGCATGGGAATACATAACAAAAAAAAAGAGGTAGAAAGTCAATCCTTTCAACAAGCCTTTTTGTAACGTATATGAAGCTTTTCTCATTTTCATGCTTTGCAGAATAAGCTATATCCAGTAACTGATTTATATTTTTCGGTTCATTTCTTCTCCCGCTCCAGGTCATAGCTGACAGTCAAAAAAAACTAAGCAGCCTGCATTAAATTAAAAACCATTACCGTGTCAACGCTACAAAGCCTGTTAACGGCTTGTTTTCAACCATGTTGGTGGATGTTTCTACAATAAAATAATAAACACCATCAGATACCGGTTTCCCTTGCTTATTGAACCCATTCCATT
The DNA here is from genome assembly GCA_040387415.1 of Bacteroidota bacterium. Classification (GTDB taxonomy): domain Bacteria; phylum Bacteroidota; class Bacteroidia; order 2-12-FULL-35-15; family 2-12-FULL-35-15; genus 2-12-FULL-35-15. The sequence goes on from JAZKDU010000015.1 coordinate 129,583, forward strand.
TAAACGCAGGATCAGTTGATTCAAACACAAATCCGCCCCAGCGATTATAAATCTTCAAATTAAATTTATCAAAATCATATATATCAAATGGCCCGGGTAAAACAGCTGTAAAAAAATCATTATTGCCATCCCCATTAGGAGAAAAAACATTGGGTAGATTTATATCCACCGGACAGGCATCTGATGCTACTTCGTAGGTGATTAGTCTTGGACAAACCGAATTGGAGAAATTAACCGAAAGAGTATAGGTACCCGTATCATTCACTAATATTTCATGGGAAGTAGCGCCTGTGCTCCATACATAAGCACCAACAGTATCTGCAGTTAGCTGTATAGTAGAAGTCCCATTCGGACAAGTACTATCCGCATAGGAAGCCTGCGTTGGCAGCTGAATCTGAACTTTAACAGAATCTGTTTTAACACAGCCTCCTGGCCCGGTAACAGCAACGGTATAGGTAGTACTAGCACTTGGAGTTACATTCACTGTTTGTGTAGTACTGATGGTGCTTAAACCATCGGTCCAGGAATACACATAGGCTGTGCCTGTAGGTGTACTAAGCAGCACTGGGTCATTGATACAAACCAATGTATCACTTCCTGCACTCACGGTAGGATACGGTTTAACCTGTATGTTTTTAATGGCCGAAGCTGATCCGCATTGATTAAGGGCATTAATGGTTATTGTATGCGCACCTGTAGTTGTAGCAAATTTCACATCAATTTCATTGTTTGCAGTATCTACTATTGTTCCATTATTTGAAGACCAGCTGTAATAGGTATTACTAATAAAAGGAACACTATAGGTATTTGTATCCCCCTGGCATACAATAACCGGCCCTGAAACTGCAGCATTGGGAGGACCAAGCACTATAATTGAATAATCAGGAGACCAGGCACCTACGCAGCCATAACTGGTTTCCTGTATTTTAAAAGTAAGGATTCCCGCTCCACCTAAATTCACATACAATGAATTTGAATTTGCTCCTGATGGTGAAACAAATGGATTGCCGCCATTGATGCCGCTGCATGCCCATTTATAGGTTGACATATCAGAATAATTGTACGGCTGAAACATTAACATTACTGTTTCCCCGATACAGAAAGTATCTTTCTCAGGAATCCATGGATATGGTAAACTAAAGTCATACGGTGCACCATAATCATATGCAGTAATCAATTGAGGTGTAGATCGCACTGCGCCTATTGTAACTCTAATAAGGCTTCCAAGTGTATTATCCGGTTCTGTACTATTGGTGCCTACAATACGCATATAATTCATCCCGATGGGCACACCAATAATTGCCAAGCTGTCCTTACACGGTATATGAACATTCAAAGTGGTATCATCTATTGCTGCTACCGAGCCTAAAATGCCATTTGATCCAATTTGCGCAAAAGATTGTGAGCTCAATAGCTGTGTGGTAAATAAATTTCCTGGATTATAAACCGCTGTATCATCAAAAGTATTTATATCCACAGGAATCAATGAATTCAAGCCCAATGGTGAAACAGAGCAGTCTTCAATGCAATAGTTCAGGTCAATTTTATTATTTGTTGTAATGTCACATTGCCCAATACAGAATGGCCCCCATGGAATACCGGTTGCTGCCGGACCGCTGGACACAACCCGAACGTAATAATTACATCCAGGTGCGGTAACTGGTACCTGGCCAGAAACAGAACCAGGCTGAGCCCCTAAAGAAGGATCATACGTTGCTGAATTTGAAAAAGTGCCCACAACGGTTGGAGTGGCTGGAAAAGTACCATTAGAATCAGAAAGTTCAGCGGTATAGGTATTAAAAAGAAAAACACCCGTTGAAGTAAAGGGCACATCAATGGCACTACCTATACATACTGCGTTTGTATCAGTAGTTATTATTGGCTGTAACGTTGTAATGATATTCGGGCAGGCAATAATCGAAAAACAGGCACTTGTTATTCCGGTTATAAATGGCTCCGGTGAAGTTCTGCTGAGTCTCACTTTATAGCAACTGCCTGGTGTAGCACCATTAGGAAGCTGAATGCCCACTTGCCCTGTTGTTTGCGGATACGATATATTTATCAGCCAGCTGGTAAACGAACTTGGGAAATTCCCGGAGGAATTCGACAGTTCAAGCAAATAGGTTCCATTGCATAAAGTATCTGAAAGTGTATAATATACCGTAAGGTAAGTACCCTGACAAACCGAGGCAGGCGAAACACTGTCAATGGTAATGGTAACAGGGTTTACTAAATCGTATTTAGCCACAATGTTAATATCATCAATGGAAAAAGATTGTGAGTTTAAAGCCGGACCGTTATCGTTTTCCCATCTGAATCCAAAACGAAGATTTCCTACATTACTAAAAGCCGGATTGGTGATGTCTTCGTATTTCCATTTATATTTATTGTTGTACTGACTTTGGCCTACCGGTATCCATGGGCCATTATCTGCACTGTAATACACTTTACCATAAGCAGTTGCAGAACCATCACAGAGGTAAAAAAAGCTAAAATGAACAGAATCCATACCCAGGGTACATAATCCGTTAGTAAGGTAGGCAAAGCGATCCGATTGATTTGTTGGATCATAATTACTATTGGTAATGGCTGAAGGCTGATCATAAATATGAAGATAACTGCTGTAAGGAGCATTCCCAATAGTGCCGCTGTAGGTGCTGTCTTCACGCATCGTGTTGGGATAAGTAGGAGCACCGCTGTATTGGTTGTTAACAACCCATTGATTGCTGCCAGAACTCGCTCCTGGCCCTGCCCCATTTAGTGTAAATGTAGTTCCACCGGTTTGGAAATCCTCTGTAAAAAGCTGAATGCTTTGAGCTTGTGTGGAGTTGCCGTTAGTAATAAACAGAACGAGTAGCAAACAAATTATCTTTGTAAAGTAGTTCATTTTGAGAAAACTCTTTGTTATGAATTAGAAATAAAGAGCTAATATATACAAAAATAAATTCATGTTTTACATTTTTTTCGCCTTTAATTATCCTAAAACACCAATGGCTTTAAAAACAACAACCAAACCAGCAATCTATCTAAAAAACAGCACGTTCTATCAAAAAAGCCATACTATTAAAAAAACAGAAACGATTTTAAAATAGAATATTTTCTAATTCATCCAAAACCTCTATTTTTATACATTGAATTTTGAATCAGATAAATTGTGTACATAATTGTAATATGAAAAAAGAGCGGTCTACAGTTAAACACAAACAAGAGTATAACACCTCTATTCAAAACCCTGTAAGCAAACCTACAGCTGCTATACTCAGTGATTTCTCTTTTACGGATTTTAAAATCCAGGCGATGATCCTGATCATCCTTGGCTTTATTTTATACACCAATTCATTTTATAATGAATACGCGTTGGATGACGGTATTGTCATCCAAAAAAACGAGTACGTCCAGCGAGGCATCCGCGGAATCCCCAAAATACTAAGTACGGATGCGTACGACAGCTTCTACAGATCAATGAATGCAAAACAGCAGCTTTCCGGAGGAAGATACAGGCCGCTATCGGTGATTACATTTGCTATAGAGCAGCAGCTATTCGGCTCAAAAGAAAAAGCAAAAACTGCTGAAGAAACAGCATTTATAAGGCATGTCATAAATGTTCTTTTTTACATATTGTCTGTAGTGGTGCTCCTGTATTTTTTAAGAGATTTTATTTTTAAAGATAATCCGCTGGCCGCATTCATTGCTAGTTTCATTTTTTTAATTCATCCTTTACATACCGAAGTAGTTGCCAATATTAAAAGCCGTGATGAAATTTTATCCTTTTTATTTATAATCCTTACATTCATTAAATTACTTAGTTATCATCACACCAAAGAAAAAAAACAATTATTTTATGCTGTAGTGTGTTATTTTCTGGCATTTCTGTCAAAGGAATATGCCATAACATTGTTGATCCTGATCCCCATGCTATTGTACATTACTAAAAATTACACACTAAAGGAAAGTATAATAGCAACTATCCCGTTTATACTGGTTGCCGCAGTATATCTGTTCATCCGCTTTTCAATAGTTGGAAAAGGTGGCGACATTGAAAATCCGGATGTTTTGAACAATCCTTTTAAGTTTGCAACATCCTCTGAAAAATGGGCCACAAAAATTGAAATACTTAATCATTATTTACGCTTATTGTTTTATCCTTACCCGCTTTCCAGCGATTATTCCTATAACACTATACCGTATACCAATTTTGGGAACGTATGGGTATGGGTCTCTATTCTGCTTCATTTATCTGCCATTACAGCAACTATTGTTTTATTCTTTAAAAGAAACATTCTTGCTTTTGCACTTGCATTTTATTTATTGCATCTGCTTCTAATTTCCAACATCCTGATGGATCTGGGTGCTACAATGGGTGAGCGTTTGATATACCATTCATCTTTGGGCTTTGCAATCAGTATCGCCTTTTTTGCAGCGTGGTCATTAGGCAAATTAAAACAACAGTTAACACAAAAAATTATTGGCATTGGATTGGGAATTCTGGTCACCTGCGGTTGTGCCCTGGTAGTCATCCAGCGCAATACTGAATGGAAAAATGACACCACTCTTTTTATTGCGGATGCAAAAACGGTTCCAAACAGCGCATTGGTAAATGGCAATGCCGGCAAGGCCTATATTGACATGTCCGAAAAGCCTGAAAATAAATCACAGGAAAAAGAACTGACCATTAAATCAATCTATCATTTAAGTAAATCCGTATTAATACATAAAGAATATGTCAATGGTTATTTAAACCTGGGGGTTGCTTACTTTAAGCTTAAACAATATGATAAAGCAAGAGAAAACTGGGACATTGCCAAACGTATTTACCCCAACAATCCGTTTTTAAAAACAAATTTAAAACTGATGGGTACTGTTTACTACAACGAAGCGATGTTAAAAGGAAAAAAACAGCCTTTTGAAGCTCTTAAACTGTTGGAAAAAGCGGTGGAAGTAGATCCGAAGAATGCTGATTACTGGTATAATTTAGGGGGTGTTTGCTATACAGTGGGGGATTTTGAAAAAGCACGTGTTGCCTGGACAAAAACGCTTTTGCTTAACCCTGATAAGGAGGACGCTAAACGTGGAATGGCTGCCATACCCCGAAGCAAATAAATATGTTTCCTTTCGGATACTTCATCTGAGCCCATTACCCATATAAAACAACTGAAGATTTATAAAATTGTAGTTTGAATAGTTCAACCAGAAAAACACAGCAGTAATTAGGAAATTCATAAAAATTATCGTACATTAATCGTATAATGAACCTTAAAGTATTCAAAAACAATTGATACTTTTACATAAAACTAAATCCTATTATGAATAAAACGTTAAAAAGAGTACTGATTACCTTGGTTGTAGCGGTACTTATATGGTTAGCAGCCAGCTACACACTATTTGTTGTATCGCCAAAAATTATTTTCAAAACCGCAAAAAGCAAAAATGTGGTATTAAACCTTCAACCTGTTCAGGAATTCAAAACTAATAAAGCCGGAGACAGCCTTGATATTTTATGGATACCGAACGATACTGCAAAAACAACTTATCTATATTTTCATGGCAATATAGGACGTTTATCAAAAGTAATAGACGACCTGCATCCTTTCGGAAACATCTGTTCACCTGCTTATCCCGGGTATTCAAAATCTACAGGCGAACCAAGCACTGAAAAAGTGTACGAAATGGTTGATATTGCTATGAATCATTTAAAAGAAAAAAACATTGATCTTAAAAATGTGGTGGTTTTAGGACATTCTTTGGGCGGTTCTCCTGCCATGTATGCTGCCGTTCATTATCCGGAACTGAAGAAAGTAATTTTGGTAAATTCATTTTACAGCATGACAAAAATGTGCGAAAATCAGTATCACATTTTATGTGTTTTCAGTGGGAGTATTCTGAATACCGCAGTAATAGCTCCTGATGCAAAGGCACCTGTATTAATCTGCAACACACCTGAAGACAATGTAGTTCCATATGAGCAGGGAGAAATGCTACACAAAATTGTTGGAAGCACGCAAAAAGAGTTTCGCACAATTGGCGGAACACATGGGGAATTTATAATGGAGGAAGTGTTAAAGTAATCTGCACTAACTTATTTGCTTCTTAATATATCTACTGAACCTTTAAAAGTAACATTAGCACTTTCAAACCTGATTACGTAATAATACGTGCCATCGGGCAATTCAGCGCCATTGAAGGTACCTTTCCAATCATTGAGATACGCTTGTTGCTTAAACACTTCGTTTCCATACATATTAAAAACTACAATTTCATTATCCGGGAAATTCTCTATTCCTTCTACATACCAGCTGTCATTAACTCCATCACCATTAGGAGTGAATAAATTGGACACTTTTCCATCAAAAATATTTTGTAAAACAGTAACAATAACCGTATCGGTATTTGCACAATTGTTAACATCAGTAATAGTTAAAACATAGGCTGTTGTGGATGTGGGGCTTGCAATTGGAAGTAGAGTTCCTGGATTATTAAGTCCCGTTATTGGTAACCACATTGGAGTACCCGCCCCTACCCCATTTAAAACTGTTGATTCCCCCTGATTGATACTAACATCATTCCCTGCATTTACTCCAGGCAGCGGCACCACAATTAATATAAAGGAAGCTGTAGTATCTATAGCGCATAAACCGCTTTGTACAATGGCAGCGTAAGTAGTTGTTTGTATTAAACCATTATAAACCAGCGTAGATGTTGTATTGGCAATAGCATTCCATGTCAACCCATTATTGGTTGAAGATATCCACCCGGTTACAGCACCAACGTTTCCGTTTAATACCAGGGTATCTATGGTCACTCCTGCGCAGGCGGTAGCGTTCCCTGAAACAGAACCTGCAACTGTTTGAGGAGCAACATTTACTATTTCAATAGCTGAAGTATCTACAGCACAAGCACCGCTTTGAACAATCGCTATATAGTAAGTAGTGGCTGATAAATTCGAATACGCTTGTGTGGTGCTGGTATTCAAAATGGTCGTCCAGGTAACTCCGTTGTTTGTAGAGGAAGCCCAACTCACAACATTACCTGTAGAACCTGTTAATGATAACGTTCCTGTTGCTGGCGTTCCGCAATAGGTTCCTCCACCACTTATAACTCCCGCTGATGATGCAGGACTCACAGTAATTAGAGTACTATCCGAAGTATCTGTAGCGCACACTCCGCTTTTCACAATCGCACGATACTCCGTAGTTTGACTTATATTAAAATAGGATTGCGTTGAAGTGGTATTAGTGATTGCTGCCCAATTTATCCCGTTATTGATGGATGATTGCCATCCCAACACTGAGCCTACAGATCCCGTAAGGGTAAGTGTTCCACTGTTAGCAGTTTCACATACAGTTGCGGAGCCGTTAACTGTTCCAGCCACTGTGGTGGGATCAACAACAAACGCAGCTTGTGCAGATGTATCTGTAGGGCACGCAGGATTGCTTTGAACAACAGCACGGTACAGCGTATTCTGAGTGATGCTGGTATAGCTTTCTGTATTTGTAGTATTTGCAACGGTTGTCCATGCATTACCATTATCTGTTGATGTTTCCCAATACTGTATAGGCCCGGAAGAACCATTTAGTATTAATGAGCCAGCTCCGCTATTGTCGCAAAAAGAACCTCCGCCAGAAATAGTACCTCCCACACTTGCAGGATAAATGGTTATACATACAACGGTTGAAGTATCAGTAGGAAAGGCTCCATCCTGAACAATGGCTCTGTAACAAGTGGTTTGATTAAGGTTGAAATAGGTTTGATTAACAGTAGTATTCGCAATGGCATTCCAGTTAGAACCACCATTGGTAGTAGATTGCCAGTTTAAAATAGTTCCGTTAAAACCCGATACGGTTACAATTCCCGAATTAAGATTTGTACAATACGTGGTGGCTCCCGTTGTTGTTCCACCCACAGATTGGGCATTTACACTGCTTGAAATAACAACTAAAGAAAATAAATAACACAGCCAAAATTTCCGGAAGCACACAATAGAAAAATTATTTTTTTTAACGAATAACATAGTTCGCTTTACCAGACTTATATGCTGCGAAATTAATTTATTTTAATTGAATACAGAAAAAAGCGCTGAATAGAAACAAATCAGCACAATCTGTGAACTAGTGTTATCCACCACAAAACAGCAGATAATGCTGATGCGACTAATTTTCGCGAATTTTATTCCGGTGCAAAAAGTAACGCTTTGAGTACCGCGTAATCTCTGCGCGTGTGCTCCATTATTTTAAAAATGTTAATCCATACTAAGAAGCGTAACGTCCCCGGTTTTATTGTATGTTTTTCCATTAATCAACTTAACACGAGCTTTCCATATGTATACCCCTTCCTGACACAACTTGCTACGATAATATCCATCCCAGCCCTTTTTAATATCAAACGATTCAAAAATCAATTCACCCCAGCGATTAAAAATTTGAATTTCAAAATCAATAACTCCCGATGTATAAGGAAAAAATATATTATTATCGAGGTTATTTATATCATATGCCCCACCTGAAGGGCCATCCGAATTTGGAGTAAAGGCATTCGGAAAAATAATTTCCGCACCCACTATAATTTCATTATAGGCCGTGTCTCTACAGCCATACTGATTGGTAACAATTAACTGTGCATTATAGATGCCTATTCCACTATAAACATGCATTGGGTTCTGCAGCATAGAAATATTGGAAGTTGAAGTTGAATCATTAAAATTCCACAGCCAGGAGGAAATTGTAATAGTAGATAAATCCGTAAAATTTACGATCGGATTTAATGAACTCACCGGATTAGGATCAGCTGAAAAAGCCGCATCTGGCAATGGATTAACAGTAATTACACTTGTGTTGCCAACTGCTGATGTACACCCTGCTGCAGAAGTGATGGTAAGAGTTGCCGTATAAACATTATCAGTTAAGTAGGTATGTGAAACAGTGCTTCCTGCGCCTAAAGCCCCATCGCCAAAGCTCCAGGTGTATGTTGCACCGGCATTGCCACTTACTGCATTAAAACTAACGGTCAAAGGCTCACAGCCACTGATAGTGGATGAAGTAAAAGAACCAGTTGGAGAAGCCTGCACAATAACAACCGTAGTATCCGAAACCGGTTGTGAACAGCCATCATTAACGGTAACAATGTAACTAACCGGAGAAGAAGCCACGGATGGTGTAACAACCTGAGATAAAGTGGTTGCACCATTGCTCCATAAATAGTTATAAGGACTGCCATTACCCCCTGAAGCACTTACAGATAGTGTTGCATTATCCCCATCGCATATTGTTTGGTTTGGTGAAGCTGTTACTAATAAACGGGGCGGAACAATCAGCTGCATGCTTACTGGCCCTGCTGAACAGCCGTTGGCATCACTTACATTTACCGTATACGTAGTAGTTGAGGTTGGTGTTACCAGGTGAGGCCCCGTACCGGTTAAACCCGCACCGGAAGCACCTGCCCAGAAGTAACTATAGTTTGGAGTACCGCCAACAGCCTGGGCATAGATCTGTGCTGTATCGCCATAACATAACGTATCAACAGGACTTACATTAATGGAAAGTGGAGCGGGCTGATTAATCACCGCTATACCATTTACAACACATCCATTGGCATCAGTAATAACAACTGAATGAGCCCCTTGCCCCAGGTTAATAGCTGTGGCTGTTGTTTGCGAAGAAGGAGTCCATAAATAGTTCAGTGGAGGCGCACCCATTCCTACAGTTGGAAACACTTGCGCTGTTCCGCTATTACCTCCATTGCACAATGCAGGTATTACGGTAATGGTGTCAATCATTGGACCCGGAATTTCCGTAACAGTTATAGTATCCGTAATGCTGCATCCATTGGTATCAATTACTACACATACATAACTGCCGGAATATAAATTTTGTGCAGTTACAGTAGTTTGTATATTTATATCATTCCACTGATAGCGGTAAGGTGATGTTCCTCCAGCGGGAATAACCGTTGCATCACCATTATCTGAAGAGCAGGAAGCTGCGTTAGAACTGTTGCTGACAGACAGCACTGCTGGTTCAATTATACTCCAGGATTGGTTGATAATACATCCCTTCATATCCGTTATATTCAATGAATAAGATCCCGCAACCAAATTGGCTGCCGTAGCGCTATTACTCACATTTGGAGTCCAGTTAAATGTGTAATAGGGCGTACCTCCTGCCACAGCAGCGGAGATAATTCCATTATCCTCACCATAACAAGTGATATTGGAAACAGTACTTGCCGGAATTACCAAAGCTGGCGGCTGATTGATAACAGCCGAAGAATCAATTTTAACACAGCCTAAAGCATCGGTAATAGTGATATGATAGGTACCTGCGCACAAACCTGTTACAGTTGATGTTGTTGGAAATCCGGGTGAATCCCATACGATGGACAGACTGCCGGTACCACCGCCATAAAGCACTGTAGCAGCAGCATCGCATACTCCATAACAGCTGATTTTCTGCACTCCTGTAATTGCCGAAACAATTTCTGAAGGCGTTCCTATGGTAACGGACGCAGACCCAACACAGCCTGCATTATCTGTTATTGTTAATGTATTTATACCCGCACTTAAATTGCCGGGATTTTGCACAGTTTGAGCCCCGGGGCTCCATAACAGGCTATAGGGTGTTATACCGCCTGCAATGGAGGATACTGCTGTGCCATCATTCAAACCAAAACAGGTAACATCTGTTGAAGATACTATAGCTACTATTGGGCCGGTAATATCATTAACATGGGCTGTACCAATAGCACTGCAACCCATTCCATCTGTAACTGTAATAGTATAGGTACTAGCAACCACACCAGACAGACAATCCAATGTATCGGCTGCTGATGAACTCCACAAATATCTATAATCAAGTGTTCCGCCAGTCGCGGTCACGCAGGCACCGCCATTTGGCTGCCCGCAATTAGAACTTGTTGTAGATGTGCTTATTGTTAATGGCGGAGGCGATGTTAATTCAATGGCACCGCTTGCAGAACATCCATTGGCATCAGTTACAGTAACGGTATTGCTTCCGGCACATAAAGTGCTTGGATTATTTGTAATTTGTAATCCGGGCAGCCATAAATAATTATATGGAGGCTTACCACCTGAATACGTAGTAATTATTTCACCGTTACACACTCCATTGCATGGAAGCCTGGTCACATTTACTGATCCAACTAGCTGATCTGGCTGCGTGATGGAATCCGTTGCTGTGATAGTACAGCCTCTAGCGTCAGTGATAGTGCAGGTAAAAGCACCTGCACACAACCCGGTAACCGTTGATGCTGTTAATCCTCCGGGCATCCAGTTATAACTATACGGTGGAGTCCCCCCTGATGGGGTTATTTGCGCAAAGCCATCGCATACACCAAAACAACTTACATTTCCAATGGATGCAAAGGAAAAATTTAATGCAGCAGAAACACCAATAGTAGCAGCGGCATTGGAGGAACAGCCATGTGCATCTGTAACAGCTACGGAGTAAGTTCCTGTACACAAATTAACGGCTCCTGCTGTTGCCTGTGCTGCCGGATCACTCCACACATAAAAATACGGAGCAAAACCATTTGCTGGTGTAGCTGTAGCAGTGCCATTGCAGCTGCCAACGCAGGAAACATTAGTAGTGCTGATAAATGTAGTAACCGGATTAGGATTAGTTAAAGTAACAGCAGCTTGCTCAATACAGCCCTTTGCATCCGTTACGCTTACATTGTAACTACCAACTCCCAAACCATTCACAACGGAAGTAGTAGGACTACCTGTAATCGCCCAGGCATACTGATAGGGTGATGTGCCGCCCAACACACTCACCAAAACAGAGCCGTCAGAAAAGCCAAAGCAGGAAGGGTTGGTACCAACGGCATTTGCACTTAATACCGAAGGTTCCGTAATGGTAATACTTGCTGTAGCTGAACAGTTATTAATATCAGTAACAATCACCGAATAAATACCCGCTGCTAAGTTTGAAGCAGTAGGAGTGGTTTGTCCGTTGTTCCATAAATAACTAAAGGGCATTGTTCCGCCAATGGTTGTAATTGTCGCGCTGCCGTCATTTTTGCCATAGCAGGAAACATTAGTAGATACAATAGATGCAGAAGGACCGGAAGTATTTGCAATAGAAACAGGTAAACTGGAAACACATAAATTAGCATCATGTATGGTTACGGTATAGGTACCGGCAGCTAAGCCGGCAACGGTGGCTGTTGCCTGCCCTCCCGACCATGTCCAGGTATAAGGAGCAAAACCGCCTCCACCACTTACAATTGCGCTTCCGTTGGACTGCCCGCAGTTAGCGGCAGTTGGCGTTGCTGTAATTGACAATACGGGAGGCTGGGTAATGTTCGCTGAACCTGAAACAGTACAGCCATTAAAATCCGTCACTGTTACCGTATAAGCACCAATACTCAACCCGGTCACCGATGACGAAGTCCCGCCCCCGGGTAGCCACAGATAGGTATAAGGTGCCGTTCCGCCTGCAACAGTGGCGGTTGCAGTACCATTGGAACCTCCATAGCATCCAACGTTTGTAAAAGTAGTAGTTGCGCTTAAAACAGCAGGCTGGATAACTGTAGCGCTTGTAGATGCCGAACAGCCATACGAATTGGTTACTGTAATAGTATATGTTCCGGCACTTAACCCCACAGCTGTCGCAGATGTTTGTCCTCCTGCTGACCATAGATACGAATAGGGTGTTAAACCACCTGATGCTGTAACTGTTGCTGTTCCATTATTGCCGCCACTGCAAAAAACAGGTGTTTGCGAAGTTGCTACTGTGGGTGCAGCCCCTACCTTGATTGTAATTTTTGCAGAATCTTTTTGGCCGCAAGTTCCTGTTGAGTCTGAAACATATAAAGAGGCCGTATAAGTACCAACACTTGTATAGGTATGGCTTGGCGATGCAATAGAAACCTGCGGGCTTCCATCTCCGAAATCCCATTTAAAATCAGTACCCTGACTGCCTGTCATGCTAAAAGGTACTGTAAAAGGAACGCAGCCTTGCGGAGAACCGCTTAAATTTGCAATCGCATCTGGCTGAACCCTCAGATCTATTTTAAAAACGGCATTATTACAGTTCCATGGCTGATAATAGCCATAGTATGTTGAATTATTATGCTTGGACCAGGCAGTAGGAGTAGTTGGAAAATTATCATTTCCCCAACAACTTGCACAGGCTGCTTCGTATATAAAACCTCTTTTATCAAACCGGCTGGTTCCTCCATCCAAATGATCCGGCACAGGTGTTCCGTTTTCACCAAAAAATGTTGCGTATAATAAAGATTGGGCATTGGGACGAAGCACCATAAAGTAAAAATCACATCCATCTGTAGTCGATTGATATGCATTACTTGTAATCGGCATTCCGGTAACTGTTGAAGGAAAAGGATGACCAAATAAGCTGCACCTTCCCCATCCTGCTATGTAAATGCTTTGGCAGCTATCCACTAAAAAAGCTGTAGGGGAAATATTGGGATCGGAAGAGCCGGTGCCTATTACTGTGGAAAAAAGAGTGGTGTTTAGCTCTTTATTCATTTTATGAATGAACTGACTGCTATTGGGATTTGAATATACTCCCGGAGTAACAAGGTAGGAACCTTTCGTCTGGCCATATACATATACGTCATTGTTTGCGTCCATTTCAATAAGATAGGACTGATCATAAGATGAAGTACCTAAATAGGTAGAATAAAGAATTGCTGTACCGCTGCTATTTATGGCAGTAATATAACCATCTGCCAGCCCTCCCTGAAAAGTGGTATGCAAAACACCTGCAGTTGTTGGGAAATCAGGGCTGATAGTTCCTCCTGTAACATATACATTGCTGGTTCCATCTAATTTTAAACCGTAAGCAGCATCATCATTGCTTCCTCCTAAATAGGTGCTAAAGGTAAGTGCAGTAAGCGAACTGTTCATTTTAAACACACATCCATCCTGGTTTCCGCCAAGTGTTGCATCATAAGCTCCTGGAGAAGCGGGGAAATCGGAAGAACGTGTAGATCCTGCAACGTATACATTACTGCTGTTATCCAGAATAATTTCACTTCTTCCATCATCCGCATAATTAAACTTAAGAGAGCCGAATGTTGATTCATCAGCATAGACATTGACCCCATCATCATTTGTACCTCCAACAAAAGTAGAACCCAGCAAAGCTCCTGTGCTGCTGAATTTACCAACAATTATATCATATCCGCCATTATAGGAAACATCATATGCGCCACCAGTACTGGGGAAATTCGGGGAGTTAGTCCGTCCGGTTACATACAATTCATTGTTTTTATTTACGAAAAGACTATGTGGCTGTTCATTTTGTGAACCCCCATAATAAGTTGAAAATAAAATGGTACTGCCAGTAGCGTTATATTTTGTGATAGATATATCAAAAGGCCATGTATTTGCATTGCTAAACCATGGCCATTGCATACCTCCGTTAAAAGTATTGTCCCAGGCACCTAAAGTGGTCGGGTAACCTGCTGTTGAAGCAATACCGGCAGAATAAATATTACCGGCATCATCATAGGTTGCGGTAAATCCCCAGTTATCTGCAAAGGAGCCCGAATAAGTAGATGCAACAAGAACCGGATCTATTACCAGTGGATAATTTTTATCATACCGCTCATTCAGCGAAAAGCCAAGCACATTTTTCTTTAACTTATAAGAACATGAAATTTCCTTTTTTATTCCATCAATCACCTGATAAGCAAAAGGCTTTTGCTCTACCACCATTCCCAGGCTGGTTTGGATGTATAAATTACCTTCCTTTAAATACATTTTATCTGCTCCCGAATATTCCAGTTTTATATTTTCAGGATCCCCTCCCGGGTTTACAATTAAGTCATATTTAAGATTTTGCTCTGTGTTGTAAACATTCATATCAATGGAAGGATAAAGATCTTTATAAACTACCTCTGCATACAATGAAACCCCTTCTCCCCAATTACGGGGATTATCGCCCAGATAATAATTTCTTTGAAATGAATACGGATTAGCCCCCGTTATATTTACAGTAGAATTACTGTTCAGAAAATTAACTTTGAAGGAGTGATAATGAATCAGAGGAAGATCTTTTTCCTTTTTTTTAAAATCGTGGAAATTTACACTCTCAATCAATAAGTAGGTAAATGTATTTTTCTCAAGAAAAAGCTTCCCTCCGCCAAAATCAGCTTCAAAGAGAACTTGCTTGGGCCATTGGTTTTTATTTTCTTCGAAAATGAGCTTTCGTGAAGGTACAGGCACTAATTCTTCTCCAACAATACTGGCTATTGAAGAAATAAAAATGAAAAAGAAAATAAATCTTGCTTTCACTTAATTTATTGGATTTTTAGTTGACAGCGAATAAAAAATGAACGCTAAACAGAAACCATTAAATATCAATCAATCACTAAGAGCAACATGACTCTAAATAAATTAAATTAAATTGCTCGCACCCACTTAAAATAAAACATTAACCCGCATTATATCTTCAAATAAAATGATGAGGCTGAAATCATCATTTCGCCTAATTACTTCTACGCTTTAAACGTTCAATAGGTTAACAAATATAGCAATTATTAAGGGCAGAATCAAATTTCGGCTTCGCTAAACAACCCTGTCAAAATGCCTTTATTTTTCTATTAACCTCAAACATTTACCAATATGTTTCTTAACTTTAGGCAATTATTAAATCTTCCAATTATATTTGAGGAAATAACTGTATTAGAAATACATTTCTGAATGAAAAAATTAGAACTTAAGATTTCATTTTCAGAATTTGAAAATGAAAATGAATTAGCTGCTCCCGAACAGGAACTGCTTAAAAAGGCTCGTCAGTCGTGCGATACAGCTTATGCACCATACTCTAACTTTAAAGTAGGTGCGGCCTTATTATTGGAAAACGGTGTGATTATAACGGGCAATAATCAGGAAAATGTTGCTTATCCAAGCGGAACATGCGCAGAACGTGTTGCCATTTATTACGCTGGAGCCCAATATCCAAACGTTGCCATCAAAACTATTGCAATCAGCTGCAAATCGAAGATTTTTCATGTAGGAGAGCCCATTTCTCCTTGCGGAGCCTGTCGCCAGGCAATGTCAGAGTACGAAATGCGTTACAAATCCAATATCAGAGTTATACTTACAGGTGAAACTGGAAAAATACGTGTACTTGACAGCATTGCTGACCTGCTTCCCTTTATGTTTAAAGCAGAAGAACTGAAAAATGCCTGAAAGGGCAGATTCGAGATACTAAACATGAAATGTTAAATTGGAAATAAAAAGTGGAAAGACCGTTTAAGAATCTTTCCACTATCTTACATCTAATTTTTATTGTAAATTTGTAATTGCACAAAACGAAAATCAGAATGGAAAAAGTTGCAAAAAAAAATAATAAAGCGGACGTGAGTGAAGCGAAAACATTCAGTAAAGAAACCTACCTTCAGTGGTATGAATCAATGTTGCTGATGCGCAGATTCGAAGAAAAGACCGGCCAGCTATATATTCAGCAAAAAATACGTGGTTTCTGCCATTTATACATTGGGCAGGAAGCCCTGGTAGCAGGTTCTGAATCTGTACTTCGCAGAGAAGACCGTGTTATTACAGCCTATCGTGATCACGCACACCCTATTGGGCGTGGATTACACCCTAAATATATTATGGCAGAATTAATGGCGAAAGCCACCGGCTGTTCAAAAGGTAAAGGTGGTTCCATGCATATTTTTTCGAAAGAATTTAACTTTTTTGGAGGACACGGAATAGTAGGCGGCCAGATCCCATTGGGTGCTGGTATCGCTTTCGCAGATAAATATAACGGCAACGACAATGTAACCCTTTGTTACATGGGTGATGGAGCTGTTCGCCAGGGTGCTTTACATGAAGCATTTAACATGGCCATGTTTTGGAAACTGCCTGTAATATTTATTATTGAAAACAATTATTATGCAATGGGAACCTCTGTTGAGCGTACCTCCAATGTGCATGATCTATATAAAATAGGATTAGCATATGATATGCCATCCTGCCAGGTAGACGGGATGAGCTGCGAGGCTGTTCATGAAGCCATCGATACAGCTGTTACCAGAGCCCGCAAAGGTGACGGACCATCTTTACTTGAAATGGAAACCTATCGTTACAAAGGCCATTCAATGAGTGATGCGCAAACGTATCGTACAAAAGAAGAAGTAAAAGAATATCAGGCACAAGATCCTATTGAAAAAGTGTTGATCACCATCAGAAAAAACAAATGGTTAAGTGATGCTGATATTGAAACAATTGAAAAACGTGTGGATGATATAGTTGCTGAATCAGTGAAATTTGGTGAAGATTCGCCTTATCCAACCGCTGATGAATTGTATAAAGATGTTTATACAGAAACCGATTATCCTTACATAAAAGAATAAATAGAGAATTAGTGAAATGGGGAATTAGAAAAAACTTTCTATCTCTCTAAATCAACAAATCAACAAATTAAAATATGGCAGAAATTGTACGAATGCCCAAGTTAAGTGATACTATGACCGATGGTGTAGTTGCAAAATGGCATAAAAAAGTAGGCGACAAAGTAAAATCAGGAGAGCTGCTTGCAGATATTGAAACCGATAAAGCAACGATGGAATTTGAGTCGTTTCAAAATGGTGTATTACTGCACATTGGCGTTCAGGAAGGAAAAGGAGCACCCGTTGATTCTATACTTGCTATTTTAGGAAATGAAGGCGAAGATGTAAAAGCATTACTTGCTGAAGAGGCAAAAAAATCAACTGAGGTTAAAGAAGAAGTAAAACCGGAAGCAAAAAAAGAGACTTCAGATAAAAAAGAGCCAACAGCTGAAAACAAACAGACATCAGCAGCAGAGGTATCAAATACAAAAAATCAAACCTCAAGTTCATCGACTGATAACGGGCGTTTAAAAATTTCTCCCCTTGCAAAAAAACTGGCAGAAGATAAAGGCATTCGTGTTAGTAATCTGAAAGGCAGTGGAGATGGCGGAAGAATTATCAAACGTGATATTGACAACTACAAATCTGCGGGTGGAATGCCCGAATTTGTTGGTGTTGAAAGCTATACCGAAGAAACTGTTTCACAAATGCGTAAAACCATTGCACGCAGACTAGGTGAAAGTAAATTTTCTGCTCCGCATTTCTATCTGACGATGGAAATCAATATGGACGAGGCTATAAAAGCACGTGAAGTAATTAATACTGTTGCAGAAGTTAAAATTTCTTTCAACGACCTTATCATTAAAGCTGTTGCTGCAAGTCTTCGTAAGCATCCTAAAGTTAACTCTTCCTGGTTAGGAGATAAAATACGTTATAACAACCATATTCATATTGGTGTGGCAATAGCAGTTGAAGATGGCTTATTAGTGCCTGTGGTGCGTTTTGCTGAGGGGAAAACACTTACACAAATTGCTACTGAAGTTCGCGCTTATGCTGCAAAAGCAAAAGATAAAAAATTACAGCCGAGCGACTGGGAAGGAAATACATTTACCATTTCTAACCTGGGCATGTTTGGTATTGATGAATTTACAGCCATCATTAATCCACCTGACGCTTGTATCTTAGCTGTTGGCGGTATTAAGCAAACACCTGTTGTAAAAAACGGACAAATTGTACCAGGTAATGTAATGAAACTTACTTTATCCTGCGACCACCGCGTGGTAGATGGTGCAACGGGTGCGGCATTTTTACAAACCTTAAAACATAATCTGGAAAACCCTGTGTTAATGCTTGGGGCATACTCTATTTAAAACAACAACTTGTAACTCTAAAAATAAAGCCTCGTACTGATGATCAGTACGAGGCTTTTTTACAAATATGGCAAGGTGACATCACCTTTATTTTAGCTAAAGCGGTGAGCAGTTTTATACAACTCTTCCTGAGAAAGACTTTTAAAATAATCGTACGTAATTTTTAAACCTTCAGCTCGGTTTACTTTTGGTTCCCATCCCAAAATTGACTGAGCCTTTGTTATATCAGGCTTACGTTGTTTCGGATCGTCCTGAGGCAAAGGTTTAGAAATTATTTTTTGTGATGTACCCGTTAATTTAATTATTTCCTCTGCAAATTGTTTTATTGTAATTTCCTGCGGATTACCAATATTAACAGGCTGAACATAATCGCTAAGCAATAAACGGTAAATACCTTCTACCAGATCATCAACATAACAAAACGAACGTGTTTGAGAACCATCACCAAATATGGTCAAATCTTCTCCACGTAATGCCTGCCCAATAAATGCTGGCAATACACGTCCATCATTAAGTCGCATACGTGGCCCATAAGTATTAAAAATACGAATGATCCGTGTTTCTACACCGTGATATGTATGATATGCCATCGTAATAGCTTCCATAAATCGTTTTGCCTCATCATATACTCCACGCGGACCAACAGGATTTACATTCCCCCAATATTCTTCGGTTTGAGGGTGTACAACAGGATCTCCGTACACCTCAGATGTAGAAGCCACTAATATGCGTGCCTTTTTTACTCGTGCTAATCCTAATAAATTGTGGGTGCCAAGAGAACTTACTTTTAACGTTTGAATTGGAATTTTTAAATAATCAATGGGAGAAGCCGGAGAGGCAAAGTGCAGAATATAATCCAAATCTCCGGGTACAAAAACAAATTTGGAAACATCATGATGATAAAACTCAAACTGTTCCAATTTCATTAAATGCTCAATGTTCTTAAGATCTCCGGTAATCAGGTTATCCATACCAACAACAAAATATCCTTCTTTAATGAAGCGGTCACAAAGATGAGATCCTAAAAATCCGGCTGCGCCTGTTATTAAAATACGTTTACGTTTCACGCTGTTTTTATTTATTTTTTATTTAATTAGTTTGCTCTACCGATACTGAAATAATCATACCCTAGCTCCTTCATTTGATCAATACCATATAAATTACGGCCGTCAAATATGGTTTTACTTTTTAATAAACTGGAAATTTTATCAAAATCAGGATTACGAAACACACTCCATTCCGTTGCTATTAACAGCACATCGGCATCACGTAAGGCATCGTATTCATCCATGGCATAGGTAATTTTATCACCAATCAACTTTCGCACATTGCTCATTGCTTCAGGGTCATAAGCCGAAATAGTGGCGCCTTCCTTCAAAAGCTCCTCAATAAGATACAATGCCGGTGCCTCTCGGATATCATCCGTATCTGGTTTAAAAGACAAACCCCATAACGCAATTTTTTTGCCTTTCAAATTATCTTTAAAATATTTTTTAATCTTTGGAATAATAATGGTTTTTTGTTTGTTATTAATATCCATTACAGCTTCCAGAATTTTAAAATCATAATTCACCTCATTCGCTGATTTCGCTAATGCCTGAACGTCTTTAGGGAAACAGCTTCCGCCATAACCAATACCCGGAAACAAGAAACGCTTACCAATACGTGCATCTGAGCCAATGCCAATACGAATCGCATCTACATCAGCACCTACCAGCTCACATAGATTCGCAATCTCATTCATAAAAGTGATTTTGGTTGCTAAAAAAGCATTGGCCGCGTATTTCGTTAATTCGGCTGATTTCTCATCCATAAAAATAATAGGATTACCCTGGCGAACATAGGGCTTATAAAGCTCTTCCATTGTTTTACGAGCTCGTTCTGAGCTGCTTCCAATCACCACTCTATCCGGTTTAAGGAAATCATCTACCGCAAAACCCTCGCGCAAAAATTCTGGGTTGGAAACCACATCAAATTCACAAATTGCATTTTTGGCAATGGCCGCGTATACCTTATCCGCAGTACCAACCGGCACTGTGCTTTTATCTACAATGACTTTATACTCAGTTATTAATTTACCAAGATCATCAGCTACTCCAAGTATATAGCTTAAGTCTGCCGAGCCATCTTCACCGGGAGGAGTTGGCAAAGCCAGGAAAATAATTTTCGCCTTTTCAATCGCCTCTGCCAGATCAGTTGTAAATGTTAACCGGCCTTGTTTAATATTACGTTCAAATAAAACATCCAGATGCGGCTCATAAATAGGCACTACCCCCGATTGCATTTTCCGTATTTTATCTGCATTAATATCAACGCAAATAACATTATTACCTGTTTCGGCAAGGCAGGTTCCTGTCACTAATCCAACGTACCCTGTTCCTACAACTGCTATATTCATAATTTATTTTTTCAGAATTCTGATTAAGAGTTAAAAAAAATGTCACTAATTTTTACTTGCAAAATTCCAATACTGAGTCTGTGATATATTTCAACGTTTCTTCCTCCAATTCGGTATGCATTGGGAGAGACATAACTGTTGCACACAATGCTTCTGTCACAGGAAAATCACCTGCTTTATAACGTGGATCAAGATATGCTTTTTGCAAATGCAATGGGATTGGGTAATAAACCATTGCAGGAATATCCTTAGTTGTTAAAAAATCACGCAGAGCAGTTCTATCAACGCCTTTCAATTGAAGGGTATACTGATGAAACACATGATTTGAATATTTTGCTCTGGAAGGAGTTTTAAGTTTCGGATTATTTTCAAACGCTTTATCATAATAATCTGCAGCTTTATTACGCGCAGCTGCGTAATTGTCAAGATCACGTAATTTAACTCTCAAAATAGCAGCCTGAATACTATCAAGTCGGGAATTTACGCCAATTGAATCATGAACATACTGTACAGATTGTCCATGATTAGCAATCATCCTAACTTTTGCCGCAAGTGTATCATCATTTGTAAACAATGCACCACCATCTCCATAACAGCCTAAATTTTTAGAAGGGAAAAATGAGGTGCAACCTATAGTTCCTATTGTTCCTGCCTTCTTTTTGGTACCATTGCTATGAAAATAATCAGACCCAATAGCCTGTGCTGTATCTTCAATAACATATAAATTATGTTTTTTAGCAAGTGCCATTATTGAGTCCATGTTCGCACATTGCCCGAATAAATGAACTGGCACAATCGCCTTGGTTTTAGGTGTTATTGCTTTTTCAATAGCAGTAACATCAATGTCAAACGTATCAGGAATAACATCCACTAACACCGGTTTTAAGCCTAATAAAGCAATTACTTCCGCTGTTGCAACATACGTAAAATCAGCTGTAATTACTTCATCGCCTGGCTTTAAATCAAGCGCCATCATTGCAATCTGCAATGCATCAGTACCATTTGCACAAGGGATCACATGTTTTACATCCAGATATTTCTCAAGGTCTGCCTGAAAGGCCTTTACTTCCGGACCATTGATATAGGTAGTAGTGTCTAAGACACTCTGGATAGCAGCATCCACTTCGGATTTTATTTTTTCATATTGACTTTTCAAGTCAACCATCTGAATCTTTTTTGCAATTTTTTCCATCTTGTTTTTATAAATTTACGAAATGCGAATATAGTTAAAATAAACAAATTTAAAGCAGTATTTCCGTCAAGATAATTCGTTATAAATAGCGTATATTAGCGCTCAGTTTATGAAAAAAAAAAATATTTTAATTTCCTTTATTCTTTTAATATCTACACTTAATATAACTGCACAGGTAAGTGTAAAAGATTCATCCATCTATACTCCGCTTATAGGATTGTCATACGCGTATCAAATCCCGGCAGGAGACTTAGCAGAGCGCTTTGGCAAAAGTTCTGCTGTTCAATTAAATCTGGATTTCAAAACAAAAAAACAATGGATGTTTGGAATCAACGGAAGTTATTTTTTCGGGAAACAAATACGCGAAACAGGAATTTTCGATAGTTTAACTACCTCTTCCGGTTATATTATTAATCAAAGCGGCCAAAATTCCGATATCCGTTTATATGAACGAGGCTTTACCATCTCTGTCACTGCCGGAAGGTTATTTGCATTTAAAAAACCTAATCCCAATTCAGGAATTCTAATCAATATAGGTCTTGGATTTATGCAGCATAAAATACGCATTGAAACCATTGGAAACAATGTCCCACAGCTAACCAAAGAATATAAAAAAGGTTATGACCGTTTATCAAACGGCATTTTATTCACACAAAATTTAGGGTATTTATATTTGAGCAATAACCGGCTCGTAAATTTATATTTCGGGTTTGAGTGCATGCAGGGATTTACAAAAAACCGTAGAAGTTACGATTACGACCTGATGAAACAGGATACAAAAAAACGATTGGATATATTATACGGTGGAAAAATAGCCTGGATTTTACCATTATACAAAAAAGCGCCTCAGGAATATTATATCTATTAATGTTACGATATAGGAGTAATTAATGATCCATTTTTTATACAATATATCTATTTATTTTTATGGAATTTTTATTCACATCGCTTCGCTGTTTAATTCTAAAGCGAAATTATGGGTAAAGGGGAGGCAGGCCATTTTCCAGAAGCTTGAATCTGAATTTAAAAACAGAAATCCGAAAACCCCTCTTGTCTGGGTTCATTGCGCCTCTCTTGGTGAGTTTGAACAAGGCAGGCCCTTAATTGAAAAAATAAAAATTAAGCGTCCTGAATCTCTAATTTTGCTTACTTTTTTTTCTCCTTCCGGATACGAAATAAGAAAGAATTACAATGGAGCTGATTACGTTTATTATCTTCCTTTAGACACCCAATTCAATTCTAAAAAATTCATTGAAATAATAAAGCCTGACATTGCTCTATTCGTAAAATATGAATTTTGGTTCAACTATCTGAAGGAACTTAAAAAACAAGAGATTCCGACTTATTTAGTTTGCGGAATATTTAGAAAAGAACATTATTTTTTCAAAAATTATACCACTTGGTTTTGTAAGCAACTGGAAGCTTTTACACATTTTTATTTGCAGGATGACGCTTCAAAAATATTGTTAAACTCTATCGGCTATACCAACACAACAATAGCTGGAGACACGCGTTTCGACCGGGTTTTTGAAATCTCAAAAAATGTTAAAGAATTTAAACTGGTAAAAAAATTTGCCGGTAATGATAAAGTATTGGTTGCCGGAAGCGCATGGAAGGAGGATCTAAAATTAATTTCAGAATCTAAGTTTAAGACTTTAGGATTTAAATTAATTATTGCATCACATGAAGTGGATGAAATTACTGTACAATCAGCAGCACAGCAATTTAATAAACTAGCGTTTATCAGGTATTCCCAAGCCACTGAACAAAATATCAGCACAACGGATGTACTCATTATTGATAACATTGGAATGCTTTCATCAATATATCAATATGGCACCATTGCCATTATTGGCGGAGGTTTTGGAAAAGGAATCCATAACATTTTAGAGGCTGCCACTTTTGGCCTCCCTGTAATTTTCGGTCCTAATTTTACAAAATTTAATGAGGCGAAAGAACTCATACAATCAGGGGGAGCTTTTTCAGTCTCCACAGTGGATGAACTTAACAGAACGATTGATTTACTTGACCAATCAGCTATTTTAAAACAGGCGTCCTTTACATCTAAAAATTATGTTGAAACACATACAGGTGCAACAGAACTAATTTTAACATCCATTTTAAAGTAAATTCTTTAGAGTAAAAACTTAAGCAGAACAATAGAATTGCATTACTAATGCCTTTACCAGAGTAATTCAATAAAATGTATCTTTGAAAACAATTATAATTCATAACAACAAAAATGTCAAGAATACTAACAGGAGTGCAAAGCACTAATATTCCACATTTAGGAAATATCCTAGGCGCAATAATTCCGGCAATAGAACTTTCCAAACAAGCAGATAACGAATCTCTTTTCTTTATTGCTGATCTTCATTCTTTAACAACCATTAAAGATGCTGAACTATTAAAAAACAGCACTGATGCTGTTGCTGCCACCTGGCTGGCTTTTGGATTTGATACGGATAAAAACATATTTTATCGCCAGAGCGATGTAACAGAAGTATGTGAATTAACCTGGTATTTGAATTGCTTCACTCCGTTTCCAATGCTTGCCAATGCGCATTCTTTTAAGGACAAATCAGAACGGCTGGCTGATGTGAATGCCGGCTTATTTACATATCCTGTATTAATGACTGCCGATATTATTCTATATGATGCGCATTACGTTCCCGTAGGCAAAGACCAGGTACAGCACTTGGAAATGGCAAGAGACATAGCAGAAAAAATCAACAATAAATATGGTGATGTTTTTGTAGTACCTCAGGCTAAAATTGATGAAACGGTAATGATTGTTCCTGGAATTGATGGACAAAAGATGAGTAAATCCTACAATAACTTTATCAATATTTTTTTACCGGAAAAAGAATTAAAAAAAATTGTGATGAGCATTGTCACTGATGCAACACCGTTGGAAGCACCTAAAAACCCTGACACCTGCAATGTTTTTGCACTGTACAAGTTAATTGCAAATGAGCAGCAGACAAAAGAAATGCACGATAATTATACCCGTGGAGGGTATGGATACGGCCATTCAAAAACTGCATTGTATGAGCTTATTTTAGAAAAATATAAATCACAACGTGAAATGTATCAATACTACATGAATAACCGCCATGAGCTGGATGCCAAGCTTCAAAAAGGGGCTGACAAAGCACGTGTGATTGCGAGAGCTACATTAAAAAGACTAAGAGAAAAGCTTGGGTATAAAAGCTGATACGCCAATTGCTGCTTAAATCTTATTTCATAACGTATTTACTAAAATAATTTTACGAAATATAAATAGGTAAATACGAAAGGGGTTGCTAGAATCAAGCTGTCGAAACGATCCAAAATACCCCCATGCCCCGGGAGTATATTACCTGAATCTTTTACATTAATACTGCGTTTAAACAAAGATTCCACCAGATCACCAAGTGTACCTATAACAATCAAAATTGTGGCAATTGCAATCCAGTCGATCCAGTTGATACTGGTATACCATCCTGAAATAAGAAAGGCTACAACATAACTTAAAACAGCGCCACCGATGCAGCCCTCCCATGTTTTACCCGGAGATACGCGTGGAAACAGTTTGCTTTTTCCGAATACAGATCCCGATAAATAGGCGCCTGTATCATTACTCCAAAGAATAAAGAAAAAACCAAACAATAATTTGTAACTATAAATAGTATCATAGCTCGTAATATAATTCAACAACGAAAACGGAAGCGCAACATATACTATCCCCAACAGCGTGAACGCAATGTTCTTAAACGGATCAGCTGCTTTGGAATATAATTCAACAATAAAAACGGCAAAGAGGATAGGGATATTAATCAGCAACACGGCTTGATTACTATAACCCATGGAAACCATGGCATTACTAAAAAAAAGAATTGCGGCAGCAGCAGTACCAATAACCTTTTGAGGTTGGGCTCCTGTTTTTTCAGAAAGGGTATAAAACTCCCAAACACCCAAAACGGCTATCACAAAAAATAAAGCGGAAAAAGAAAACTGGTTCCAGTAAGTACAGCCTAAAAGTACGGCTACGAATACAGTTGCGGTAAGTGTGCGTTTTATAAAATTATTCACAATGATTGCATTTATGACGTTTAAGAATAGAAAACAAAAACGAATTTACGAATCTAAACTTAAAACCTGCAAATCATTTTTTATTCATCATCAGAAAGGGCAATATCATCAATTAAAAACACAAAAATATCTTTTGGTCCATGAGCACCCTGAACCAGTGTTTTTTCAATATCCGATGTGCGGCTTGGGCCGGTAATTGTAGAGATCATTGATGGCAGCTGGTTATTATATTTTTCGCGAACAAATTTTAAACCATCCTTAATATTATAGACTAACTGAGAGGTATAAGCCACTACAATATGAACATTTGCATACACCGGCAGTCTTCGGCCCGAAGCTTGTCGCGAAGTAATAACAACGCTTCCTGTACGTGCTATAAGACATTCGCACAAAGTAAGTCCTATATCAGTATCTAAAAAATCAGCAGCCTTATCTGAAAAGGTAACCTTACCTTTATTTAATAAATCTTTAATAACGGGCTCCAGACAAAAAATATTTTTCCAGCCATTGTCTTTGGCAATAAAATCAAAGTTCTCAATAAATTCACTTTCATTTTCGCAAAAAACAAACTTGCCGTTAATGGCAGAAAAATTTTGTGCAAACTGTATTTCCAGCGGTTCTTCAGAAGAAACAAATATTTCAGATTCTTTGTCAACATCACCAATTTCTTTGGGTGATTTATGAATCAAAGCGGTCCTTATTTTTTTTAATACTTTTTCTTTCGAAGTGGTGCTGTCGCGCATAACTAAAACAGTGTATTTAAAGGTTTTTCAGATTCTTTATCCGAAGACGGATCCTCTTTTTTTTCCAAGGTGCTTCCAGCTTCATCGGACGTACTTCCTTCGATGCTTCCCAATTCAGTTGATTCCGCTTTTATTAATGGCAGCTCTTCTTTATCAAAAGGGCGTTTACCAAATATATGCTCCAAATCTTCCTTGAAGATAACTTCTTTTTCAAGCAATTTTTCAGCAAGTAATTTTAATAAATGCTTATTTTTTGTAAGAATATCCTTAGCGCGTGCGTAGGACATTTCTATCAATTTACTTACTTCTTCATCAATTGTCTGAGCAGTTTTTTCACTGTATGGTTTCGTAAATCCATATTCATTAGCACCGGTAGAATCGTAATAACTTACGTTACCCATTTTCTCATTTAAGCCATATATAGTGATCATTGCATAGGCCTGCTTAGTCACTTTTTCAAGATCGCTTAATGCACCTGTTGAGATTTTACCAAACATCACCTCTTCCGCAGCACGGCCGCCAAGGGTTGCACACATTTCATCAAGTAACTGTTCTGTAGTTGTAATCTGACGCTCTTCCGGCAAATACCACGCAGCACCTAACGAACGTCCACGAGGAACAATAGTAACCTTAATAAGCGGTGAGGCATGCTCCAACAACCAGCTGGTAGCGGCATGTCCAGCCTCGTGATATGCAATTACATTTTTTTCGTGAACCGAAATAATTTTATTTTTCTTTTCAAGTCCTCCGATAATACGATCAACAGCATCTAAAAAATCCTGTTTTTCTATCATCTTTTTATCCTGACGGGCAGCAATCAATGCCGCTTCATTACAGATATTTGCAATATCAGCACCTGAAAAGCCTGGTGTTTGTTTCGCTAAAAAGTTAATATCAACGGAAGTGTCAATTTTTAAAGGTTTCAAATGAACTTTGAAAATATCTTTACGTTCATTCAAGTCGGGCATATCTACGTATATCTGGCGATCGAAACGACCTGCACGCATTAATGCTCTGTCAAGAATATCAGCACGATTAGTAGCTGCAAGTATAATTACACCGCTGTTGGTACCAAAACCATCCATTTCCGTCAATAACTGATTCAATGTGTTTTCACGCTCATCATTCGCGCCTTGTGCAGGATTTTTACCACGTGCACGACCTATCGCATCAATCTCATCAATAAAAATAATACATGGTGATTTTTCCTTTGCCTGGCGGAACAAGTCACGTACACGTGACGCCCCCACACCTACAAACATCTCCACAAAGTCAGAACCTGAAAGTGAAAAGAAAGGAACTTTTGCTTCACCAGCAACTGCCTTCGCCAATAACGTTTTACCCGTACCTGGAGGGCCTACTAACAACGCTCCTTTGGGGATTTTAGCTCCTAGAGCTGTGTATTTCGTAGGGGTTTTTAAAAAGTCTACAATTTCTTTGATCTCAATTTTTGCGCCTTCTAAACCTGCAACATCATTAAAGGTTATGTTTACATTTGAATCCTTATCAAATAAAGTAGCTTTTGATTTTCCAATATTAAAGATTTGTCCGCCTCCGGCACCTCCACCCATTCTACGCATGATAATGATCCACATCACAATAAGGAACAATGTAGGCAAAATCCAACCTAATTGATCAGTCCAGTCGCTGCGCTGTTCACTTTCAGGATATACTTTTTCTTCCGGTAAAAATTCTTTTTGAGCCTCGTTCAAATCCGCCTTAAAACTTTCTACAGATAATATCTTCATCTTGTAATGCGGACCGTTAGGATGCTTATCCAACGCATCTTTCACATATTGTGGCTGCGTTAAATTAGTCCTGTTAATATAGATCTCTGCAATCTGCTGATTAGGGATAACCACTACACGGGCAACATGATGCTGCTTCAGCATATTTTCAAAAAAGTCCGGAGATTTGACTTCTTTTAAAGGAGTGCTGAAATTCATCATCTGCATCGCAATTAATGCAACAGCAATTATTCCATAGATCCAATACACATTAAATGGATTCTTTGGTAAATTCGGTTTCTTCGGAAATTTACTCTTTAATGAACCTTTCTCGTCAGATTTATTTTCTTCTTGTTCAATCATTATCTTTTTTTATTTCTTAGTACAAGTTATTTCTCTTCATTTAATAGAATCACAAATTATTTAAAATCCGAATTCCAATGGTATTCAAAATCGACCTCAACTGTACAGTACAAAAGATGTGCTATTACAATTTCAAATTTTTTAAAATAACATTCTAATCGAATGCGATTCTTGTTACTTCAGCATCTGCCCACAAAGCTTCCAGGTTATAAAATTCACGCACCTGAGATTGGAATACATGAACTACTACCGTTACGTAATCAACCAAAATCCATTCGGAGTTCTGAAAACCTTCAGTATGGTATGGCCTTTCACCAATGCGGTCTTTCACCATTTTTTCTACTGATCCTGCGATAGCATTCACTTGCGTGGACGAATCAGCCTGGCAGATAATATAATAATCACATACCCGGTTATGAATTTCTTTCAGATCAAGAACAGAAATATTTTTTCCTTTTACTTCCAAAACGCCATCCACAGCGGCATCAACAAGCAGCTGAACCGCACTTTTTGAAATACCTGCCTTTGGCTTTACAATTGCAGAGGCTTTAGTTTTTGTAGATTTTACAGCTGTTTTTTTGGCGCTTTTAGGAGCTTCTTTTTTAGCTTTGGATTCTGGTTTTACACTAGCAGTTTTTTTGCTTGCTGCTTTTTTAGGGCTAGCTGCCTTCTTTGCCGGTGTTTTTTTTACAGCAACTTTTTTCACAGATTTTTCCGCTGTTGTTGTGCTGGTTTTTGTAGGAATCGTTTTCTTTAAGGCCATTAATTGAAATTATCTGTTTTATTTCGTTCTTTACAGAACCGTTTTGCACAAAAATAATCAAATCTTTTGCATTGCTGTCTATGAAAACATTATTTGTCGGACAAAATTGTATCCATTTAAAGACAATAGACTCTACCAACAGTTATGCCAGCGAATTGCTGCGTCAAAATAAACCTGCAGAAGGCACTCTGATCTACACATTTGAGCAGCAAAACGGGCGAGGTCAACGAGGCACTGTTTGGGAGAGTGAACCCAACAAAAACGGAGCATTCAGCATCATCCTATACCCTACATTTTTACAGGCCGATAAACAGTTTTCACTTAACAAAATTATTTCTTTAGCTATTGCTGACTTAATGGCAGAACTAACGCAAACAGCAGACAAAACGCAGCAAATCAAGATAAAATGGCCGAATGACATCTATGCAGGATCAACAAAAATTGCCGGTATTTTAATCGAAAATACCTTGCGTGATAAAAACATTCAAAGTGCGGTTATTGGTATTGGAATTAACATCAACCAGCAGTCATTCAGCAGTTCTATAAAAGCTACTTCTATTGCACTTCTTACAGGCAAAGAGATTGACCTTACACTTGTCCCGGAAAAGCTTTGCGAATATATGGAAGCGCGTTATCTTCAATTAAAAGCGAATAAACTAGAAGCCATTGATAGTGGGTATTTACAGCACTTATATCAGCTTAACCAATGGTGCTGGTACAAAACAAATGATCAGCGTTTTGAAGGTAAAATAATTGGCGTTTCAAGCTTAGGGAAATTACAGGTTCAGCTCCGGTCATCTGAAATAACAGAATTTAATCTAAAGGAAATTGAATTCTGTTAATATTCTACAATAATGTAGAAACATATACCCAAACTGACGAATAATTGCTTAAAATTGATTACTTTTGTAACCCTAAAATTAATCAAATGATCAACCTATGTCAGATAAACAGACAGGCCGATTATTTACATCAGATAAAAAATGATTTCAGTTTCCAATCTTTCTTTACGTTACGGCAAACGTGTACTGTTTGACGAAGCAAGTATAAAATTTACTCCCGGCAATTGCTATGGCGTAATTGGTGCCAATGGCGCAGGAAAATCCACCTTTATGAAAATTCTTTCAGGTGAAATAGAACCCACAACAGGTCAGGTTTCTATCACTCCCGGAGAGCGTTTAAGTGTATTGAGTCAGAATCACTTTGCGTTTGATGAACACCCGGTATTACAAACTGTAATGATGGGCAATAAAAAGCTGTGGAACATAATGCAGCAAAAAGATGCAATTTATGCAAAGGCTGATTTTAGTGATGCTGACGGGGTAAAAGCTGCTGAACTTGAAAACATTTTTGCCGAAATGAATGGCTGGAATTTTGAAAGCGATGCTGCCAATATGCTGAGCGATTTAGGAGTAAAAGAAGAATACCATACCCGTATAATGGGTGATTTAAATGGTAAGGAAAAAGTACGTGTGCTATTAGCACAGGCCTTGTTCGGCAATCCGGATATTTTGTTATTGGATGAGCCTACCAACGATTTGGATGTGGAAACAATTACCTGGCTGGAAAACTTTTTAGCCAACTTTGAAAACACCGTTATTGTGGTTTCCCATGATCGTCACTTTTTAGATGCTGTATGTACGCACATTGCAGATATTGACTTTAATAAAATTTCTTTATACACCGGTAACTATATGTTCTGGTATGAATCCAGCCAGTTGGCTTTGCGCCAGCGCTCGGACCAAAACAAAAAAGTGGAAGACAAGCGTAAAGAGCTGCAGGACTTTGTAGAACGCTTTAGTGCCAATGCTTCCAAATCCCGTCAGGCAACCAGCCGTAAAAAATTACTGGAAAAATTAGTGATCGATGATATCAAACCAAGCACCCGTAAATATCCGGGCATTATCTTTAAAGCGGAGCGTGATTGCGGTGATCAGATACTTACTGTAGAAAATCTTTCAAAAATATCACCGGAAGGCAATGCCTACTTTAAAAACGTCAGCTTTACATTAAGCAAAGGAGACAGAGTGGTTATTTTGTCGAAGGAACACATTGCTATCACTTCCTTTTTTGAAATCCTTACAGATGAGCTTAATACTGATCAGGGCACTTATAGCTGGGGAAGCACCATTACCAGATCATACCTTCCGAATGAAAATTCAAAATTTTTCACTGAAGATCTGAATCTGATCGATTGGCTACGCCAGTTCTCTAAGGATAAAGACGAAACATATATCCGTGGATTCTTAGGAAAAATGCTGTTTTCGGGAGAAGAAACATTAAAAAAATCAAACGTTTTGTCGGGCGGTGAAAAAGTTCGCTGTATGGTATCACGCATGATGCTAACCAATGCAAACTGCCTGATATTAGACGAACCAACCAATCACCTTGATTTGGAATCGATCACCGCATTTAACAATGCCTTGAAAGATTGGAAACACGTTGCACTGTTCACCTCTCATGATCATGAGTTTGTTCAAACCGTTGCCAACCGTATCATTGAGCTGACACCAAACGGTATCATTGACAAACGCATGACGTATGACGAGTACATCAGTGACCCTACAATCAAAGCATTGCGTGAAAAAATGTATCCAAAATTGATGAAGGTTAAATAATTTAATTGCTATGTACTGCATTCTGCATGGCTAATGACACACTCAAAACATGAACTACTGGCTGGTAAAATCAGAACCCTTCAAATACAGTTGGGAACAATTTGCAAAAGATAAAAAAGCCGTATGGGATGGTGTACGCAATTATGCGGCCCGTAATAATATGCGTGCTATGAAAAAAGGCGATCTATTGTTTTTTTATCATAGCAACGAAGGTCTTGAAATTGTTGGAATTGCCAAAGTGGTGAAGGAAGCTTACCAGGACCCAACCACAGAGGATACAGCCTGGAGCGTAGTGGAAATTGCACCTTTCAAAAAATTAAAGCGCCCGGTAACACTAGCGGAAATAAAGGCCGATAAAAAGCTGGCAGAAATGCAGATCATTAAATTAAGCCGATTATCTGTATCCGCTGTTAAGCCTCATGAATTTGACCATATTCTGGCACTTTCAGAAACCCCTATAAAATAATTTTCTTCCTTTTTCCTCACTGAGTTGAATCAAAAACAGATATGTTTCATTACTTAAAATAACAAAAGCTTTTTTTGTTTTTAATTTCGTCTGATTATCAATTAATTACACTTGCATCCTGCCTTTTTTTATTGGCATCTTGAATTTTTATCGATTACATTTGCTTGCGATTATAGAGCCGTTAACAAACTGAAAAAATAAAAACAAGCCTGCACCATGAAAAAACCAACAATAGCAAGACTCACAGCCATTTTAATTATGTGTTGTGAATTACTATCCATCCGTTGCTATGCTCAGCCACAGCTGTGGGGAATGACGCAGGCGGGCGGGCAAGACAATTTGGGAATTATCTTTAAAACAGACAGCACTGCAAATAGTTTAACAGTAAAGCAATCTTTTTTAGTGTCCTATCCGGGTGCCACTCCTCAGTACACTGATCTGATACAGGCATCCGATGGAATGCTTTATGGAATGACCTATCAGGGGGGAGCAAATAATGTGGGTGTTATTTTTCAATACGACCCGGCAACTAATATCTATACCAAAAAGATTGATTTAAGCACAGCGAACGGTAGTAATCCTTACGGCTCTTTAATGCAGGCTACGGATGGAATGCTTTATGGAATGACCTACAATGGCGGAGCAAATAATGTTGGTGTTATCTTTCAATACAACCCCTCCAATAATATATTCACCAAAAAGATTGATTTGAGTGCGGCAAACGGGAGCAGTCCTTACGGATCTTTAATGCAGGCTACTGATGGGATGATTTACGGAATGACCTCCCAGGGCGGAGCATCAAACTATGGAGTTCTCTTTCAATACGCTCCTTCCACAAATACTTATATAAAAAAGATTGATTTAAGTTATTCAAGCGGTTATGCTCCTCAAGGCACTTTAATGCAAGCTACTGATGGAATGCTTTATGGAACCATCGCCAATGGTGGAGCAAATGGTTATGGCGTTCTTTTTCAATACGCCCCATCTACAAATACATATACGACAAAGATTGATTTTAGTACGGCAACTGGATTTAGTCATAAGGGCTCTTTAATGCAGGCAACCGATGGACAACTATACGGAATGGCCCAGAGTGGAGGAGCAAGCGGTGCTGGCGTTATCTTTCAATACGCTCCATCCACAAATACCTATACGATAAAGATTGATTTGAGTACGGCAAACGGCAGTTATCCTACCGGTTCTTTAATACAAGCTACTGACGGAATGCTTTACGGAATGACCACTAATGGCGGAGCAAACTTGGCCGGCACTCTCTTTCAATACGCCCCTTCCACAAATACTTATATTAAGAAGTTTGATTTTAATGGCGCTGCGAACGGAAGCATTCCTCAAGGCTCTTTGATGCAGGCGTCAGATGGAAAAATTTACGGCATGACTACTCAAGGCGGTGCAATTGGTGTTGGCGTTATTTTTCAATACACTCCTTCCACAAATACTTATACCAGAAAGATTGATTTTTCGGGTGCTTTAGATGGCAGTAATCCTTATGGCTCTTTAATGCAGGCTTCTGACGGGCAATTCTACGGTATGACCATTAATGGCGGAGCAAATAGCGTTGGCACAATTTTTCAATACAATCCAGGCACAAATACCTATACCAAGAAGATTGATTTAAGCGCTGCAAATGGAAGTAATCCTCGGGGCGCATTAATCCAGGCGTCTGATGGAATGCTTTATGGAATGACCTCATCTGGCGGAACCAATAATGTGGGCGTCATCTTTCAATACAACCCTGCCACAAATATCTATACTAAAAAACTGGATTTTGATGTTAATAATGGACAATCTCCTTACGGCTCATTAATGCAGGCATCTGATGGAATGCTTTATGGAATGACCCCACTGGGGGGGGCAAATGGTGTGGGTGTTCTTTTTCAATACAACACTGCAACCAATACGTATACCAATAAGTTGGATTTTGACTTGATTAACGGACTATACCCTTTCGGCTCTTTAATCCAGGCTTTTGATGGCAAACTTTATGGAATGACAACCTACACTCACATAAATGGTGGTTATGGCGTTATCTTTCAATATGATCCTGTTACAAGTACCTATACTAAGAAAATAAGTTTTTCCCCTGCAAACGGAGTTAATCCTACAGGCTCTTTAATGCAGGCACCTGATGGAAAACTTTACGGTATGACACAAAATGGCGGTGCAAATGGTGTTGGCGTTCTCTTTCAATACACTCCTTCAACCAATACTTATACTAAGAAGATTGATTTTAATGGTGCGGCAAACGGAAGTAGTCCTCAAGGCTCTTTAATGCAGGCATCTGATTGGAAATTGTACGGAATGACGAATAGTGGTGGAACAAATAGTTCTGGCGTACTCTTTCAGTACAACACCAACACAAATACATATACCAAAAAACTCGATTTTAATGGTACTAATGGGAAAAACCCATACTATAGTAATCTAATTGATATTGCTGTATCCCTTGCCACTACTGCGGTAACTACTTCCAATTGTGCCGGCAGTTCCATTACTGTGCCTTTTATTAATACCGGATTATACAATGCCGGCAATGTTTTTTCCGCCCAGCTCAGCGATGCGAGCGGCAGTTTTGCCTCTCCAACAACTATAGGCACAATTTCATCTACAGGTGCTTCCGGTACTATCAATGCTGTTATACCATCAAACACTCCTTTAGGAACAGTATATAAAATAAGAGTGGTAAGCAGCAGTCCCGCTGTAACAGGAAGCGATAACGGAAGTAATATTAGCATTAATCCAACTCTCACTGTTACTGCTACTGCAAATCCATCATCTGCCGTATGCACAGGAACTTCGGTTACGCTTATTGGCGGAGGTGCGATTAATTACGTATGGACAGGAGGCATTACGGATGGGACATCGTTTGTTCCAACATCAACCGCTACTTATACCGTAACAGGGATGGATGGAAACGGCTGTACCAACACTATTACGAAAACAATTACCGTAAATCCGCTGCCGCTTGTTTTTGCTTTTGCAACATCAACAACTGTTTGTGCAGGAACTTCTATAACACTGTCAGGTGTTGGGAATGCCATTTCTTATGCATGGACAGGCGGAGTAACGGATGGAGTAGCATTTACTCCTTCCTCCACAATTCCTTATACAGTAACAGGAACAGATGCAAACGGCTGCACCGGTATAGCAACTAAAACAATTACGGTATTGCCAGGTGCCGGTAGCAGTCAATCACCCACAATTTGTGCTGGAGATAGCGTAACCGTTGGAGGCAATACTTACACCGTAAGCGGAACTTATACGGATGTGTTTACAGCATATAACGGCTGCGATAGCACCGTAACTACTAACTTGACAGTAAACGATATATCCGCTTCAATTGTAAATTCAACCTTTGTAGCAAATGCCTCAGGCGCTAGTTATCAATGGTTAAATTGTGGCACGGGATATTCATCAATTGCCGGTCAGATTTATCAGAATTTCACTCCGGCTGTTGGAGGTAGCTATGCGGTTATTGTAACAAAAAACGGTTGTTCGGATACTTCCGCCTGTTATATTAGTACTACAGGCATTTTTGAAAACAGTTTTGCAAAAACTATAAATATATACCCTAATCCTTTTACCACTCAAACCACTATTTCATTCGACCATGAACAAAAAAACATTCTGCTGAAAATAATGGATGTGTTGGGCAAAGAAATAAAAACAATAAATTTTACCGGGAAACAGCTGATCGTTGAAAAAAGTGAAATGAAAGCGGGAATTTATTTTGTGCAGATCTATACTGAACAAGGAGTAGCATCAAAAAAAATAATTATTAATTGATACGGAAACAATTAACTGCAATTTAAAATTCTAAACATCAGTTAACTGCCTGAAGCTTTTACGGTGATGGTCGGTTATACCATGCAGTTTAATGGCTTCACGGTGTTTGAGAGTACCATATGCTTTATTATTTATCCAATCATAATGCGGAAACTGCTCATGAAGCTTGTCCATATAATCATCCCGGTATGTTTTAGCTAAAATAGATGCGGCAGCAATACTAAGGTATTTCCCATCCCCTTCAATAATACAGGTATGAGGAATATTTTTATGAGCGTTAAAGCGGTTTCCATCAATTAACAATGTTTCAGGAATAACCCTTAGTTGATCAATAGCCCTGTGCATGGCTAAAAAAGAGGCGTTTAAAATATTTATTGAATCTATTTCTTCCACACTTACCTCTCCTACTGCCCAGGAAATGGCCTGCTCTTCAATAATGTTTCGCAGGTATTTACGCTGCTTATCGTTTAATTTTTTCGAATCGTTAACAATTGAATTTTTGAATTTTTTAGGCAGAATAACAGCTGCAGCAAATACAGGTCCTGCCAAACATCCCCTTCCCGCTTCATCACAGCCAGCTTCAATCAATAATTTATCAAAATATTTTTTCAGCATGAACTGATTTTATGCAAATTGAGTTTATAGGAATGGTTACGAATAAACGAATGGTTACGAATTTACAAAATATTGATGGGCGTTTAAAAATATTAATTTAAAAATTATCAACAGGAATATAGCAAAACAATTACTGTAGGATACTTTCGTAAATCCGTAACCATTCGTTTATCTGTAACCGTATCTGTAACCTTAAGTGAATACCACAAAACAATTACAGCAGCTACGTTTCGTAAATTCGCAATGATTCGTTTATCCGTAACCATTCCTTCGTAATCTTCAGTTATTACCTGCGAATAATTCACAAATCACTTTCGGGAAAAACTCCTGCTCCAGCTGATGTATTTTTTGAGCAAGAATTTCTGGAGTATCTGCATCTTCAATAGTACATGTATGCTGCGAAATCAATTGGCCTTCATCGTAATTCTCGTTCACAAAATGAATACTGATGCCGCTTTGCTTTTCCTTCGCGTCAACCACAGCTTTATGAACATTCATCCCATACATTCCCTTGCCACCATATTTCGGTAATAAGGCCGGATGAATATTAATAATTTTGTTTGTGAAATTTTGAATCAGGTGTTCCGGAATTTTCCATAAAAAGCCTGCAAGCGCTATCAGATCAATGTTTGCCGACTTCAATATATCAATTACCTGATCACTTTCATAAAATGAATTGCGATCTACGATATACGTTGAAACCCCTGCATTTTTTGCACGGTTCAAAACATTTGCTTTTGGATTATTGGAAATTACCAATGTAACCTGTAAGCCAAGAGTACCGGATTTAAAATAATCAATAATATTCTGAGCATTGGTACCCTCTCCGGAAGCAAATATGGCAATATTTTTCATTAAACTATTTTTCACAAAACTACGAAATCTTAAGCCCGCTTGCGTTATCAAAGAATCTTATTTATGAATCCATTTTTTGATACTTGATTTTTTAATAATTCCCGCAAATGAGTCAATTGATTTACGAGTGATGAGATACTTTGCTATCGCTCTGCATCCACCTACCATAAAAGTATTTAAAAACACACTCCTATAACTAATTAAATGCTACTTCACAAAAACATAATAGACTGATAATTACCCGCTAAGGGTTAAAAAACTATAAAAAGAAACGATTTTAACTTATTTTTTTTTGATATTGTACACATAACTATATCTTTGTGCTCGAATTAACCTTAAAAAGATCTAAAAAATGTCAGAAATTGCAACAAAAGTAAAAGCTATCATCGTTGATAAATTAGGTGTTGACGAAAAAGAAGTAACACCAACAGCTAGCTTTACAAATGATTTAGGCGCAGACTCATTAGACACTGTAGAATTAATCATGGAGTTTGAAAAAGAATTTAATATTGCTATTCCTGACGATCAAGCTGAAAAAATTGCTACCGTTGGTGATGCAATTTCTTACATTGAAGCAAACGCGAAGTAATTCTTAACAATTATTTTTATGGAAACTAAACGAGTAGTAGTTACAGGACTTGGTGCTATTACACCACTAGGTAATAATGTTACAGATTACTGGAACAATCTTATCGCAGGTGTTAGCGGAGCTGCGCCTATTACTCGTTTTGATGCTTCAAAATTTAAAACACGATTTGCCTGCGAAGTAAAAGGTTTTAATGTAGAAGATTATTTAGAGCGTAAAGAAGCCCGTAAAATGGATCCTTTCTCTCAATACGGTGTATGTACTGCTATACAGGCTGTGCGTGATGCCGGATTGGACAAAGAAAATGCATTTGACCCTGATAGGGCTGGTGTTATCTGGGGAACCGGAATAGGCGGTTTACAAACCTTTCAGGATGAGTGCCTTGGTTTTGCCAAAGGTGACGGTACGCCTCGTTTTAATCCCTTCTTTATCCCTAAAATGATTGCCGACATTTGCTCCGGACATATTTCTATTATGTTTGGTATGCGTGGCCCTAATTTCACTACAGTATCAGCTTGCGCTTCTTCTACCAATGCCATCATTGATGCCGCTATGTATATTAAGCTAGGTAAAGCCGATATTATTGTAACAGGCGGTTCTGAAGCTACTGTATACGAAGCAGGTATGGGCGGCTTTAATGCGATGCATGCGCTATCAACAAGAAATGATTCTCCGGAAACAGCATCCCGTCCTTTTGATGCCGACCGTGATGGTTTTGTACTTGGCGAAGGTGCAGGATGTTTAATTCTGGAAGAATTGGAACACGCATTAAAACGTGGTGCTAAAATATACGCAGAGGTTGCTGGTGGCGGTTTAACAGCCGATGCAAACCACATTACAGCTCCTCACCCCGAAGGGCTTGGTGCCATAAATGTAATGCGTCAGGCATTACGGGATGCGGAAATGTCTGCTGATCAGATTGATTATGTGAACGTACACGGTACTTCAACACCACTTGGTGATGTTGCTGAAACAAAAGCAATTTTGAAAGTATTTGGTGACCATGCTTACAATTTAAATATCAGCTCTACTAAATCAATGACAGGCCATTTGCTGGGTGCAGCAGGTGCTATAGAAGGCATTGCTTGTGTATTGGCTGTACAAAATGACCTTATCCCTCCAACCATCAATCACTTTAATGATGATCCGGCATTGGATAGCAAATTAAACTTTACATTTCACACTGCTCAAAAACGTGTTGTGAATGCTGCTTTAAGTAATACTTTTGGCTTTGGTGGACATAATGCGTCTATTATTGTAAAGAAATACATCGCTTAATATATTCACTTGACTGCCTTTACCAGACGCATAAAAGTTTACTTTTCACCCGATAAGGTATTACACAAATCGCTGCGTAATTTACTTGGTTTTCATCCTTCTAATATTTCTTTATACAAACTGGCATTCCGCCATAGTTCCGCTGCGCAGTTAATTAAAAAAGGCGTGAAGGACAGCAATGAACGCCTTGAATTTCTTGGCGATTCCGTGATCGGTACGGTTGTGGCCGATTATCTTTTTAAAAAATTCCCCTATAAGGATGAAGGTTTTTTAACTAAAATGCGCTCAAAAATGGTGAGCAGAGCCAAACATAACCAGGTGGCTGTTAAATTAGGATTAAAAAAATTCATTGAAGTCAATAACGACCGGTTCAAAACAGCACAGCCAACTTCTATCGGTGGTGATGCATATGAAGCTTTAATAGGAGCCATTTATCTTGACAAGGGCTTTAAAACCGCACAAAACTTCATCCTTACACGTATTATCAATATTCACATTGATATGGATGAAGTGGAAACCAAAGAGATTGACTTTAAAAGTAAATTTATTGAGTGGGTACAAAAGGAAAAAAAAGATTACCGTTTTGAAGTGGTAAATGATGGCGGCAATACTGCCGATAAACAATTTGTAATACAGCTTGTTGTTGACAATGAAATAGTAGGCACAGCGCAGCACATATCTAAAAAACGTGCAGAGCAAATGGTTGCAGAACAGGCTTGCATGATCCTTGAGATCTGATTTTTCTAATAAATAAATTTATTTTTTAGCAACGTCCTTTATTTCAGCAGGGATCCCTACACTACAACCCGCTGGCTGAGGCATTTTTAGAGTAGTATAATCAAAAACAACTTCCTGCCCATCCACATCTATATCTGCAGGCAGCTTGCCTCTTGGAATAAGTGTTAACACCTCCTGGCCATCGTTAACAATAATTACGGTAGCACAGCCAGTTGCCCTGTACTTATGCGAAACCTTCCCAACTGTTCTCGGGTCAATACTTGTTTCGTTTCTGGTAACCATTTGTGTTTCGGCCGGTTTATCAACTGAAGCTGCGGCCTTTTGTTTCGGTTTACATTTACATGAAACGGCTGCAACAGCAATGAATAAAAAATAAAGCAGTATCCTCCTGTTTGTCATATTCTTTTAAGGCCTTGAAATAAATTAATTTCCCTTTAAAACTGATCGCAATTTAATTGATTACAACCTTCACAACCTTCTGAAAGCTAACATTTCCAACCCTTACAAGATAATTACCTTTGGCCAGTCCGCTAATATCCAGAGTAGTTTCAAACGCATTTGCTATTGGTATCACTTTTTTTCCGGTGATCTGCCTTCCTGCAACATCAAATAAATCAACTACCAGCTCTTTTTCAGATGATAGCTGGCTCGCTTTAATATTGAGTTTGTTTTCCACCTGATATACCGTAAACACCTGCTGGTTTAACGCTTCATCAATTCCACTCACCAAAGGAAGTTGAAAAGAATATATTCTTGTTTTGGGATTTCCGGATACAACGTATTCACCGGTATGCCAGAATGTAATACCATTGGGATCCAGAGAGGTCTGCGAATAATCTCCGAAACGATTGCTGCAGCCTGTCATTTCGCCAGAACCAGTTGTTGCGGTTTGCTCAGCAAAAGTCATCTGCCCCAGCGGATCACTTTGCAAACGCCCTGTATATCTTAAACCGGCTGCTGTTGAAGGAACAGGTCCTGCCACCGCATAACACAATCCAATACTGCCATTATCATCCATTGCAATACTCCCTACCCAGCGATTCAAACCATCCGGAGCGTACGTTCCCTGCTGATACAATGACCATATCCCTGTCCCTTGATTTTGGCGCAATTCAACCCATTTAATACTTCGCTGGCTGCTGCTTAATTTTACTCCCCAGTTTAAAACCACTGTATTGTAACCAGTCCATTTACGCCATTGAGCCCTGTATAAAAGTACTCCGCCTATACCATCTAATTTCTGTGTGCCAGAACCTTGTGAAATATCATTCCATCCCGGATTATATGTCCCATCAAAAGCTGTAGTTGGCAGTATGGTTGGTCCGGTAATAACTGCTGTTGGAGTCACCGCCCAGGTAACCGCCAACGACCATATTTTTACACCATCCACATTACCGCCACCCCAGGAGTTTTCTGAAAAGGAGAAAAGAGGCAATGGTGTTCCGAAAGGAGGTAAACCGCCATCAGCATCACCCGGTAAGGACAGAAAAAAACCGGCAGTTGCACCTGCGTTGAAGGATTTACTAATCGCTCTGGCAGAAGGATTCCCTAAAATCATCTGATCTCTTTCAAAACAAAAAACAATATCACCACCATTAAAAGTCATGTAATAGCCATCTGACCAGATGGAGAATTTTAAATAATCAGGAAATTGAGGCATCGGAAAAGAATAAGTATAATACGTTCCGCCAGGATTTGAAGAAGTTGAAATAGCGATATAAGCATAATCTGTTGAGCCATTCTGACCAAACTGGCTAATGAACCAGCGGTCTGCATATTTATCATACATAACAATCGGGTCGCCCATATTAGCTGTAGCAGGACTCCATAAAGCACCAATATTTTTAACAGTACCAATAGCAGCACCAGTTGTTTTGTTAAACACCTTAAACGGAGAAGCATTTACTGCCTGCACATAATGATTGGGACCAGCAGCCCCTGAGGGATCCGGAGGACAACCTCCCCCTGTTTGACCAGCCCAGCTGGTTAGCGGCCCCGCCATTTGCCTGGTACCATTAGTATGCTGTATAGATGAAGGATCATTACCATACTGTGGTCCGTCTTCGGCAGTATAAACAAATTTTTGCGGAACCCGATTAACCCGATCTCCGGATTCCTTTAACTCATCGCTATTTTCATCATCTGAAGACTCCGTTTCAAATAATTCAGAAAGTGGTTTTGAAATACTAAAAGAAGTTGGGAATATCACCTTCACCTTATCATCACCCTCAACACCTTGTGCTGATACCGCTGAAAAAGCGAATAAGCCAAGGCTTGCTATTATTACTTTTTTCATTCTTGTAAAAATTTAATTCTTAATCTGCTAAAATTTTATTCAGCTAATATAAAAAATATTTAGTGCATTTACTAATTAATTCCAATAACAACCAGCTCTGTTTTTAATTGAAAAAGATTCCTTTCGGAATCTAAAACTATTTTAGGGGAAACTCTATTTCATCCTGAACAAGGAACGCAGATGGGAACTCCGGCTGGATTTCCTTTAAAAACTTATATGCTTCCAGTTTTGTGCGAAAATCTCCTACACGAATGTTAAAATTTGGCTGATCATACTTTTCATACGCAGGAACCTCCGGATATCTGGCCAAAAAATTACCTTTTATCTCTTTGGCTTTATTTTTATCTGTACCGAAATGAATTTTTACGCGATACCCTTTAATAGGGGCTTTCGAATTAATTTCAATGTGTTTTTCTACTAATTCTTTCACCTTCGTGTCCTGCACAACATCTACCTTTGCCGAATCAGCGATGGAATTTTGAGCCTGAGAATAACCTACAGGAAATACTCCGAATACAACTACTAGCGCTACTTTTAGGGATAAATTCATAAAATCAACTATTTATTACTACAAAGTTAATTTATTAATCATTACCTGTATTAAATAGTGATTTTAATATTCAAATTTCTCAAAAAAAGCAAAAAATAATTTTCGACAAATAATTGATTTTTATTGACTAAAGAATCAATTTTATTGGTAAAAAAAATCAAAAAAATCAAAGCTTATTTGGAATGATTATAAATTACAAAAAATGTTAATTTTTTGAATCAGCAATTAATGTTTCTTATAATTTTGTCGCTCAAGTAAAAGTACTCTCCCGAAAAAAATCGGGGATTTCATAGAAGTTAACAATTACAAATTTATATGGATACAATTTTGATGACGCCACACAAAAACAAAAAACTTCTGGCAATTATTTCCTCCCTGTTTTTATCGTTTCTTGTCAGTTTTAATCCTGCTTCCGCGCAAGACGGTGAAAAGCTGTTTAAACAAAACTGTGCAGTATGTCACAGTTTAGGTACAAACAAAATTACGGGTCCGGGGCTATCTGGTGTTGCGTCTCGTGTTCCACAGCCTGCTGATGAATGGCTTGCAAAATGGATCAAAAACAATAAAGCGGTGATCAAAAGCGGTGACGCGTATGCAACAGGCTTATTAGCTAAATTCAATGGTGCTGATATGCCTGCTTTCACTGATTTTAGTGATGCTGATCTTACTGCAGTAATTGCATTCATTAAAAACCCTCCTGTAGCTAAAGAAGAAGGCCCTAAAACACCTGTTGGAGGCGAACAAAAAGCAGAAGACAAA
Source organism: Bacteroidota bacterium (assembly GCA_040387415.1). Taxonomy (GTDB): domain Bacteria; phylum Bacteroidota; class Bacteroidia; order 2-12-FULL-35-15; family 2-12-FULL-35-15; genus 2-12-FULL-35-15. The sequence continues at coordinate 174,100 of JAZKDU010000015.1, forward strand.
GGTGTTAACCCATTAGCTATTTTAATTGCTCTTATTGCATTCTTAATCATTATTATTGGTGTATTGCGCGGAGTAAGCCACTCTTTAAAAAACGTGCAAAACGAAAAACAAGGTTTACCTGAAGAAGAAGCTGTTGGACCATGGCAGGAAATCAAAGCCTGGATGGGAAGCCATAAACGTACGGTGGCGGTTATTGTATTATTCATCATTGGCGGATTACTTTCCTCTGGATGGTATGCTCTAAAAGACATTGGGGTATATGAAAACTACCAACCAACTCAGCCTATCGCTTTCTCACACAAAATTCATGCCGGGGACAATGCGATTAATTGTCAATACTGCCATTCTGGTGTAGAAAAAAGTAAAACTGCAGGTATTCCATCGGTGAATGTTTGTATGAACTGTCACAAAGGAATTTCAAAAGGCCCTACTACCGGAACAGCTGAAATTGCTAAAATATACGATGCAGCAGGCTGGGATCCTGAAAAAGGAGAATACAGCAAACCACAAAAACCTATTCAATGGATAAAAGTCCACAACTTACAGGATTTTGTGTTTTTCTCTCACCAGCAGCACGTAAAAGTTGGTAAACAAGAGTGTGCTACCTGCCACGGAGATTTAAAACAAATGACTACTGCAAAACAAGTTAGTCCTTTAACAATGGAATGGTGTATTGACTGCCACAGAAAAACAGAAGTACCGGGCATGAAAGACAACCCATACTACGAAAGTCTTCACAAAAAGCTAGCCGAAAAATACAAAGGACAGAAGATCACTGTTGATAAAATGGGTGGTATTGACTGTGCAAGATGTCACTATTAAAAAATTCCGGAACAATTTCTAAATTCTGAAAATATAGAAATTGAAAACAACCAGAATTTAGAGTTTTAGACTTAGGATTTTAAAGATATTAGAATTTATTTTATACAAGATATGGCAACAAAAAAATACTGGAAGGGACTAGAAGAGCTAAACAACAGCCCTTCATTTGTTCAAAATGTAAATAATGAATTTGCAGAACAAATACCTGTAGAGGACTTTTTAGGCGACAACAACCTTTCTGTCAACAATGGAACTAATCGTAGAGATTTTCTTAAATTTTTAGGATTTAGTGTTGCTGCTGCATCATTAGCTGCTTGTGAAACGCCTGTTAACAAAGCAATCCCTTATTTAAACAAACCTGAAGAAATTACTCCGGGTGTTGCCAATTGGTATGCTTCCACGTATTATGATGGAAGAGATTATTCAGCTATTTTGGTAAAAACACGTGAAGGCCGTCCTATTAAAATAACAGGAAATCAACTTTCCAAAGTTACTAAGGGCGCTACAAAGGCACGTGTACAAGCATCTGTACTTTCATTATACGATTCATCCCGTTTAACTGGTCCGTTAGCAAACGGCAATCCTGCAACATGGGCTACAGTAGATACTGAAATTGGAACTAAATTAGCAGCTATCACTGCCAGCGGTGGTACTATCCGTATTTTAACATCTACCATTATCAGCCCTTCTACAAAGGCTGTAATTGCAGAATTTACAGCAAAATACCCTGGAACAAAACACATCACACATGATGCTGTTTCCTACTCAGGAATAACAAGCGCAAATGCACAAACATTCGGACAGGCAGTTATACCAACCTACCATTTTGAGAATGCACAAATCATTGTTGGAATTGGTGCTGACTTTTTGGTTAACTGGGTGGAAGATTTTGCTGCTGCTTATGGAACTACCAGAAAAGTTACAAAAGAAAAACCGGAAATGTCTAAACATTACCAGTTTGAATCTAACCTTTCGTTAACAGGTGCTAACGCTGATGAGCGTATCCCTGTAAAGGTATCAGAGCAGGCTAAAGTTGTTGTTAATTTATACAACGCAGTAGCTAAACTTGTGGGCGTTTCTACATTACCATCCTCTGACCTGGCTTGTGACGAAATGATTGTTAAAGTGGCTAAAGAACTTACTGCTAACAAAGGAAAGTCATTGGTAGTAAGCGGTTCAAATGATACAAATGTACAGTTGATCGTAAACGAGATCAATACAATGATTGGCAGCTATGGTAAAACTATCGACTTAGAAAACCCAAGCTATTTAAATCAAAGTAATGATAGAGCGTTTGTTGACCTTGCTGCTGAAATGACAGCAGGTAAAGTAAATGCGATCATCACTTACAATACAAACCCTGTTTACACTTCTCCTGCAGCATTAAAATTTGCAGAAGCTTACAATAAAGTTGGTTTACGTATTTCATTTGCCGACAGAGCAGATGAAACAGCGTCATTAGCAACATATGTATGTCCTGATCACCATTACCTGGAATCATGGAACGATTTTAATCCAAGAAAAACACACTACAGCTTAGCACAACCTACTATTATGCCTTTGTTTAGCACTCGCCAGGCACAGGATACGTTGTTAAAATGGTCAGGAAGTAACAGTGATTACCATTCTTACATCCAAAAAATATGGTCAGAGCAGGTATTCACAATGCAGGGTAAATTCATGAACTTTACTGAGTTCTGGAATAACTCCTTACATGATGGAGCTATTGAAGTTGGAAAAGGAACAGCTGCGGAGGCTGAAAATGACAAAAGCAAAAAAGAAACTTCTTCCGTTGCTGATACTGCTGGAAAAGCTGAAGAAAAAGGACACTATAGCAATTATACTTTTTCGGTAGGATCTAATCCGGAAGGAAAAGTTGATTTAAAAGAAGCTGCCCGCGGTATCAATGCGGTAGAAAGCAAAGGCTTTGAATTAGCACTATATGAAAAAGTAGCGATTGGTAATGGTAATCAGGCAAACAACCCGTGGTTACAGGAATTACCTGATCCTATCACTAAAATTACCTGGGACAATTATGTAACTATGTCTCCAAGTGATGCTAAAACATTAGGCTTTAACCTAATGGAGCGTCAGGACAGAGAGGCTAGCGTTGTAACAGTTACTGTTAACGGACTTGCCATCGAATTACCGGTAGTACCGCAACCAGGTCAGGCTGTTGGAACAATTGGTATTGCTGTTGGTTATGGAAGAGAAAAAGCAGGAAAATTAAGCATCCAGACAGGAAGCGTAGTTGGAAAAAATGCCTTTCCGTTTGTACAGGTAATTAATGGAAAATTGATCTACAATGCGCTTGATGCGAAAGTTGAAAGTGCAAACAAAATTACAGAAATAGCCGGAACCCAGATTCACCATACCTTAATGGGCCGCGAAATTGTTAAAGAAACAAATCTAGAGAATTATAAAAAGAACCCTAAATCCGGTAACCATGATGAAATGCTGGTTACTCACTCTGGTGTTAAAAAAGCAGCTACCATCGATTTATGGGATGAGCATGAAAAACCTGGCCACCGCTGGGGTATGACCATCGACTTAAATTCATGTATCGGTTGCGGTTCATGTGTTGTTAGCTGTACTTCAGAGAACAACGTTGCTGTGGTTGGAAAAGACCAGGTAATAAAAACGCGTGAATTACACTGGTTGCGTATCGACCGCTATTACAGCAGCGATATGAATAAAGAAGTTGCAAAAGAAGAAGGTGTAGGCGCAATTGATATGTACCTGGATATGGAAAATCCTGCAGCTGCGAATCCAAAAGTTGTTTTCCAGCCAATGATGTGCCAGCACTGTAATCACGCTCCATGTGAAACAGTTTGTCCTGTAGTTGCAACTAACCACAGTAATGATGGATTAAACGTAATGACTTACAACCGTTGTGTTGGAACCCGTTACTGCGCTAATAACTGTCCTTATAAAGTAAGACGTTTTAACTGGTTCAACTATAACGAAAATTCTGATTATTCATTCAACCCTACTCAGGATGATATCGGACGTATGGTGTTAAACCCTGACGTAGTAGTACGTTCACGTGGTGTAATGGAAAAATGCTCTATGTGTGTTCAACGTATCCAGGCTGGTAAGCTTGATGCTAAAAAAGCAGAACGCAAATTAGTGGATGGTGATATCAACACTGCCTGTGCAGAAGCATGCCCTACCAATGCAATTGTATTTGGTGATGTAAATGATGCAGACAGCGCAATCAGCAGATTAAGAAAACAAGAAGAAGACGGCCGTAACTATTATGTACTGGAAGAAATTGGTACTAAACCGAACATCTCTTACTTAACAAAAGTAAGAAATTGTGAAGAAACCATTGAAGACGGTAGAAAAACTGCTGAATCACATTCAGAGAAAGCAGAAGCCTAACAATTAAAAACTAAATTCTAAGGTCTGAATCTTAATAAATTCAGAAGGTTTAAAATAGAGTTTAGAGAGTATATAGCGATTAAATAAAGAGATTAGTATTTATAATTTTTTAAGATTAAAATATGCAGCACGAATCAGCAATTAGAGAGCCCTTAATTCTTGGTAACAAATCTTATCATCAGATTACTGAAGATATTGTTAGGCCAATTGAAGGAAAAGCTACCAAGTATTGGTACATGCTACTCACCGTTTCTGTAATTTGTTTTTTATGGGGAATATGGTGTTTATCCTATACTATAGGAACAGGAATTGGTGTTTGGGGATCAAACAACGGTGTTGACTGGGCTTGGGACATCACCAATTTCGTATGGTGGATCGGTATCGGACACGCTGGAACTCTAATCTCTGCGGTATTATTACTATTCCGTCAAAAATGGCGTATGGCTATTAACCGTTCTGCGGAAGCGATGACGATTTTTGCCGTAATGTGCGCAGCTATTTTCGTATTGTTACACACAGGCCGTCCGTGGTTGGATTATTGGTTGTTCCCATTGCCAAACCGTTTCGGATCATTATGGGTGAACTTTAACTCCCCATTGATGTGGGACGTATTTGCGGTTTCTACTTATTTCTCTGTATCCTTAGTATTCTGGTACACCGGTTTAGTTCCGGATTTTGCAATGATCCGCGACAGAGCAGTTAAGCCTCTTTCAAAGAAAATATATGGTTTATTAAGTTTTGGCTGGGGCGGAAGCGCTCGTCACTGGAGCCGTTTTGAAGAAGTTTCTTTAGTACTTGCAGGTTTATCTACTCCACTCGTATTCTCGGTTCACTCTATTGTATCCATGGACTTTGCAACATCTGTTGTTCCGGGCTGGCACACTACCATCTTCCCTCCTTATTTTGTGGCTGGTGCGGTATTCTCAGGTTTTGCGATGGTACTTACCTTGTTGTTGATCGTTCGTAAGATATACCATTTGGAAAATTACATCACCATTAAACACGTTGAGTACATGAACATTGTAATCATTGTTACTGGTTCAATTGTAGGTGTAGCTTATCTAACAGAATTATTCATCTCCTGGTATTCAGGTGTTGAGTATGAGCAATACGCGTTCCTTAACCGTGCAACAGGGCCATATTGGTGGGCTTATGCAGCTATGATGACCTGCAACGTAATTTCACCTCAGTTGTTCTGGTTCAAAAAATTACGTACTAACCTGATGTTTACATTTGTGATGTCCATCATAGTGAATATCGGTATGTGGTTTGAGCGTTTTGTAATTATCGTTCCTACATTGTGCCGTACATTCCTTCCATCATCATGGAACATGTATCACCCAACATTTATTGATATCGGAATTTTTACAGGTACAATTGGAATGTTCTTTACATTCTTCCTATTGTTCTCCCGCTATTTCCCGGTAATTGCACAGGCGGAATTAAAATCAATTTTGAAAGCTTCCGGACAAGAGTTTAAAGAAAAAGCACAACAACATCATCATTAAGAAATTCTACATTTTAATCTTAATTCAAAACTGAATAAAGAGAAAAAATCAGAGTTTAGTTTTAGATATTAGAATTCAATATATTTTAAAATATGAGCAAAGTAGCAATACACGCAATTTACAACGATGAAGAGCCTTTGATGGCAACGGCTAAAGAACTTCGTACTAAAGGCATTAAGGTAAAAGATGTTTTTTCTCCTTTTCCGATACACGGGATTGACGGTGTTATTGGTGTTCCCAGAACACGTTTAGCAATCTGTGCTTTCATTTACGGAATTACGGGAACAACACTTGCCACATTAATGATGTGGTACATGATGGTTCATGACTGGCCAACGGACATTGGAGGAAAACCAAGCTTCGCCTATTACATGAACGTACCAGCTTTTATTCCTATCACGTTTGAATCAACTGTACTTTGTGCAGCTCATGGAATGGCAATCACTTATTACTTAAGATGCTGGATGTTACCCGGAGTTAAAGCAAAAAACCCTGATCCAAGAACAACAGATGATAAATTTTTAATGATCATTGAAACAAAAGAAGAAAACAAAGCTACTATTGAAACATTGTTAAGAAGTGGTGGTGCAACTGAAATTTCTTATAAATAAAATAGTACAACGTATTAAGTGAAAAGCCAATAGCTAAAATACTTTATACATACTACGTAATACATAATACTTACTACATAATACTTTTACAATGACTAAAAAGGTAACAGGAATTATTTCTTTAATGGCGTTGTTTAGCTGTGTGACCATCGGCTTTACATCCTGCGGAAAGCATAATGAAAACAGTCCCGGAGTTGAGTTTATGCCGGATATGTACCGTTCTCCGTCACTGGAAACAAACATGGCCTATGTTTCTCTGGTAAACGGAGATACGTTGCAGGCAAATATGCTGCCTGTTAAAGGAACTATTGCCAGAGGATATTTACCTTATGTATATGCTAATGATACAACAGGATATGGTAATGCAGGAAGATTTTTACGTAACCCATTAGCAAATAATGAGGCTAATTTAAAAGAGGGTGAAGAACTGTATGGTAAATTTTGTGTACACTGCCACGGTGCTACCGGACAAGGTGATGGCCTTGTAGGTGCTAAATTACCAGGTGCACCACCATCCTACAGCGGATTATTAAAAAACCTGCCTGAAGGAAAAATATTTCATTCCATTACCTATGGTAAAGGTTTAATGGGAGCACATGCACCATTAATGAACCAGGAAGAGCGTTGGAAAGTAGTATTGTTTGTTCAGAAATTACAAAACCCGGGAGGTACGGCAGCAGCACCACCAACGGCTGAAACAGCAGCGGCAGCTGCACCTGCAGGTGAAGCAGTAAAATCAGAAGCAAAAACTGAAGTAAAATAAACCTTTAAGATATTTTTTGAGAATAAAAATGCAAACAGATATGGATAATTTGAATTATACTTTTACTAAAAAAACCAAAAACATCACCATTGGCTTAATGGTTATCGGTTTTATTACCATTATTGCTGGTTTTATAACCGATCATGCACCTGAAGGTGTTAGCCACGATGAGTATCACCATACCCGTATCTGGGCTAACTTACTTGTGAATGGCTGGTTTTTTATGGGGATTGGGTTATTAGCAACATTTTTTATGGCATTGCAGTATGTAGCAGAAGTTGCATGGTCAGTAGCTGTAAAACGCGTGTATGAGGCTATCTCCAGCTTTTTGCCTGTTGGTTCTATCATTCTTTTTCTTGTTCTGTTAGCAGGCCAATTGCATTTACATCACTTATATCACTGGATGGATGCAGATGTAATTAATCCTGAATCACCTAAATTTGACGAAGTGATCGCTAACAAACATGCCTATTTCGGGGTGGGTAACTGGTTTTTCTGGTTAAGAACGGTTCTTTATTTAGTGGTTTGGAATATGTTCCAGAGAGGTTTCATTAAGCGTTCTATTGAGCAGGATTTACAAGGCGGTACTGCTATCCACTTTAAACAAATGGGTAAAGCAGCCATGTTCCTTGTGTTTTTTGCTGTTACTTCTTCTACTGCTGCATGGGATTGGATGATGTCTATAGATGTACACTGGTTCAGTACAATGTACGGCTGGTACGCATTTGCAGGTATGTGGATTTCTGCAATGATTACTATTATTTTGTTTGTATTGTATTTAAAACGCAGAGGTTATTTGCAGCAGGTTAACGACAGCCATATCCATGATTTAGGAAAATGGGTGTTTGCAGTAAGTTTCTTATGGAGTTACTTATGGTTCTGCCAGTTTATGCTGATCTGGTATACCAACATTCCTGAGGAGATTATTTATTTCCAGGAACGTTTACATGACTTTGGTTATATGGGTTTAATGTGGACCGTGTTCTTTATGAACTTTGTATTCCCTATGATCTTATTAATGAGCCGTGACGCAAAACGTAATTATTTCTTCCTTACCATTGTAGGCTGCATCATTTTTATCGGTCACTGGCTGGATGTATTTATGATGGTTATGCCGGGAACAGTTAACGGACACTGGCACCTTGGATGGGTAGAAATAGGAACCGCTTTAGGCTTTGTTGGATTATTATTATACGTAATTCACAGCTCTTTAGCTAAGCGTCCGTTGATGATTAAAAACCACCCTTACTTAGAGGAAACAATACACCATCATATTTAATAGCAGGCCTCTCCTACTTTAATCAACAGGAGAAAAATGAAGATACGAAAGAAATAAAAAAATAACAACAAATAATTAACCCAACTCACCTGATACCTGATAGAAAAGGGATAAAGACTGAGATATAACAATTAAATACTATGATAGAGTTTTTAGTTTACGTTGCCATAATTTTAACGGTTTTTGCAATCGGTTATTTAGTAAGGGTGTTTGAGCTTTCATCAAGTTTGAAAGGCAGTAAGCCACATGAAATCACCGAAAAAGACAACAAAACCATGGGAAAGATAATGCTGACCTTTTTGGTAGTATTCTTTTTGTTCGTGATCTGGAACCTGGTAAAATTTGTACCGAAAATGCTGCCAGAATCTGCTTCTGAGCATGGTGTTGGCCTTGACTGGTTATTTAATTTTAACATGGCGATTCTATTTTTTGTATTTACTATTACTCATATTATATTATTCTACTTTTCCTTTAAATACTATGGCCGTAAGGATAATGTAGCAACTTATTTTCCTCACAGCAATAAACTAGAGATGATCTGGACAACTATTCCAGCTATTGTTCTTGCAATCATCATTATTTTCGGATTAAAAGCATGGAACAAAATTACAGCGCCTGCTTCTGATGATGCTATTGTTATTCAGTTATACGGAAAACAATTTGACTGGACTGCCCGTTATGCAGGAAAAGACAATCAGCTGGGTGCATCCAATTATAAATTGATCACTGATGAAAATGCGTTAGGTATGGATGCTACTGATAACAAGGGAGCTGATGATATTGTTGTTAGAAATGAATTTCACATACCACTAGGTAAAGAAATTGAATTTAAATTAAATGCCCGTGAAGTAATTCACAGTGCGTATTTCCCACATTTCAGAGCGCAAATGAATCTTGTTCCTGGTATGACTACCATGTTGCATTTCACTCCTACCATCACTACAGCAGATATGCGTAAAAAACCATATGTTGTTGAACAGATGAGAGCTATTAATGCAAGAAGAGCTGAGCGTGGTGATAAACCTGAAGAATTTAATTATGTGCTTTTATGTAATAAAATATGCGGTAACAGTCACTACAACATGCAGATGACAATAGTTGTAGAATCAGTAGAAGATTACAACAAATGGCTGGCTTCTAAAAAACCATATTTTAATAAAGAATAAGCAGTTAAACCAGGTTAAATTTAACCTCCCCATTGCTTAGAAAGTATTAACACAAAACGAATAACACAAAAAACAACATCATACTCTATGGAGAATCACGGTCAACACACGCAGGCAGGACACCACGATCAGCACGGGCACGAAGACGATCATCACCACGAAGAATCATTTGTATCCAAATACATTTTTAGTATGGATCACAAAATGATTTCACGTCAGTTTTTAATAACTGCTGTATTAATGGCGTTTATTGCAATGATGATGTCCTTAATGTTCCGTATGCAATTAGCATGGCCGGGAGAGAAATTCTGGATACTTAATTTTATTTTAGGTGATAAATGGGCGCCAGATGGAATACTTGATCCGGGAATGTACATGCAGCTTGTTACCATCCACGGTACTATTATGGTATTTATGGTGTTAACAGGTGGGTTAAGCGGTACTTTCAGTAACCTTTTGATTCCATACCAAATTGGTGCACGTGATATGGCTTCCGGTTTTTTAAATATGTTATCATACTGGTTTTTCTTTTTGTCAAGTATTGTAATGTTAATGGGCTTTATGGTTGAAACTGGCGCTGCATCTGGCGGATGGACGGTTTACCCTCCATTAAGTGCATTACCACAAGCAATGGAAGGTTCAAGAATGGGTATGACCTTATGGCTGGTATCAATGACCTTCTTTATCGTTTCTGCATTATTAGGTGGTTTGAACTACATTGTAACAATTATTAACCTTCGCACCAAAGGGATGTCGATGACGCGTTTACCGCTTACCATCTGGGCATTTTTTGTTACTGCTATCTTAGGTGTACTTTCCTTCCCGGTTTTATTTTCAGCAGCATTGTTGTTGATTTTTGACAGAAGCTTTGGTACCTCGTTTTACTTATCCGATATTTATATTGGTGGACAAGCTTTGGAGCAAACCGGTGGTAGCCCAATCTTATATGAGCATTTATTCTGGTTTTTAGGTCACCCTGAGGTATATATCATTATTTTACCTGCATTGGGTCTTACCTCTGAAATCATTTCGGTAAACGCTCGCAAACCGATTTTCGGATACCGTGCGATGATCGGATCTATTATGGCTATTGGATTCCTTTCCTTCATTGTTTGGGGACATCATATGTTTATTACCGGTATGAATCCATTTTTAGGATCCGTATTCGTATTTACTACCTTACTAATTGCTATCCCTTCAGCAGTAAAGGCGTTTAACTATATTACTACTTTATGGAAAGGTAATATCCGTTTTACTCCAGCTATGTTATTCGCAATAGGTTTGGTTTCTACGTTTATTTCAGGTGGTTTAACAGGTATTATCCTTGCCGATTCAGCATTGGATATCCCTATCCACGATACTTACTTTGTGGTTGCCCACTTCCATATTGTAATGGGTGTTTCAGCTATATTAGGGATGTTAGCGGGTGTTTATCACTGGTTCCCAAAATTATTTTTACGCCACATGAATAAAAAACTAGGCTATGTTCATTTCTGGGGAACATTTATTTCGGCCTACGGTGTATTTTTCCCAATGCACTTTTTAGGATTAGCTGGTTTACCTCGTAGATACTACTCAAACACCGCTTTCCCTATGTTTGATGATTTAGTTGACATCAATATTTTGATGACTGGTTTCGCAATATTAGGAGCTGTGGCACAAATTATTTTCTTGTTCAATTTCTTCTATTCTATTTTCCGCGGACCTAAATCAGAAGTTAATCCTTGGAATTCCAACACATTGGAGTGGACAACACCAATGGAAAATACGCATGGTAACTGGCCTGGAGCCTTACCTGTTGTGCACCGTTGGCCATATGATTACAGCAAACCTGGTAAAGAACAAGATTTTGTTATGCAAACTGTTCCATTGGCCGAAGGTGAAGTTGATGGCGGAGGACACTAAAAAGTGGAGCGTTAAAAATTAAGAGTTTATAGTTCTTAAATTCCCTGAGCAAATAGTTGTTCAGGGAATTTTTATATCGTGTTATTGTTTAATTCTATTGCCCATCTATCTTTGTGAAATTGCTTTCCTTCTTTATTTTATAAGCATGCCTTAGTTTCTGATTCTAACATCTTATATCTAATTCCCTGATTCTAATCGCTATCTTTACATCGTGTATAAACGGATCAACATATTTCTAATCATTCTTTTTTGTTCCATTTTTTTTTCCATAAAGGCCCAGCCAACGCTGGATACCATTAAGGACTGCCTGAAGAAAAAACCTCAGCTGTTTGGAAAGCTCGATACTAGAAATTCTTTCATCAGTAACAGCCGGGCAAAAATTTTCGGGGTAAAATTGGGACTAAACTATAGTAACCGGGTTCATTTGGGTATAGGCTATAATCAGCTTTATCCACCAGCCAGCGATTTCGATAAAAAGGTATACTTTTCCAGTTCAACTGCAACGCATGACAGTGCTAACGCAACACTCAAGCTGTTTTATATCTCTGCACAAGCAGAATACGTGTATTTTCAAAGCAAACAGTGGCATTTAAGCATTCCACTTCAAATAGGGGTAGGTGAAACCTATTATCAATATAAATCGGAAAATAGGAAGCACAAAATAGAAAAGAATGTTATTTTAATATATGAACCGGCCGTATCTGTTGAATACAAATTTGCAAAATGGGCCGGCATTGGTATTGATACGGGTTTCCGCTTTATGGTAACGGATTACAGACGATTAACCCAAAAATTTAGTTCGCCCACTTATGCCTTTAAATTACTGATTTATTATAATGAAATTTATAAATCAGTAGTGAAAAAGGTTCGAAAAAAGTAATTTATTCTTCGTGCTCTGAATCCCAGGCAAAAAACAGCTCTTTCAGGTATTTGTTTTCTTCATTTGTAATCTTTTTATCGGCATTTGCCAATTTCACCGCTAACTTCAGAAAGCTGTTGCGCTCCTTCTCTGTAGAATCTTCATAAAAATCATTCATTGCATTGTTAAAATGCAGAAAATAGTCTGATTTTGGCAATGCGCTCAACTCTTCCATTTCCCTGTCCAGATCAACTCTAAATGGAAAAGCCTTTTTCAAATAATCAACAATAACCTTTCCTTCCGGTTTAGCAAAGGTTCCATCCACTTCCGAAAGTATCATCAACATGTGGTAACCCGCCATTACTTTGTTCTTTTTCATTTTTTTTGCTGTTTTGTGGCATAAATATACATACTATGCAAATAGATGGTTACAAAAGATAAAAAAATAAATAAAATGATTTTCACAAAATACTTTGATAAATTAAAAAATTGCTTACTTTTGCAATCCTAAATTATGCGAAAGTAGCTCAGTTGGTAGAGCGCGACCTTGCCAAGGTCGAGGTCGCGAGTTCGAACCTCGTCTTTCGCTCCAAAAGTTATCCCTCTTATTTGAGAGGGATTTTTTTTGAAGCCGAGAATGCCCAGGTGGTGGAATTGGTAGACACGCAGGACTTAAAATCCTGTATTCATTGCGAATGTATCGGTTCAAGTCCGATCCCGGGTAC
>JAZKDU010000016.1:0-5131 GCA_040387415.1 Bacteroidota bacterium
GTTCTTGAATTTTTCGTTCTTTTTGTTCAAGCAAAAAGAACACACACAGTTATAAACTCATAACTATAAAAGAACCTTATGAAACCATACGCAGCCCGCATGAAAACAATCTCACAATAACATTTTCCCTTATCGGCTTTTTTCTTTTTATATTTGGTACATATCTTCATCACCATGAAACACAACAACCTATTTTTAAATAGCATCACAACAGTATTGCTTCTGCTGGCCCTTTACCCAGCACAAGCAAGCATCCACTACGTAACGCCTTCAGGAGCAGGCTCCATGAATGGCTCCAGCTGGGCCAATGCAGCCTACGGCAACAATCTTCAATTAATGATTGATGCGGCAGTTGCCGGTGATGAAGTGTGGGTAGCTTGCGGAACCTACGTTACAACCACTTCCACCAACAGAACTATCTCATTTGAAATGCGCAATGATGTTGCTGTATACGGCAGCTTTCAGGGCACCGAAACATCATTAAGCCAAAGAACCTTTACCTGCGGGCCTTGCAGTATTTTAAGCGGAGAGATTGGTGCAGCGGGCATTTCAGACAATAGCTACAAAATAGTCTATAATCAGGCATTGAACAGCTCTGCCGTGTTGGATGGCTTTGTGATCCGCGATGCAAATGATAACAGAACACCCTCTAATAGTGGAAACGGACTTGGTGGCGGAATGTATAATAACGCCTTCGGGGCGGGCGCAGTTTGTAATCCTACAGTACGTAACTGCCTGTTCACCAACAACAGGGCATCCTGGGGCGGTGGAGCGTTTAATAACGGGTATACGGGCGGAAGTACAGAACCCACTTACATCAATTGCATTTTTTATCAAAACCATGCCACAATAGAGGCTGGTGGTATGGATAGTTATGGCGTTGCCGGAAACGCGAGCCCTACCCTGTTTAACTGTATTTTTTATGGAAACACGTCTGCAACCAATGTTGGCGCCATGTATGCCTGGGGCGGCAATACAAATGGCCATGCAAACCCGGTGCTGATCAATTGTTTATTTGCCAATAACGTGGCACAAAATGGATATGGGGGCGCTTTTATAGCCGATAACCATAATGATAATGATACCGCATCTTCCGGCTCAAGCACGGTTTCACTGCACAATTGCATTGTGTGGAACAATACAGCTACCGGTGCCGGACAGCAGTTTTATGTGAAGGGAAACGGTGCGGAAGTGATCGCCACTTATTCTGATATTGATCTTACAGGGCAGACTGCACCGCATATCCTTGCCGGTGTCACTTTGGGCAATTTAAACCAAAACCCTTCGTTGGTCAACATTTCAAGCCCTTTGGGTGCCGATGCCTGCTGGATGACAGCAGACGATGGTTTGCGCCTTCAAGCCTCCTCCATTTGTATTGATGCGGGAAACAACAACAATGTGTTTTCAAAAGATATACTCGGAAATATGCGCATCAACGGAACTGCAGCAGACATGGGTCCTTACGAATTTACACAAACAACAACGGGCATTGCTTTGAATGCCTCTGGCACAGCAGCACTCCCCTACCCTAACCCGGCATACGATTGTGTGACTATTACTGCAGACTTCTCCATGCCTCAGAGGATAAGTGTTTCCAATGTTTTGGGACAGGTAATTGATTTAACCGAACGCATGGTGCAATTGAATGCCGCTGAAGTGCGCGTAAATATGGGGGATTTGCCGACTGGTATGTATTTCGTTAAAACACCATCCGCCTCGTACAAAATTTATAAAAAATAGATTTTCTGCAATGCTTTTTATGATTGGCACAGCCTTTCGTGCTGCTCTTTAACTATTCTTTGATTAATTTTTGTGAAATAATTTCACGGCTTCCCGATGAAACCTTTAAAAAATAAACCCCTCTGGATAAGGGCGCTGTAGAGAAACTAAAGTTATTTTTTCCCTCTTTCACCTTATCCTTCAGTAAAATTTTTATCTGTTTTCCTGTTATATCTACCAATTCGAATTGTAAATAATCGGTTTTTTCCAGAACGATAGAAACATTCATTACATCTGCCATGGGATTGGGATACAGTAATAAATGATCCCCTGCGGATGTATTGGAAGGCGCAGAAATGCCTGCAAGGGAATTTAAAGACAGTTCCGCAATCCATGTATTGTTTTTCTTACCGCTGTTTCCATACATCCCATTTACCCATACCACCCCTTGCTGATTATATTTGCGTTGTGAGCCCGAATAGTCGCCCCAGCGCTCTATTCCGCTTATAACACTTAAGTAATTTATTCCTGATTTAATGGTTACGAAAGAAGAATAATCTCCATTCCCATCAGAAGTAACTGCCGAAACACCCGGAAATACAGTGCCTGACGCATGATTAAAATTTATGATGGACGTATTATCTGAGGTACCCATGCCTATGTAGGATATATTGGGGTACCCGATCTCCAATAAAGGATCGCTGATGATGGAAGCGCTTACGGAAGGCGAACTGCTTACATTGTTGATAATACCATGATACACCGCAGCATTCCCGGTAGCGGTATCCAAACAGTTATTCACAAATTGAATTTTGTCGTTTTCCATAAAAGCTCCAAGGATACGTGAATCATTTGTTTCCAGAAGCTGTACGCCAGGTCCAGGCTGCGATACCTGTGGTGGTACAAAATAATCGGTGCCCGAAATTAATGGCGAAACCGTTACCATTTGCGTGCTGGAGCCTATTGTATCTGTAATGTGAACTAAAAAAACGGTATCATTTGTTGGGTCCAGGTTTCTGTTGGAAAGAAAATACATATCAGGCCCATAAATATCAACCCCGCCTTTTACGGGACATAGGTTTCGTACGGGCCTTCCATTCAGCTGAATTCCATTGTGGCTTACCGAATTAAGCGCCAGTCCATCATAACCGCTCTTTTTATTGATTTGCCACACAATTGATTCAATAAAGCCCGTTTGCCAGCTTTGTCCCGGATTTAAAAGATTTACGGTAATAAAAAGTTCCTTGTTGGTAATAGCCAACATTGGATAATCCGACCAAAGTCCATTATTATAAGGGTTGCCCGGCAATTCGTATAGATTCCAGGCTCCGCCAGGGTCATTCGTTTGAGAAAAAGCGACCGTTATACTGGTAGCGGTATCCACCGTACCATTCAAAAAAACAACAACAAACCTGTCTTCAACAGGGTCATACAGCGCTTTTGGATCATATTTGTCGTGGGGATTGTTAAGGGTGGAAGAAAAAGCATCAAGCGAAACCACCCCAAGAGCGGTATTTGTATTCAAGTTATACCTGAACACAGAGGAATTCATTACCGATATCAATTGATTTCCGTTGGAAACTGCTATATCATTATCATTTGGAGATCCGTAATTATAAACATTTCCAACAAAGTTTGATCCCAGGTAAGGCTGATTAACTGTTTGCCGGCCTTCTAGTGTATTTGAGTTTTTTTCTTTCTTTGGATATACTATCCGTAAGCTGTCTTTTATATCCTGCAACTTTTTTCTTTCACTGTGTATACCCGGTTTCGGCCTTTCAATATTTTGAAGTACCGGATTCCAGTCCTCTTTTATGTCTGCCATTTTTATTGTAGAAGACTTAGGAATAACAAACTGCTTTTTATGGTCATTTTGTTGTGAAAAGGACTGTATCGAAATAAAAGTAGAGATTATGAAGAAAAACTTCGTGTACTGTTTCATTTATATAAATATTGAGATGTACTACAAAAATAGCGAATTTAAAACAAACCCATTTGAGCGCCTGAAGCCTTTAGTGGCATAATCTGGCTTAGCGACCCTAAAGTGTGTTAAAAAGCTGTTTTTGTGCCTCTGCAACCTTTTCCAATGACCAAGCACATATGAAGGAAGTTAAAAGCCCTTTGATGATTTGGATATTTAAACTAATAGGTTTACATTTGATTAAACCCTAATGCCTATCAGGCTTAGCCATCCAATTTGGGCGACTTGGCCTGACGTTGTCAGTGGTATATATTAGTTATGCCTCATTATAAGACGTGACACAGAAAGAAGAAATATACGCAAGAGAGTTTTACCAAGAATTGAAAAATAAATTCTGGGGTAAGCAAAATCCTATTTCCAAATTTCTGGGACTGAAAGCAAATGAACCGAAATCAAACTTTGCTATTGCGTTAAAAGAAGCAGGAACTCAATCTGAATGTATTATTACAAAAGAGACGAGACAATGCTCTATTCACTGTTTTGCCAACGACTGGAATGATTTAAAACACAAAGGTCCCGAGTTTTATACGACCTACATGGAGAACGGGAAACCTATTGCTAACGGAAGGACGTTCGACAAGCTAGAAACGGTGGACGCCATTAAATATTGGTTGCAAAACAAAACGCTTGACGAACTATATTCGAAATTTAAATTCATTGATGAGAAAAAGAGACAATTAGATAGATTAAGGGCTGACATAAACAAATTAAGCCCACAACTGGCGACTATTTCACAGAATGCTGTTGTCGAAGAGAGCTTCTCTTCTTATAACCTTTGGTTTAGTGATGACAACAGAAGTTGTAGAATTTATTATTATGGTTACGAACCAAATCCAAGATATATTTTCAAATGGGATGATTGCATAATTTTCGAAACATCAAGTTCCGACATAAAAAGACTTGGCACTTTAATAAATAAATGGGTGGTCGACAAAGCAATGCCATCGACTTTAAAAGTGGAATTTCCAGAAATAGATTTTGGTAAACTTGCTGAATATTATGAAAAAGGTAATGGAATCGAAGGAGAATTTATTTTGAGTTGGGACAACATTGAAAACTTTTATCGTGAACTGGAACTTGACAAAAAGCCCGAAATACTGCACTTAATAAAACAAATGAGAGAAAAGGGATTTGAAAGAACTTTAAGAGCTGGACAATCTTTATATACTTTCATTCTTTCAAGGTCGCGCAGACACGGACTTCGAGAAAATCAAGACAGTATTTCATTTTCCTTTAACTACATTAAATCTGCAATGGAAGTTCAGACTCGAAAAGGACAGAAAATGGCCTTTGATAAAATCGAATACAATGACACGATTGAAAATCTTTTAAAGACTATTGAACTTGAAAGCATTGACTGAAAAAATAACGAGGCATAATCGAGTAGACGGCTCTGCCAGCAGGAGCTAGCAGAGTGCGCCTCTCACACCA
>JAZKDU010000017.1:0-119620 GCA_040387415.1 Bacteroidota bacterium
AGTATTTTATTTAAGTTTTAATTAACAATTGTATCTTAGTTGCGCAACAAGCACAGCAAGCAAGCGCAAGCGACAGAGAGTGCAAGTGGGTCGGACAGTATTTCAAAATGCCGCCAGCGCCTGCTTGCAAAACGTTATGGGCAATGCAATGACATACGACATTAATTCATATGAAATTTTTCTTTCGGGCCGACTTGGTCCTATCCGTCATACCAAGTTTGACGCAGACGCTTGTAAAGCTGAGAAAAAATTCTCGACCGACTTGCTAACTTTCAGAGACGAGCCTTTAGTCTTCTTTAAAGTTAAACTTGAAGATGTGGTTAAGAATCCGAATAAGATAGACGAAATCCTAAATGAAATGAATCTTATAGAACTGGGTTTTAATGAAGGGGAAAATATTTCAGTTGCAATTGACACGGAAGAAATTGACGAAGAAGGCAGAATTGAAATCAGAATTAAATCAGAAGAAGATAATTCCTGTCCTTCAATGGACTCTCAAAAGTCAGTTTTTTTTGATAAAGAAAGAGCTAAAATAAAATCTGCTGTAAAAAGAGATTTAAAGAATATCACTTTAGGTTTCGACTCTGAAGAAAAGGTGAATGCCTACATAAGTCAACAATATCAGTTCGCTTATAATTACTACAACGAATTCAAAAGAATAAGAAAATCTTGCGTTTCAATTGGAGAGTCTTTCAATAAATTCTCTGACAAAAAAAAGCCGCTTGAAACAAATGCATTAATATTTTTGTTTCTTATGACAGATATTAGAAACTTAATGAAATTCATGGAAGACAATTATCCCTTCTACTTAAAATCTAAAATCATTTCTTTTGACGACAAGCCATCAGCAACTACAGCAGTAGATAATACAACTCCGATTGTTCCGGAGGCTCAACCAAGTAAATGGCGGACTATTTTCAATATTGACAACTTAGAATTAAAACCAAACTTTGCAGGTATTGGAATTAACCTGAATGAAATAATAAAAAAGTGGTCAACCAGACAGTAAATGCACTGCCTATAACATGGGCATAGCGCAAAGCCTTTGTGCGTCATGCTATGCCGACAGATCATACTTTTAACATTCAGAACTTTTGATAATCTTTTTATCGCAATTCCGGTAGACAAAATAGAATATTAAAAAACAATTATGACCATATCAAAATTTATCAGAACATTTGTGATTACGATAATTATCATATTGTCAAATTACAATGTTTTTCCATGCAGCACTTACAAAGTGACTGTAAACGGTTCGACAAGGTATGGCATCAATTACGATACATGGTTCAATTATCCCCGCATTTGGTTTGAAACAAATGATTATGGGGCTGTGTTTTCGGGAGCTAACAATCAAGGGGCTGATGGCTTTTCTCCGCAATCAGGAATGAACGCATTTGGACTTTCATTTGGAACACTGGCAACCCCAACACCTGACAACGGAACACCTTCTCCAAACAAGAAGCAAATAACAAGTCGTGCAAATTATCTCAAAGACATTCTGCATTCATGCAAAACAGTTGATGAAGTGAAAGCATACATTGAACAATACGACCACAGTTTACTCGCAAATGATGTATTTATTTACACCGACAAGTCAGGAAAATATTTGATTGTTGAACCATTTAAATTGACTTTTGGAAATGATGACAAATATGTGCTTGCTAATTTTTGCCCTTCTACAATAACTGATTTCAGCACCATTAAACAGCCGCGATACATTAATGGTACAGCATTTTTGAAAAACAAGATTGATACTTCACTTGCCTTTTGCACGGCACTTTCAGACACTATGCATGTTTGCCGCAAAAAAATTGGGGATGGCACTTTACTTACTTCAATTTATGACCTGAATAAGGGTGTAGTCCATCTGTATTTTTACCATGACTACAAAAATCAAGTTCAGTTTGACCTAAAAGATGAACTTGCAAAAGGTAATCACTCATTAGAAATACCTTCGCTGTTCCCACAGAACAAAGAGTATCAAAAGTTATTAGACTTTAAAACACCATTAAACAGTGTTGCAGTTGATTGGTTTCTGCGATTCTGTTTACTCCTATTTCTGATTTCGGCAGTTTATTTTTTTGTAAGCTATTTCAGAAACAGGAACCTAAAGTATGCACCATATAAATTGCTTCTTTCAGTTTTTGGATTTATCATGTTGTATTACGTGTTTGTTTTAGCAACGGAAATAAATATATTTTATTTCCCTGCACCTTATAAGGGCTACAAATTATCTATGTTAGACATAACATCTTATATTCCATTTTTGACTTTGTTAATCATTATCCCCTTACTGGTTATCAACAAAAAAGTTTTTGCCGAAAATCTTTGGCCAAATTTCTCAAAGTGGTTATTTGCAATTAATAACTTAACTTACTTGATATTGATTATTCTGTTTGCTTACTGGGGGCTTTATAATATCTTCAATTAATGTGATTTACAAAACATGACAGTCGACCAAATAATTCAAAATCTTACTTCAAAAGATATTTCAAAAATCAGGACAGCTGCTTGCGAAATCATTTCCTTTTCACAAGAAAGAGAAAAAGTGCTTCAACTTAAGGACTTTAGACAATTAATTATTGATAAAACGGCTGATTTAGAAATGGGAGGAGCATTTGCACCCAATAAGAGGTTTGTTGACTACGCCTTAGATATAATTGACTTTCACTCATCCGAAACTTGTTGCCCTTGTAATCTTTACTCTGAGTACAGATATGAATGTAACGGCCCTAATAAAGAAATGGAAAAAGGAAATATCTCAATTGACAGTATAACTCGTATTGAGGAAAAATGGATCGACTTTTATTCGTGTACCTGCTTAAAATGCGGACAAAAATATCAGACCTTCGAGCGTGAAGGACATTACATGTGGTGAGAATGGAAAAAGCTTAATATAAACTACCCCTAACACATCCTAAGCGAAATGTGGAGCTCTTGCAAGATCTAAATGCCTTTTTAATTATGCGCTTCGTTCGAAATATTTTGCATTTGCAATTCAGTTTAGTACATTTAATAAAGTTTTGCGGTTAAGACAAGTTGTGTGCTTTAAACCGCAGTTTTTTTTAGCCGAAAACCGTTATCCGCAAACAAGAAGAAAATGAAGTTAAATAATAAAATCCCTTTACTGCTTATTATAGCTATGTTTAGCTTATTCAGTTGTAAAACTATTCCCGAGAATGTCATAGCAGTTCGAACATTTGACAAGGGACGGTATTTAGGAAAATGGTATGAGATTGCACGGTTCGACTTCAAGTTTGAAAAAAATCTGGATAATACAACTGCTGAGTATTCACTTAAAACTGACGGAAGTATTAAGGTAATTAACAGAGGTTTCAATACTGTTTCTAATGAATGGAAAGAAGCAATAGGTAAAGCCAAATTTGTTGGTAATGACTCGATTGCCATGCTTAAGGTTTCATTTTTTGGCCCATTCTACGGAGGATATAATGTAATAGCGATTGATTCAGAATACAAGTATTCCTTGGTTTGTGGAAATAGTTTAGACTATTTATGGATATTGTCAAGAGAAAAAACGATCCCAATCGATATAAGAGCCAAATATTTAGCTTTAGCCAAAGGTTTAGGCTTTGAAACAGAAAAGCTATTATGGATAAATCAAGACAAAACACCATAAATGAAGCGCCAGATTATGCTTACAACATCCTATATTTATTAGGGCTATGGCTTATTATAACTTAGTGTTTTCAAAACAGATGTTAAGCTGCTGTGTAGTACGAAAATCATGCAGACCAAGCAGTTGAAAGCACAATACATCCGCACTTTGGACAAACTCAACACTCGAAAAAGAAACAACGAACAGCTAACAGCACCCAAAGCTATACGGAAGATGGTCTAAAATGCTAATGTTTTTATTTAATTGTGTGCTGTGCACGAAATATTTTGCATTTGCCATTTAGTTAATACTTTCTAAAGCGAAACCGTAAAAATTAAACGACTGACAAAAAAACGACACAAAAAAACTTGAAAAATAAAATTTACAGATAACCATTTGAAAAACGCTAAAACTATATACTCTGAACTTGAACGAATAAACAAATCCGTTTTTGAACCTTGTGGACTTGAACTGACGAATGTAGAAACTGAATTAGAAAGCCAGGAATATTTTGCTCATACCTTTCAACTTGGCGGAAAAAATGTAAAATTCCGGACTTCGAAAATTACACCGACAAAAACTGGGCAATTTGTAACGATTTGGAAACGTAATGAAAAAGGAATTACAGAGCCGTTTGACATCTCTGATAACCTTGATTTGTATATAATTGCGTCACGAAAAGACTCAAATTTCGGCTTTTTTATTTTCCCAAAAACAGTTTTGCATGAGAACAAAATTTTGTCAGACAAAAAGAGAGATGGAAAACGTGGAATTAGAGTTTATCCCCCTTGGGATTTGACAACGAACAAACAGGCACAAAAAACCCAACTTTGGCAGACAAAATATTTTATAGAACTATCAACAGACACAAAAACAGACCTTGAAAGAGTAAAAAAAATATTCATTTCAGACAATTGAATTTAAAGAATAACGAATAAAAAGAACGAACCCAGGGGTTTTCCGAAGGCCACAATGCAACAAAATAAAATATCAAAAAAGAATATGATTCACATCATGGATTTAATAGAACCTTTCTTATTATTGAATAATGATAAATAACGTACAAGAAGAAATTTTTCAAGCATTTATAATGGTCGTTAACAATAAACTGACCAATTATTTTTCTGTATTGGGCTTTAACTCTGAACTCCCCTTTAAACAAGAGTCTCAAGGGATTGGCAAATCCTTCACAAAAGGAAATAGTGAAGTTAATATCAGTTTTAGTCTGCATCATCTAGACTACGCTGACGGTATTAAACTTCGACTTAAATCAAAATTTGGAGACAAGTATTTGTTAGCTGAAGTGCAACGAAAATCCAAAACTCAAATACCTGTTTATTTATATTCGACTGACAAAGTAAATGATGAAATGGATAGAATTTTGACTGACTTTAAAAAACATTTAGAAAAATATATAACTTGAGCATTAGATAATAACCACATCTAACCGGAGAGACCCAAAATAAGGCTCTTGGTATTTCAAAAGAACATAAGTTATTTAAAGAAAAATTTAAACAAATGAATAAAAAAATTATTGTTGTAGCCGGTGGGACTGGAAATCTTGGAGGCAGAATTGTTAAGGCATTGCTAGATAAAAAAGCTGAAGTTCGAGTTTTAGTTCGTTCAACCAGCGACAAAGAAAAAATAATTCATCTTGAACGCATTGGTGCGAAAGTCATTCCTTTAGACATGACGAACGAACTAGAAATATCGACTGCTTGCAACGGTGCATCCTGTGTAGTTTCCGCATTAGCAGGTTTACATGACGTTGTTATTGACACTCAAAAAGTTTTATTAAACGGTGCTATTTTAGCTGGAGTACCGCGTTTTATACCCTCCGATTATTCATTGGACTTTACGAAATTTAAGGATGGAGAAAATCGGAATTTAGATTTAAGAAGGGAATTTCATAAATATCTGGATGCAACTTCCATTTCAGCAACAACCATTTTTAATGGTGCATTTATGGAGATGCTAACCAATGAAATCCCAATGATAATCTTCAAAAAAAGACTGGTGCTTTATTGGGGCAATGCCGACCATAAAATGGGCTTTACTACTTTAGACAACACCGCTATGTACACAGCAAATGCAGCTCTTGACGAGTCCACTCCCCGTTATTTAAGAATTGCCGGTGATCAAATAAGCCCAAGGGAAGTAAGAGAAGTGATGAATGAATTATCAGGACAAAAGTTTCGTTTGCTAAGAACAGGAGGACTTGGATTGCTAGGTGCAATTATAAAAATTACAAAAAAATTATCACCAGGAAAAACGGAGCTTTATCCTGCCTGGCAAGGAATGCAATATATGCGAAATATGATAGACGAAAGAGCAACTTTAAAAACCATTGACAACAAACGTTACTCAGATATAAAATGGACAACGGTTAAAGACCTAATTTCAAATCATAAAATTATCTGAAATTAAATTAGACATGGAGGAAACAACTACTGCTAATAGCATTAAAAACGATTCAAGTGAAACATAAAGTGTAAACCACCCTAAAGTTGAGTCGTGCAAAGTAGAATTTTATTGATTCAATTATAAACAACATAAAAAACAGAACACATGAGAAAAATAATTTCATTTATGCACATATCGCTTGACGGTTTTGTTGCAGGTCCGAACGGAGAAATGAACTGGATTAAAGTTGATCAAGAAATTTTTGATCATGTTGGTAAGCGGATAAGCGAAACCGACACCGCTTTATATGGACGTGTAACTTATGAGATGATGGAAAATTATTGGCCAACCGCAGCTGACAAACCGGAAGCATCTAAGCACGACATTGAACACTCAAAGTGGTATAAAGAAGCCCATAAAGTTGTTTTATCAAAAACAATGAAAGGCAAGGATTTGCCTAACACAACAATTATTAGTGACAACCTTTCGGACAGAATAAATGAAATAAAACAATCCAGCAAAGGAGGAAATAAAGACATCTTGCTTTTTGGCAGCCCCACAGCAACACATTCACTTATTCAACTGAACTTAATTGACGGCTATTGGCTATTTGTTAATCCAATTATTCTTGGGCAAGGAATTCCATTGTTTACAGACATCAAAGACAAAATAAAACTAAAATTATTGACTACCCAACAATTTACTTCAGGGGTAATTGAGCTAAATTACACTGTTGACAGACAATAACAACGAACCGCTAACGCCATGTATGTGTTGTAGTATAGGTTAGCATATTATAAATGCAACGAATTAATAGTAGACTAATTAATAAAATAATTAGAATGGAATTCAACCCAAATAACAATGTTATTAAACTCTGTGTGCAAGGTATGGACATGGAAGAAAAAGGTAAACCTGAAGAAGCAGCAAAGCTATTTCTACAAGCCTGGAAGAAAGCAACAAACGATTTTGAAAAGTTTACTGCGGCTAATTACCTTGCCAGGCAACAAAAAAACAGTTCCGACAAATTAAAATGGCTGGAAACCGCTTTGCAGTTTGCAATAAAAATAAATAATGTCACCGTTACGGGTTCTTTTTCTTCTTTATATTTAAAAATTGCCAAATGTTATGATGATTTGAACGACTTTGACAATGCTAAGAAGAATCGGGAACTAGCAATTTCAGTGCCGGACAAAATGTCTGATGATGGCCCCTTTTATCATGGAACGAAAGCTGATTTGCAGGTTGGAGATATACTGACAGCAGGGAACCAATCGAATTACAAATCTGAATTCACTATGAATCACATTTATTTCACAGCCCTGGCTAATGGGGCGGGACTTGCTGCGGCATTAGCCAAAGGTGATGGGCCTGAACGTGTTTATATTGTTGTACCAACAGGAAGCTTTGAAAATGACCCGAATGTTACAGACAAAAAATTTCCTGGTAATCCAACACGCTCCTATCGCAGCCAGGCACCGTTAAAAATTGTAGGTGAACTGCAAAGTTGGATAAAGCAAACACCCGAAGAACTGAAAAAATGGCGGGAAAAGTTAGCCGATCATAAAGGAGAAATTATTAATTAGCAGATTCCTGATCCTGAACAGACAGGCAATTAAATAAGAAAAATGATCAATTCAATATCAATTTTGAAGGCAGCAAAAAATTATACTTTTTTACTAGTATCCATTTATTTTGTTTCCTGCAAGGAACCAACCAAACCTAAAAACATAAACAACATTGTACCAGAACTGTCCTCTATTAGCTCGAAAGAAACTAATACCGCTAATTTTAATACGACTAAAACAATTGAATTTGACAAAAATATTAGAAGTATTTTCCAGGATAAAAACGGAAAGTACTGGTTCGGCACAAATGGAGCTGGCCTGTATTGTTATGATGGAAAAACTCTAATTCAATTTACTGTGAAAGATGGTTTATCTGATAATCAAGTTCAAAGCATACAAGAAGATAAATTTGGTAATATTTGGTTAGGGACCGGTGTATACGGTGTAAGTAAATTTGATGGCAAAACGTTCAGTACGTTTACAAATAAGGCGAATTTGCAAATAAGCAATAACGCTTATAACGATTGGAAAATAGAACCAAACGACTTGTGGTTCAATGCTGGGGGTGGAGTTTATCGTTACAATTATAATTCGTTGGTTTATTTGCCATTGCTAAAACCGGATTTAAATTCTAAGCAAGTGCAAAACTCACCTTTTAATCTCAGTAGATATGCAGTTTATAGTATACTAAAGGACAAAAAAGGTAACGTTTGGTTCGGTACACAATCTCAGGGTGTATGCCGATATGATGGAAAATCATTTACCTGGTTTACTGATAAGGGACTAAGTGGCCCAGCAGTATTGGGATTATTCGAAGACAGTAAAGGAAATATTTGGTTTGGAAATAATGGCTCCGGATTATTCTTGTATGATGGAAAATCCTTAATCAATTTTACAGAAGAAAAAGGACTTGGCAATAAGGAATTTAGAATTTCGGGCAAATCTGACTCTGGCAGCCTGGCTCGTATTTATTCGATAAACGAAGACAATTATGGAAACCTTTGGGTAGGGACCGTTGATGCTGGCGTTTGGCGATATGATGGAACTAACTTAACTCACTATACAACAAAAGATGGACTTACAAGTAACGCAGTAAATTGCATCTACAAAGACAAAAATGGTGAATTGTGGTTTGGAACAGACCAGGATGGCGTTTGTAAATTTAATGGGAATACCTTCGCGGAATTTATAGTAAAATAGGCAGTAAAAAAGCAGAACGATTTTACTAGTAAATAAAATGAAAAATATAAAAGATGGAAAATGGAGACGTATTAGTTCTTAAATTTGCATTAAATTATTCACCAATAAATAAAATCAAAAAATGGACAAATAGGCTAGCCATTTTTTCACATCTATGAATATAATCCGCACTTTAACTACCGCATTTTTTTGTATTTTATACTTTCTGGCAGCGGCTCAAAATAATCGTTTAAACACAAGTAACAACATCGGTTGGTACAACTATTTCGGAACTTTTAAAATTTCAGATAAATTCGCAATTCACACGGAATTTCAGTGGCGCAGAAATAATTTCATCACTAATCCGCAACAGAATTTAGCAAGGGTTGGCCTAAACTATAACCTTAATCCGAGAGTATTATTTAGATTGGGTTATGCTTTGGTCGAAACATTTCCTTATGGAGACATCCCCTTGAATGGATTAGGCAGAGATTTTACAGAACACCGTATTTTTGAAATGGTACAACTCGCTCACAAAGAAGGCCTCGTGGATTTTTCTCATAGATTTATGTTGGAACAGCGGTTTGTGGGGAGATACAGTTCGGCAAACGTAAGCACTGAAGACGACTTTCCAATAGTAAACCGTATGCGATACATGATAAGGCTTCAAATACCCTTAAAAGTTAAAGAAACACAAGACAAAACTCCCTACATAGCTTTTTATGATGAAGTATGTATTGGATTTGGGAAGAACGTAAACGCCAATGTGTTTGACCAAAATAGAATAGGTATTTTATTGGGCTATCGTTTCAGCAAAAATTTCAGGCTTGAGGGAGGCTATCTCAATCAAACAGTTCAATACGGCAGACAAATAAATGGACAAAATGTATTTCAAACTAACAAAGGCTTTACTATAAATGCAAATATTAATTTTGATTTAACAAAAAAGGAAACAAAATAAAAAGATTATGGAAATAAAAGCATATAACGACAAACAAACTGCAACTGACAAAGAAATTTGTGATTTACTTGCCACAACAATTAACAATGAAATGCCCGAAGCGGAAAGTAAAATTTGGCACGCTCATCCTGTTTGGTTTTTAGACGGTAACCCAATTGTTGGTTACAGCAAGCTTAAAGACAGTGTTCGATTACTTTTTTGGAGCGGACAAACTTTTGAAGAAAATGAATTGCATATAGAAGGAAAGTTCAAAGCAGCAGAGTTTCGTTGCACTTCTATTGACCAGATTGATTTAAGCGATTTAAAAAGATGGTTACAGAAATCAAAAACAATTCAGTGGGACTACAAAAATCTGGTAAAAAGAAAGGGTAGATTAGAGAGGTTGAAATAATTAGAGAATAACGTAAAAAACACAAGCATGAACAAAATGAACAATCATGATGAGCGTTTCAGAAAAATGACATTCGCTTCGGTATATCCACTTTATCTTGCAAAAGTGGAGAAAAAAAACAGAACAAAAGAAGAGCTGCATCAGGTAATAAAGTGGTTGACCGGCTTTGACAACAAAAAAATGCAAGAGCTTATTGATGAGAAAGCAACTTTTGAAACATTCTTTAAAAAAGCAAAACTCAACCCTAACGCTAATTTGATAACGGGTTTAATCTGTGGCTATCGGATTGAAGAAATTGAAAATCCTTTAACAAAACAGGTTAGGTACTTAGATAAGTTGGTGGACGAATTAGCGAAAGGTAGAAAAATGGAAAAAATTTTACGAGTTGGAGTTCCAAAACCTCTCTAATAAAAAGCTATTCCTTTTAAGAATTATTAAAAAATGAAACATATACTTATTATTGCCATCTCTTTTTCATCTTCCTTATTGAGCTTTGGACAGCTCTCCAATTTCAACACCATTACCACGGCTGTTCCATTCTTATTGATTAATCCCAATGCACAATCAATGGGAATTGGTGATATTGGAGTTGTTGCTTCTTCAGAATATTATGAATCAGGCTTAACGCACAACCCTGCCTTACTGTCAAGAAACGAAAAATTAATAGGTTGTAAATTTTCTTACAAACCCTGGTTGAGAAATTATGTTCCGGATATAAATATGATTGATGCAGCGTTTTATTATGCCTTTAGTAAAAAAATCACTTTGGGCTACTCTTTTAATTATTTTTCTTTAGGAGATATTACCTATACGGATGTAAATGGAAATCAAATAGGAATGTTCAGACCAAAAGAGTATTACTATAATTTAAGATATGCTCAAAGTTTAAGTCCCAATTTTTCACTGGGAGTAGGGTTAAAATACATTGTGAGTAATTTAACAAACAACATATATATTAATGGAGAAGCAACACATGCAGGTAAAGCCATTGCTGGTGATATTGGTTTTGATTACAGAAAAGAAATTGCTAAAAGAGAAACCTCCTCCTGGAGGTATGATATTGGCGCTTCTCTTTTAAATATGGGTAACAAAGTAAAATATATTGATACGGGCGGTGGTGATTTTTTACCTATGCAGTTTTCTTTAGGAACTATGTGGACATTCAATAAAGATATCAATTCAAGTATCCGATATTCAATTGATATGGCGTATCAGTGTGAAAAGCTGCTTGTTCCCAGCCCGCCAACATATGGTTTTTATAATGGTAACAGAACAATCATAGCAGGAAAAGATCCTAATGTATCTGTATTTAATGGTGCTTATCAATCATTTTACGATGCTCCCGGAGGATCATCAGAGGAATTTTCAGAAATCATTCATAAAGTGGGTATTGAAAACCGGATTGTTTTTAATAAAGAATCAAGTATTGCTCTGGGATTAGGACATTTTAGCGAAAATGTACGAAAAGGAAACAGAAATTATTTTAATGTGGGAATAGGTGTTAAATACAAAAGCGTTTATCTTAATTTTAGTAAAATATTAATATATAGAGGATATGATCAAAATAACGATCTTGCCTACTTTGTGGGTCCATACTCTTCCAATATTACCATCGGCTATAAATATACTTTTAAAGAAAAGATTGATTAATTTAACTAAAAGAGGGCTAATTTTTGAATTTATATATTTAATCTCCCACATTTTTAAAACCCCATTTCCTAATTCTTCATTGCCAGGCTCTGCCTTTTCATATCATCACCTTTTATTAATCAAACAGCTTGTAAAGCATTAACAAAAGGCATTTGATACTATTTTCTTCCAAAAACATCCTAAAATTTGTTAAAATACCGTTTCATTATAATTTAACATTTTACTCTCCGTTGTCTTAATAGCTCTGCCATTTATTCGTTGAAATAATTAAAATAACAGCTGAAATCAGCTTTAAAATAGCCAGAATAAAAATTAATTATTTTTTTTAAAAATGATAGGTGTAAAAAATTATTTGTATTAATATGACAATCCGTGGAAGATGAAAAAAATGAGAAAAACATTACAATTTGGTATTTCAGTACTTAGCCTATTATTTATTTCAAAAAATATAGATGCCCAGACAATTTCAAATCATTATTTCGGTGTAAATGCATGGATGCCCGATACTATCGGTAATTACTATACATGTCCGGAACCTCCTTGTTATTTTAATGGCAAATTGCACAAAAACTGGGCTCAGGTTAAAAGCAGTGGAACTACATTTGTTCGTTATGGAGGAATTGGCACAGATAAAAATATGCCAACCAATTTTCAATATCTTAGGATTATTGATTCCATTCGTGCAAACGGGATGGAGCCCATAATACAGGTTCCATTTTACAACAACCGTTACACCGCCCAACAGGCTGCAAATATTGTATATTATATTAATGTTGTTAAAGGCAGAAATATAAAATATTGGATTATTGGTAATGAACCTAATTTAAGCTATTCGTACACTACCGCTGCTCAAATAGCGGCTTATTTCAAGCCCTTTGCTTCCGCAATGAAAAATGTGGATCCAACCATTCTTATTATTGGCCCGGAAACAGCCAGTTTCAAACAAAGTATACTGAATGATTTAACTAATCCTGGCGGTCCATCTGATATTACCGGAAAGGATGGAGCAGGAAGGTATTACCTGGATGTTTATTCATTTCATACCTACCCTATGGGAGACGGCACTCAAGCAAGAGCACAGCTGATTCCCAAACTTACAGCAACAGGATCCTTTCAGGATAATTTAACGTATTTGAATACCAGGATAACAGCTGCCAATACTTATCATAATAGAACCGGTGCCTCGGCATTAAAAACAGCTGTTACAGAAACCAATGTCAATTATAACAACAGCCCTACCGATAATATATATGGAGTTGGGGCCAATAGCTTTCTGGGAGGCCAGTTTGTGGCAGAAATTTATGGTATTGGCTTAAAAAAAGGTGTGGACTTTATTAATTTATGGAGTGTTATTGAAGGTGGAAGCAACGTGGTAAATAATGCAGGTTTTTTGGATGGTGCCACCGGAAATAAAAAACCACTATACCATCATTTTAAATTAATGGCCGACAATTTCAAAGGCAGCAATGTTAATTGCACCACCAACCAGGTGAATGTAAAATCATTTGCAAGTAAAGACGCACAGCAAATTGCTGTACTCATCTTAAATGAGGATCAAGCTATTAATTTTAGCTATACCGTTGGACTAAACACTACTGCTATTGGTGGAACCAGCGTATTAAAGATCAATTCAAATGCAGGAATAGCAAAAGAATATACGGACGTAATTCAAAATCAGTCAACCACCCTATTACTGTTTGATATGAATGGTAACCTCATTAAAAAATATGAATACAAGTTAATTGGAAATGCAAATGTAAATTTGCCGCCAACTGTTACCCTATTTTCAACATCTGCAATAGCAACCATAACGCCTGCAGGCCCAACAACATTCTGTGCCGATGGCAGTGTAGCGTTGAATGCTAATACAGGTGTGGGTTATACTTACCAGTGGAAAAAAGATAATATTACTATTAGTGGAGCTACAGGTTCCTCCTATACAGCCAATGTTACCGGAAGTTATTCCGTAAGCGTAACTAATGCTGGCACAACTACAACATCTGCTCCACAAATTGTTACAGCATCACCTATGCCTGTTGCAACAATCACTCCCGCAGGGCCTATAACTTTTACCGCGGGAAGCAGTGTGGTGCTCAATGCAACTACAGCCACCGGATATGTTTATCAATGGAAAAAAGATGGCGCTAACATTACCGGAGCCACGAGTCCTTCCTACAGTGCCAATCAGGCTGGCAGCTATCAATTGAAGGTAACATTAGGTTCTTGTTCCAAATGGTCCTCCTTGTTAGCAGTCACTGTTATTCCTTCCACAACAGCAACCATAACAGCTTCCGGGCCCCTTACCTTTTGCGAGGGAGCTAATGTAACGATGAATGCTAATACAGGTGTGGGTTATACCTACCAATGGAAAAAGGATAATATCATAATTAACGGAGCTACCAGTTCATCGTATAGTGTAGTTACGTCAGGAAGTTATGCTGTTGATGTTACCAATGCAGGTACAACAACAACATCCGCTCCACAAATTGCTACCGTATTACCCTTGCCTGTTGCAATAATTACACCTGGCGGCCCAACTTCATTTACTTCTGGAGACAGTGTGGTATTGAGTGCTAATGCAGGTTCTGGTTATATTTATCAGTGGAAAAAAGAGGGTGTTAATATTATAGGTGCCACTAATTCTTCTTATACAGCCAGCCAAGCAGGTAGTTACCAAGTAAAAGTGACCTCAGGCTCTTGTCCGAATTGGTCTGCTCCAATTATAGTTACTGTTCTTCCTTCAACAACAGCAACCATAACAGCTTCCGGGCCGCTTACCTTTTGCGAGGGGGCTAATGTAACGTTGAATGCTAATACAGGTGTGGGCTATACCTACCAATGGAAAAAAGATAATATCATAATTAACGGAGCCACCAATTCATCATATATTGCAGGGGCTTCAGGAAGTTATGCTGTTGATCTTACAAATGCAGGTGCAACAACAACATCCGCTCCACAAATTGTTACTGTATCACCCTTGCCTGTTGCAATAATTACACCTGGCGGCCCAACTTCATTTACTTCGGGAGATAGTGTAATATTGAGTGCTAATGCAGGTTCTGGATATATTTATCAGTGGAAAAAAGAAGGTGTTAATATTTTAGGTGCCACTAATTCTTCTTATACAGCTAGCCAAGCAGGTAGTTACCAAGTAAAAGTGACCTCTGGCTCGTGTCCGAATTGGTCTGCTCCAATTGTAATTACTGTTCTTCCTCCCACTGCCACAATTACTGCTTCCGGGCCAATCACATTTTGTGCAGGAAACAATGTAACGCTGAATGCCAATTCAGGAACAGGTTATACTTATCAATGGAAAAAGGATAATATCATTATTAACGGAGCTACCGGTTCATCATATATTGCAGTTTCTTCCGGAAGTTATGCTGTTGATATTACCAGTGCAGGTATTACTACTGCATCATCTGCATTAGTTGTTACTGCTGATCCTGTACCTGTTGCAGCTATTTCAGCTGGTAGTTCCACCACTTTTACTTTTGGAGATAGCGTGATATTGAATGCAGGGGCAGG
Source organism: Bacteroidota bacterium (assembly GCA_040387415.1). GTDB lineage: Bacteria > Bacteroidota > Bacteroidia > 2-12-FULL-35-15 > 2-12-FULL-35-15 > 2-12-FULL-35-15. The sequence continues at coordinate 15,300 of JAZKDU010000017.1, forward strand.
CTCCGGGTATATTTATCAATGGGAAAAAGAGGGAGTTAATATTTTAGGTGCTGTCAATTCATCTTACACAGCCTACGAATCAGGTAATTATCAAATAAAAGCGACCTTAGGCTCTTGTCCGAACTGGTCTGCTCCAATTGCAATTACTGTTCTTCCAATTATACCAACTGATACCACTCTTATTACTTCAATAAGCAATAACCAAAATGCGGATGTTGAACCGTTTGGAATAAATGTATTTCCAAATCCTTTCCACATGGAGTTTAATATAAAACTGACCAATGAAAATTATGGAGGAAACAGTTTTGAAATTGAAATCACCAATTTACTTGGACAAAAAATTTACAGTAAAAACCATACATTCAGCAATGGCCAGGAAAATATAGTGTTTCCGGAAAGTGAACCGGAAGGTATTTACTTGCTGAAAGTAATATCAAAGAATAAAACTAGCACTCAAAAAATTGCTTTTAGCAAATGATAAATTTGCAGATGCATTATTAGAATCTGCCAACATTCGCTTTATTCAAAAAAAATCCCGGCTACCTGCGGTAGCCGGGATTTTAAATTATTCAGCAAAAAATTATTTTGATTTAATAATTCTTTTTGTTTCAACAATAACTCCTTCGCTATAAACACGGAAGAAATAAGCACCTGATGGTAAATTTTCAAAATCTATCTCCGCTTTGTTTTCAGTTGCAGATAATTCAACCGTTTTTACTTTGTCACCAAGAATATTAAATACATCAATAGACTGAACACCATTGTATTTAACAGTTACTTTACCCTCGAACGGATTTGGATAAACATTTACCAATAAATTAGTAGCAGGCTCCAAAATACCCGTAGTACCGCTGCTTACGGTAAACCCACCAGCCATACCCATAGTAAAATGTGGTATACATTTATAAGTATAATTCCCTGGACTTGCAATCGTATAAGAATATGTACCAGTAGCCTGGTTAGGAGATGCAAATGTTGCAGCACCTGATGGTACAGACATACTTGTAACATCATGATTTCCACTGGCCCAGGTCCATACTACAACATCTCCTACATTTGCTGTAAAAGAACTAGGGGTAAACGTATTACCGCTTCCGCCAACTGTAACCGCAATATTAACTGCACTAACGGTTAAACTAATAAATAATGCAGAAGTTAAAGTAAATAGGTAGTTTTTTTTCATAGGGATCAGGTTTTAGAGTTATTACTAATTCAAATATACATTTTTTTTAAAACAATAAAAAATTATACCACTTATTTGATACAACAAGGGAATCAAACTGCAAAAAATATAAACAATTAATTTCCAAACAAATCCTTCTATTCTATAGGATGATACAATGAATAAATAAAAGGATTACTTTTAATAACTTCAATTGAAATATTTTCAATATAGAACGATTTTTTATTTCTGTTCCACACATATATTTTTATTTCCGCTTCAGGATATTTCTTGAAATTGAAACCGGATAAGCATTCGGAAATATACACCGCATTTTTACCCGGTTTATTATTGAACCAAAAATAATCAGCCCCATTCCAATGAAGGGATGTATCTGCATTTTGAATATTCATCACCAATACAGGATTTGACGTACTGTCTGATGAATAAATTATTGTTTTTATATTTATAATATTGTGTTTACTGTCTGTTATTTCCTTTAGCTTGGCTTGAAATACCGGACTATATTCAATTGTACTATCCATTTTATAAACCAGGCGACTGCTATCATTCCTTACAACAGACATTGTATCCCCCAGCCAATATTTCGACTTGTTTTGAAAATTATTTATGTCAGTAAAAACAACCGTTTCATGGAATTCATTTGTTTTTTGTTTACTAAAACAATATAAAGAATACGTGAAACCATATTCTTTCAAAATCATGTATGGATATTTTTCTTTTATAATCTCAATATAATCTGGCGGCAAATTACCTGCAACAAAAAAACTTGTTGTTTGCTTCATTATAAAGGCTTTAAAAGCTTTAGGATTAGGAGTGCTGGCATTAAAGAAGTCAAACGTTTGTTTGTACTTTTCAAAGTAATAATCCATAAACCCATCTATAACACTAAGCGCTACCGAAACATTTTTTTCACCTTTTTGGTTGATGATTTCAAGGCTATTCTCCGCCATTTGCTCATAAGGCTGCTTATAAAAAACTTCGTAATGCTTTCTCACATTCACTAAGGTGAAAATATTAGTTACAAGAATAGCCGCAACTAATACGGTTTTCAGCGTTCTACTTATATCCGGATAAAATGAAAAAAGAGACATCAGCAAAAATGGCAATGAAAAGGTCATGGTGGAATATTGCAGTACAGGACTCTTTAGAACAGAATAAAAAAACACAATCAAAAAAGGTGCGAATCCCCAAACAATAGCAACAATGTGCATTTTATAATGACTACTATTTTGTTTTCTTAAAAAGTACAAACTACCAGCAATCAAAAAAAACAGCAATGCATAAACAATTCTGGAGAAGTGAAATAAATATTTTAAAAAAACATACAACCAGTCATTATCTGGTTTACCAAGCCAGCCATCCTCTCCTACTCCACCTAATGAAAGGTGATACAAAAAAACCGGAATGTGAGGCACAAATAATAAACCGATGCAAATGCCTGCCAATATGTATTTCAAATAGTTTTGCCTGTTGACGAAAAACAATCCTGTAAGTCCAACTATAATGGCAAAGAGCAAACTGAAATAATGATTATAGGTACAAAGGGATGCCGCAATTACAAAGCCTGTCAAATTCCGGTTTTGTTTGGCTTTTTCGCCAAACAAAAAATTAGTCCAACACCAAACCATCAGCACAGAAAACAACATTCCACTGGCATAGGGCCGTTCCAACTGCCCGTACATAATAGGAAACTGCAGCGTTGCCAAACAAGCGGATGTAAAAAGTCCAACAGTAGCGTTAAACCACTTTTCTGCTATTTTATAGGAATAATAAACGGAAACAATTGAAAACACTATAAATGGCAACTTCACCACCATTTCAGATTTACCAAATAGTAAGGTCCAGTAATGAACAAAAACAGGAATACCAACAGGATGAACGTCCGTTTCTTTTGCTTTAATTATCAACTCAGAAAAGCTGCCGGCCTGAGCACGTATTAACGCACTTAATTCATCATACATAAACGGGATTTCAGAAAAATTCCAGAAACGGAGAATGGCAGCAATAAGAAGCACAACAAACAACAACAAACTATTAGTAGTACTTTTTGCAGAGGCTTGCATAGAGCTATATAAAATGATTTACATCAATAATGAATGTAAATATAAAAAAATCAGGCAATCACCTGTTCCAGAATTTCGTAAGATTTTATTTCTCCGAAAGATGAAATGTGCAGCTGATAAAACGTTATAAGTGCCTGAATCAATTGTTTACGCTGTATCCTATCAATTTTCAGATGTTGGATTGCACTATAATCTGAGTCTATTAATTCACTCAATAACATACTTTGCTCCCTGTTGAGATAATTAATATGATTAGGCAGCCTGGAAACAAATCGCCCTTCCAGTAAATCAAATACCGGAGTATCCGTTGAAAAGCTGCCTTCCGGAAAAAAACCCAGATAGCGGCTCAACTCCACCATAAAAAAAACATGAAAATTTGCGCAATTGTCATGTTTAAGGTCTAAAAGCTGCAGGGAATTCTTTATGTATTCAAACATATTTTCGTCTGAATGTTGCTCCTTTATTGCCTTGTATACCACCTCATTTAAAAATAAAGCGATGGAACTTTTAACAATATTGTACGGAATATCCGTATACGGATATAACACATTCATCTCCGAAATTCGCTGTAATCCGGCTTTATCTGTATTCGAAACCACCATTTCCACCAATGTCATCGGTTGAAAAAGAGTTGCTTTAAATTTTGATTTTTTGCTTCTTACACCATTAACAATGTATGATTTCACACCAAAATCAGGAGTTATAATTTTTGCAATTAAACTTGTTTCAGAATATTTGGTTGTATGAAGTATTATACCGCTGGTTTTGTGAAGCATCAATAAAGATGTGAGGTATTAGATGAAGAATATTGGATATTAGATATTAGACGTTTGATAACCTAAATTCTCTCAAAGTCCAATATCTAAAACTTTAGTTAATTGATAAATAAAATTTTGGTAACCATTTTTTGTGACCCATCTTCACTGGCGCAAAACACCATATAAACACCGGAACTAACGCGTTCTCCATTAAAATTTTTACCGTACCAAAGAGCTTGTCCGCCCTCCGATTTTGTTTCATAAACTAATGAACCACTGATATCGGTTATTTTTAAAATAGTATTATTCACCAATCCTTTAATCGCAATAGGCCCATCATAGCTATGTTTTACAGGATTTGGAAAAGAGTACACATCCGTAAAAAACTCGCCCGCCCCGGTTGCTGTACCTCTAAAAGCAATAATCCCTTTGGTAGTGGCGAAGTACACTTCTCCTGTTTTATGATTGATCACAACGCTTTTAACATCATTACTAAATAATGGACTATTAGACACATCAAAATGATGAATTTGCTGTGTACCATCTGCCGACATTAAAAACACTCCAGAATTAACGGTAGCAATCCATTTGCGGTTAGCAGCATCCACAGCAATTGATTGTATCAATTCAGTTTCAAACAATATTTGCACATGCCCATCCTGCTCGATCAATATTTGTTGAGAATCAAAATTATCTCCCGAAAAAACGCTTTCCGGAGAATAAAATACAGCAACACCTTTATCGGTGCCCACCCATATTTCACCATCCATATCTTCCGCCAGACAAAATACATTTGTACTTGGCAAAGCACCGTTTCCGGTAGATGTACTGAATTTTTTTGTATTTGCAGCACTTGGAGCAGCACCCGTCCCATTGTATACCATCAGTCCTACCCCTCTTGTAAGAACTATCCATTTCTGGTTATTTTTATCAATAAGTATTTGCCCGGGTTCGGCAACACTTCCTACAAAGGGAGAAAAGTTTAATGCCTGCCAGGTATCATCAGCCTTCTTTACTGAAATACATGATGGAACACCTGAATTAGATACCCATAAATTATTTACGGCATCTAATGCTACTCCTGAAGTCCATACTGGTGTATATCCAGGCAAAGAAAGCGCCTGCAAAGAACTATTGGATTGATCATACAGTTTTACGGGTATACCGTCATAAAATTCAATTAGCCCTGCTAAACCTGTTGTTGCATATATTTTACGGGGATTAACAGGATCCACCAATACATTCCGGATATTTACAATGGTATCCAGGTTAACAATAGAAGGGTAATTGCCAACTGTATGTCTCCAAGTACTTCCATCATACAAGTATAATCCATCAGTAAAATAACCATTAGCTCCACCGCCTGGCGCCACTGCTAATACACTTTCCGCAACACTCATAGCACCAACATTTGAACTTGCCGGCCCATCGGGAAAGTAAGAGAATATACCTAAGCCCGGCCTCCATCCTACCAATCCATATTTACTATCCGCAATCCAAATATTGCCTGAAACATCTGCAACCGCATTTTCTGCCCTTGTAACATCATTAAAATAACCTGCAATATATCCTGTATTAACAAGGTCTGGTCCATAGGTTGAAATGGCCCCCGACTGTGTAACCAACAAATTGTTATTACATTTTTTTATTGATTTAATCGTTAATCCTACAGGAGGAATAAAATACGACCAAGAGACATTATCGTAAACGTAGATTGTATCCTGGTAAGAGATCCCATTCGCTATTAATTTCGAGAAATTAGTGAATATTTTACCATTAAATTCGGTAATGGTATTATAAATACCATTGGGCAAACCACCCATAACCGACCAGGAAGAATAATTAGCAAGGTTAGGGCTATTTTGCAATGCGGTGTAAATCCCTGCGTCCGTTGCAGCATAAAAAGAAGTTCCATCAGATGTAATATCCCTTACATTTACCGCACCTCCGTTAGGACCAATATAGTAAGTATCACTAACCTCCAGCCTGTCCATATCAATTACCACAATACCGAAACCGCAGGCCAGGTAAGCATATTGATTAATAAAATAGACGTTGTTTATAGATTTATTTCCAAGAATTGTTTTTCGCTGAATATCACCTAAATTTATAATTGTTCCGTTGTCAATTATATCAATATTTGAGTTTTTGTATGCGACTAACAGTTTGTTATTATTGTAATTGAAATTAACTACAGTGGCCTCAACATCTGCCAATCCGGTTATTTTCGATAAGCGTTCAATTGAATTATCACCTTTATTGTAGAAAAAAATGCCGCTTTTTGTAGCACAATATACTTTGCCTCCTCCTTCTGCAACAGAAATACCACTATTATAAGATAAATAATCTTTCCATTGCCCAACTCCTACATTTTGAGCCGGAACAACCTGATTTATCAAGAGAATTATAAAAAAAAGAATGATTTTTTTCATGCAAAAAAATTAATAGCGGTATTTAAACATAAAAGTAATGTTTTTATTGTTTTAAACTAAAAAAATACCCTTTCCAAAACTTTTGTAATTATTAAAAAATGGTGCCTTTTAATTGTAATTAATGAACTTTAAAATTTATTTTACAGTATCTTTGCCAAAATTATAAATGACTTCGTAGCTCAACTGGATAGAGTGTCGGTTTCCGAAGCCGAAGGTTGGAGGTTCGACCCCTCTCGAGGTCACATCATTTAAAATAGTGTAAAATGGAATTTACAGCACAACAAATAGCCGATTTATTAAAAGGAAAGGTTGAAGGCAACGGAGATGTTATTGTTTCGGGCTTATCAAAAATTGAAGAAGGAAAAACCGGTACACTGTCATTTTTAGCCAATACACTATACACTCCAATGGTTTATGAAACGGATGCTTCGGTGGTTATTTTAAATAACAGCCTTACCCTTGATAAACCGGTAAAATCAACTTGTACTCTTATCCGTGTTGAAGATGCTTACGGAAGCTTCGCCCAGCTGTTGGAAATATATTATCAGATTAAGCAAAACAAAAAAGGGATTGAGCAGCCCTCCTTTATTTCGGAAAGCGCAAAGCTTGGTACCGATTGTTATATAGGTGCTTTTGCCTACATTGGTGAAAATGTTACTATTGGCAATAATGTAAAAATTTATCCCCACTGTTATATTGGAGATAATACAACAATAGGCGACAATTCCACTTTTTATTCAGGTGTTAAAGTATACTATGACACTGTTATTGGTAAAAATTGTATTATTCATGCAAGTACCGTAATTGGCAGTGATGGGTTTGGATTTGCTCCAAATTCCGAAAACAAAAAAGTTCCTCAAATAGGCAATGTAGTCATTGAAGACAACGTGGAGATAGGCTCAAATACGTCAATTGACAGAGCTACAATGGGCTCCACCATTATCCGTAAGGGAGCAAAGCTCGATAACCTAGTACAAATTGCACATAATGTTGAAATTGGTGAAAACGCAATTTTGGCTGGCGGTGCTTTTGTTGCAGGTTCAAGTAAACTTGGCAAAAATGTAATGATGGGTGGCCAGGCTGGTGTAGTGGGACATGTAAAAGTGGCGGATGGCGTTAAAATTGCCGGACAGTCAGGTGTTGGTTCTACTATTGATCAGGAAGGATTAGTGGTACAGGGATCACCCGCTTTTGCGATTGGTGATTACCAACGTAGTTACGTGATATTCAGAGGATTAAAGAAACTTAATGATCGTTTGAACGCCATGGAAAGAGAAATCAAAAAGATGATACAGTTGTAATAAATACAACTCCCAAAAACATACTCGCCTCATTTTTAGCCACATACAAAACAGAAGATTGGGATAATTAATCATTATCGGCTAGTCAGGAAAAACTATCTGAAGGAATTGTAAATAACCGGCTTATACACTATAAGGTATTAATCCGTTAATAAAATACGTAACACATACGGGCATCGGTACTATTACACTGGATAACAATGTATGGTAAGAGACCGGGTCAATATATGCCAGGCCATCGCTACATCAGTAGTACACAACATTATGAAGTTCAGGAATGGACAGTTTTTAACGGATAGGCTTACAAAATATCATCCCTTTAGTTAATATCTTAAAATCTTAATTTATGACATCAAAAATATTAATTTTGTAATAGCGATAAGGTATCACAAATTGCGACACCTCTTGAAACCTTCTAATAATATGGCAAAGCAAACCACAGCAATCACAATCCCTGATGAAACGGTGATGAATAAAATTTATATTATCAGAGGACAAAAAGTAATGATTGACCGGGATATAGCAGAATTATATGATGTGGAAACAAAAGCTTTGAAACAGGCTGTAAAGCGCAATATGGATGTATTTCCCCAACATTTTATGTTTGAGATGACGGACGATGAATTTAAAGATTGGAGGTCACAATTTGTGACCTCCAATTCTGACAAAATGGGATTACGCTATAAACCGTTCTGTTTTACAGAACATGGTGTGTTACAAAGCGCGACCGTGTTGAAAAGCAACAGGGCAAAAAAAATGAGCATACGTATTATAGAGGTTTTTGTAAAGATGCGTGAAATGCTATTGGACAATACAGAACTAAGGTTAGCAATAGAAAAGCTCGAAAGGTCAACGGAAAACAATAAGAAAAATATAGAGCTTGTTTTTCAGTATATAGATGAATTGACCGAAAAGAAAGATAATCCCGAATTACGTAACAAAATAGGCTATAAACTTCCCAAAAAGAAATAATCACTGCACGTTTGCAGTCATTCTAAGATGAACAAAATGAAAAAGATGAAGTAAAGAACTAATTTACTACATTGGAAATACTCAAAACCACATCCTCAAAAAACCGTGCGTATTTCTTATAGCAATGCAGAACCTATAGAAAATTCTCCCTTTTGTAAATACAGCTAAAGGGAAAATAACGAATTTGAGTTTTTTGTTTGAAAAGGTTAACCATTAAAGACATCCTATTTTGTTCTGTTTTTCATTTTTTTTTCAAAAAACATATATTTGCAGCCGATTTTATTATAAAAAGCACCATTATGGTGATTTTTTGATAAAATTTAATGAATACCTAACATTACTGATTAATGTTATCTTTGCAATCTTAAATTATGAAAGAGAAGAAGTTTATAGATGTTAGTAAAGTAATAGGAGAAAAAGCTCCCACTTTAAAAAAGTGGATGCCTAAATTTGTATTGGTTTGGCTGAAGCATAAACTGCATGAAGATGAAATAAATCAGCTGATGCATGAGCTGAAAGACGAATATGGCCTCGCATTTAACAAAAAGGGCCTTGAAAAATTCGGTGCAAATATAGAAACTGTTAATTCACATCATTTACCTCAAACCGGTGGAATTATCATCGCTGCCAATCACCCTTTGGGCGGATTAGATGGTATGGCACTGATTAAAGCTGTTGGCGATGTCAGACAGGATGTACGCTTTGTTGTAAACGATGTACTTGATAATTTAAAAAACTACGGAGATGTTTTTGTAGGAGTAAATAAAATAAGCTCTACTTCTGCCAGATCCCTAAGGGTGATGGAAAATATTCTTATTTCAAACGATGCCGTGATATTTTTTCCGGCTGGGCTGGTTTCACGAAAACAAAAAATGGGAATCAGAGATCTTACCTGGAAAAAAAGCTTTGTAACCCAGGCTATTGATCACAAACGCCAGATTGTTCCTGTATACATAGAAGGTAAAAACTCCAAATTCTTTTATCGTTTTGCTAATTTCCGCAAACGTATTGGAATTAAAGCGAATATTGAAATGCTTTTTTTACCTGATGAAATGTTCAAACAAAAAGGGCATACTATTAAAATTCATTTTGGTAAACCATTCGATTCAGCGATTTTGGATAATCGTAAATCTCATAGGGCCTGGGCTGCACATATAAAACAGTATGTTTATTCTGCTGAATTCCAAAAAGGGATTACGTTTGAAGAGTATATTAAGTTGTAAATCCTGTGTTTTATTCGCGTACAACGCATTTGCAAACGTTACCATCATATCCTACTCACTAACCAAAACACAAGGGGAATACTTTTACCAATCCGAATTCCTAAATCAGAAAATCCCAAATCTAATTCCTACTCTATTATTGCATATTGCTGATAGGCTCTTTTTCTGGAGCAGGAATTAAAATGCCACCACTCGGTTGTAATACCCGAAAAACCAGATTGTTCCATTACTTCACGCAATAACTCACGGCTAAGCAGCTGTTTGTAGCTTAATTTACCTTCGTAAATCATTCTATCTTCCTCCCGTGGATAAGCGAGTTCACCAAAATAATCATAGGGTGTACCCATATCCAGCACATAACCGTCCTTGTCTATAATACTAAGATCTACTGCAGCACCAAAATTATGCAGTGAGCCGCCTTTCGGATCCGACAGGTATTTTGATTTTTCATAGTAAGGAACGTTAATTGTATCCCACATAATGGTTTGTATACTGCGCGGCCTGGCTGCATCATACACAATCAGGTTATAATAAGGAAATCTGGATCTTAATAGTTCTTGCGCGCACCTAAGCTTTTCAGCCACATCAGGCTGTAAATAGCATTTATTAAAATCACCATATACATCTACACCAATAAAATTATCAAGTGTTGAATATTTTAATTCAACAACAATATTGCTATCAATGGTCTGGATATCTACCAATCCGTAATTTATAATGGATGCCTCGGTTTCTGAAAGTATAACCTGAGGCAGATCGGTGGCGAAAGTTACCTGTGATGAATCTACAGGAGTTTCAGTAATAACACGTTTAACGGAAGGAACATAGGCATTCGCTTTACTGCCATCGGCATAGGCAAAATAATTGCAGGCCACAAAACTGCTGCTAACCAGTATTATTGCACTTATCCCAAGCACTGCCATTTTCATTTTATAAAGGTACAAAAAATTTATAAATTTGTGTTTATAAACCAGACCGAAATTTTATGCCTTCATTTGATATAGTAAATAAAGTAGATGCACAATTGCTTGATAATGCAATAAACGTAGCACGTAAAGAAGTAGTTAACCGTTTTGATTTTAATGGTTCAAAGAGTGAAATTGATCTGGATAAAAAGTCGATGACCGTTCATGTGCTTACGGAAAATGATATGCGAATGGATTCTATCATTGATATTATCCGTAACCGGATGATCAAACAAAAGCTGGATCCTTTATGTCTTGATTTTGGTAAAGATCAGTTTGCTTCAGGCTTTATGGTAAAAAAAGATATTAAAGTACGCGAAGGCATTGATAAAGATGTTGCCCGGAAAATCATTAAGGATATTAAAGATTCCAAACTGAAAGTGCAGGCGCAAATGATGGATGACCAGGTTAGAGTAACGGCAAAAAAAATTGACGATCTGCAAGCTGTTATTTCACTGATGCGCCAGGGAAGCTATGAATTACCGCTACAATTTGTGAATATGAAATCGTAATAGAGAGGTCATTTTGAACTTGTTTCAGCATCCGTATGATTCAGCAACAAGTTCAGAATGACTTCATAAAATAAATACATTTAACACAACATCAGTAGCTTCGGTATAAACACAATCCCTCCAATAACAGCAGCTGTAATAGCTGCAAATAAAACTGCACCGGCCGCCACATCTTTTACTTTTTTGGCTACCGGATGAATAGCAGGTGATACTATGTCTGTTAAAAACTCTATAGCCGTATTCAGCATTTCCGATATTATTACCAATGCGATGGCAATGGCCAACAAACACCATTCCGTATTGTTTACATTCAAAATAAATCCTGCAACAACAACAACAACTGCTGCCACTGCATGAATCCAGGCATTGTGCTGCGTTTTAAAAAACGTAACAATACCCTCTATAGCAAATCCGAAACTTTTAATTCTGCTGTGTATCCATGGCCTATTGCTGTTCATGCTGCTTGTAATTTATCAATGTATTTAACGTCCAAAAGCTTACTATCAAAAATACGGAAAAGAAGAATGTAACACCTAGCATTCTTGTATTATGAAATGGGTGTAACAGCATACCGCCAATATCAGTAAACAATGCAATTGGGTTAGTAACAATATCCCAGCTATTCCAACGTGGATAACGGCCAAGGTAAATCCCGAAGCTGCAGAGCACCATCAATGCTGAAATAAAATAATTCACACGTGATGATGATAATTTGGATTTCAGAAATGCCTGAATTTCAAATAGTGACGCATACCCTAATAACAGGCCGTTCCATGCAAATGACAGCACTAACACCAAATCAAACCAGAGTGGAATACCTGCACGTAAACGTAAATGAAACAAATCCGTAATGATATAAGGTGAATTGGGAAAGAACAAAAGCCATCCACAAAACAAGCTGGCCAGCTGTAACTTTGAGCCTAAACGTTTGTTTGCTTTTGTAAGCATTAACGCACATAGTAATGGTATCCATGCTAAAAACAAATTCCATGCGAGAAAAATATAATAGATATTTCCACTCCAATAAAGTCTGCAACATAACAGTAAAACGCTCATAGCAGAAGATACTGCCATTACTTTAATTAGTTTGTTTTTCATTTTTGAGAATTAATTATTTTTTAATTTATTAAAAGTTAGTGGTTCTGATCGTTTGAAATTCTAATTCCTGCCTGAAGTACCTTCTGCTGACACATTTACAATATGGGTACGCGGCAACGCCTTCTTCAATCGTTCTACTAAAGGCTTATCAGCAATTTCAACGGTGAGTTGTTTTAAATTTTCCAAACCAAATAAGACAGAATAATTTTGAATCGGATTTCCAGAGATATCAAGCACTTCAAGAGCTTCCATTGATTTTAAAAAATCAAGATTGGTTATCCAGCAATGAAGTAATGAAAGCCTTTTCAAATTTGTTAATTGAGCTAAAGTTGAAAAATCGTGTAATTGGTTATCGCTTAGATAAAGTTCTTCCAGATTTCTATACGCTATCAGCGGATAAAGAGTCTGGATTTTATTTCGTGATACATCCAGTGATTTAAGTGCTGGAAACAAAGGCTGAATTGGCTCACCCAACTTAACAGCTTGTTTTAAATTGAAATAATTGGTAACGGAGTATAAATTTTCTAGACTATTATTTGACAAATTCAGGTATTCCAGGCTGCTAAAAGAGCTGATGCTTTGAAATATATCTACATCTGCTGTATCTAACCTTGTATTCTGAAGATTGAGTCTTAGCAATTTAGATAAAGAAGGTATCTTCGTTCCTTTATTTATAACTGTTCCACTGATGTTCAGATCTCTTAATTCAGGCTGATTTTTCAATGCTGTATAATCTGTAGTATTATTATCACTCAGATTCAGAGTTGTTAATTTTTTGAACACCGGCAATGTATTGAGATCAAACCAGCTGTTAACAGATAGATCAAGAGAAATAAGGTTAGGCGCATTTTTCAACGCTGAACCATTTTTAATACTATTGTTTGATAAGGATAATACTTTAAGATGATCCAACTTAGGAAAATGGTCAATAGTATCCAGCTGATTGTAATTCAAAAACAAATATTCTAATTCCGGAAACAGCACCAATTCACGTTCATCCTTCAAACTGTTATTTGAAACATTAAGTGTATGGATATTCTTCATTAGATCTAATGGCTTTAAGGTTGACAGATATTTACCTCTCAAATCAATGTCCTTAACATCTTTTACCATTCCTGACAGTTCATTGTAAACCTTTGTTTTTGCTATACAAAACGACTGCCAATCCGCTTGCTGCATTTCCTCTAAAAAACGATAAATTTTGTAATGTAAAGCGGGTTTATGATCTGCTTCATAATACAATGGACTTTCCTCCATGCGGCCATCATCAATCATAGCCTGGCTTTTAATAGAATCGTTCAGCTTCATTAGCTGAGGAATATTTCTTTCTGAAAGAGACAGCAAATAAAAGGTATCAAGAGGTTTATGCTTTTGTTCCGCCCTATTAATGTTGAATTCTGTTACCATTACATCCCAGTTTATAAAACAACTGATAACCAGCACAGCGTAAAACCACCAGCCATTGGTACGAAACAGGTACCAGTTACTTTTCGCTTTTAAAATTTTCACAAAAGTGGTGATCAGTCCTATCAGTACCAGCAACAACCATATATACACTCCTATGCGTTTAAAAGTGAGACTGTATTCATTAATGTACAATCCGTTTCGGTAAGCAGTTGAAATGATCATGAACGCATTTTGAATGATCCATAGGCCTGCCAACCGTTTCAAGGATTTATTGCCAGGATGAAAATTCAGATTACCTCTAAAATAAAAAAGGATGATCAGAATGGCAATGATGATGGATGTGATCAGAGCTCCTGTTCCCTGGTGCACAAATGCCGAATAACTCAAATCTTTAGGCAATGTTCCATCAAACCACAGAAAATTCACATCCAGCGCATTCACCATAAACAGTAAGGTATTCAGCAACAATAATAAAATAATACCCGACAATTTTTCATTGTCAATATTCAAACCAATAAATGTACCGCTGGCATCAGCACTGTTATAGGAAAGGGTATTGGATGCCATAAGATCCTTATGAGCAATGGCTTTTATTGTTTTGTGATAAAAGAAACCATACATTAAAAACAAACCACTTAATGTAAAAAAGAACCAGCCTGCAGTAATAAAATCAATATTAATTTTCTTCGTAAAATTATCAAACACCGGATTGGAGGCCTTGTACATAAAGAAAAAGACTATCGCAATAAAAACGGGTATCAGATACATTGCCAGCTTTACTGAAGTTGTTCTATTATCCGTTATATCACTTGTTTTTCTGCTGCGCTGTATACTATCAATTATCATAAATACAAATGATGCACAAATAGAATAGAGCGAGAAAAAAAACGAAATAACAATAGATGTGAGCGGATGCATACTATAGGCAGATAAAATGCCCAATGACAATATGTTCGCTAAAAAAGATAATCCATTTCCGTAAAACGCTATACAACCTGCACTTGCTATACTTCCAGCTGCTGCAAGCAACCAGCTTTTATTTTTGTAGACTTCTTTGTTTCGAACTAGCAGCAAAGCGATTAACGAAATTGTAAATAACAGACAGTTAATACCTACGTTTTGGTCATAAAATAAATAGCTATAAATTGCTGTTGCTGTGAGTAATATCCAGTCGTTTTTTTTCATGATTAGGTTTGTTAGTTAGTTGGGGTTTGAATATTTTATTTTTTTAATTAAAAGTACTTTGCGTTTCAAAGTGTATGCACAAAAAAATTTTAATCCCTGTTTTTTAGTAATTGTTCTAATGCATCCAGGTGTTCATTAAATGCTTTTTTACCAAGGGCAGTAACAGAATACGTTGTGTTTGGCTTTTTACCGACAAATTGTTTTTTCACCTCAACATATTCAATTTTTTCTAAGGCCGAAATATGGGAAGCCAGGTTTCCATCCGTAATCTCAAGCATCTCTTTCAGAGTACTGAATTCAACCCAGTCATTTACCATCAGAACAGACATAATGCCCAAACGGATCCGGTTTTCAAATGCTTTATTAAGATGTTGAATATAATTTTTCACTTACTACGAATTACGAATATTTAATAATTACGAAACTATTTTTGTTTTACATCCCAAGGTTAGAGCAGCACACAAAGGTAAATTTCATTGTTTATCAATTAACAATTATCCCTTATTAATTAGTTACGTTCATATTTAAAATACATCACAGCACCATAAATAATGTGCAATACGCCAAATCCTGCTGCCCAGAAATATAAACTATACCCCATAAATACAGAGGCAAGCAAACCAAGTGCAATTTCACAAAAACCTAAGTATCGGATATCATTAAAAGTGTATTTACTGGCATTTATAAGCCCCAGGCCGTAAAAAAGAAGGGTTGAAGGTGCTACCAGTGCAACCAGGCCATGATACAGCAGGACAAGACAAAACAGGCCTCCAGCAACCAACGGAATCAACAAATTAATTACTAAACGCTGTGACGTGGCATCCCAAATTTTAACACCACGCTTTTTTGAATTACGGATAGTCAGAAGTGCACCTATTGATACGGAAGCTGCCAGAACTATTGCAGCATCCACTATTAAATAGATAACAACATCCATAAAAGCTGAATTATCCAATAAACGGTAAATGCCGTTCAACGAATTTAATTTTACAAATGCCGCGTAAGCACCACACAAGGCAAAAATTCCGGCAAAAACTCCGGATAATCCACTTAAGGAAATACAACGTGATGAGCGTTCCATCATGGAACGGATATCTGTTATGGCTTTTAAATGCTCTGCTGAATTTGTCATAAAAATCAAATATTAAAAGTACTTTGTGATGCAAAGCTACTATGAAAATTCATCCTGTGCAAATTTATTTTTGAAAAAAATAGTTAAAAGATATATCAATAATCTGAATTGCCTATTAATTAAGGATTTAACACAGGATAATTTTTTTTTAATTTATCTGATCTCCTACCCTTTTCAGAATCAATTGGGTGATCCGCTTGTTTAGTGCCTGCTGATGCTGAAGATAAAAACCAAGCTCTTCCACTGTAAACAGACCTATAGTAAGGCCTATCAATTGCTGTTTAAATGCAGTATTTTTTTTAATCAGGTCTTCCAATTGCTTTTCAACAGGCAGCTGTGTGACCTTTTGATCCAAGTGTTGGTTCACCAACGCCAGCAGAATTTCGTTTTGAAATTTCAGAATGGGTCTCAACGTAACATTCTGAAAGCCTTCCAAATCCAAACTTTCTCTGCTGTTATCAATTGTTATTTCCGGACGGATGTGCTGTAAGGATAAGGTTCTGTTCATGTAGGTCAATGGATTGGAAAATCTTGCCAATAAACAAAGATATTGTTAAATAATCAGCAACGAAAAGGTGTTTGAAATAAATGGAATTTACCGAACTATTATTTTTTTAATCACAGTCTTAGTGCCACTTACAAAGTATATAAAATAAATACCGTTTTGCATTGTTTTCCGTTCAATTATTAATTCTTTTCCTGTAAATTGAAATGTTCTTATTTCTTTACCTAAAACATCCTTTATTGTTACCTGGCTCTGCTTTTGATCTTCAGCGAAAACAATGGTGGTTTGAGAAGTAAAAGGATTTGGATAAATCGTCATCCTTATATCATTACTTATTTCTCCAATACCAGTTGTTAATGGATTTACCGAAACAGAATCCTTTAGTGTATTGAATACCAATCCACTGCCAGATGCATCATTCGCACGATAACCTGATACAGATAATTGCATTGTTGCAGAACCAATTAATGAAGTTTTAACTTTAAACTTGAAATTTGCTATTTTACCATATCCACTTGCATTCGTATGGTTGATACGTGTGATTGCGCCATACGCTGTATGCGCTAAAGCATCAATTTTAGATAATGTAAACACATTGGTCCCTGAATTACCTAACCAACTGCTTGGATATACAATGTATTCGGTACCTGGTTCTACCAAACCGCTTTCATAATCAATATTAAATGCTATTCCGTACAGATTGTTTGCAGGAGTTACAGAATTTCCAAGCCAAACTTCTACATTCACCCAATCTCCTGCACCATAAGAATTGCCAGAAGTAACAAAATATAGATTAGGAGCTGTTCTTTCAGTTAAATAACCACTGTTGCCGATTGTTGTAATTGCATGGGTCAGATTAAAGTTCTGATTAATCGCAAGGGTATCATTGTCATCAATTACACCATTCCCATTTGAATCACTATGCTTAATATCTGAGCCATTTGTTTGAAGTGTTCCCCAATCTGCAGACAAAAATCCAGTCCATAAATCACTGATGCTTGTTCTGGGAGTACCCGCTTGACCATAGTACAAGCCTATCGGAAGCAAATCATTATTATTCACCAATGAATCATTATCAGTATCTCCGGGCCATACAAGCACGACACTATAACAAGATGAAGTATCGATACAACTGTTTTGAGTAACAATCACTGCATAACTGTTATTATCAGTTGGGAGATAGCTTTGGTTGATTTGTCCTGTAACTGGTATGTTTCCGTTACTACAATTTATCCACTGATAAACTGCAGGTGATGCAGCTGCTATAAACCCGGTATTAGAAATCGAAACAGCAGTATTTACAGTATTTACCGTTAAATGGGTAGTTACCGTACTATCACATCCATCAATAAATGAGGTAAATACATCAGTATAATTTCCGTTTGAGCTGTATATGTTTGTCCCAACAGTTATGCTATCGCCACTGCATATTGTATACGATTGAATTGACAGGTTAGCAGGCAACACTGTTAAATGAGTGGTGATTATACTATCACATCCATTCATAAATGAAACAAGAGTATCTGTATAATTACCGCTTGCGGTATAAAAACCACTTCCAATCACTGCACTATCACCGTTACAAATTGTAACTGTCTGCTCATACAAAGTATCAGGTAATACGGTTAGGCTGGTTATTATTATACTGTCGCAACCGTGATAGGATGATAACGAATCATAATAAGTTCCGCTTACAGAATAAGTATTACCATTAACTGTTACATTTTGTCCGGGACAAACCACATGAGCCTGGTTAATAATAGTATCTGTGCATAAGAGGTTGTACTTAAATACTGTTCCTTTATTATTCAAACCACCATGATCCGTTAATCCATAAAGGAACATTCCGTCAGAAACAAGCCCCCCCCAGGGAGAAGTTCCTTTTAAGCTGTTAAAGTTCACTAGTGAAGAAAATCCTGTCCCATCCGCCTTTATTCTGTATAGAGTTCCATCAGTATTAGTCCCTCCACTCTGTGTCATTCCATAAAAGAAGTCACCTACAGGAAAAAGAGTACTGGCAGGGTTAACACCGTAAGAACTTCCAAATTCCCATAATTTTGTGTATTCACTGCCATCAGGTTTTATCTTAAAAATGGTACCAAAATCATCAGTTCCCCCTTGGTAGGTAGTCCCATAAAAATAAACTCCGTCAAAAACAAGGGTGCCATAAGGTGAGCGGCCAGTAGTTGTACCTGCAAAATCAAACAGTTTTGTAAATTCTGTTCCATCCGGCTTTATTTTAAAAATTGTTCCAAAATTACTTGTCCCTCCCCACGAGGTTACACCATATAAATAGGTCCCGTCAAAAAAAAGTGCAGCCGCAGGATTGTTTCCATTTGCCGAACCCGTAAAATCAATCAATTTGGTATAGCTAGTTCCATCCGGTTTTATTTTATAAAGCACTCCCATATTAGAAGTCCCTCCTTTATGTGTTGTACCATACAAAAAAACACCATCTGAAATAAGCGGCCCTGGACTATTTCCATTTGCTGTACCTGTAAAGCTCAATAACCTTACAAAACTGGTTCCATCGGGTTTTATCTTAAATACAGTGCCTTTAGCATTTGCACCACCCTCCGTTGCTGTTCCATAAAGAAATGTTCCATCTGAAATGAGGGCTCCAAGCGGATAAAATCCGGTCGCTCCTCCATTAAAATCAAGTAATTTAGTAAAGCCTGTTCCATCCGGTTTGATCTTAAACAGAGCACCGGCACCCATGGAACCACCTCCATATGAATTTCCATAAAGATAGGTTCCATCAGAAATAAAAGTACCTCTGGAATACCCTCCATCCAATCCTGAAAAATCATACATCTTGTTAAATTGTGCTATTGAGGCATCTGAAAAAGCGAGAATTAATACTAATAGTAAAATTATTTTTTTCATCTAAACTAATTTTTTTGAATACAATAAAAAGTCATTCTCTATAACTAACGGATTGGTTTATTATGTTAAATTTTTTCTACTTAATGGTTAACAAATATAAATTATTATAATTTAATAATTCTATTTTCCTTTTGAGTCTGTTTTATAGTTAGAATATCTGAGCGTCTAATTTATTATATGTACAATTTAAGATGAAAATAATAAAAGCAAACTTTTTTATTGAATATGCCTGATTTCATTTATTTGGTGAGGATCAATTGTATTAGAAATGAATAAACGGGGTTATCAGAAACGATTTCTAACTTGAGAATGTAATATTTGTAATCAATTAATTTTGATCTACCGGAATGTAAATATCAAATTTAGCGCCTTTTTTTAGCTTCCCCATGGCTGTAATTACTCCATTATGGTTTTCAACAATTTTTTTACAGATGGCAAGGCCAATACCAGTGCCTTCGTACTTTTCGCTGGTATAGAGGCGTTGGAATACTTCAAAAATCCGGTCCTTATATTCCGAATCGAAGCCGATGCCATTATCGGAAATAGAAATATGGCTGTAGCTTAATTTAGGAGATATTTTAGGAATTTTTAATTTACTGCCTTTCACCGTTTTACAGGATATTTTGATGTGAGGCTGCCGGCTGGATGTGGTAAATTTAAGCGCATTACTGATCAAATTATGAATTACCTGTTGAAACTGAAAGGGAATGATATTAATTTCGCAATCGGCATTAAAATCTATAATCGCATTTTTTTCTCTGATAATTTCTTTATAGTCCTCAATAATTTCTAATGCGATCACTTTGAATTCCTTTTTCTCAAAATTAAACGATGCATTTTTAACTCTTGAATATAACAGCAAGTCATTCAACAACTTACGCATTTTCTGCGAAGTCTGATAGCTCTTTTTCAAATACATTTTGCCTTCTTCCGATAACCTGTCTTTTTCTTCCGACAATAAAACACTAATCAGATTCTGGATCTTACGCAACGGTTCCTGCAAATCGTGGGTGGAAATAAAATTAAATACCTCCAAATCTTTATTCTTGCTTTCCAACTCCCGGATCTTCATATCAATCTCCGACTTTAGCTGCATTTCCTTCGTAATATCGATAAGAAAAGTATACATCTGCTTTTTCTCAACATTTACTTTCACGTATGCGTTCACCCAAAAACGACTGCCATCCAATCTCTTCATTTCCTGGATACTATGTAATTCCCCTCTTTCTTTTATTAGAGCAATATTTTTTTCAACAGCTTCAGGGTTTACATAATGCAGTCTTCCATCAAAATGCTCAACAAATTCTTTTTTTGATTTATAGCCAAAAGTTTTGGCCGCCACATCATTTACTGCCATTGGCTTCACCGCACTGGTATCACTAATAAATATGGATACTGCGGAATTGTCAAACAACTCTTTGTAATTGGCCTCGCTGGTTTGGATTTTTTCAAAAGCCAGCTTACGTTTGGTTACATCTTTACGGATGGCCAGGTATTTATAGGGCTTGCCATTATTATCAAGAAAAGGTACAATAGTAGTTTCAACCCAATAAAAAGTGCCGTCCTTCGCCTTATTTTTAACTTCCCCTTTCCATACATTTCCGCTGGATATGGTTGACCAGAGTTTTTTCATAAACTCTTTCGAATGATAACCTGAATTAAGAACCCGGTGGTCCTTGCCAATTATTTCATCTTTTGAATATTTTGTAACAATGCAAAAATTATCATTTACATCCTGTATAATCCCATTTTTATCAGTCACAGAAACAATAGTGGATACTTCAAGCGCATATTTGTAATCAGCAATATCTTTATATATCAAATCTAACTGAGCAGAACTTTCACTTACCTTTTTTTCGAGATCTTCATTCCTCCGGTGTATTTCCATGGAACGCTTCATAACCTCTATCTCCATTTCAAGAGCACGGGATGGTATAGCTTGTGCTGAATTTACCGGATTTTTTTTATTTTGAGAAATTACAAAACCCGAAACATCCTCCATTCGGAGAATAAAGTATTCTACTTCATTTTGTTTATTTAATACCGGACTATTCAGCATATTCCAATACTTTTCTTCAAAGGAACCATCCGGTTTCAGCATATCTAACCTTTGCAGCGAAATAGCATGTGAAATTTTATTTTTTATTATAAAGTTTAAGGATTCCATTAACTGAAAACTGGCGTTGCCCGTTTTGTCTTCCGGGTTAGATGGAAAAGCATCATAAAAATATTTATCTATCAGATTCTCACGCTTGGTTTGCGTAGCTTTTAAATACTCTTCACTTACGCCAACAATGGTAAAATCATGACAAAGCACTAAATATGAGCACGGTACAGATTCAAAAATAGTTTTAAAATCTACTTTTTTAACCAATACAAGAGTGTCCTTGGAAGCAAATTCCTTTTTTGATATAATATCTCTCTTCTGCATAAATTATCTTAATTCGGGGCCAAACATTTAATCCATTGATTTTAAACCTATTAGCCATTAACTAATTTAAATTATAGTCCTTGCTGTTAAAAACAAATTTGTCCCTGGCGGGCCTTTCCGGAAATTTAATTATGCGATCTAAAATCCCCTGAATATTTTTTGTTAAGTCCAGATAATCACATTTTTGCAAATAATAATGTGCACCTTTTTCATACAGCATATCTGCAATATCATCATGTGCAGAGGTTGAATATATAATTACAGGAATATCCTTTAATTTAGAATTTAATTTTATTTCCGTCAGGCATTCAATGCCGTTCTTTCTAGGCATATTAATATCTAAAAAAAGAACATCAGGCAGTTTATCTGAATTTTCTGCCAGGTAGGTCATCAATCGTTCACCATCGGAGGCTATGGAAAGTTTAGGAACAAAAGGCAATTCCTTTAAAGCTTTCTTAAAGAAAAAACAATCGTCCTTATCATCATCTGCAAGTAGTATGGTAAGACTAGTAGATTGTGTTATTGATTTCATTATTAAATAATTTGTTTGAGAAATTAATATGCTTTTTTGGGTAGCAATCGTTTTTAACTGATGCTCAACCCTATTTAAATTCCGACTGATGACCATTTTTTGCAGATTAAAAATAACGTTATTTACACAAATTACTGATAATCAATAAATTAAAATTTCACAAAACTAAATGTCGGCAAACTTATTTCAAATTTTAATACAATCCTAATTTCAGCCAAATATTCATCTAGATTATAATCATATTTATCGACAATATTTAATACTTAAACTAAACTTTAAAGCCAGATGCCAAATTAAAAAAGAACAAAATAATACCCCATTTTGCAAACAGCCTGCTATCTGCCATAAAGCGCATTTTTTTAATTCCTTCTGACAAAAAAATGTAAGTTTGCAGCAAAAATAAAACGGGTAATATTTCCCCAATACCATAAATAAATAGTTAAAATGAGAATAATTAAGGCCAGAGTACACACATTACTACTATTTACTTTTTTCCTATTTAGTGTAACCACAAACGCTCAATATTCGGGTAAACTGTTATTACCTGCATTAAACCTTGTACCTGCTGGCATTAGTAAAACCAGCTTTGAAGCATACTCTGGTAAAAGTGAAAAGCTGAAAATAGAAATGCTGAAACTGATTGATGAAAAAAAAGCATTGAACCAGAAATGCAAGGATCTGGAAACAGATACCCCCTCAGAAAAACAGTGTCAAAAAGATTTGGCACAACTAACCATTAAGGTGAATGAACTTATTCCCAAAATCAATACCTTTAATAGTGAATTGGAAGAAATTGTGTTTAAAGACCCGTCTTTGGATAAAATTTCGATGCTTACCTACTTTTCCCTTAAAAAGGATGCAAAAGCCTGGGATGAGTTTCAGCAAAATGTGGCTGCCGCCAAAACAAAATTGGAACAGGATAAAATAAGAATTCAGCAAGAGCTTACTAAACTAAGCAGTAAAAAGCAACAAACAAAGGTACCTTTTACTGAAGGGGTTATATTAAGTATGTTCAATGAAGAAGCGTTAAGTGCAGCCGATAACCTTAAAAGTCCGTTTACCGGTGAAAGCTACAAGGAAACAGCTACAGCTGATAATAGTTCGGGTAAAGGAACTGTTATAGTATCCTTTGGTATTTCACAGCAGGAAAGTGAAATAATGGAAAAAGCAGGCAAAGGCAGCGCTTATTCTTCCACCGAAAATTTTTCACTGGCTTCTGCACGCTCCAAAGGCGAATTTGATAAATTAAAAGATAAAAAATTCAACCGCTTGATTGCACATAGCAATGGCGCTACAGTTGCCGAATGCCTTTTAAAAAATTCAGCCATTGAAGTGAAGGAACTAAACATTATTGGTGGCGACAAATCACTATTAAATGGAGCGGCCTTACAGCAATTGCTTGACAAAGGAACCGTAAAACGCATTGTAGTATGGATTAACCTGGATGATCCCAATGTATGGATAACAACTCCTGATAAAGGAAAGATCATTGACCGCACCGAAAAATTTATTTCATACAAAAATGCACATGAATGGGATGATAATAAAACAGGTGCTGCAAAAGTGGAATATAAATGGATATTAGGCAATAGCAGCCTTGCTGCTTTAAATGAAAAAGATCCGCAGTTTATTGAAACTTATTTTAGAGAAATTTCGAAGGAATTTAAGTCAAAATAATCTTTCAGAAGAAAGATGAAATAATTTCTTTAATTTTATAGCCGGTTTGTTTTTTGTTAAAACAAGAAAGGCTATTAAGGTGTTATCTATTAAATGCTTAATAAGCGAATTTAAAACTTTTAATAATTACAATTAAGGACACAAATTATGGAAACTGCAATTTTTGGAGCAGGGTGCTTTTGGTGTGTAGAAGCACAATTTCAATTGCTTAAAGGAGTTGAATCTGTTATATCAGGGTTTTCAGGCGGTTTTGTTAAAAATCCTGCTTACAAAGAAGTATGCAATGGTACAACAGGACATGCAGAAGTGTGTGAAATAAAATATGATCCTGCCCAGATAAGTTATGACGAACTATTAGCCGCTTTCTGGAAATCCCATGATCCTACTCAATTAAACCGACAAGGCAACGATATTGGAACACAATACCGTTCCGTGATTTTTTATGTGAATGAAGAACAAAAAAAACTGGCGGAACAGTACAAGAAAAAATTAGAAGAATCCGGCATCTGGGATCAGCCAATTGTAACTGAAATCAGTCCATTTACTGTTTTTTATAAAGCGGAAGATTACCATATGAACTATTTTAACCAGCATGGGGAGGAATCCTATTGCCAGTTTGTAGTGATGCCGAAAGTAGAGAAATTTAAAAAAGTGTTTAAAGAGAAATTGAAAAGTTAAAAAGGGGAAAGGGGCGCATAATGCTAAAAGGTAAACAATTAATTATTGCAACAAAGCCATTCGCGAAAGAAATTCGCTGGAAGAGCTGGTTTCATACTATTTCTTCTCTTTTACTGCTGGTAGCTTCTTTATTGGCCACAATTTATATTCCGGCCATTTGGGCAAAAATACTATGCAGTATTTTCAGCGCTATGCTGTTATCGCGCTGTTTTATCATTTTTCATGATTACCAGCACCATACCATACTTCATAAATCACCGGTGGCCAATGTTATTTTCACCATTTTTGGTGCATACATGATCACTCCGCCCAATATCTGGAAACGATCGCATGATCATCATCACAATCACAATGCTAAGCTGTTTAGTGTAAGCATAGGCTCCTTCCCTATCATGACCAAACAAAAGTTTCTGGAAGCATCTAAAATGGAGAAGTTTGTTTACTTATCCATCCGCCATCCTATAAATATGTTTTTCGCCTATTTTACTACTTTTATGTATGGTATGTGCATTCAGTCGTTTTTAAGCAACCCTCGCAGGCACTGGGATTCCATGTTGGTGCTGGCTATCCATTTCGGTATTGCTGTGTTTTTGTTTGTACAGTTTGGCTGGATTATATGGTTTCTTACTTTCTTTCTGCCGTTTTTTCTGTCGCACATGCTGGGCTCCTACCTGTTTTACGCACAACACAATTTTCCGGGCGTTATTTTCAGAAGTAATGTTGACTGGAGCTATGCCGATGCAGCCTTGGAATCATCCAGCTATATGGCTATGAATCCGTTTTTTGAATGGGTAACCGCTAATATTGGGTACCACCATATTCATCATTTGAACTCAAGAATTCCTTTTTACCGTTTGCCGGAGGCTATGGCGGCAATACCGGAACTGCAAAACCCAAAAGTGACTACCTTAAAGCCAAACGATATTATTGCCTGTTTGCGGCTTAAAATATGGGATCCTGAGCAAAATCAGATGACACCTTTGCCCGAAGCTTATTAATAAGGGAATGAATCAATCCAAAACACTTCCTTTTTGGTTGTTTACCCTATCAGCCATTTCAATACTCATCGTTTCACAATTAGTGCAGGATGGTATGTTTATGGATGGGTTATTATATGTTGGTGTTGCCAAAAACCTTGCAGATGGCTTAGGAAACTTCTGGGAACCACATTACAGTCAAACTTACTACACCACCTTTCGGGAGCAGCCACCGCTCTATTTTGGGCTCCTGGCAGTGTTTTATAAATTTTTTGGTACCAGCCTGTATGTGGAAAGGCTGTTTTGCTTTGTTTGCTTGTCACTTACCTTATTGTTCTGCCATAAAATATGGAAAACGCTGTTTTTTGACAGGGAACTAATCAGCAAAAACAGCTGGCTGCCAATACTATTCTATATCTCCATTCCTATTTGTTTTTGGGCGTATTCCAACCATGTAGAAGAAACTGTGATGACACTGTTTGTTGTTATGTCTATCTATTACATCTGTAAAGCGCTCCTTTTTGAGAAAAGGGTTTATTTGTACCTTATTTTAGCTGGAATTTGCATTTTTTTAGCAAGTTTAACAAAAGGAATTCAGGGGCTTTTTCCGGTAGCTGCCGTGTTTTGCTACTGGATTGTGAACAGAAAGCAGTTTAGCTTCAAAAAAAACATTATTTATTCCAGCATTCTTATTGGAGTTCCATTACTGATCTATTCAATCCTTATTTTCTTAAATAATAATATTTATACGGTTTTTAAGCTCTATTTTGAAAATCGTTTGGGACTTTCATTTAACCAAGCTGACCGCCAGACGGCCGCTTACCGTTTCGAAATTATTGTGCGTTTGTTTACCGAAATGATACCGGTATTTATTTTAATGCTGATTATTTATCTATTCAGTTTAAAACATAAAACTACTGGTTCCACTGAAAAAAAAGATTTCAAAACAATTTGGTGGCTGCTCTTAATCGGCTTTTCGGGATCTATCCCCTTAATGATCACCATGGAGCAAAGAGGATTTTATTTACTTACTTCCCTTCCATTTTTTGCGCTGGGAGCCTCCATTCTAATGGCTGATAGGATGGGCAGTCTGGTAGAAAAAATAAATCCGAATGGAAAATGGTACATTCACATCAAAAGAGTTACCATTATCATACTGTTGTTTTCAATAACATTTACGCTATTAAAGGTAGGAGAAACAAAACGCGATAAAAACCTATTAGCCGATATTTACAGTATTGGGAACATAGTACCCTACGGGGCAATAATTGCAATCCCTAATGAAATGGAGCATGATTACAGCACAAGGGAATATCTTATCCGCTACTTCTACATCAGCACAGATAACTATAGCACAGCGCATTCCTTTTTAATGATACGTAAAAATCTACCGAAAAACCTGGTACCAGCTAATTTTAAGCTATATCCTTTATCAACAAAAGAATTGGATTTATACAAACGTGTTTTATAGTTTATTTCAATAAAGTAGATACATCCCCGAAGCTACAATAACAGCTTAAGGTATTTTTGAGGTACTTCTAATTATTTATTATTATTTTCGCAGTCAAGTAAACATACAGATGATAAAAAACAAAAAAGTTGTAGTTGTATTACCTGCTTATAATGCAGCGTTAACACTTGAAAAAACCTACCAGGAAATCCCTTTTGATATTGTTGATGACGTAGTATTGGTAGATGATATGAGTAAGGACGATACCATTCAGGTAGCGCAGCGCATAGGAATTAAGCATGTTATTAAACATACTAAAAACAGGGGTTATGGTGGTAACCAAAAATCCTGTTATAATAAAGCTCAGGAGTTAAATGCAGACATTGTAATCATGCTGCACCCTGATTATCAATACACTCCGCTATTAATTCATTCCATGGCCAATATCATTGCGAATGATTTATATCCTGTGGTTTTTGGTTCGCGTATTTTAGGTAAAGGCGCTTTAAAAGGCGGTATGCCGATGTATAAATACATTTTTAACCGTTGTTTAACCTTAACCCAAAATATTTTACTGAATCAAAAGCTATCGGAATACCATACCGGTTACCGCGCTTTTTCAAAAGAAGTACTGGAAACTGTTAATTATGAAGCCAATGATGATGATTTTATTTTTGATAATGAAATGATCTCCCAAATTTTTATGGCGGGCTTTGATATTGCAGAAATCACCTGCCCTACCAAGTATTTCCCGGAAGCATCTTCTATTAATTTTAGCCGCAGCGCTAAGTACGGAATGGGCGTACTTCGTGTTTCGTTTGCACATTTTTTCCATAAATTGGGATTGAATAAATCTCCGATTTATAATAGAAAAAAATAATTAAAAAGGGCTTCATAAGGTAATCTGTTTACCGATGAACTACATGCGCTTTTTGGGAGAAATTATCTGATATTCCAGTTAAGATTGAAGCGAATAAATGATCCTGCGCATTTTAATTGAACAGGCGTTGCCCCTTTGCGAAACCGGCTTAAATCCCCGATAAAATATGCAGGCTTGTTTGAATATTCCAATGTGATGAGAAGATTTTAAATTATGGCATGAATATTTTGTAACGCGCTTTAAATACTAAAACTGATATGTTAAGCTTGGGGTGAAACTAATAATCCACTCGGGATTATCCACCCTGGCGAATTAATAAAATGTAAAGCTGAAAAAATTAACAGCTAAAAAGGCATAGTTTATTAATTATGGTTGCTGCCCAAACAGAAATGTCTGCAGCCCAAAAAAATATTAACAAAAAACTCATAATCAAATACATAAGAAAACCAAACAACAATACAACCATGAGAATTACACTTTTATTAGTTTTATCACTTACTGTCCATTTGTCAACTGCACAAATAACGGAAGCAGAAAGTAAATTACGTGCTGCCGGTACGGATACATTGCTTGGCTGGAAAAAAGGCGGCTTGTTCAGTTTGAATTTTTCTCAGGCTGCATTCAGCAATTGGGCTGCCGGGGGACAAAATTCGCTTTCCTTAAATACTCTTGCAAGTGTTTTTGTGAATTATAAAGCGAAAAATTATACCTGGGATAATATGCTGGATGTTGGTTACGGATTATTACAGCAAGGAAGCGCAACTTTTAAAACCGATGATAAAATAGACTTTTCATCCAAATATGGAAGAATTGCAACTAAAGACTGGTATTATGCCGCTTTGCTCAATTTTAAAACACAAATGTCTCCCGGCTATAATTATCCGGATGACTCTACAAAAATTTCTGATTTAATGTCACCGGGGTACTTGTTAGCAGCTATTGGTATGGACTATAAGCCCAATACTCATTTTACTGCATTTATAGCCCCAATAACGGTTAAAAACACCATAGTTACCAGTACGGCACTTGCGGATATTGGCGCTTTTGGAGTTGATCCTGCAGAATTTGATAGTAATGGCGTATTAATCAGCCATGGAAAAATGCTTAGAACTGAATATGGAGGTTATATGAGAATTGTATATAAAAACACCTTTTTTGAGGATAAGAGCGTTACTTTACTGACAAAGCTCGATTTGTTTTCTAATTATTTACATAATCCTGAAAATATTGACGTTAGCTGGGAAACAATTCTTGGTTTCAGGGTGAATAAATACATTGTTGCTACTGTAACTGTAAACGTATTGTATGATGATGATATTGATGTGTTTGTAGATAAAAACCGCGATGGAGTTATTGATTTTACCGGTCCGCGTACTCAATTAAAAGAAGTGCTTGGAATTGGTTTTGCCTATAAATTTTAAGGCTTCGCTTATTATACTTTATTTGCTAAAGTATAATAAGCGTTTCTTTTATAGCCTTGGCAAGGGTTTGCTCAACCTCCACCTGTTTAGCGAAATAATGCCAGTTTTGGATTACCTCTGAAATTTCGTTAATAATGTTTTGCGCTTTTTTTACATTCATTTGTTTTGCTACTTCCAGCAAATCCGTTTTAGAAATATTATTTCTTTTTCCATTCACACTTAAATTGTGCTGATTCACCCATTCGCTTCCAGGCCGGTAAGCATGACAAACATCAAAAGCAGGTGATAAGCGCCATTTGCCGGTTTTGTCCAATATGAATGCAAAATTTTTAGTGTGATCATCGCAGTTGCGTCCCATTACATTGAATACCATTCTGCGATAGAATTGTTCCGCCTCATTATAAGGAAGTGCCAGCATTCGCATGGTTTCAAAAAACTGTTCGTAGCTATACAGATTTACTTCATTAAAATCATAATGCTGCATGGAGCAAAAACTCTGCACATGCAGCTTTGTATTATCTGGTTCTCTATCAAATCTGCGTGTCATAAAATGAGCTCTTCCATTTTCTTCCAACAACCTGCATTCGGTCATTTCAATTCCTGCTGCTTTAGCCATCAGGTAGTACGCCAATTCCACTCTCCCATAACCGCTGGAAGCACCAAACTGCCTGTCAGTTACCCCGTCAAATTTTATCAGCCAGTGCGAAAACCCCTTAGGAGCATCTGCCTGACCGCTTCTTACTTCCTTTGTTTTTGAATTATATGCAATAACAGCTTTAGCTCTTGCCCCCCCTGCCGAAGAACCAATTTTTAATATATCCACTAAGCCTTTTTCATCGTCAGCCGATAAATTAGCGCTAAAATCCTTTCGGCCTGAAAGTATTTCTTCTGCAATACCAACCAGATTATTGATATCAATTTTAGTTGCTATATTTTCACCTTCCTGAACACTGGGTTCAAACTCTATTGCCCCCATTCCCCTTTTGCCAATAAAACAAAGTAATTCAACAGGATTTAAACTGTCCGAAGATCTTCCCTGCCGGGCGAGCCACGCGTTTATTAATGTATTACCATATTTATCCGGTAAAGTATCGGCAAGCAAACCGGGCAGCCCTTTAAATGTTTTAACATCTCTTAGTTCCGGAAACGTAAATATTCTTTTTGCCGCGCCTTCAATGGGCATTTTAATGGGGGCCAGATCCCAATTATTTTTTAGAAAAGCCGGATCATATTCAAAAGAAGCCAGCCCTGTTTCA
Source organism: Bacteroidota bacterium (assembly GCA_040387415.1). Lineage (GTDB taxonomy): Bacteria > Bacteroidota > Bacteroidia > 2-12-FULL-35-15 > 2-12-FULL-35-15 > 2-12-FULL-35-15. The sequence goes on from JAZKDU010000017.1 coordinate 46,227, forward strand.
TCATTCCAGGCTACGGCTCCAACACGCTGATTCCATATGTTTATAAATGCAGTTGTATTCACTACCAGTCCGATTTGGGTTTATTACCTGTTTTTGCTTTTGAGGCCCTTTTTCGTTTTGCCTGTTCCAGCTCCGCTAATTGGATAGGGCTTATTTGCAATTTCACTTGAAATTGTTTTAACAAATTCAATAAATTCAAGGCTCTTAACAATTGAATAAAAGTGATGATATTTATTCTTTTGCCCTTCTCAAATTCAACTAAGGTGGAACGGTTTATTCCAGCATCTTTAGCCAATTGCTCCTGAGTTTTATTTTGTTCTAACCGGTTGTGTTTAATAAATGTTCCGATAGTTGCAATTATGGCAGAATCACTCATGTAATTTATGTCGCTTATTTCCATCATTGGCTACAAATATCAATATTAATGTTGATTATTAACAACAAAAATACAACATTTCGCCTTATTTTACAAATAAAATGATGACTTAATTCATCATTAATAGTTTAATTAAAAACTACAGTTAATTCCTGCAAATAATTTTGCTCAAATCCGAAATTTGCTTTTTTGTGAGAACTTATATTGAAGTAAGGAATAAGCAAAAAATAGCAGATCGTTTTTCTACGTTATTCATAAATGGAACTCTCCATTCGTATTTTGTATATACGGGAATCAAACCAATCAAGTTAATAAAGTATTCTTGGCAATTGCTAGAGTAACAACGACTTTAGAAGAAAATAAAAACGGGATTTTCGATTATATTATCGAAAAATCCCGTTCAGTAGCGAAATCGGGAGTTGAACCCGAGACCTCAGGGTTATGAATCCTGCGCTCTAACCATCTGAGCTACCTCGCCATTTATTTTGAGGGCGCAAATATACTATTTAAAATGTTAAATAAAAATCGCTTTTATATTTTTTTAACAAAATGCATTCATTGTCGAATGGATATTTTTTATATATTGCGACAATTTGTTTGAAATATACAATACAATGGCCCAAAAGCAAAGTAAAAATACAAAGGCGAAAATAAGCGCTAAACCTGCGAAAAACGCGCCTGCTAAGAAAGGTAAACCCCTTAAAACGGTTAAGGAATTAAAGAACAAATCTGTCAAACCATCAGGTAAGACTGCAAAACCAGCCCCTAAAACAGACAAGAATAAGCCTGCAAAAAAGGTGGTAAAAGCTGCTGCGCCTGTTAAAAATATAAAATCAGTTAAAAACACAGCCTCTCCAAAGAAGGCTGTAAAATCTGGGAAAGCAGCGGCTAAACCTGTTGTTGCAAAAGCTTCTCCTAAAGGCTCTAAATCTGAAAAAGAGTCAAAAAAAACAATTACATTAGTTCTTCCAGCCAAAAAAGGTATAGATAAACCCAAAAAAGCTATTAAAGAGGACAAAACAGCAAAAAAAGATAAATTAAAGGCTAAAGAGGAAAAACCGGTAAAAAAGATCAAAGCTGAAAAAATAAGCTTTGATGATGAACCAAAAGCCTCGAGTAAACCTGCAAAAAAATCAAAAGGCGGCCGAAAACCGAAAAAACAGCATGATGACGAAGATGAACCGGTAATCGAAAACGATTTATTGATCGAACAGCTGATTAACAGCACAAAAAAATTAAAAAAACCGGTAAAAGTTCCTAAACAGTTAAGAACTTTCACTAATCCAATGGCTTCACTAGCTGTTGCTCCAGTTGATGGCAATAAAAAAGCTGCGATTCCTAAAAAAGAACCAAAAGGGAAATTTGAGTTGGAATACGTAATGCGTACTTCAGCAGGTATATTATATGAATTTTTAACTTCACCAAGCGGCTTAGCAGAATGGTTTGCTGATGATGTAAACATTCATGATGGCATATTTACTTTCTTCTGGGAAGGAAGCGAACAAAAAGCCAGATTAATTGGCTTTAAAGATGAAAAATATGTAAGGCTGCAATGGCTTGATAAACCAGATGGTACTTTTTTCGAATTTCGTATAGAAAAAGATGATCTTACCGGAGATATCTCATTAATTGTTACTGATTTTGCAGACGAAGCTGCTGATTTGCAGACTTCTAAATTACTTTGGGACAGCCAGGTAAATCAGTTGTTGCATGTAATAGGCTCTTACTCTTAATTAATAGTAATACATCAACAGTGTATTTTGCACTGTTGATGTATTACTAATTTTGTATTTGATGTGAAATCTATTCTCAAAAGCAATCTTTCCTTTTTACTTCCCTATTCTATTTTTATTGTTTTAGGTGCCTTATTACTGGCGATTAAAACAAAGGTAGAGCTTCACCTAACATTTAACGCCTTCCACAACCATTTTTTTGATGTATTTTTTTACTATATTACTTATCTTGGAGATGGGGTAATGCTGCTTTTAACCGTTATTATTTTAATGACGGTTAAGTACCGGTTTGCAATTATAGCAGGTTTCTCCAATGTATTGGCTTCCATTATAACTCAAATACTTAAACATACCGTATACTCGGATGCTGTGCGTCCTAAAAAATTTTTTGAAGGTATTCATGATCTTTACTTTGTTCCCGGTGTTGACAATCACTTATACAACAGTTTTCCCTCTGGACACAGCACCTGCGCATTTTCATTATATCTTGCTTTAGCATTATTAATTCCGAACAAAATACTCAAGCTTATTCTTTTTTTCATAGCTTTATTGATTGGATATTCCCGAATTTATTTGTCGCAGCATTTTTTAGAAGATGTATACGTTGGTTCATTAATTGGCGTAAGCATCACTATTTGGGTATATTATTTAATCCGGAAAAAGGGATCAGACTGGATGAACAAATCACTTATTACATCATTTAAAAATTAATGAGTTCAAAAATTATACGATATAATTTATTGATATTACTTGCTGCCTTGCTGCTGTTTGTGCCATTTTTAGGAGCAGTGCACCTATTTGATTGGGACGAAATAAACTTTGCCGAATGTGCCCGTGAAATGCTTGCTACCGGTGATTATTTTTCCGTTAAAATAAACTATCAGCCATTTTGGGAGAAACCTCCGGTATTTATATGGCTGCAGGCCTTATCAATGAATATTTTTGGAGTAAATGAATTTGCGGCACGTTTACCAAATGCTGTTTGCGGCTGTATTACTTTATTAGTGCTGTTTAATATTGGCCGAAAATTAATTGATGAAAAATTCGGGCTCGTATGGGTATTGGCCTATGCAGGCTCCTTTCTCCCCCACTTTTATTTTAAATCCGGCATCATTGATCCCTGGTTCAACTTGTTTATTTTTTGCGGTATTTATTTTTTCATCTTATTTACCAATGTTAATACCGCTGATAATAAAAACACCAAAAACAATTGGTTATTACTGCTTTCAGCCGTTTTTATAGGTTTTGGCGTACTTACAAAAGGACCTGTAGCAATATTGGTTTTTAGTTTATGTTTTGCAGTTTACTGGATGATTAAACGCCTACAGCCGTTTATCAGTATGCGACAGATTATACTGTACGCTACTACTGTAGCATTTATAGGCGGGTTGTGGTTTTTAATGCTTTTACTTACAGGGAATAGTGCAATCATCAAAGAGTTTTTTTTGTATCAGGTACGGTTATTCAATACACAAGATGCCGGCCATGGTGGACCATTTTTCTACCATTGGATCGTTTTATTAATCGGCTGCTTTCCTTTATCAGTATTCGCATTGAGGTCGTTTAAAAAAAACGAATATGATACTCCGTATCAAAAACATTTTAAATTGTGGATGATTATTATGCTGGGAGTAGTGCTTATACTGTTCAGTATTGTAAAAACTAAAATTGTGCATTATTCGTCCTTATGCTATTTCCCCTTAAGTTTCCTGGGGGCTTACGCAGTGTATAAATTAATGAATGCAGAACTACAATGGAAAAAATATTCGGGTATTTTATTGATGATCATAGCATCGCTTTTAGGTATAGTAATTTCAGCATTACCCGTTATTGACCGGTATAAACAACACATTATTAACTCCGATCTTATCAAAGATCCTTTCGCAGTAGAAAATTTAAAAGCAAACGTTAGCTGGACAGGCTTTGAATGGCTTATCGGAGTGGTTTTAATTGCCGGGGTAGCCATTATGCTGGTACTGATTAAACGTAAAAAAATAACAGATGGCATAATCGGCATTTTTATTCTGAGCTTATTTTCAGTGAATATGGCCTCTTTAGTGGTCGCACCCAGAATAGAACAATATTCGCAGGGAGCTGCTATTGAATTTTATCAATATATACAGGATAAAGATTGTTACGTTGAAACGCTTGGATTTAAAAGCTATGCGCATTTCTTTTATTCGAAAAAGAAAGAACCTTTGAATAAAGAGAGTTATTCAATGGATTGGCTATTGACGGGTGCTATTGATAAACCTGTATATTTTGTTAGTAAAATAACATCAGCGAACGAAATTTTAAAAAATCATCCTGCTCTAAAAGAAATCTACCGAAAAAATGGTTTTGTGTTTTTTTTAAGGAATGATAAAAGAATATAAATTATAGCAAAAACAGCGTTATAATTATGCCATTCTTCTGTTCATTTCCCGCTCTATATCCTTCTTTTTAATATCGTCACGTTTATCATATAGCTTCTTCCCTTTGGCAAGAGCTATTTCCAACTTCGCATATCCCTTTTCATTGATAAATAAACGAAACGGAATAATTGTTAAACCTTTGTCTATTAGTTTACCTTCCAGTTTGTTCAGTTCTTTTTTATTGAGTAACAATTTGCGGTCGCGTTTTTCTTCCACATTATTGTAAGTACCGTTAAAATAAGGTGCTATATGCATATTCCGAACAAACAATTCCTCCTTTAAAAACACGCAAAAAGCATCATTGATATTTGACTTTCCTTCACGTATTGATTTTATTTCAGTACCCGTCAATTGAATACCAGCAATATATTTATCAATAAATGAATATTCAAACGATGCCTTCTTATTTTTAATATTGATAGAATTTTCTGTTGCCATAAGGATACAAAGATACTAATAACCTGAGTTCGATAGTTAGTGATTATGCAATTGATTGTAAAACAGTTATTTACACCGCTGTAATCCTGAGCTTTTCGTGAGGGATCTTTCTTAATTTAAAAGATATAGCCCTGTGATTGGCAAGTTCCCTTTCCCGTAAAAACGGGTTCGGGAGGACAGCCTTTAAAAGCCAATGGATAATGGTCGTTATTAAGTTAATTATGAAACTCCGTTTAATAAAAACACCTTTTTTACTCCTTTTAGGACATGGCATTCTATTTCACAATCAATACCGGCACTTTTACATTATGCCGTACTTCATCCAAAGTGGTTCCGAAAATAATATCTTTAAGTGCCCTGTGTCCATGAGCCCCCATTACCAATAAATCACAATCAGAAGTATTTACAATTTCAGGAATACTTTTTTTAGGGTTCCCAAAACCAAGCTTGGTATGTATCTTGAAGCCTTTTGATTCCAGATCAATTTTATATTTTTCCAAATTACGTTTATCAGATAATGTCTCAAGATCATCAATTTCATTGTTCATCATACGTGCTCCGGCCGTTTCAACAATGTGAATCAAAATATATTCGGCATCCTTTCCGCCTTGTGATATCGCATTTCCAATCGCTTTATTATCACTGGCACTGAAATCGACAGTGATCGCAATGCGTTCATATTTCACCACAGTTACCAGCTCCAATTTTTCTGCATGACCATCTGGCACCACGTTTTTCAAATCTTTTGTTGTTTTAATAAGAGGTACAAACGTTATATAAAGTAACAGTATACCTGCACCAACAACTAAGGGTACCACAGTACAATAAAGAATAACAGGGTTTTCAGCTTCCCTTATCCATCCACTTAACGTATCAATAACCAATTTTGCATTTAGTATTACGATAATGGCTGCTATAAGCCATGCACCAATTTTCACCCAGGTTTTATTTGCAAACTCGCCCATCTTCTTTTTATCACTGGTTAAATGGATAAGGGGTATGATTGCAAATCCTAACTGAAGACTCAACACCACTTGGCTCAAAATAAGCAACTGCCCTGTAGCATCCTCTCCAAAAAAATAAATAGTAAAAAAGGCCGGAATAATAGCAATAAGGCGGGTTATAATTCTTCTTAGCCATGGTTGAATACGAAGGTTCAAATAACCCTCCATTACAATTTGTCCGGATAAGGTCCCGGTAAGTGTTGAGCTTTGCCCGGCAGCAATCAAGGCAATTGCAAACAAAGCCGGTGCAAGACTATTACCTAAAACATTGTCCAATAATTTGTGTGCATCCTGAATTTCGGAAACATCCGTTAATCCTGAATTAAAGAAGGCCGCAGCAGCGAGTATTAAAATAGCAGCATTTACAAACAAGGCCAGATTTAAGGCGATGAAAGTATCTATGAAATTAAATTTAATTGCCTCCTTAACTCCTTTAGGCGTTTGATCAATTCTGCGTGTTTGCACAAGTGATGAGTGCAAATACAAGTTATGCGGCATCACAGTAGCACCAATAATTCCAATAGCTATGTATAAAGCTTCATTATTAGGGATGGAAGGGATAAAACCTTTTACAAGCTCAGCGCCATTGGGTTTAGCAAAAATTAACTCCGCAACAAAAGCGGAGCCGATAGTGGCAATCAGCACCAAAATGAAGGCTTCCATTTTCCGGATGCCATACCTTTGTAACACCAATAATAACAAGGTATCTGCAACAGTTATTGAAACACCTGCCAGAAGTGGAATGTGGAACAATAGCTGCAAACCTATAGCCATTCCAATTACTTCAGCCAGGTCGCATGCTGCAATAGCTATTTCAGCCAACACCCAATTGAAAAAATTCACTACCGGATGATAAGCAGCCCTTGAGGCCTGCGCAAGATCAAGCCCACGCACAAGTCCCAGCTTTGCACTAAGGCTTTGTAACAACAATGCCATTAAATTACTCATCAATAACACCCAAAGCAATTTATAACCAAACTGGCTTCCACCCGCTATATCGGTAGCCCAGTTACCCGGATCCATATAACCAACGCTTACTAAATATGCCGGTCCGATAAAAGCAAATAGTTTTTTCCAGAAGCCAACCTTGTTGGTGCTTACGCTTGCATTTACTTCCTGTAATGATTTATCAGTTAGTGGTTTCATTATTTTATAATTGCTAAAATATTTTTTGCAACATCATTGCTGATGAATGTTGTGCTGCCTTTGTTGATAGTAATTTGAAGAGAATGATCAAATTCAACAATATCTTTTATTTTAATTTCATTACCTAGCGCTAAACCGCACTTATCAAGGTATTGCAAAAATGCAGTTGAATGATCTACCACACCTGTCATAATACACACATCATTTTTATTGAATTTCGATAACAAATGTGATTTTTGAATATTCACTTTTCCTTTTGCATCTGGTATTGGATCACCATGCGGATCTACTTTTGGATAACACAAAAATTTATCAATCTGTTCTATCAGCTTATCTGAATTGATATGCTCCAGTTGCTCAGCCACATCATGTACCTCATCCCATTTAAAATCAAGTTTTTCTACTAAAAACATTTCCCATAAACGGTGCTTCCTGATAATTGTTAGCGCTATCTTCTCCCCTTTTGAAGTAAGGGTCACCCCCTGGTATTTCTGATAATTGATCAGTTTTTTATCCGCTAGTTTCTTTAGCATATCAGTTACAGAAGCGGGTTTAGTGCTCATCTTTTCAGCGATGGCGTTAGTGGTAACGGTTTCTCCCTCCTGTTCAATAAGCTTATAAATAGCCTTCAGATAATTTTCTTCAGTAAATGAGTTCATTTGATAAAAATTTAAACAAATATAGGCACAAATTTTTTACGTACAATAAATATTTTTTAGATAAGTCTAAATTATTGTTTACATTTGTATAAATATTATTAATACATGCGACTAATTTTATTGATTTTCTTTTTTATAACCCTTTCAGCAAAAGCGCAAACCGGTAGCATTAAAGGTAAAATCACCAGCGATAGTAAACCTGTGGAGTTCGCAAATGCCGGTTTAATCGGAACGCATTACAGTGCCGTTACCAATCAAAATGGGGAGTTTGAGATTTCCAATATCCCTTTTGGCAAATATGATTTTCAAATATCCATGGTGGGATACCAGAAAATAAAAAAAGAAATTTTTATCAGCGCAACTGCACCTGTTACCATTAATCAAAGCATCATTTCACTGGATAACCGCTTAAACGAAATAGTAGTAACCGGTACTATGAAAGAGATGACGCGCGCGGAATCACCTATTCCTGTTGAAATATTAACCCCGAAATTATTTTTAAAAAACCCTACGCCAAGCTTATTTGAATCAATGCAGATGGTTAATGGCGTGCAGCCACAATTAAACTGTAACGTTTGTAATACCGGTGATATTCATATTAATGGAATGGAAGGACCCTATACCATGATCACAATTGACGGTATGCCCATTGTAAGTTCCTTATCAACAGTTTACGGATTAAGCGGTATACCGAACAGCCTTGTAAACAGAATAGAAGTGGTTAAAGGGCCTGCCAGCACATTGTATGGTTCCGAAGCTGTTGGAGGATTGATAAATGTAATTACAAAAAATCCGATTGCTGCACCCTTATTAAGTTTGGATATTATGGCCACCACCGACCAGGAATATAATTTCGATCTTGGAATAAAAACTAAATTAAAAAAAGCACACTCCCTCTTAGGCATTAACTACTTTAACTTTCAGAATGTGATGGATAAAAATGGAGATAACTTCACCGATGTAACCCTTCAAAACCGTATTTCAATATTCAACAAATGGAGTTTTGAACGCACTGAAAACAGGATATCCAGCATTGCAGCGCGTTTTGTTTATGAAGATAGATGGGGTGGCGAAACACAGTATGAAAATAAATTCAGGGGAACAGACAGTGTATATGGTGAATCCATTTATACCAGCCGGTATGAACTGATTGGTATATATCAATTACCATTGAAAAAAGAACAGGTATTTTTCCAATATTCACTAAATAATCACAATCAAAATTCTTACTACGGCACAACTCCGTATATGGCTTCACAAAACATTGCTTTCACACAGCTGTATTGGAATAAAACAATCAATAAAAATGCTGATTTGCTCGTTGGTCTTCCCCTTCGATATACTTTCTATGATGATAATACTCCGGGAACACAAAGCACCGATACTTTAAATCCACAAAACAAACCTCAAAGCACTTATTTACCGGGTATTTTCGCACAAACAAATTTAAAATTTAAAAAGCTGACGACACTTGCCGGATTACGATATGATTATAATACCGACCATGGCTCCATTTTATCTCCACGCCTGGCATTTAAATATGCTGTAAATGATAACAACATTTTAAGGTTAAGTAGCGGCAACGGTTACAGGGTAGTAAACTTATTTACTGAGGATCATGCAGCCCTCACAGGAGCGAGAGAAGTAGTAATTAAAAATAATCTCAAGCCTGAAAAATCATGGAATATAAATTTAAATTACCAGCGCTTTTTCATTTTAACCGATGCATATATAGGGCTTGATGCAAGTGTGTTCTACACATATTTCACAAATAAAATAATAGGTGATTTTAATACAGATCCCACAAAAATTATTTTTGATAACCTTGATGGATATGCAATTTCAAAAGGTATTGCTCTGAATTTCGACATTGTGCTTACTAATGGATTGAAGGCTATTATTGGCGGTACCTATATGAATGTTTATAGTACAGAAAAAGATTCAACTGGAACAAACATTCAAACGCCTCAGCTGCACGCTCCTAATTTTTCAGGCAATTTTACACTGAGTTACACATTCAGTAAATCAAACATCAGCATCGATTATACCGGAAACATTAAAAGCCCGATGCATTTACCGGTTGTTCCTAATGATCATCGTCCGGAACAATCCCCCTGGTTTACTTTGCAAAATATACAGGTAAGCAAAAAATTCAAAAATGGGATTGAAGTATATACCGGAGTAAAAAATATTTTCAACTTCACACCTGATGATCCTATTCTAAGACCTTTCGATCCCTTTGATAAGCATATTACAGAAAACAATCCGAATAACTACACATTTGATCCTTCTTATAATTATGCTCCTATGCAAGGCAGAAGATTTTTCATCGGAATCCGGTACAATTTATTTGATTAAAAAAATAAACGCAACTACCACTAAATTAGGCACTTACAAGTAATTTAAAAAATAATAATTACTACAGGCAACCATTTACTAAAAAATTCGTCTATGTTATAAATCGGTTATTCACCTAAAAATTATAACTATGAGAAAAATCTTACTCCTGTTAGCATGTTCCGTAATTATTTTAGCAAACGCTCAAAATAATGTGAACGTTCATCCACAAAAAAATAAAAAACAAAGTGTGAGAGAAATGGCATTTAAACAAAGTCCCGTTTATAAACGCCATCAGGATAGAGCTAAGATTGCAAAAAATTCTCCTTTAAACCAAAAAGCTCAAAGCGGAAATCGCAGCGGTTGCTTTTCTTACACGTTTTATGATCCTTATACCTATTTTGAAGCAGATAGCAGTACTATGATTTCTGCGTATGCTTACGTTTGGGACTTTGGAGACGGAAACTCGGATACAACAACCTATTATCAGAATAGCCATTATTATTATCAGCCCAATTATGGAATATCAGCTTATAATGTATGCTTAACCTCACTTGACAGCAATGGCAACATTCTATCCACTTGCTGTGATTCTATTTATGTTGGTGCCAGCTCCTATTGTTATGCTGACTTTTATTTTAATGTGGATTCTGCAAATGAAGTTACATTTACTAATTATTCCAGCTCAAATGATTCCATCATTTCATACGCATGGGATTTTGGTGATAATACCGGTTCTATTTCACAAAATCCGATTCACCAATATACATCCAATGGATCCTACACCGTATGTTTAACAATTACCTCCAGCTCCGGATGTTCAAATACAAATTGTTATAACATTAATGTAAATGATTATTCTACCTCATGTTATTCTTACTTTAACTATTCAGAGGCCTTTAATACATTCTATTTTACTGACCTGGCTTCCTCAAGTTATGGAAATATAACTTCATGGACATGGGACTTTGGAGATGGTACTTATTCAAATTTCCAAAGTCCCTCTCACATGTATGCTTACCCGGGTTACTACTCTGTTTGTTTAACTATAGCAACCGATTCAGGATGTACTGCTGCTTATTGTGATTATGTAAACAATCAGGTTAGTTCAGATTTAATTGTTGACACTATCCCTAATTTAACGCAAACCATTGGAGGCCTTTTGTTTGGAAGCTGCGTATCTGTAAGTAATCTGACGTATACCGGTGCCCCTTCAGCAATTGGTTATTTTGCTGATAACAGCGCAGGTATTGACAGCGCATTTACAAGCGGGCTTTTATTAACAACAGGAAGTATTTATAATGCCGTTGGTCCAAATAATTCTGCCAGTGCAGGTACAGGGAATGGTCTTCCGGGTGATAGTGATCTGGATCTGCTTGTTCCGGGCAGCACTACCTTTGATGCCGCTATCCTTGAGTTCGACTTTACTTCTGTTAGCGATACGGTTATTGCTTCCAAAATTGTATTTGCATCGGAGGAATACCCAGAATTTGTTAACGCAGGAGTTAGTGATGCGTTTGCATTCTACATCAGCGGACCTGGCATAAACGGGGTTAAAAATCTGGCCCTGGTACCAAATACAAATTCTCCAATTACTATTGACTCCTTAAATCAAAATATGAATTCCAACTATTTTGTTGACAATAGCAATGGCCTCACATATCAATACGATGGCAGATCAACTATCATTGAATTAAGTCAGGCAGTAATACCTGGCCAGACATACCACTTTAAAATAGCTATTGCTGATGCCGGAGATGGTATATTTGATTCCGGTGTATTAATTAAAGCAGGTAGTTTCAATGGTAATACACAATTGCCGGTAGCCAATTTTACACAATCAGAAATAACCCCATTAACTGTTAATTTTAACAATACATCTGTTAATGCTAACCTATATGGATGGGATTTTGGTGACGGTGTTACTGATTTAAGTGCAAATCCAACACATACATATGCTGCCCCTGGAACTTATACTGTTACCCTTGTAGCAAGCAATGTTTGTTATACAGATACTACCATTATGGTAATTACTGTGGGAGCGAATAGTATTAATTCATTGGATGCTAATAACTCAATAAAAATAGTTCCTACCGCAGCTGATGGAGTTTTCAATGCCATCATTATGTCGTCTTTAAACGAAAAAGCAGATTTAAAAATATACAATGTGAACGGACAATTAGTTGTAAACAAATCACTTAACAGCACAATTGGCCAGAATAATTTTACGCTTGATTTAACTGATTATGCAAAAGGCTTGTATACAGTTCAAATTGTAGGAAGTAAAGAAGCGTTTGTAGCCCGCATGGTTAGATAATAATAAAATAGCGGCTGAATTTAAAATTCAGAATTTCAACAAAAGCTCCCGGTTCACCGGGAGCTTTTCTGTTGATTTAGTATTTATTATAAATATTTAGTACTTTAGAGAACACATTGAAAAGAATCCTAAGCTGATTTGTGCCTATGAAAAAAATTACATTAATTGCTGGGATTATAATTTCACTTTTTATTCGGTTAGGAGTAGCCCAAACTATCTTACCTGTTGGCTTTTCAGCAGAAGAGCAATTGGAAATACAACGATCGGATTATCAAGAACCGTTTTATCAACCGCAAGGAATTACAAGCCCTCCTCAGGGGGCTGTTCGTAATATGGCACAATGGGAAGAAGTTCAGGGCCTCACCATCACATGGACAAGCTATGAATCAGTATTGCGCGAAATTGTAAGAGCCGCACGTTTAGAAACACAGGTATATATTATCTGTGGGCCTGATTGTGATGGTGATTCAATAGCTGTAAAAAATTACTTAACAAGTGGTGGTGTCGCACTTAGCAATGTAAATTATATTCATGCCCCCTGTAATAGCGTATGGGCAAGAGATTACTCTGCAAATACAGTTTACATGAATGATGTGGACTCCCTTATTTTAGTGGATTGGAAATACAACCGGCCTTCACGTATTAAAGATGATACCATATGCCGTTCTATTGCCAGAAAATTAAATATTCCGTTATACGAAACAACTCAAGGCAGCAATAAATTAATCCATACCGGAGGTAATTATATGACGGATGGATTAGGTACTGCATTTTCATCTGAACTTATATTAGATGAAAACCCCTTGTTAACAGAGGTTCAGGCAAATACAATAATGCAGAATTTTATGGGAATTAACCGTTACATTAAAATGGCTACACTTCCCTATGATGGTATTCATCACATTGATATGCACATGAAATTACTGAATGAGGAAACTCTTTTAGTTGGACAATATCCTCAAGGCACTGCAGATGGCCCGCAGATAGAGGCAAATCTGCAATATGTGTTATCAAATTTTAATTCAGTTTTTGGAACTCCGTATAAGGTAATTCGTATTCCCCAGCCACCTGACCAGCTCTATAATTATTATTATCCGGATAACAATGGCAACTATTTAACCTACGCCAATTCGGTCATTATTAACAAAACTGTAATTGTACCTCAGTTTTATACCGAATATGATACTACAGCCATACGCATCTGGAAAGAAGCAATGCCTGGTTATACAATCAAAGGAATTAATTCCAACAGTACTATTTCGGCCAGCGGATCGCTCCATTGCATCACCCATTCTGTTGGAGTGCAGGATCCAATACTGATTGTTCATCAAAACCTTCCAAACACTTTAAATACAACCGTACCATATCAGGTAGATGCCCGAATACAGCATAAAACGGGCATTTCAGCAGCAACATTATATTATAGCACAGATACCACTCAACCTTTTTCAAGCGTTGCTATGACCTTGACTAATGCTCCAAACAATACATGGACTGGCTATATTCCGGCACAGCCGGCAGGTACAAGAATATTTTACTATATAAAAGCTATTGCTAATTCAGGAAAACAACAAGTACGGCCAATGCCCGCTCCTCTTGGTAATTTTGAATTCGAAGTTCTAACAATAACCCAAATAAAAAATGCGTCAGCCTCTGTATTTACAATGAAACCGGCATTTCCAAATCCTTCACATGGCATTACCTGCATTCCTGTAGTATTTGATAAAGCAACAGAAGGTACGGTAACCCTATTTGATATGATTGGTAATAAGGTAGCCCTCATCTATGAAGGAAGTATGTTCCCCGGTGAAAAAAACTTTTTCATAAACACAATCGATATTAATGCCGGGGCTTACCTGATTACCGTTGAAACTACTGCAGGGAGAATTTCACAGAAATTAATGATAAAATAAACAATTACAAGTAAACTGATTTTATGAAAATTATTCTTCAATTAAGCCTTCTTTTTATTTTAGCAGCATGTTCAAAACTTCCTGTTGCACAGCAACGAAACAGTCAAAAAATAGATGTCGGGCCAGGGCCGGAAGATATAGTACTTGATACTTTTACATCTTCGTATCCGCGTATTCTTGCATCCTGTTTACAACGGAGAGTTGGAAACCCACATTATGGAGAAATTTGTGAAGTAAATTTGAATAATAATAGCTTTAAAATTTTAAAAAGAACAAAAGAGCCTGAAGGCATGGTATTTCGGCCCCATGGCTTTGATCTGGTCAAAAATTCAAAAGGGGAGATACTTCTATATTGTATTTCACATCATGACGAAATAAAAGAACACTCAATTGTTGTATATACTGTTTTTGCAGACCGTTTGGAATTTAAAGAAAAACTGGATTCTCCATTGCTGGTATCACCAAATGATGTAACAGCAGATTGTTCAGGTCAGATTTTTGTAACAAACGATGCCCGCAAGCGAGGAAGTGCAATGGAATCGTTATTAAAATTAAAACGCTCCAATCTTGTTCGTTTTGATCCTGTGAGCAAATCCTGGAATGTGGCTGCTGATCGGTTTTGCTATGCAAACGGTATAGCGGTGAACCAGTGCCCGGCAGACTATGCAATACTCTCAACCGTTAGAAGCAATAAGTTGTACATGCTAAAAAAACAAACCGATGGCAAAGGCCGTTACACCCCAACAGTAATTGCTAAGCTTAAAGGGCTTGATAATATTACATTCCTTAACGATCACGAAGTGCTTGTTACTGCGCATCTCAAACAAATCGCTTTTTTAAAACATTATAAGGATGCTAAAAATATTTCTCCCACTGTAGTTTATAAAGTAAATATATTTACCGGTGAATATAAGGCTGTATATGTAAATGATGGGGCCGCCATTAGT
Source organism: Bacteroidota bacterium (assembly GCA_040387415.1). Lineage (GTDB taxonomy): Bacteria > Bacteroidota > Bacteroidia > 2-12-FULL-35-15 > 2-12-FULL-35-15 > 2-12-FULL-35-15. The sequence continues at coordinate 61,511 of JAZKDU010000017.1, forward strand.
GGTGCCTCAACAGCATTGTATTACAAAGGCCACCTTTACATGTCACAAATATTTGAGGCTTTTCTGCTGAAATGTGAAGCGAAAGATCTATAAATAGTAGTGTTCGAATTTATGCGCTTTTACCTTAACCCCAATCTGTAAATTGTTAACAATTGAAAATTGTTCTATTTAATCAGTTAAATTTGTTTTTAAATTTTCACAATACTTTGATTCATGCTTAACCACCTATCCATTCAGAACTACGCGTTAATAGATAAACTAGAAGTTGATTTTTCAAACGGCCTTACCATTATTACCGGTGAAACAGGTGCTGGTAAATCAATACTGTTAGGGGCGCTGGGACTTATAGCCGGAAACCGTGCTGATGCTCAATCATTACAAGATAAAACGCAGAAATGTATTATTGAGGCGTCTTTTAATATTAAAGATTATTTATTAAAAGATTTTTTTTGGACCAATGAGCTTGATTATGAGCTCATCACAAGCATCCGCAGAGAAATAACACCAGAAGGTAAATCGCGCGCATTTATCAATGACACTCCCGTAACACTTACTCAGTTAAAAGCATTAGCTGAACGTTTGATAGACATTCATTCTCAGCATCAAACATTAACATTAAACGGCAGTGAATTTCAGTTATCAGTAATAGATGCATATGCTAACCATGCTGATGTTTTAGGAGAATATGCTTTAAATTTCAAACAGTATAAATCACTCGAAAAAGTATTAAATGATCTGCTTTCACGTGAGTCGCAGGCAAAAAAAGATCTTGATTATTTTCAGTTCCAGTTCAATGAACTGGAAGAAGCTGGTTTAAAGGCTGGCGAGCAGTTGGAAATGGAACAGGAGTTAGAAACGCTCAATAATGCTGAAGATATAAAATTAAATCTTTCAAAAGCCTCAATCGGATTAAACGGGGGCGAACAAAACCTGCTTTCTTCATTAAATGAGATCAAGGCCATATTAGCTTCTTTAGCGAAATACAAACCGGAAATAAATGAATTAAGCACCCGTTTAACCAGTGCTTATATTGAATTAAAAGATATCAGTAATGAGCTGGAAAGCCTTGAACAGGATATTGTTTACGATCCTAAACGCATTGAATTGTTAAGCAATCAGCTGGATTCAATTTATCGTTTACAGCAAAAGCACCAGGTAAAAACGGTAGAAGAGTTGATTACTATAAAAGATGATTTGAGTAATAAACTGCTTGAATTCAGCTCATTAGAAACAGAGATTGAAAAAACAAAAAAAGAATTAGCCACTGTTCAAAAACTATTGGTAACACTCGCAAAAAAAATTGCTGCCAACCGTAAAAAAGAAATACCTAAAATAGAAAAAGAAATAGCTTCCCTCCTCTCCTCTTTATCAATGCCGAATGCACAATTGAAAGTGGAGCATATAGAAACAGAAATATTGGGTGTAAACGGAACGGATAAAGTTAATTTTCTTTTTTCAGCCAACAAGGGCAGTGATTTCAAAGAATTGAATAAAGTAGCTTCAGGCGGTGAATTATCTCGTTTAATGTTAAGCATTAAATCGCTCATAGCTCAGCTTACCGCTTTACCTACTATTATTTTTGATGAAATAGACACTGGTGTTTCCGGTGATGTAGCAGATAAAGTAGGCAGTATCATGAACCTGATGGCAAAAGCAATGCAGGTAATAACCATAACCCATTTACCACAAATAGCCAGCAAAGGCCAATCTCATTTATTTGTATTTAAAGAAGATAAAAACGAAAAAACGTACAGTAATATTAAAAAACTTACTGCCGATGAACGCGTTCAGGAGATTGCAAAAATGCTGAGTACAGGAACACCAACAGCGGCAGCAATAAGCAATGCGAAAGAGTTGTTAAAGAATTAAATATCTTATAAAAACTCAATGAGTAAGTCACCAGACAATTTGAAAATTCTTAAAAATAAATATATCCCCTCTGCGGAATTTTACAGCCAGGTGATTGACAGCCTGCAGGATTATTCCATTTTTACTTTGGATAAAGAATTTTTAATAAACAGTTGGAGTTCCGGTTCTTCAAAAATATTTGGCTACGAAACAGATGAAATTATTGGAAAACATTTTGATATCATTTTTACAGAAGAAGATAAAAAAATTGGTATTCCGGCAAAAGAAATCAAACTCGCCTTGAAAGACGGAAGAGCTACGGATAACAGATGGCACATCTGTAAGGACGGCAGTGAATTTTATGCGTATGGTTTGGTTTTCCCACTCATTGGTATGGATGGGGAGCTGTTAGGATTCGTAAAAATCCTAAGGGACATAACAGAAAGAAAAAAATCGGAAGATGCAATAAAAAAATATATAAAAGAACTGGAAGAGCTCAATACGCATAAAGAGAGTGTACTGGCAATACTTTCACACGATTTAAGAAGTCCTTTATCAGGAATTATTGGAGCAGCGAAATATTTAAAATCCAATTTCCAAACAATGGAGCCCAATAAAGTACAGGAAATGCTTAATCTGCTGTATAAATCATCTACTGATGAATTGCACATGTTAGATTATCTGGTAGAATGGGCTAGAATAAAATATGCTGCTGAAGTGTTTTCTCCAACAACAATAGAACTTGGCAAATATGTTCAAAAAGTGTTTGATACGTTAAGCGAAACAGCTTCTTTAAATGCGATAAATCTTCATCACGAAATAGAAGAAAAAACAAGCGTTTTTGCAGATGGAAAAATGTTGCTTTCTATCATTCAGAATATTGTTTCAAATGCAATAAAACATACAGAACCTGGGGGTAAAATCACCATTTCTACAAGGAGTAAGGAGGATAAAATAATAATCCAGATTAAAGATACAGGAATTGGAATGTCAAAAGAAATACAGGATAAACTTTTCACTCCTCAAATGAACTCACTGGCTAAAGCAAGAGAAAACAATAAAGGCGCGGGAATAGGATTATTATTGGTAAAAGGTTTTTTAGAAAAAAACGGTGGCGAAATTTGGGTTGAAAGTATTGAAGGTGAGGGATCCTCCTTCTACTTTACACTGCCTCTTGAAAAGCCTTTGTATAAAATAGACAGTTCTGATAAAATCGAGTTTGATGAACAACCTTAATTCCATTAAAATAAACGTAATAGCTTTAAAAAAAAACCTTTGATTGCAATTCAACATGAATGATAATGTCGAAATTATCTGATCACTTTAAAAATTATTTTACTGGGATCCACCTACTATCTGTTTAGAATCAACAGCTTTACTTTCAGTTTCTGAACCAGGTTTATTTATCTCCTTTACGCTTAAAAATTCAGGATTTGCCCTCGTTTTTTCAATGCTTTCAGCCCACACATAATTGCCGGAAGAATCCAGTATACAAACAAACACATCAGAATTACCAGCTGAAATTAAATTATTAGTACCATCACTCGGATTAAAATCAATTGTACCGTAAAAAAGTCCGGTCATACGTATCCTGTTTTTCGAGTCAACTGAAATAGATTGAGGTTTGACGCTACTGATTGAGGAGCCCCCTAAACACTTTGTCCAAAGCGAGTTTCCCATGTTATCTAATTTGGTTATAAAACTATTGCACATTTCAGGAATAGTGTCACCCTTTAAAGCAAGATCAGAATTGCCTTTTAAAACCGCTGTGATATAAATATTACTATTATCATCAATAGCTATAATGGGAGGATTTTGACTTTCGTTGTTTCCTTCTAATTGTTTTATCCAAACTGATTTACCATGGATATCTGTTTTAGTAACATATACATTATCAAACACTTGATTGTAAAAGTAATGGAGATTTATTCCCTGTTCAAAATCTATATTTGAGTTAAAGCTAACAACTGCATATCTGTTCCCTTTTGTATCAATAACATTAGAAAATACCGATCCATTGTTTTTTTTTGCTTTCTGATTTTCTTCGAAAGCATCTGGCTGGGCAGTAACTTTAAAAGAAATAAAAAAAAACATTAATAAGTATAGTAATTTGATATTCATCATTTTCTTCAATTTATTCACAGCAGACAATGACTTGGGATAAGATCATTAATGAACATTATCTGTCTTCCACAATTTTTATAATTTTTCACTCAAAAGTAAGCTGGTAATTAAATGTGCTTTGTTTTTTTCGTTAAAAGGGACTTTAAAAGGACTGATTGACAGTTTTTTAGGAACTATTTTTATGAATAATAATTGTGAGGATTTTAATGTGGCAAATACTAGTCGATTAACGCATTATAGTATTTCTGCCATTAAATAAATAGTTACATTTGTTAACAGTAAAACTGCTGGGACTAAAATATTTGGCACAGTCCAAAAAATAATCATATCAGGCAATGTAATTCTTACTTTTATGAGTGATGTTTGTATATTTGCAGCCATTAACCGAACGAAAATTTAAAACTATGTCATACAACTTATTAAAAGGTAAACGCGGTATTATCACCGGTGCATTGGATTCCAATTCAATTGCATGGAAAGTAGCCGAAAAAGCGCATGAAGAAGGTGCAACATTTGTTTTAACAAATGCTCCAATAGCTATGCGTATGGGTGAAATAAAAGTGCTGGCAGAAAAAACAAACTCCCAGATCATTCCGGCAGATGCTACAAGTGTGGAAGAATTGACCACCTTATTTACACAATCACAGGAAGTTTTGGGTGGTAAAATCGATTTTGTATTGCATTCCATCGGAATGAGTGTAAACATTCGTAAAAACATTCCTTATACAGAATCAAACTACGATTATTATATGAAAGGCATTGATGTGTCGGCTATGTCGCTGCACAAAATGTTAAGCGTTGCTAAAAAACTGGATGCTATTAATGAATATGGAAGCGTAGTTGCATTAACCTACATGGCTGCGCAACGTACATACCCATTTTATACCGATATGGCTGATATTAAAGCAATGTTGGAATCCATAGCACGTAGTTTCGGTTACCACTATGGTAAAGATAAAAAAGTGCGTATCAATACTGTATCACAATCCCCTACAAAAACTACCGCTGGTACAGGTATCAAAGGTTTTGGTGATTTTTACAGTTTTGCTGATTCTATTTCACCATTGGGTAACGCCAGTGCAGAACAATGTGCTGATTATTGCATCACTTTATTCTCCGACCTAACGCGTATGGTTACAATGCAGAATTTATATCACGATGGAGGTTATTCTTCCACAGGTGTAAGTATGGAAGCTATGGCGAAATTTGGAGTGGAAGAATAATAAAATTAAATACCGAACATTTATTCAACAAAAAAGGAACTCAATCGAGTTCCTTTTTTGTTATAATTGGACTTAGCTGATTATCGTCCAACTTGCTTCAAATGAACAACATGGGAGCGAACGGCACTTAATACAGTAGGAAACTCAAGATAAGCAACATTAAACTGCTCACAAGTTTCACGGACTAACTGACTGATTTTCGGGTAGTGAATATGGCTAATGCGCGGAAACAAATGATGTTCCACCTGAAAGTTCAACCCTCCAGTAAACCAGGAAACAATTTTACTTTTTGTTGCAAAATTTGCGGTAGTTTTAATCTGGTGAACAGCCCACTCCTCCTCTATTTTATAGCTTTCTTTATCAGGTGTCGAAAATTGTGCATCTTCTACAATATGTGCTAACTGAAACACTACAGCAATAATAAAACCGCATACAAAGGAAATTACTGAATAACCAATAATCGTTTCAATCAAACCAACACTGAATATTGGAAGAACAATAAACGCTCCAATATAAAGTACTTTACTGATCCAGAATATTAAATGTTCTTTTACATCCATCTTGCGAAAAGGAGTTTCTCCAATTTTACCGGTAAAGTATTTTTTGAAATCCTGAACAAAAATCCACAAAAGGTACGTTACACCGTATAATCCAACCCAATAAATATGCTGAAAACGGTGGTACCAATACTTTTTCTGATCATCATGGACACGAATCCAAGGTTTGATATCAATATCATCATCCATACCTTCAATATTGGTAAATGAATGGTGATTTACATTGTGTTTATATTTCCATAAATACACACTACCACCCATCACGTTAAGGGAATACCCCATCAGTTCATTTACCCATGTTTTTTGAGAAAAACTACCGTGCGCTCCATCATGCATAATATTAAAACCGATTCCGGCTAAATTGATGCCCATTAAGCAACATAATACAATAGATACCCAGATATTAGGAGTAAAAAAAACCAAAATAGTATATAGCGCTGCAACCGACAATAAAAGTAATGCAGTTTTAATATACAGTTTGTAATTACCGGTTTGTTGAATATTATTGGATTTAAAATAGGTATCTACTTTTTCTTTTAGAACATTAAAAAAAACACTATTTTTATTATTAAAGCTAACTTTTTGCATTTATTATTTGATTAGTAATTACTCAAAGATACAAAAAAATAATACCAAGTTTTACTGTTTACGATTCTGATGGTGTTAATAATTGCTAATTTTTGACTTTCATTGACCATGTAAAAACGAATTCAGCAACTACATCCCCCTTTTCGTCCTTTCCTACAGAAGTTGTATCTACTAAAACACTCTCTCCCGAACTTTTTGCCTTGTTAATAACATTTTTAATCAGATCTCCATCCGAACAGGTGAAAGTGATGTTTCCTACCGCTTTTTTATGGTAAACTGCCTGATTTTTAATGATTAACATGGATATTGCCGGTTTGGATTCAAAAATCCCATTCATTACTAACAGCCCGGTCGACATTTCTGCAGCCATTGCCTGGCAGGCAAAATACATTGACCTGAATGGATTTTGAGTCAGCCAACCATATTTAATAGTAGTCACAGCCCTTTCGTCACTTAACTCCCTTACCTTGATACCCGCGATATAGGCCATTGGCAGCTTTTTCATCAAATACAGACGGAACAAAATTGGATTGGTAATCTGTTTTTGAAATTTGGTAGCGCTCATTTTTGTAATAATTTAGGTTTAATTTATTAAGGATTAAGGAATTATGACTTGGATATTAAATCGCAAATTAAAAATTCTTGAATCTAAATCATTCTATTGGAAAGGCGTTCCCGGCTATAAGCATTGCTTCGGTAAATGCTTTTTCATCGATGCCGGTTTGAATGTTCTTTTTTTGAAAATAGCTTAGTAAGTTTTCAGTTGCCATATTTCCAGTCAGCGTATCAGTTGCCATCGGACATCCGCCAAAGCCTTTGATAGCGCTGTCAAATCTGCGGCAGCCGCTGAGGTAAGCAGCATTCACTTTCTCTTCCCAGGTACCTGGAGTTGTATGTAAATGTGCTCCTATCTCCACTCCCGGAAATTCAGGAACTAATTTTGAAAATAAAAATGAAATATTCTGCGGGTTAGAAACCCCAATAGTATCAGATAAAGCAATGATTTTTACACCTAACCTGGCAAGGCGTTTTGTCCAGGTAATTGCTACATCACTGCTCCAGTCATCACCATAAGGATTACCAAAAGCCATTGAAATATATACAACAAGTTCTTTTTTATTTCTAACGCATAGATCCTGTATCTCTTCCACCCTGGTTAGTGATTCGGCAATGGAGGAATTAGTATTCCGCTGCTGAAAGGTTTCAGAAATAGAAAAAGGGAAACCTAAATAACTGATTTCTTCAAATTCAACGGCATCTTGAGCTCCGCGAACATTTACAATAATAGCGAGTAGTTTAGATTGGGTAGTACTTAAATCCAATTGTTCCAATACCAATGCTGTATCACGCATTTGAGGGATTGCTTTGGGCGATACAAAACTGCCGAAATCAATAGTATCGAACCCGACTTTTAACAATGAATTAATGTATGCCACCTTCTTTTCGGTAGGTATAAATTCATGTATGCCTTGCATTGCATCACGCGGACATTCAATTAGTTTCATATATGGTTACGAATAAACGAATCTTTACGAATTTACGAAATATTGTGGTTACGCATAAGAGATTGAATACAAATTTACGAAAAGCTATTTTAATCCTTTGATATAAAATGAATAGAGAAATTTAATCTTTGTTTCGTAAATTCGTAAAGATTCGTTTATCTGCAACCCGATAGTATCTTTTTATTGATACGCTTCGCAATTCCAGGACCTTCATAAATAAAGCCAGTATATATTTGCACCAGGCTGGCCCCGGCATTCAGTTTTTCTATTGCATCTTCAGCCGTATGAATGCCACCCACAGCAATGATTGGAAAGGCTTTATTTGATTTGCTACTCAGATATGCAATTACCTCGGTAGAACGCTTGGTTAATGGTTTTCCACTTAATCCTCCTGCTCCTATTGCCTGAAGCCTTGAATCTGGGGTATGAAGATCTACACGGGAAATAGTAGTGTTGGTGGCTATCAGACCATCAATTTTGGTGATTTTAACGATATCTATAATGTCATCCAGCTGCTCATTAGTAAGATCCGGAGCAATTTTCAAAAGAATGGGTTTTGGATTCTTTTTTCGGGAGTTTAAATCCTTTATATGAGTCAATAGCTTTGTAAGTGGCTCTTTATCCTGTAAGGCACGTAAATTAGGGGTATTAGGGGAGCTTACATTTACTGCAAAGTAATCTACATGATCAAACAAGGCTTCAAAACATTTTTCGTAATCGTTCTGCGCTTCTTCATTTGGTGTAACCTTATTTTTACCAATATTGCCACCTATTATTATTTTTGTTTTGCGTTGTTTTAATCGTTCCACAGCAGCATCAACACCTCCATTGTTAAAGCCCATCCTGTTAATCAGAGCTTCATCTTCCGGAAGCCGGAACATACGCGGCTTTTCATTTCCCGGCTGTGCTTTTGGGGTTAGGGTACCAATTTCGATAAAGCCAAAACCGTAATTACCGAGCTCATCAAATAATTTGGCATCCTTATCAAAACCTGCAGCAAGCCCAACAGGATTTGGGAAAGTTAATCCGAATAATTTACGTTCCAAACGTTTATCGTTAACAACATAAACATTACGGGTAAGCTGCGATATACCTGGAATTGCAGAGAAAAACTTAATGATTTTAAAAACAATGTGATGAATTGTTTCCGGTTCAAAAAGGAAAAATATAGGTTTAATAATGGTTTTGTACATACTTTAGTAAGAGATGTGCTATGAGATATAAATTGATGTAACAAAATTCGTTATTCTAAACCTGTCAGGTTTTAAAAACCTAACAGGTTAGCTATTCATCAAGGCTTATAGCATAATATCTCTTGCAATAATCTCTTTCATTATCTCATTGGTACCGGCATAAATTTTCTGAACTCTGCTATCGGCATAGGCACGTGCAATCCAATACTCCCAGATATAACCATAGCCGCCATGGAACTGCAAGCATTCATCCACAACCTTACATTGCAGATCAGTCATAGCTAATTTCATCATAGCAGCTGTAGGCACATCTAATTCTTTTTTTAGATGCAGCTCAATGCATTTATCAACAAATACTCTTCCTATTTGAGTTTCAGTAGCCAATTCAGCTAGTTTGAAACGGGTATTCTGGAAAGTGGCAACCGTTTTACCAAAAGCATTCCGATCTTTTGTGTACTGAATGGTTTTTTCAATTGCTGTTTCAGCAGTTGTTATCCCCATGATACCAACCAAAAGTCTCTCCTGTGGTAATTCCTGCATGAGGTAATTAAAGCCAGCGCCTTCTTTACCTAGTAAGCAGGATACAGGTACTTTTACGTTATCAAAAAACAATTCACAGGTATCCTGTGCTTTCATACCAATTTTTTTCAGCGGACTGCCTTTTGTAAAACCTTCCATGCTGGTATCCATTATTAAAAGGCTTGTACCTTTTGCACCTGCTGCTGCATCTGTTTTGACTACTACAATTACCATATCACACATATACCCATTGGTAATAAAGGTTTTAGAACCATTTACAATGTAATGATCACCCTGCTTAACGGCTGTTGTTTTTATTCCTTGCAAATCACTACCAGCTGCTGGTTCGCTCATTGCAATAGCTGTAATTGCTTCACCACTAACCATTTTAGGAATCCAATGTTTTTTTTGCTCTTCCGTTCCGTAATGTAAAATATATGGCGCAACAATGTCGGAGTGTAAAAAATATCCTGGGCCGGTACACCCTGTTTTCGAAAGCTCCTCAATGATAATGGTGCTGTATCTAAAATCAGCTCCGGAACCACCATACTCAACTGGTGCGCAAGGACAAAGGATGCCCATTTCTCCTGCTTTTAACCATGCTTCTCTTGATATTTGTCCATCCTTTTCCCACTGATCATGAAAAGGAACAATTTCCTTTTGAAAAAAATCTCTTACTGCAGTTCTGAGCATATCATGCTCTTCGGTAAATAAAGTACGTTGAATCATTTAGTTTTCGGAGTTGGTAGTTTGTTTTTAAAAAGCTTTTATTTATTGGTAAATTTATAAAATAATTTTAGTATCCCTTAATTGTTTTATTTCGGTATCTGAATAGCCTATCCCTTTTAGCTTTTGATCGGTATGTTCTCCTAATAATGGTGCTGGTGTTTCTATTTCGAAATGAAAACCGCTGAATTTAAGCGGTAAAGCGAATTGAGTAACATTTCCTTCCTCTGTAACATTCTTTGTTTCAATCATTTTCCTGGCAATCACCTGTTCGTTATTTAAACTTTCTTTTAACGAAAGTACAGGAGAAACGCAGCAATCAAGCGTTTCAAATTTATTGGTCCAAAATTCACGGGAATTGCTTTTAAAAATTGCAGCAACTTCGCTAGATGTTTTTTCTGCTTCTTTATCAGTAACTATATGAGAAGGTATCAAATCCTTTCTATCAACAGCGATGCAGAAGCGTTCCCAAAACTTAAATTCCAATGCTCCAAGAGCAATAAATTTATTATCAGAAGTTTCATAAATAGAATAACATGGTAAATCTCCAGTTAAAAAACTTTGTTCACCATGATCAACCTGCGTCAATGCCGTTGTAGCATGCGCCAGCACTCCATCCATAATAGAAACATCAATGTATTCACCCTCCCCAGTCATCTTTTGTTGAACAAGGGCTGCAAGTATTCCCATTGCTGCATTTAATGAACCCCCAACTACATCTGATATTTGAAAATTTGGAATAAATGGAATTTTACCTTTTTGCTCCAATACACCTGTATAAGAGCAATAGTTAATGTCATGGCCCGCTTTATCGCGGTAAGGCCCTGTTTGACCATAACCTGTAATAGAACAATAAATAAGTTTTGGATTAATTGCTTTTAAGGTTTCGTAGTCAATCCCCAACTTGCTTACCACACCCGGCCGAAAACTTTCAACCACTGCATCAGCAGTTTCAGCTAATTTCAAAAACAATTTACGGCCTTCTTCCTTGGTCAGATCAACCGCAAGAGATTGTTTATTACGGTTCACTGCATGAAAAAACACTGAGTTTTTGTTCTGCATTGGGGGGATCGACCTTGCATAATCACCAATAAAGGGATCTTCAATTTTTAAAACTTCGGCACCCATATCGGCTAAATGCAGTGTACACATAGGCCCAGGCAGAAGCCTTGTTAAATCCAATATTTTAATTCCTGTTAACGGCTTTTTTTTCAAAAATCAACTGATTTTAATTTGCATGTTTCAATAGAACGTTTATCTATCGGATTCCGCAAAACGATTGAAATCAAAAATACAAATTAATTTAAACAGTTAATGATATAGAGAGGATGGAGTGGACAAAAAAAAACGGCTTTGAAATCAAAGCCGTTTTTTAGAATATTATTTTTATAATTTTAATGCTTTACTGCTACCATGGACATTTCCTTTTGTTTTGGGAATTGTTCCGATTTATTTTCTTCTTTCGTTTTAAGGTCTTTCACAAATTTTATTGCCTCAAATACATCATCCGCGCATATTGTTATGAATGCATTTTTTCTAGCACTATCAAATACGTGCTGAATTGCTTCTGCTTCAGATGATATTACTTTCAGAGGTATGTCCCTTTCAGAGCAAATACCTTCTATTAAAAGTCTGGTAATTTCCTCTTTTGTCCTCCCTCTTAAGTCTGTATCGTGCTTAATAATTATTTCATCAAAGGTTTGTGCACACAGGCGCCCGATATTCCTGATGTCAGAATCACGTCTGTCACCTGTTGCTGATACTATTCCTATTTTTACTGAAGCCGGGGTTTTATCCATAAATTTTTTCAATTGAATAAAACCATCTGTATTATGAGCATAATCAATCATTACCTCAAAATTCCTGAATTTAAAAATATTCATTCTACCTGGTGTTTGCTCTTCTGATGGAATAAACGTTTTTAACGCATTACGGATTTCCTGAATATCAAACTCCCTAATAACAGCGGCTAGCGTGGCAGGCAAAATATTTTTGATCATGGCTTCCGCCCTGCCGTTTAAAGTAAGGGGAATATTTACAATCTTTTCAATACGGGTTTTCCATTTACCTTTGCACACCACTAAATATCCATTTTCCACTACTGCAGCAAGACCGTCATTTTCGCAGTGGCGAAGAATTCGTTTATTTTCAGAATCCATACTGAAAAGAGCTATTTTCCCATCCACTTCATCGCGCATTTCATAAACCAAATCATCATCTGCATTTAAAATAGCATATCCTGTTTCTGCAGTACTTTTAGCCACCACACTTTTAACTTTTGCAAGATCGCTCAATGTATGAATGTCTTTTAACCCCAGGTGGTCGTCAGTTACGTTTGTAATTATGCTGATATCGCAGGTATCAAATGCCAATCCTGATCGTAAAATACCACCTCGCGCACATTCCAGAACAGCAAAATCTATTGTAGGGTCCAATAAAACAGCCTGACAGCTTAACGGTCCTGTACAATCACCATGGTGAACAGCTTGATCCTGAATGTAAATACCTTCAGTGGTGGTATAACCAACCTTATGTCCCATATGCTTTGCAATGTGGGCAATAAGGCGAGTTGTAGTGGTTTTTCCATTTGTTCCGGTAACTGCAATTAACGGAATACGTCCGTTATCCTTATCCGGGAACAGCATGTCAACAATAGGTTCTGCAACATTACGTGCAATACCTTTTGCCGGACTTAAATGCATCCGTAAACCCGGGCAGGCGTTAACTTCCACAATTCCTCCTATTTCCTTTGTTAAGGGAATATTAATATCTTTTGCTACAATATCAATCCCGCAAATATCGAGGTTTAACAGGCGAGCTACTCTCTCCGCTAACAATCTGTTGTAAGGGTGTACCAAATCAGTAACATCCCTTGAAGTGCCACCTGTACTTAGATTGGCGGTATCTTTTAAAAACAATATTTCACATAAAGGAAGTACTGATTCCAAGGTAAGATTTTTTCTTTCTAAAATATGCAGGGTGATTTCATCCACAATTATTTTAGACATTACATTTTCATGGCCATAACCACGTTCAGGCTCCTGATTGGTTTGTTCAATCAACTGGCCAATAGTAGATTTACCATCACCGGTAACCATAGCTGGCGTACGCTTTGCCACTGCAACCAGTTTATAATTAATTACCAGAAAGCGGTAATCAAATCCCTCAATAAATTCTTCAACAATAGCTTCTTTCGAAAACTTTTTAGCAACTGAAAAAGCTTCTATAGCTTGCTCCTCGTTACCGATATGTGTTGTTATTCCATTGCCATGATTGCTATCAAGCGGTTTCACAACTACTGGGTAATTTAAATTTTTCAACGCATTTTTCAACTCTGCTTCATCATACACCAGCTCACCTTCAGGAACAGGAATATAGGCTGCTGATAATATTTTTTTTGTTTCATTTTTATCGCAGGCCATCTCAATGCCTATTCCACTTGTTGTACTAGCAATTGTAGCCCGGATTTTTTTCTGTTTATTTCCATATCCAAACACTACCAATGAACTATCGTTTAGTCGTTTGAAGGGAATATTTCGTTTAACAGCTTCTGAAATAATAGACTGGGTACTCGGCCCGAAACTATATTTTCTTTTTAAATATCTTAATTCTTCAATGTCCTCATTAAGATCGTAAGGTTCATTATTTACAAGAGCTTCAGCGATACGAACCGCTGCATCCTTTGCATATAAACCTGCTTGTTCAATCTCATAAGCAAATATGATTGTATACACACCTCTGACGTTAGTAGATCGGGTTCTTCCGAAACCAACATCCATACCCGCCAGACTTTGAATTTCCAAGGCAATATGTTCTATTACGTGTCCCATCCAGGTACCTTTTTTAACTCTGTAAAATAAGCCGCCATCATGACCTTCAGAGCAGCCATGATTATAAAGGGATGGTATTAAATTTTTTAGTCTTTCTGGAAATCCTTCAATCTTGTTTGTCGGGAAATTTTCCAGTTTTTCAATGTCTAATTTGAAATAAATTAATTTTTTGCGGTAATTGGACCAGAAGTTCGGTCCGCGCATTACTTTTACATCTAGGATTTTCATAAAATGGAAGTTTATTAAACTATTACCATTTTGTATGCCATAGATTAAAATAATAATAATCAAGGAAATAGAATATACACAAGCACTTGGATGAGGAAAAGATTCCCCGACATGACAATTTTTGTGGGGAATATGGTATTAATTTGCAACAGTCGATTTGTAAAAATCAATTAAACAGAAGCTGTTTTAAATAGGAAACCAAGGGAATTAGGAATGTTAGGTTAATGCTTCATTAAATTTTAAATCCTACCAACAACACGTCATCAATTTGCGTTTGAGTGGTTTTCCAGTCTTCAAATTTTTGATGAATTATTTTTTTCTGCTCATTACTAGGCAAATCTGCTATTAATGAAAGTATCGCTTTAAATTTAGCACTACCCAATTTTTTGCGTTCCGCTCCCCCAAACTGATCTGTATAACCATCGGTAAGCATATAAATATTCATTCCCTGAACTATAGGAATAACATGAGTTGTAAATTTTTTATTTTCATCGATTTCTCTAAAACTTTTACCACCAATTGAATTTAAATCTGCCTTTATAATTTGTAAAGCGCCATTTACAGAAATATACAATGAGTTTTGTGCACCAGCGAATTCTAGTATTCCTTTCGGTTTGTCAATAACACAAATAGAGATATCCATACCATCCTGCGAACGCTCTTCTGTATGACTCTGCTGCAATGATTTATAAATACCCAGATGTAATTTATTTAAAATTAAACCCGGATCTGTGATTAAAAGGTCATTCACAATTTCATTGAGCAACATGTTTCCTATCATACTCATAAATGCACCAGGAACCCCATGTCCGGTGCAATCGGCAACAGCTACAATCAATTTATCATCCAATTTTGAAAACCAATAAAAATCTCCGCTTACAATATCTTTAGGTCGATAATAAATAAATAATTCAGGAAGATGTATATGAATTTCTTCTTCGCTGAGCAATAATGAATCCTGAATATTTTTCGCATAGTTAATGCTATCCGTAATTTTTTGATTCTTTTGCTCAATTATCTGCTTCTGTTTTTCTATTTCAGCAGCTTTTTTCTCTACTTCCATAGTTTTCTTTTCCACCTCAGAAGTACGTTCTTTGACTGTTTGTTCCAATAACTCCTTATCTCTGCGCAGTGATGCTGTACGAAGGCGATAAAAACCATATAAAAAAAATGATGCAGCAAAAATATAGATACTATAAGCCCACCATGTTCTGTACCATGGCGGCAAAACTTTAAAAGAATAAATAACAGGTTCGCTCCAA
Organism: Bacteroidota bacterium; assembly: GCA_040387415.1. Classification (GTDB taxonomy): domain Bacteria; phylum Bacteroidota; class Bacteroidia; order 2-12-FULL-35-15; family 2-12-FULL-35-15; genus 2-12-FULL-35-15. The sequence continues at coordinate 77,114 of JAZKDU010000017.1, forward strand.
ATTCCAAAAGGGCTTCTCGCCTTCACTTTAAAAACATAATCGCCCTCATTTATATTTCCAAAAGTAGCTGTTGTTTTATCTGTACTACTGCTCCAATTATTATCATATCCTTCTAACATATATTGATAGCGAACAAGAAAATTTCTGTCCGTTTCAATTGCTAAAAAGTCAAAAGTTACATTATTATGATCATAAGATAATATAAGATTTTCGGGAAGAGGATACCATTTTCTTATACTGTCAAATTTTATGTCGGCAAATTTTCGTCTTATTGTATCACGCTCCTGTTCCGATAAATATTTTCCAAAAGTGCTTATTTCCTGCTCTGCTACTATTTTTTTGTCCTCCTGATCTGAGCTGATGGTATACCAGGAAATATTTTCCTCCTGTATTTTTATATTTTGTATAACTATTATAGGCTTCTCTGAATTTTTATTTATTGCCGAAGGATCAAAGCGAATTAATTTATTATCTCCACAGCCAGCCCAAATTATTCCAGTACCAACCCTGCCAGTGCTATCACTAGATGAAAGACCAATTTTGGTAATGCACATTGCATTGGTATTCAGGTCTTTTACAGGATAACCATTTTTTTTGTTGTATATTTCCCACACAGGTACATAATTTTTCAGCTCTTCATTATTAATATTTATTGTTCCTGCACCCCTAGTTTCTTGACTTCCATTCTTTAAATTCCTAAATTTCAATCCGCTAAATCCAAGATTTGTTCCAAACCAAATCGTTCCATCTCTATCCTCCTCCATATCGTACACCACATTGTCTGCAAGTCCTTCCTGCAGAGTAAAACTGATGAACGATTTGCCATCATAACGAGAAACTCCACCTCCGTTTGTACCAAACCAAAGATTTCCACCACTATCTTTCAAAGTATTAAGTATGGTATTATTTGACAGGCCTTGAGCTGTTGTATAATTTGTGAAATATTTTCCATCATAGCGTAAAACTCCTCCTCCATTAGTACCAATCCAAAGATTTCCATCATTATCTTCAATAATACTTTTTATATTATTTTCAGGAAGTCCATTCGCAGTAGTATAGGTTGTAACCGATTTTCCATCGTAACGTGATACACCTGCTGAGGTACCGAACCAAATATTCCCACCCTTATCTTGGCATAAACATCTTATATTATTATCGGCAAGTCCTTGTTCTGTAGTAAAAGTTGTAAAGAATTTACCATTATAACAGGATGCTCCGCCACCCAATTTGCCGAACCAAAGATTTCCACTTTTATCCTCTAACATACTCCATACTCTGCCACCTTCAAGCCCCTGTTCCGTAGTAAAAGTTGTAAAAGATTTTCCATCATAACGACACACCCCAAAACCATGTGTCCCAAACCAAAGGTTTCCATTTTTATCTTCCATGATACTTTTTACAAGATCATTTGGAAGACCTTGCTTACCTGTAAAGCTAATAAAGGCTTTACCAGTATACATGCATACGCCTCCTCCTCCAGTACCAAACCAAAGATTGCCGTTCCTATCCTCAGTTATAGTTCTTACATCATTATGTGATAAGCCTTGATCGGTTGTAAAAGCCACAAAATGTTTTCCATCATATCGTGTTACTCCGACACCTGTTCGAAACCAAATATTTCCGCTTTTATCTTCTGTAATGCTCCATATATTAGTCTTCTCCCTCTCGTCAGTTAAAAAATTAGTAAATGATTTTCCATTATACCGAGACATCCCATGTCCGGTTGAACCAAACCACAAGTTCCCATTCCTATCTTTTGTGATGCATGATATGCCGTTGTGAACAAGCCCTTGTTGTGTAGTAAACGTTGTAAATATTTTTCCATCATATCTGCTAACCCCGCTATTATATGTGGCAAACCAAAGATTCCCACTATTATCCTCCGCAATACTTGATACCCTATTATCTGCTAATCCATCCTTACTAGTGAGATTGACAATGTTTTTTCCATTATAACAGCTTACTCCTTCATTTGTACCAAACCAGATATTTCCACTTTTATCTCCTACAATACTTAAAACCGTATTACTTGGCAGCCCCTGTTCCATACTATAAGTAGTAAATGATTTACCATCGTAACAAGATGCCCCCCCTCCATTAGTGCCAAACCAAAGATTACCTTTTTTATCCTCTGTTATGCAAAAAACACCATTATGAACAAGTCCACTCGAAGTATTAAAAGTAATAAAGTCCTTTCCATCATACCGTGATACTCCAGCTCCCAGTGTACCAAACCAAAGATTTCCCATTTTATCTTTAAGCCCGCAACTTATTGCGCTTAAAGCCAGGCCCTGCTCTGTATTATAATTGGTAAAAAAGCCAATTCCTTGGCCTTCAACAGAAACAGACGAATTACCATTTGAGTTAAATGATTTTACAACTGATGGTGTTAAATTTAAAACCTTTTTATTTTCAAGTATTATGGTTTGATTATGAGTTGGTACAACTATAGTTTGTGGTGGAGGACAATCTGCAAGATAAGTTATTCGAGGGTTAGTGATTTGAATAGTTATTGGTGGGATACTATTCTGTTTTTTACTTTCGATAGTTGCATTTCCTTTGTTATCGTTTTTGCAACCTAAAAATAACAACAAAAAAATAATGATATACAGAGGCGCAAAAAATAGTGCATTGACCTGTTTTATCATTTAAATTACAATTTTATATTCTTACAAAGATAAAAAAAAGCTACGGTTTAATAATCCTATTACTTATCATAAAATTGAAGAAAACAATAAATCTCCGCTATATTCTCAATTTCTTTAAAAAGCGAGATTCTGCTCAATATATTGGATTGCTTCCTCCTGTGTTTTTACAGCAAAATCTTTATAACGATTATGCACATCTATAATTTCATCAATAGCCTCCTGAACAAGCTGTTTGTTATCCCAGGTCTTTAGGTCCGTTATAACAGTTTCCAGACATCCTTTTTTATAAGCTATCTGGCCTAATACATGCACTAGCGTTTTTGATACCCGTGCAGTTTTATCGTATTGTAATTCTCTCAGTAAAGGTAAAATATCCTGGGGGTGCGTCCTACCGCGTAATTCGATACCATGGCAGATTTCTCTTCTAATCTCTTTATCATCGTGATGTAAATAGGCACTGGCCCATTTCAAAATAGGTTTAGGATTCACCTCACTCATTTTTTTAACGGAACCAATCACTGCGTTTCTGACAGAATGATGATGATCAAATAAGCCTTTATCAAAAAAATGTTTTACTTTTTCAAAATCTTTTTTACCTATTTCTCCGGCTGCATTAATCGTAGTTTGCCTTATTTTAAAATCATCATTTTTTATAAGGGTTTCAAGGAGCTGAATTATTTTATTCTGGAAATCTTTATTTGAGAAATAAATACGTCCCAGAGATAAATAAGCCGATTTACGTATATACGTATCTTCGTCTGAAAAATAAGAAAGCGTTTTCTGAAGTTTACCAGAGATTAATCCATCATGTATTTCCTTACTTATTTTTTCAACAAGTTGAATGCGTTCCTCTTTTGATAATTCGTAAAAGCTCATATTATTTAATTTCCACCAAAAATCTAATTGTACTATTGAACCTTAATTTAGATTTAAAAATGTAATTTCAAAATTAACATAAATCAATGAAATCTTAAATTATAACCTTAAACCCAAATTTCTCGATCACATTCTATGACTTTTCCATCCAAAATGCTTACCTTTACAGCCGTTTGACCATTATAAAAGAATTTGAATGAAAAAAATTGGGGATTATAGAAGAATTTTAGGTGTTACTAAGACCATAGAATTAAAAGAATTAAAAACTGTTTATAGAAATTTCATGAAGGAATGTCATCCTGATAAATTTCAGGATAACGATGAAATGAAAGCGGAAGCAGAAGAAAGAAGCAAATCTATTATTGAAGCATATCATTTTTTGGTAAGTATCGCACCGGAAACTATAGCGCAAAATCTTCCTGAATATACAGCAACAACAGGCACATCCAATATCGCTGATTTTCAATGGGCTGCGCAAACTTTACGCGTTAATTTTTTAGATGGAAACATTTATGAATATTTTGATGTTCCACGCGCTGTATACATAAAACTTGTTAATGCAGATTCTCAAGGCAGATTTGCAAGACGCCATATTTATGGCTCTTATGTTTATAGAAATGTTACCAAAACAGTTGCTGTATAAGGCAGTCCAACGAACCTCACAAATTATTAATCTGGTTGATATTATTTATTGAACAAGAAATAAAAGTAGAGGCATCTTAGAATAAAAAAATACTGGTTAATTAACCAGTATTTTTTTTGAAATTTTAGTTTCATGATTTGATAACGAAATTAAATAAACTCCGGCAACCGAATTAGAAAGATCGACAGTTATTTTCCCGAATTGTTTATCCAAAGTACTGATTAGCTGTCCACGCATATCAAAAACACTTACTGTACCCAAGCATTTAGATTCAAGTTCAAATACATTTGTGGTAATTGGTAGGATATTTAAATTATCAGAATTAAAAGCTCCATTTTCAATACTTGTAGTGGTGACATTTGTTTCCAGAGAAATTAATGAACAACCGCCAGAGCTAATTACTTCTACCTGATAGTTTCCATTAGCAGTTACTGTATAAGAATTTGAATTTGATCCAACCGGGTTTCCATTTTTATACCATTGATAAACAGAATACCCTGTAGATGTGCTCAGCGTAGAGCCATTCTGAGTTATAACAGGTGTGAAAGCACTTAAGTTAGTTGCAGTAAAATAAGAAGGATTGGTAACAGTACTAAAAGCAATAGCTCTCATCGTTTGCGCAGTAGCCGAATTTACACCACCCGTATAGGTTAAATTGGAAGGGTTTACCCTGAAAATAGAAGTAAAAATAGTAGAGGCAGCCAAATAACTGCCTTCTAAAGAGGGGTGCACGTTATCGGAATAAAACAGATTTACAGATGGTAATTGTGTAAAAGAGGCGTTCCATGCTTTCCCTATTGGTGTTACAATTTCCTGCCCTATGCCATTATTCAAATAAATCATATTTCCGTGAATCCGGTCAATACAGGCTGTTGTATTATCTCCGCTAAAAGCCCCTCCTGATGGCCCCCATCCTGCAAAATATACAATTCGTGTGCAAGGGTTATTTGCCTTTATCATATTGTAAAGAGCTACATTCGCATTTCCGCAGTTCGCGGATATCACACCAACATTATTAACGTAATCCCCCTGGTTATCCTGAACAACCACATAATCCCATTGCTGGGAATTTATTTTTGACTGGGATGTTGGATCATTCACATGACCTACAATCTGTTCATCAGCAACAGCAATTCCTGCCTGTGTATTCTGATCAATAGTTACTGAAATACCTGCTGCATTTGCTAAGCCACCAAACAAGGCCGGCACATCAAATGTGTAAGTAAAGCTATTACCCAAAAACAAGACCTTAGTTTGCGAATATATGTTTTGAACAAACAATAAAGTTGAAATAAATAGTATTGATCTCATCGTTTTATTTATATAATTCATTTTCCTTTTATATAGTAATGGCAATATCTAGTTTTGAAATTTAAAGATACCATAATATTCACGTAAAAAAAATGCGACTCCAATTAAATCAATTACCAACAAATATTAAATCAATGGTTCGTTTCAATTCTGTTAATGAAACAGGCTTTTCCAGAACATATAAATTTTTATAATTTGTTTTAATATTTATAATATCTAAAGAATTACCAGTGAGAAAAATTGCCGGAACCTCATAAAATCCTTGTATTTTTTTATAGGTATCAATTCCATTGATGTCTCCTTTTATGTGGACATCCATAATTATTAAATCAGGTTTAAATTTCTCAACTAATTCAATTGCTGTTTTGCCATCTTTAGCAGTCCCAGTAACCGAGTGATTCTGAGAAGTTAAAAACCGTTTCAGCATCAAAGCAATAATACCTTCATCTTCCAAAATAATAATTGATTTCATACTTTGTTGCTTACTTAAAATAAAATTCATAAACCGTACCACCTTCATTTTTGACACAATATTCTGCATCTATCTGACTAGCTAGAGCGCTGATTAAAGTGGTTCCCAATGATTCAGAATTACCGTTTATAGGCATTACAAAACCCTTGCCATTGTCACGCACTAATAAAAAATATTTATTTTCTCTGAATTGAAATTTTATCTCAATTTCACCCTTTGAATTTTCAGGAAAAGCATGCTTAAAAGAATTTATGATTAATTCGTTTATGATTAACCCAAGAGGCTGAGCTTTTTCAATTGGAAGATCTATCTTTTCAAGATTCAAAAACAAATTTATATTTGATCCGTAAATCCTACGAATCATTTTCGCCAGCGTTTCTATATAACTCGAAAATTCGACCGTATTGATATTTGATGTTTTATACAGCTTCTCATGAACAAGTGCAATTGCCTGAATTCTTAGGTCAGTCTGACTTATTTTATCCCGAATCCTTTCGTCTTCAATTGTTTCATTCTGCAGATAAAGCAAGCTTGAAACAATAGCTAAATTATTCTTTATCCTGTGATGCATTTCAGATAATAATATTTCCTTTTCGGATAAAAGAGCATCTAACTCCTCTTTAATCAGCTCCTTTTCCTTGATTCCCACCGTAATAATCAATATAACAACTGTTAAAATAGACATGAAGGATTGCAAAACAACCAAACTATTATTTAATTCAGAAAAAACAAAAGGACCTTTGCCAGAGAATGTGGCAATAACTGTAAAAAATCCAATTATTAAAACATGAATCAGCGCTGAAATACGATTTTGAGTGAAGGAAGCAAAAATGGGAAAAACAAATAACGAACAAAGTAATATCGTGGGAATGATTGGAGAGCTATGGTTAATAAAAAATGTTATCACACAAGTTAAAACCAATAAAAAAATAGTTGCATAAAAATATTGGTTTTTAAGCAGCTGAAAAGCAGATTTATCAAATAATACAACAACCGGAACTATCAACAGAAAGCTTGTAAAATCACCAAGCCACCAAGTACCTACTACCTCCTCTAAATTAATCTCTCCCGAAAGAAAAAACCAATATGCAAACCCGCCAAAAAAGGCGCTTATCATGGCACCCGCTGCAGATGCCAATAAAAAATTAATTACACTATTTAATTTCAAAAATAAAATGGCCTTCGAATTCAAGGAATTTAAAATGTGATAGGTAGCAATTGCCTCCAGAGTATTTCCAATACAAACAACTATAGCGAACTCCACTGAGGCGCCACTTGACCAATTCACTAAGAAAGAACCGATTGTTATTGCAGGCCAGATTTTGCTTCCATTAAATAGCATTAAAGCCAATGCCGTTCCTGAACCAAGCCATACAGGAGAAGCAAACCCATCGTCAAGCGCCAATAATAATCCAGCTTTAGCTAAAATAAAATAGAGACCTATAAAAACAAGAAGTTTTAAAATAAATTTCGCTTTCATAAACAGTTTGGATTTCCTTACCTATTAAATTATTCGCTTTGTTAAGATACAATTTCTTATGGTCCCAAAGGGATTATACTATAAAAATGGGCAAGGTAATATTAAACAATAGAGAAAATTACCTAGGTACTACTATTAAATTTTTTTTTAATTAGAGTCCACAATAATAAATATTTTTTAGTTCGAAAGAAATGATTTATTAATTCAAGTACAATAAATCCAATCAAAATAGATAACGTGCTTTGAAGCCAATGTGGAATTTCATCCACAACCACTTTTTTTCTGCCTGCAAGACCAAAAAGATTTTTAATACTTTTTCGTTCTAATACTTCATGAGAAAATGTTGTTACCACCCACATACCAACAATAAAACCAACCAGATTCCCAACAGCTTGTTTTCGGATAAAAATTTTTATTTTCGGCCATGAAAAATTTTCTAGTAAAGTTAAGTGCACCTCTGAGCTATCGCTTACAGAATCATCCCAGGCACTTTTCACTTTATAAAAATAATTTTCGTTTTTTTTCGATTGATTAAACCAAATCAAAAAAGCCTCTTTTTCAGTCTGATCTTCATTTCCTGTAAGATTTTTTGTAATTAGATCCCAGACTTTAGCGTCTTGCATAAATTATTTTTTTAATAAAGGTTTATATTGTAACTGTGGCAAAAATCAGCTGTATCATCCCGAACTCTAAATTGCTTATCAATAATGCTATTGCGGTTATTGTGCTTTAAATAAAAAGCCAGTCGGGATGATATTAACTTTACTGAATTAATTAATATTTGAAATGAATTTTAAACTGGGCGTTAATAAAAAATTTAATCTCTTTTAAACAATGATTAAACTTTTAATTGAAATCTGCAATATTTTTAAATAGCTTGTTATGCTGCTTTCTAAAAATATGCTGTAAAACAGGGCTAAGCAGAGGAGAATTAAAATGTATTGTTTCCTCAATAATTGAAGATCCATTAACTGACTTTATTATAAAATAAATTTCAATTTTGGTAAATCTCATAACTGTTGCGCGCATAACCACTAACTGTTCTGCCGCATTATCTTCAATTGTTACCGGATAGGTAAAGGAGAATGGAATAACACCCAATTTCAAAGTTTCATGTACAAGATAGTTATTACCCCCCAAATTGTCAATCTGAGTAATTACAGGATGGACAGACGCAAATTTTTGCATATCCGTCAAAAAATTAAAAATAACTTCTGAAGGTTTATTAATCTTATAAGTAAGTTTCATAGTACATTTTTATAATTACTTATAATGCTATTATCGTGTTAAACAATTTGTGGAACCATCGTTTGTAAAACAGGAATCACATCTGTTTCAAACCATTTATTTTTTGCTCGCCATATATTGTTTCTTGGGGACGGATGAGGTAATGGAAAATACTACCTGGTGCTTGTCCTATAATGACCAGCTTGCTTTTTGCACTCTGACATTATAGGATTTACGCCAAATTCAAGAAATTTTTTACAGGAATTACAATTTTTTATATCGGATAATAACTTGATCATTAATTAACTCCAAACGCTACATTTCCGAAGTTTCTAAAACTTCAACTGCTTTCTCCTGATAAAAACTCTTCCCTTCTGCAGCCATTTCTTTTAGCTTGCGCGTTGGTTTAAAACGTTTTCCATATTTTTTGGCAAGCAGATTACACTCATCAACAAATTTTTTAACACCAATAGTATCAACGAAAGAAATAACACCACCAGTGTACGGAGCAAATCCCCAACCAAGGATAGACCCGATATCAGCATCCGCTGGTTTGGTAACAATGTTTTCTTCGATACATTTCACTGCCTCTAAGGCTTGAATATATAACAAACGCTTTTTTATCTCTTCTACATCAGGTTGCTGAGCAACAGCAGGAAACAATTTTCTCAATTCAGGCCACAGCATTTTTTTACCATTTTCCGGATATTCATAAAAGCCTTGCTTTGCTTTTTTACCAGGCCTGTTAAGCTCATCCATAAATTTATTAATAACTCCAACTGCTGCAGAATCATTTTTCTTTCCGGTATCCGCTTCTGTTTGTTTATTAATTTTATAACACAGTTCAATACTTACTTCATCCGCCAATGCCAATGGACCTACAGGCATACCAGCCATTTTCCCAGCATTTTCAATCATCGCAGGAGAAACACCACTAGCAAGACATTCCATGCCTTCAAATAAATAGGTTGAAAAAACTCTTGAAGTGTAAAAGCCTCTGCCATCATTCACCACGATAGGAGTCTTTTTAATTTTTTTGACAAAATCAACCGCCATTGCAATCGCATAGTCAGATGTTTTTTCACCTAAAATAATTTCTACCAGTTGCATTTTATCTACCGGTGAAAAGAAATGCAAACCAATAAAATTCTTAGGACGTGCTGAAGCCTTTGCTAACCCTGTGATTGGAAGTGTAGAGGTATTGGAAGCAAAAACTGCATTTGTAGAAAGTACCGCTTCCGTTTCTTTAGTAACAGTTGCCTTTAATTCACGATTTTCAAAAACCGCTTCAATTACCAGGTCGCAATCTGCAAGGTCAGCAGCATTATCAGTTGTAAAAATCCTCTCCAGCAATTCGTCATACTTCTCTTTGCTTAATTGGTTTTTAGAAAGTTTCTCTGTTAACAATTGTACTGAATATGATTTACCTTTTTCAGCCGCTTCCTTTGTTACATCCTTCAATACAACATTTAAACCGTTTTGTGCCGCTACGTAAGCGATTCCGGCACCCATCATTCCTGCACCAAGTATACCAACCTTTTTAAGGTTTGTTGGCGGAACGCCTGCCGGCCGTGCTTCTCCTTTATTCGCCTCGTTCATATTAATGAACAGCGTACGGATCATATTTTTTGATTCAGGTGATAACACACATTGTGTAAAATAACGTGCTTCCACCATCATTGCCTTATCAAATGGCAATTGCAAGCCTTCATACACGCAGTTCATAATCGCTACCGGGGCAGGATAATTGCCGTACGTTTTTTTCAATGTTAATCCAGCAGCAGCGGGTAACATTTGCAATATTTTAGGAGTTTGTATTCCACCACCAGGGATTTTAAAACCTTCTTCATCCCAGGGCTGCACAGCCTTACCAACAGCTGTGATCCACTCCTTTGCAGCAACGATTAATTGATCCTGCGAATCAACAAGTTTATTAACTAAGCCACTTTTTAAGGCTTGTTCCGGACGCAGCTTTTTACCTTCCAGTAGCAAAGACAATGCATCCTGCACTCCAATCATACGTGGTAATTTTTGAGTACCACCACCTCCGGGAAGCAATCCCAGCAATACTTCCGGCAATCCTATTTGTATTTTTGAGTCATTAACAGCAATGCGGTAATGACAGGCAAGACATATTTCAAATCCTCCACCAAGTGCCGTACCGTTAATAGCAGCTACAACCGGCTTTCCACCAGTTTCCATTTTACGAAAAACAGCCTGAAGCTTATTGGTGATGGCCATAATCTCTTTCGGATCGCTCACCCCCATAATCATTCTAAGATCTGCGCCCAGCATAAAATCTCTTTTAGCGGAGGTTACAATAATTCCTTTTACAGATTCATCTGCAAGAGCATTACTGATATTCTGATCAAGATCCGAAATAACTTCCAGATCAATTACGTTGACAGATGAATTACTATTATCAAAGCTGATGACAGCTATGTTATCCGTATCTTTTGTGTAGTGTATCATTTTTATAATTTTTTTATTTGTGACTTAGAGAATTAGTGATTTAGAGAGCTGGAGAATTAATAATCAAATTACTTATCCTTTTATTTATTTCTATTAAATCACAATTCTCTAATTCTCCAATTCTTTAATTCTCCAATTCTCCAATTCTTTTTATACTCTTTCAATAATGGTTGCAATGCCCATCCCACCTCCGATACAAAGTGTAACAAGTCCGGTTTGTTTATTTGTTCTTTCCAACTCATCTAAAATAGTTCCTATCAGCATAGCTCCTGTAGCACCCAGTGGGTGGCCCATGGCAATGGCGCCACCGTTCACGTTTACCTTATCGGGAGAAACATTTAGTTCCTGCATAAAGCTCATCGGAACTACTGCAAATGCTTCATTAATTTCAAACAGATCAATATCAGATACATTCATCTTTGCCTTTTTCAAAGCCTTTATAGAAGCCGGGGCAGGTGCTGTAAGCATGATGGTAGGTTCTGCGCCAACAATTGCAAAAGAGCGAATTTTAGCACGTGGTTTCATGCCCAGCTTTTTTCCAATCGCTTTGCTGCCAATCAATACCAATGAAGCACCATCAACAATACCGGATGAATTACCTGCATGGTGCGGATGCATCATTGTTTCTATCTCCGGATAACGCTGTATTGCAACAGCATCAAATCCTGCCATAGCACCCATTGCTTCAAACGCAGGTTTTAGGTTTGACAGTTTTTGCGCGGTAGTATCAGCGCGTACCGTTTCATCCCTATCAAGAATAGTAATACCATTAATATCTTTTACAGGAATTATTGATCTTTTAAATCGTCCTTCCTCCCATGCTTTCGCAGCACGCACATGTGATTCTACAGCAAATGCATCCAATTGCCCTCGGTCAAAACCATATTTAGTGGCAATTAAATCAGCTGAGATACCTTGTGGAACAATTTTGTGATTAAATACCATATTAGGATCTGAAAACAATGCAAACCCGTCTGATCCCATAGCTACGCGTGACATAGACTCAACACCACCTGCAACAATCAGATCAATAAAGCCCGACATAATATATGCAGAGGCCTGGTTAATAGCTTCTAAACCTGATCCGCAATAGCGGTTAAGAGAAACACCTGCTGTGTTGTTACTATAACCAGCAGCAATAGCAGCCGTTTTAGCAATATCAGAGCCTTGCTCTGCAACCTGCGTTACACAGCCAATGATTGAATCTTCTACATAAGAAGTATCTAGATCATTCCGTTCACGAATTGCTTTGAAAGTACTTGTTAGTAACCGCAACGCGGGTACTTCATGCAATGAACCGTCTTTCTTACCTTTCCCACGTGGGGTACGGACTGCATCATAGATAAAAGCTTCTGCCATTTTTTTTAGTTATATAAATTATAAAGTTCTGATGAATTATTTTTACACTAATTTATTCAAATTTAAGCATTTGTCCCATCTTTCACAACCGTTCCGTTAAATACATTTTCAAAAAATGTACTCATTAAAATGTAATATTTACTCTGTAATAAAATCAAATTTAGCCGACTTATATTTATCCTCTGCTAACTTTTTCCGCATACTCATTATACTTTCATAGGGTCCATCCACCGAAAACATATTTACAATCCAGGAAGGAACATCCCCACCAGGGTTAATATCCAACTGATATTCGGCAGTGACTGTTCCATCGCCCCTCGGTGTAAACTTCCATGTTGAAACAAGCTTGGGTACCCTCACTACTCCCTTTGTTTCAGGCAGCATACCAGGTATAACACGAGATGAAACTGTAACCACTTTAGTTTTACTGTCCTGGCTGGTTTTAAAATAAATTACCCCATCCCTGTTTGAAACCGGCCATGGAACATACGTTTCAACATAATAGTAAAGTTCTGTACTACTAATTGTTTTAAGTAATTTTGTCTGCTTACAACGGTATAGCCAGGTTGGATGTGATGGTATATCGGTTAATAATGCTATCAAACCAGATAATGAGCTGTTAAAAACGGCAACTGCTTTTATTTCTTTAAAACCCGAATTAGGCTGATCCTTCGTATAAACAGAAATTCCATTTTCATTTTTTTGAAGTTCCCAATCTGTCTGAGCACTTATAAAAGAGCTTATCAATAAACAAAAAAACAGTAAATTTTTTTTTGTTCGCGCTACCGTTTTACAAAAATAAATAGAGATGGGAAAAACCAGCTGATTTTGCATAATTACTTTTTTATGATAAATATAGAATTAACAACAACCAGTAATTCTTTGGCCAATCCATTCTATAGAATAAAAAAATTCCATTATAAAACGATTGAAAGTTAAGAAAAAAAGGAATGGATAAAAAATGAACAAGTTTATTTACTTGTCATTATTTTTTGATATTTATTACTGTTGGTAGGATCTATTTCATTCAAAAGGTTCACCATTTTTGCTTTTTCATCAGGAAAAGCTCCGGAATAAATATTGATTATTTCATCCGATTTCGCGTTAAAAAACACCTGTAGACTGTAAGATAGCGGTTTTATCTGATGCACTTTTCTAAGATTTTCAAGTGTTTCAGAAATCACTGCACGGCCGCTTTCCTTATTATCAACCATTATATCCAAACCTAAACGGTGATATTTATACATACACTCACGCAACGGAACAAAGGATGCATCCAGCATGTTGTTAATTAACCAATAACGGTTCTTGTTTCCATCAAAGGCTTTCCATCCTACATCACTTCCGCTTTGAGCGTTATTTACAACAGCCAGCGCTTTTTGTAAATAAAGCGTACCGCCATCCAAAGCAAATGAATCATAGTCTAAACCTATTGCCAGGTATGCATAATAAGCCAATACAGACGTAAGGTTAGATAAATGAAGATTTTCTGTAAATTCAAGCGACTGATTTTCCAAATATTTAAAAGCGAAATCATTATCGTTGTTATTTAAAAGCACCGTATTATAGGAAGCTTTAAAAACCGGCCTGCGAACCTGCACCTGAATAGTAGCCTTAAAATCGTCTGTTGATGGACGTTCTGTAACATTAATTAAAATACTGCAATCAATCCGTTCATTATTTTTAAATGTTTCGTTGGTCCATTTTCTATTATTCATAAATTCAAAAATGGCTGTTTGCAGCGTTTCAAATACGCTTTTATCAGTTCCCTGAATGGATTGCGATAATACCTGAACCTTACAGTTTAATTCCTGGGAAAACGATGTGGTGGAAAATAAAAACAGCAGCAAAAAAGCAAGTGCCGATTTCCCGAAAGAGAACTCAGAAACCTTAATACAAAGCGTTTTTATTTTTTTCATTACTATCAATTTCTCTGTTAAGATTTAGCGATTGATTTTTTTATTTTCATAATTTCCCCCACTATATCCTTAGCAACTTCTGACTTGCTTTTTAACTCAAATTTTATTGATTTATTGTCCTTACTAATAATAGTTATTTTGTTGGTATCCGTTTTAAAACCTGCACCACTATCATTCAATGAATTAAGAACTATCAGATCGAGATTTTTCTTTTTTATTTTTGCTTTTGCATTCTCATTTTCATTTTCTGTTTCAAGCGCAAAACCAATTAATAGCTGGTTTGACTTTTTGAGTCTGCCCAATTCTTCAAGTGTATCCATGGTTGGAATCAGATCAATCGTTTTAGTGGCTGTAGCCTTTTTTATTTTCTGACCGGCCACTGTTGCAGGTTTATAATCAGCAACCGCAGCTGAAAGCACTGCAATATCAGCTGATTTAAAAACCTTTAGCGATGCATTATATAACTCTTCTGCAGATGTAATATTAATACGTTGAATGGCAGGATTATTTGTTGAAAGACTGTTGGGGCCGCACACCAAGGTGACTTCAGCCCCCTGTTTGGCAAATTCTTCTGCAATAGCAAATCCCATTTTACCGGATGAATGGTTACCAATAAAACGAACAGGATCAATAGCTTCATAGGTAGGTCCGGCTGTTACCAGTACTTTTTTACCGGATAAAGGTAATTTTTGAGAAAGTGCCTTTGTAAGATCATTAACAATTTCTTCCGGTTCAGCCATACGTCCTTCACCGTTTAAACCACTTGCCAGTTCTCCCGTTCCGGGATTTATAATATAGTTACCGAATGATTTTAAACGTTTTAAATTTTCGGTTGTTGCCGGATGTTTGTACATATCCAGATCCATTGCTGGAGCAACATACACTTTACAGCGTGCAGATAAATAAACAGCCAATAAAAGATTATCGCATATACCATTCGCCATTTTACCAATGGTAGTAGCGGATGCCGGAGCAATTACAAATGCGTCCGCCCAAAGACCTAACTCAACATGGTTATTCCATAAACCTGTTTTGTCTTTAACAAAATCAATAAGTACCGGATTTTTGGAAAGGGTAGAAAGTGTGAGAGGAGTAATGAATTCTGTTGCTGCAGGTGTCATGATCACTTTAACGTTAGCACCTGCTTTTACAAGTAAACGAATTAAAAATGCTGATTTATAGGCAGCAATGCTGGCTGTTACACCAACTATGATATTTTTACCTTTTAGCATTAAAGTAAATTGGCAATCGGCAATTATCAGTTTGCAAATTCGCCCACTGATAATTGCTGACTGCCAATTATTTTAGTTTGTTATTTTTCTAATTCGTTAGTCGCTGCAGTAGGATTACGGTGGTAAATTTTACCATCAAAAAACTCCTGAATAGCAATTAAAGAAGGCTTTGGTAAACGCTCATAAAATCTAGAGATCTCAATCTGCTCGCGGTTTTCAAAAATTTCTTCCAAATTATCAGTGTTAGAAGCAAATTCAGCCAATTTATTGGTTAATTCTTCTTTAATTTCAGAACTGATCTGGTTGGCACGTTTCGAAATGATCGCAATACTTTCGTAAATATTACCAGTAGTACCATCGAAATTTCTTAAATCGCGGGTAGTTGTAGTTAGATCTGCTGTCGTTTTTTTGTAGTCCATTGTGTTTATGATGTTGGTTTATTATACTTTTCTAAATTCTTTAAAGCGCTGGTATAGACCAATTCCGCTTCATTTATGTATTGTCCGTTCGGATAATTATCCACAAATTTAATATAGGCATCAACGGATGCTTTAAAACGCTCTTGCTTTTTAGAGTCAATACTATTCAATGCAAGCAGATAGTATGATTTAATGATCAGGTAATTTAACTCTTCCTCATGTTTTGTACCCGGAAAATCTTTCAAATGTATATTAAAAGCTGCAACCGCGGCTTTGTAATCCGACATATTGTAATACAGTATGGCATTTTCGTACGATTTTTTATCCAATTTTGCTCTTAATTTATCAAGCATTTTATTGCATTCCGGTATACGGTCACTTTTTGGATACTGATTGGTAAAACGCTGAAACTCCCTGATTGCCACTTTGGTATCTCCCTGATCAAGGCTGTATTGAGGTGAACTTAAATAAAAGCAGTACGCATTCATATAAGCACATTCTTCCGTGTGAATACTGGCCGGAAAAATCTTCACAAAGTTCCGGAAATGGTAACCGGCAACAATATAATCTTCCAGGTTATAATTACAATAAGCATAATAGTAATGGATCTCTTCCGCCTTTGCCGTACCACGGAAAACACTCATTAACTCTTCAAAAAGTGTTAAGGCTCTGGAGTAATCTTCATGCTTAAAATATTTAACAGCGGCAGCGTATTTTGCTTCCATATCGCCACTCTTAACCAGTTTGTTGTACTTACCAATGGTTAAGCTTTTACGATCCTTTTTTTCTTTTTCGTTGGATTCATACACCTTTTTTTCACTGTTGCATGAAGTAATACCGCATAGCAATACCACGAAAACGAATAATATGTTGAATTGTCTTTTTAGCATAAAGGATTGCAAATATACGTTTTTTGGATCAAATATCCCATTTTATTGTTTTTTATTGATTTAAAGCCTGTTAATAATCAAAAACCTTTGAAAATAAGGGATAAAAAGTTTAATTTCGCGACAGAATTTTTTTTAAAACCAGAACAATAACGACATTATGAAAGATTTATTTGAGAAGATAAAAGCTAATCGTGGACCAATTGGAATGCACGCAAAACAATCGCACGGTTATTTTACATTTCCTAAACTGGAAGGCGATATTGCACCACGTATGATTTTTCGTGGTAAAGAGCGTTTAAACTGGAGCTTAAATAATTACCTGGGATTAGCAAATCATCCGGAAGTACGCAAGGCTGATGCCGATGCTGCTGCTGAATATGGTTTTGCAATGCCAATGGGAGCCCGCATGATGAGTGGTAATTCAAATTACCATGAGCAATTAGAGGCTGAACTATCCACATTTGTTCAAAAAGAAGATACGATACTTTGTAATTTCGGATACCAGGCAATGGTTTCGGCAATTGACTGCTTAGTGGACCGCCATGATGTTATTGTATATGATGCTGAATCACATGCTTGTATTTTAGATGGTGTTCGTTTACACATGGGAAAACGCTATGTGTTCAAACATAATGATATCGCTGATTGCGAAAAACAACTGGCACGTGCAACCAAACTTGCTGAAGAGCAAAATGGTTCCATTTTGGTGATTACCGAAGGTGTATTTGGTATGCGTGGCGATCAGGGGAAATTAAAAGAGATTGTTGAATTAAAGAAAAAATTCAATTTCCGTTTATTTGTGGATGATGCGCACGGTATTGGTACAATGGGTGCAACAGGTGGTGGAACAGGACAAGATCAGGGATGCCAGGATGGTATTGATATTTATTTCGGAACATTTGCTAAATCATTTGCATTGATCGGTGGTTTTATTTCCAGCGATGAGCAGATTGTTGAATACCTTCGTTACAACATGCGTTCACAAATATTTGCGAAAGCATTACCAATGCCTTTAGTAGTGGGCGCATTAAAGCGTTTGGAGTTAATGCGTAATCATCCTGAATTTAAAGATAAACTTTGGGAAATTACACATGCCTTGCAAAATGGTTTGAAAAAAGCAGGATTTGAAATCGGAGAAACTAATTCAGCGGTAACTCCTGTTTATATGAACGGATCCATACCTGAAGCAACTAATTTGATTTTAGACCTTCGTGAAAATTTCAATATTTTCTGTTCAATGGTTGTATACCCAGTAGTTCCAAAAGGAATGATCATATTACGTTTAATTCCAACTGCTGTTCATACATTGGAAGATGTAAATTATACCATCGAATCGTTTTCAAAAATTGTGGGTAAATTGAAATCTGGACAATACATGTCGGATAAAATTGCAGCGTTTTAATACTATATTCTCTTTATTTTCGTTTAACTGAATATTCAACGTTTGAAAAACTTCAATTATATGAGAAATAAATTGATAATATTAATAGCGATTCTGTATTCAATTGTATTGCTTAATTCCTGCGCTACCACTCATAATGATTGCCAAGGGAATAAACATAAAGTTAAAACAGAAATGGGTGGTTATTTGTAAACTGAAGTCCCCCACCTATTACACTTTTTCAGATCCTCCTTTCGAATTGAAAGGAGGATTTTTTTTAAAATCGGTTACTATTTTATCTGTTTTTTTACGCTCTTAGTCGAATAATACCAATGTTACAAACTATTTCAGGCCTAGCACGTAGCGAAATAAATTCGGCACGACTTGTGTTGCATATAGCCCACAACATATTTATGTACTGTTCAATTTTTCATTTTTCATGTCAAAGAGCCAAAATATCGATTCTAAATGAAAAAATTAATTTTGTTTTTACTTATTATAATTCCATTTATTATTCAAGGTCAAAGCTTAAGTGTAAGTGGTCTTTTGGTCGACAAGGCAAATCAGCCTGCAATATTTGCTAACATACTTTTACTTCAAACAGCCGATTCTGCTTTAATTACAGGCACAACAAGCGACCTTGATGGAAAGTTTAAAATCGACAATGTTCAGCCAGCAAAACTTATAATTAAAATTTCATTTTTAGGTTTTGAAGATCTTTTTCTAAATAAAGAACTTTCGGATGCTTCTTTATCATTAGGTACGCTTGTATTGAAAGAAAAAGCAACAAAGCTGAAAGAAGTTACAGTAGTGAGTAACATGACACCCGTGCTGCAAAAAGGCGATACCACACAAATTAATGCAGGTGCCTTTAAAACAAACCCGGATGCCAATGCGGAAGACCTTATTACTAAAATGCCTGGAATGACCCTGCAGGATGGGAAATTGCAGGCACAGGGCGAAAATGTACAAAAAGTACTGGTGGACGGTAAAATGTTTTTCGGAGATGATGCTGCAGCCGTGTTAAAAAATCTACCTGCTGAAGTGATAGATAAGATACAAGTGTTTGATAAAAAAAGCGAACAGAGTGAACTAACAGGCTTTGATGACGGCAATACTACAAAAACAATAAATATTGTTACTAAGCCTCAATTCAGAAATGGCACGTTTGGTAAAGTGTTTGGAGGATATGGTTATGAAGATAGATGGAAAGCCGGTTTGGTAATTAATTCATTTGAAAATAAAAAGCGGTTTACTATTCTTGCAAACACCAATAACATTAATGATCAGAATTTTTCTTCAGAAGATTTGTTAGGTGTGATGGGGAGTGAAAAAAGCGGTGGAGGCCAAGGAAGAGGCGGCAAAATGGGAGGACAATCTGATCCTTCAAGTAATTTTTTAGTTGACCAGAAAAGTGGAATTACTACCACTCATTCAGTAGGTATTAATTACGCGAATCAATGGAAAAAAGTAGATTTTGCCGGCAGTTATTTTATGAATTATTCGGACAATACTTCAGTCAATAATTTATTCCGCCAATATATTACCAGTAATAATGAGGGTTTAACGTATGGAGAAAACAGTGAACGCAGCAGTAAAAATATTAATCACAGAGCAAATTTTAAAGTGGAATGGAAAATAGATTCATTAAACTCCTTCTTGTTTCAGCCTAAAATTTCCGTTCAGCAGAATGATGGAAAAAGTTTGTTGTTTGGAGAAAATATACAATCAGCAAATGTGATAAGCAACACCAATACAGGCTATAGTTCTAATCTTACAGGACTAAATATTTCTAGCCCCCTGCTCTATCGCCATTCATTCAGCAAAAAAGGCCGCACGTTTTCTGTCAACCTTAGTCCGGGATACAATCAAAGTAAAGGTAACAGTAATTTGAATTCTGCTACGCACTTTTATAGTGACACACTTTATTCAGATTCACTTAATCAGCTTGCCAACATTGAGTCGGAGGGGCTTATTCTTTCAACCAACATTGTATATACGGAACCGGTTAATAAGAATAGCCAATTAATGTTCAGCTATGGAACAAATTTTAATATGAATGAATCGGACAAGGAAACTTTTAATTTTTCAGCAACGGATGATGATTACAGCTCTTTTGACACAACGCTTTCAAACAGATTTAACAGTCAATATCAATCACATTCCGTTGGAACAAATTATCGCTATCAAAAAGGCAAATTAAATTTCAGCACAGGTATATCTTATCAATACGCGGAGTTAGAAGCCGAGCAAATTTTCCCAGATGATTTTACACTGTATAAAACGTTTAGCAGTTTATTGCCCAACATGAGAATGCAATATAAATTTTCAAGCAAAAAAAACTTAAAAATGTTTTATCGGAGCAGTAACAATGCACCTTCGGTAACTCAATTGCAAAATGTAATTAACAACAATAATCCTTTACAACTAACTACCGGCAACCCTGATTTGAAGCAGGATTTTCAAAACTCATTAAATGTTCGCTACTCCTCTTCTAATACAGAAAAATCAAGATCGTTCTTTTTATTATTGAATGGGACGTATACCCAAAACTATATTGTTAATAGTACGTTCATCGCATCCGCTGATACGCTAATTGCACCAGGTACAGTATTGACCAACGGAGCTCAGCTGACAAAACCTGTTAATCAGGATGGTTATTTTACGATTCGCTCCTTCAACAATTATAGCTTTCCATTAACAAAAATAAAATCTAATCTAAATTTGAATATAGGGGGTGCCTATACCAAAACTCCGGGAATAGTAAACGATCAATTGAATTATGCAAATAACGCAAATGTAGGATTGGGATTTGCCTTGAGCAGCAACATCAGTGAAAAATTTGATTTTGCATTATCTTCAAATACAAGCTATACTGCAACTTCCAATACACTGCGCAATGAGTTGAACAGTACTTATTATAATCAGAATACGAAATTTAAAATTCAGATTATGCCATGGAAATCACTGGTGTTACAAACGGATTTAAACCATCAGTACAATAGCGGGCTTTCAAAAAATTACAATCAGAATTATTTATTGTGGAACGCTTCTATCGGTTATAAATTTCTTAAAGATAACCAGGGCGAGCTTCGTGTAAGCGTATTTGATATTATGAAACAAAATAACAGTATCAGCAGAAATGTAACTGAAACATATTACGAAGATATAAGGACAAATGTGCTGCAACAGTATTTTTTGCTCACATTTACCTACAATATAAAACAGTTTAAAGAGGCTAAGCCAGCTGAAAACCAATAGGTGCTTATTTATTAGAATTGCTGCAATACCAAATAGACCACAATACCCATTATAGTAAACGTAGCAAAAAAGATAAGCATGAATTTGGGAACACCGAATTCACGTACCATTTTACGCAGCGGTTCGGTAATTATAGTATTGATCAAACCTGAAACAGTTCTCCAGGCACTGTTATTTTTTACAACATAATCTCTTGCACCAATATTCAATGCTTCTACTGCTGTAGAAACGTCTTCATTGGATGAAAGCATGATAACTTCCGTTTTAGGATTTCGTTTTTTAATCAGCTTAAGAACTTCATTGCCATTCTCATCATTTAAAAAATAATCAAGAATTACAACATCTGTATTTTTATCAATTTTCTCCAAACAGCTTGCTCCTGTATAGAATGTAGAGATGTTAACACTTTTACCAAACATATTTGTTAGGTAGTGTTTAAGTGCTGTCACCATCGACTTATTGTCGTCAACGATAAATAAATTGAGGCTGTGGCTTTCCATATCAGTAAATTTTAGTTTATAGTCCTGATTAATATTTCAAAAAATCATACCAAGCAAAAAGTATGAGCTGGTTTGATGCTAACGCCTCACTACCAGCTCATTTATTTTAATTCGAAAATTATTTAATCTGGCACTCTCTTGAATAATCTCCACCTAAGTCAGTACCCGTTTTTTCTTCCGCATTGCATCTATCTTCAGCTCTGGTCCGGCTATCCTTATAGGTATAAATACCATCATTAACGGTTGTAGATCCTCCTGTTCCAGTATAAATTTTCTGGCACTCACAATTGTAATCTTTTTTGCAGGAAACCATTGTGGTTAAACCCATTGCAACAACGACTGCTAATACTATATTTTTCATCTTTTTATTTATTGGTTGAATCAAATTTATTTCTATTTGATAGATACACCAATGTATATTCGGCAAGAGGGGAAATTAAATAGCTAAAAAGGCAGATTAATTGTTTGCCAAGAATTTTATTATTTATTGAGGATAAGAAAATGGTTCGATTATTTTCTTCAAGATGCGAATAGTGGGAATATCAGGACATATTTCACATAAACTGAGCTTACTTTTTCACAGGGATTAAAATAATTTCTACTCTTCTGTTTTTTTCCTGTCCTTCTTTTGTATTATTAGAAAACAAGGGATTGCTTGCGCCTAGTCCTCTTGCATCAATAGTATATGATTTATCTGATAACTTTTTCCTTAACACATTTTTTACTGCTTCCGCCCTGGCCAATGATAAATTTTTATTGAACTCTTTAGTTCCTAGGCTATCCGTATATCCTTCAACAAGAATATTCGCTAAAGGAGTTTTATCTATTTCCTTTATTAAATCTTCCAGCATTTTTTTAGCATCTGGCTTTAACTCTGATTCGTTAAAATTAAATAACACACTGCCTGTAAATGAAATGCGTTTTGCTGCACCTATAGCAGCCACTGCATCAATGTCGGCTCCCGGCCACTGGCCTTTGCAACTGGTTTTTAGATCTACCAGGCGAACATAATTAAAAACATCGAAAGGCTGGGTGAACGCCTCTATATCCACTTCGGCTTTTGCACCTGCTATTTCACCAATAGCAATCCATTCAAGGCCGTTTTTCGAAATGGACAGTTCGGTTGATTCAATATATTTCCCCATTTCGAAAACATAAAGGTCGGGACCTTCTCTGTTTATTAATGCATTATCTGTAAATTTAAGAATCAAAGTTCCTCCGCATCCCAATGAAACAAAGCCTTCTGTACCACCGTCAAAATCCGGTGATTTTAAAGCATCTTCAGAGTTTGAAGATATTTCAATTGCTGCAGGTTCACCTTTGGTAAATTTTACTACCTGATCAGCAAAAGAGATATCTCCCAATGGCAGAAACACCTCTTTTCCATGCCCATCATTGTAACTTTTACCTTGTTCCTGTGATTTCACACTTATTGAAATCAAAAGTGCTGCAAATAAAATAGTTGTTTTGTAAATCATA
Source organism: Bacteroidota bacterium (assembly GCA_040387415.1). Lineage (GTDB taxonomy): Bacteria > Bacteroidota > Bacteroidia > 2-12-FULL-35-15 > 2-12-FULL-35-15 > 2-12-FULL-35-15. The sequence continues at coordinate 100,683 of JAZKDU010000017.1, forward strand.
TATTTATTTCACCTATGTACCTTACTTATAACGGAAATTAAAAAAAAGATACGTCTTTTTTGAAACAATTAGGATAATTACGGATTTTCCCAATAAAAATAAGTTAAGAATATTTGAAATAGAGAGAGGATAAAATTTATTAATATTCAGCTAAAACGCCCTGTTTATTGAGCAATTTCAAACATTTTTCGAGGTCAATACCTTTGCCCAAAACAGGTGAAAAAAGTTCAGTATTTCTTTCTATTCGTTTTAACGAATTATAAATAGTGAAGTCCATCGGGCTTAAACCCGGTTTTACCTCTTTCCATTTTACGGGCATGGATACAGTAGCTCCTTCCTTGGGTCTTAAGCTATAAACAGATGAAATAGTCTGCCCTCTGCGGTTTTGCAGATGATCGAGATAAATCATTTTATTGCCGCGTTTTTTCAAGTTTCGCTCCAGAGTTGTGAATGCTGGAAGCTGCTCCTGAACCAATATACATATCAGGTGCGAAAAGTCTTTGAGCTGATCATACGTATATTTTTTTTGAGCTGGTACATATATATGTAACCCGGTGGCACCTGATGTTTTACAGTAGCTTTCCACACCTGCCTGCTTAAATACATCATGCACCACATTTGCGGTTTCTATTACCTGGTCAAAAGTATTTTCATCAGAAGGATCTATATCAACAATCAGATAATCAGGATGATCCAATGCCTGAATGGTGGAATGCCATGGGTTGATTTCAATACACCCAAGATTATTTAAATACGTAAGTGTCGGCTGGTTATTACAAAGTATATAATCAACATCCTTATTTGTTGATTCAGAAAATATAGGTTTGCTCTTTACCCATTCCGGAGCTTGATTCCCTGCATCTTTATGAAAAAAACCAAAATCCTTTATTCCGTTTGGATTTCGTTTCAAGGACTCAGGCCGATCTTTTAAATAGGGTAAAATATACTTGGAAATACTTATGTAATAATTAATTACATCACCTTTGGTAATACCTTCTTCCGGCCAGAATACTTTATCGAAATTAGAAACATTTACTTTTATCTTTCCAAACGTAATCGTTTTGTCATTTTTATTTTGTGCTGTTTTAACCGGAATTTTCTCAGCATGAGCAGTTTTTTTAGCCGTGGAACCTTTTTTTGCTACTGTTTTTACAAGTTTTACAGGTTTAGGAGCAAGCAAATCTGCTTTCCTGGACGACATTGCTCCTTTAACAGGCTTTTTAACCGGCTTTAGAGCCTTAAGGTTAACTTGATCCGCCTTTTTGTCACTTCTGAGCCTTAAAAAAATTGGATGCCTTAAACGGCCCTCTTTTGTCCATTCGGTATATTTGATTTCACATACCAAAACAGGTTTTATCCAAGTTACCGGCATATTGGTTTTTACTTTTTCAGCAAAAGGCGATTTTTTTTGAATAAGCGGTTTCATAAGCTTGTTCATATTCGTTAAACCCGCAGTACTAAAACCAGATCCTGTATGACCAATGTATTCCAACTTCCCTTTATCCATAATACCTAATACTAAAGCCCCAAAATGCTTCCGGCTGCCGGTAGGCTCTGTAAATCCAGCAATGATAGCTTCGGTGGTTTTGTGAAGCTTTACCTTTAGCCATTCACTTGTTCTGGCACCTGGATAATACTGTGAATCTGCCTGTTTTGCCATAATACCTTCCAGATCACTTTTACGTGCTGCTTCAAAAAATGCTACCCCTTCTTCCTCAATATGTTCTGAATATTTAATAACATCGTGTTCAACTGACAGTAATTTTTTCAATAGTTTTTTTCTATCCACAAGCGGTAAATCGCAGGTATTTTGACCATTAATGGAAAGCACATCGAATACACAAAATTGAATGGAATAATTACTATCACTTCCATAATGCTGAAGCAGTTGAAAATTTGCTTTTCCATTTTCCTCCATCACCACTATTTCCCCATCGAGTATGGCATGAATGTTCAATTGCTTTAACGCATTCACAACAATTGGGTAGGACGCATTAAACGTATTGCCGTTACGTGAATAAAGAGATACTTCGGTGCCATTAATGTCAGCAATAGCACGATATCCATCCCACTTTATTTCATACACCCAATTTTTATCATTAAACGGTTTATCTGTTTCCTTTGCAAGCATTGGCTTTACGTAATCGTTAAGCTTTTTGGTTGCTGCAGGAAGGTATTTACTTCCACCCTTCTTTACCGGAAAACTAGTATCATCTGCTGTCGATTGGATTTTTTTTTTGGCTGTTTTTTTAACGGGTATCTTTCCTGATTTTTTTGCAGCAAGCCATTTATTGATTGGGGAATTTTTGGGAGTATTTTCCTCGCTGCTATAGGACTCTTTTACAGCATACTCATCCTTGTGTTTGATCAGCAGCCAGGCATTATCATCATTTCCTTTCAGCTTTACCAGCACAAATTCACCTTTGAGTTTTTTGCCATATAACCTGAATTTCAAATTACCGGCTTTTAAGCCAGCTTTCAGCTTTTTTTCCGCAACCGTTTTTTCTGAATTATCGAGGTCCGAAAAATAACCTTTGTCCCATATTTCTACTATTCCTGCACCATAGTTACCTTCCGGAATTATCCCGGCAAAATCTTTGTAATCAAAAGGATGATCCTCCACCATCATTGCAAGACGCTTATCTCCCGGGTTCAATGAAGGCCCCTTAGGAACAGCCCAGCTTTTAAGTACTCCATCTAATTCCAATCTAAAATCGTAATGAAGCCGGCTGGCCTTGTGCCGCTGTACCACAAAAGATAATTCAGATTTAGACTTGCCCGCTTTCCCGGAAGGCTCTGGAGTTTTCTTGAAATTTCGTTTTTTATTATACAGCTGCAATCCCATAGCTAAGATGCTTTTTTACGTTTTGTATTTAAGCTTGCTTTTAATTGATCCATCAGATCTTTGGTTTTACTATGCACCAGTTTAAGCTCGGGTTCCTTCACTTTAATACCTTTTGCTTTAGCCTTTATCAGCTTCAATAAACCTTCAGAATAGGAATCCTTGTACCTGCTTATATCAAATTTTGCCGACAATTGTTCAATCAATGAAACAGCCATTTTCAGCTCACTTGCTTTCACTTCTGTTTTGGCTGGCAAGTTTAAATCAGCAGGATCTCTTATTTCCTGTTCAAACCTGATTCTATTAAGTATTATTACTTTTTCATTAGCTCTCAAAATAGCAAGCGTTTCTTTATTTCGCATCACAAAACTTGCAATACCTACTTTTCCCGTTTTTATCAATGCTTCTCTCAATAAGGCATAGGCGCGGGTTCCTGATTTATCGGGCTCTAAATAATACGGTGTTTCATAGTAAGAACTTTCTATTTCTTTTTCATCAACAAAATCAGTGATTTCAATGGTTTTCGTTTTTTTTGCGTTTACCGCCTCAAAATCTTTATTGTTTAATACCACATATTCATCATTAGGCATTTTGTAACCCTTTACAATATTTTCCCAGCTAACTTCTTTACCGGTTTTTTCATTCACACGCATAAAGCGAATGTGTGAATTATCCTTTTTATCCAGCATATCCAAATCAAGCTTGCTGCTTTCTGTAGCGCTATACATTTTTACCGGAATGTTAACTAATCCAAATCCTATTGCGCCTGTCCAAATTGGTCTCATAATAGTTGTATTTATATTGTTAGTATAGCTTTCAGAAAACTAGTATTACCTATTTATTTTTTAGTTTCTGAATTTGCAGGATCCAAATCCCCAACTTTTGTTGTGTCAATGGGTACATTGTTGTTAAAAACGGTATTACTAGGATCAGCATCGCTCTCATACTTACGATTGCTAGTGCAACTGCTTAATATACAAAGCGATACAATGGATATCACCCATAAAATTTCTAAAAAAATAGTTTTCATATTGTGTGTTTTTATTATTATGTACGTAGTTTTACAGTAATTGGATATTATAATTGTGCCAAAGCAAAAAATCCGTTCCCGGACATTGCCCGAAACGGATTTATTTTTAGTTTTTTGAAATCTTTTTGGTACTATATTTACCTTTTGACCTTTACTATTACCTGATTAATAAATTGAAAATTGAGATTGTCTCAATATATTTTTTTCCGAACAAATACCTAGGATTTCGTATTAATCAAAATAGATAAACCCTTTTTACTTTACTCAACGAAAAATAAAATACTTTTGAGACAACCTCAATTCTTAAAACTGTTAATATATAGCTGCCAATTGCTGATTAAAATAATTTACAATTAGCTATTATTTTGTAACTACTTTGGAAGCGCCTTCCCACATTTCAAGGTGGTGCTCTAAAGTGGAAATTTTTCCAGATGCAAAAGCTTTCAATTCCGCATCTTTCCCATCTTTCGCTTCCTCTTTAAACATTTTAATTGCGTCTTTATGATCTTCTATCATAAACTCTGTGAATTTAGAATCAAATTCTTTACCTTTCAATTTAGCCATATCATCATATTTCATTTGTTGTTTCTCAGTAATTGAGGTAGCCAAAACAATATTTTTTTTCTGCGCTATTGTTTTTAGCTCTTCATTCAACTTCGTGTGATCATCAATCATGTGTTGCGCATGCATTTTCACATCTTGCGAGTTTGCATTAGTTTGAGCTAATTTTCCTAACTGAACTTCCAATAATCCACACTCTGCTGCTTTTTTAGCAAATTTAACATCATCTTTTATTTTATCATTATCCGTTGTGGTAGACATCCCTGTTTTTGTGGTTGTTTGAGCTGTAGTGCCAGCGATACAAAAACTACCTGCTATAAATAGCATTAATACTTTTTTCATAATTATTTTTTTTGATTTGTTTAATAAATAAGTTAACTGTGTTACCACAGAATAAAAAAACATACCAGAGTAAAAAAAACATACTGAACTTTCTAGGATAAATTGAGTATCCTACTCCACATCCACATTAAACAGACCTTAGGCAAATAAATTTTACAGTTAATAAAAAAACTGTAATGAAAAATGGGAATGCACACACAGGTTAATTCATTTGTGAAAAAATTACAAAAAAAAAGCCTCACCCTTGCTTTGGCAGAAAGCATTACATGCGGCATGGCCACTCATAAGCTCGCAACCTGCAAAGGTACTGCAGACGTACTGGCAGGCTCTGTCATTTGTTATACGCCTGAAGTAAAAAATAAATTACTGGGCATTTCTAAAAAAATCATTAAAAAACACACCTGTGAATCAATGGAAGTGACTGATGCATTAGCAACCAACCTGTCACACTTAATAACAGCAGATATATATGCAGCACTAACCGGCCTTGCAAGCAAAGGTGGCAGTGAAACTAAAAACAAGCCTGTAGGGACTGTATTTTTTTGTGTTAATTATAAAAACGAACTATATAAACAGCGCAAACTATTCAAAGGTTCGCCTTCAGAAATAAGAGAAAAATCATGTTTAGAACTTTACAAATTTATTCTTTCAGTTGTTTAGGATACTACTCTATTGATCATAAATTCATTACCTATGCAACGTCTAATTCTATCTTATTCTGCACCAATTTATAATTTGGTAGTTTTGTAATGTATTCGTAAATTTATTAGAGATAATATTCTATACATGAGATTTAAAGTATTAAAGGAAAAAACAGTATTTGACAGTAAACTTAAAATTCTGGAAGGTGAGATTGGTGATGGAATTGAACCTACATTTTCCCGTTTATGTTTAAAGCGCGAAGATGCATCGGTTGTATTAATATTAAATACTGATTCCAATAAAGTTGTTCTCACAAAACAATTCCGTTACCCGATAACAGCAAAGGTACAGGATGAAATCCTTGAAATAGTTGCAGGAAAAGTAGATGAAGGCGAAGAGCCATTAACCACCGCCATAAGAGAAACAGAGGAAGAAACCGGTTATATAATAAGACCTGGCCAAATCAAATTTTTATTTTCCTGTTTCGCTTCTCCTGGTTATAGTTCAGAACGCTTTTTTGTGTATTACGCTACCGTAACCAATCAGGATAAAAAAGCAAAAGGCGGAGGGCTTGAAATTGAAAATGAACATATTGAAGTAGTTGAAATCGATGTTAACGAATTTAACACAAGTATAAGGAATGGGGATATTAAAGATGCCAAAACGTATCTCGCTGGGTTATATCTTTTATCATTGAAATAATTTAAAGTGAATTTATTTGAGCAATTTAATGAGGATAATGATTTACTCTCTATTAGGCAATTCGATTTGCCACAGGCTGATATTACACTCTATGAACATTTTTTCACAAAGGCCGAAAGCGATCAGTTATATAACATCCTAATAGAAAAAACAATATGGCAACAAGACCATATTAAATTATACGGCAAAAAAATTGCTCTGCCCAGATTAACCGCCTGGTATGGGAACACCAATGAACACTATCATTATTCAGGTATTTCAATGCCTATTAATAATTGGACAGAAGATCTTTTATTTATAAAAGCCAGAATTGAAATATATACAAAAAATAATTTCACAGGTGTACTACTCAACTATTATAGAGATGGGCAGGATAGCGTTGGATGGCACTCTGATGATGAAAAGGAGCTTGGTACAAACCCCGTGATTGCCTCCGTTTCTTTAGGAGAAACCCGGTTATTTCAAATGCGTTCTTTAACCGACAAAAAAATTAAAAAAGTAGATATCCCTCTTACACATGGCTCCTTACTTATTATGAAAGGAGCTACGCAGCACTTTTGGGAGCACCGGGTTCCAAAAACAACAAAAGCGGTTTCTCCCAGGATTAATCTTACTTTCAGAGTACTTTAAGCCCTCTTTTTAGGCTTGAATTCTAAAAAGCGATATTAGCAAAAGCAAAAAAGCATTGGCAATGATAATGATTCGATCTTTTTTCAAAACTCCAGAATAAAGCCGAAACAAAGGCATTCGGTTTATTATATTCTGATACCCACAACTGTAACATCATCTACCTGTTCCAGGTTACCCTTCCATTCCAGAAATGCTTCATCTAAAATTTTTTCTTGTTCCTTTAACGGCAAATCCCAAATAGACAATAATTTTCTTTTGAGTTGTTTTGACATGTATTTCTTGCCTTTGTAGCCACCAAACTGATCAGCAAAACCATCTGTAAACATATAAATCATGTCACCTTTCCTCACCGAAATTTCTTTTTGAGAAAAGGGAACCATATTTGAATAGTATCCCACAGGCTGTTTATCACCTTTAAATTCTATTAAATCCTTTACATCTTTGTGGGCTGAAACCAGAAAAGTAGCATTATTTGCTCCGGAGAAATGAATTCTGACTTCATCCGTATCTGATTTAAAAATAGAAAGCAGTGATATGTCCATACCATCCTTACCTCCAGAATCAACCTGTTCGGGATTAAGAGCACAAATAATGATACGTCTTAATTCGTCCAATATGTGGTTAGGATCAATCATTTTTTTTGAATGAGAAATTTCATTCAATAAACTGATTCCTATGAGACTCATAAATGCACCAGGGATTCCATGGCCTGTGCTGTCCGCACAAGCAATCAAGGTTCTGTCAGGGAGATCAAAAGACCAATAAAAATCACCACTGACAATATCTCTTGGTTTATAGAGAATGAAATAATCCTTTAAGCTGGTTTTAAGCAAACTTTCAGATGTCAAAAAGCTTTGCTGAATGCGTTGCGCATAATTAATACTATCAGTGATGCTTTTATTTTTTCCTGCAATTTCCCAATTAGCATCATTGAGTGCAGCATTTTTTTCTTCTATTATATGGCTTTGTTTTACAATTTTTACGTTAGCTGCTTTTATTTTAACATACGAATAGATACCGCTTAGCAGTATGAGCCCTATAAGTGAATAAAACCACCAGGTACGCCAAAAAGGGGGTAAAACAGTAAACTTAAATGAAATTGGTTCCTTATTCCATACACCTTCACCATTGTTTGCCATAACTAAAAATTCATAATCCCCAGGAGGAATATTGGAATAAATGGCTTCGTTTTTTTGAGTTTCCGGCAACCAATCCGTATCAAGACCTTTTAGTTTATAACGATAACTTACTTTAGTTGGTGCGGTTAAACTTACTCCTATAAAATTAAATGTTAAATAATTTCGATCATAGGCCAGTTCAAGATTAGCAGGTAGTTGATTACGATCAAGACTATCAGTAAACAATTTCCAATCTGTTTTTTGTCCAAATAAATTAATACCTTTTATTCGGGTAATAGGCTCCAAGGTATTCTTCCTATCATATTGAGCCTGGTAAACCATCAATCCTTTTTCTGCACCAAACCATATTTTTTCATCCTTATCAATTAAGATAGAATTTAAAATACATCCTTCGCCTAAGAAACCATCCTCCATTCCAAAATGAACTATTGAATAATTCCCATTTTCGTTAATTTCAATTTTATCCACTCCATCTGGCAAACCCGCCCAAATTATATCATTTTTTCCAATCGCAATTGATTGAACTATATTAGAAGACAAACCATCTTTTTCGGTGATGCTGGTGAATTTACCTTTACTATATTTAAAAACTCCAGAACTAGTTGCAAACCATAAATTGTTATTTTTATCATGAACTATATTAACAACGCGCTTTTGAGTAAAACCATCTTTCTCCGTAAAATGTTTTATTTTGGATCCATCCCATTTATATAAACCATCCTCGGTGGCAAACCAATAGGCTCCCATATCATCTTCATAAATTTTAAAAACAATTTTTTTAGGAATACCAGGTTTATTGAATTCAGTTATACTCCCCTTTATAATCTTAGCAACTCCAGCATTTGTTCCTAGCCAGATTTCATCTTTTGTATCAATAAGAATGTCATGGCAAAAGTTTAAATTATTATTATTCCTACATTCAATTTTTTCAAAATTGCGACCATTATATTTCAGTACACCGTAATCTGTACCTATCAATATATCCCCTTCCTTATCCTCTATAATTGCTCTTATTTCATCATTATCCTCCCAACTTTTCAGGTTGTGGCTATAATTAATGAATTTTTTACCATCATAAATACTTAAACCTTTATCAGACCCTATCCAATAACGACCATCTTTACTTTGAAATATCTTATTAATTTTATTAAATATTAAACCATCTTTAATGGTGTACATTAAAAAACGCTCGCTGGCCAATTTTGATAATCCATTTTCCTTTGAAGCAAACCAAATATTTTTTTCTCTATCCTGAAAAATTTTCCAAATTGCATTATTGACTAAACCGCTTTTCTGCGTGAACAATTGAAAATGTTTACCATCATATTTCAGTACTCCCGCACTGCAACTTATCCAGATATTATTATTAATATCTTTTAAATAACTATAATAGTTAGTTTCGCCAGCTATATTAGCAGGATTAATCTGTTTAACTCCTTTATCATTTAACTCATATAAACCAGTTTCTATAAGAAACCAATATTTATTACTTTCATACTCCATAACAGAATAAACATAATCTGTTTTAAAGCCATCTTTAGCCGTATAGTTTTTTAAAACGTGTCCATCGTATTTAAAGGCTCCATTTCCTAAGGTACTGAACCATAGGTTACGTTTGCTATCTTCTGAAATATTAAAAACTAGCGCGCTATCTATAATGCCGCCTATTTTAAATGAAGAACAAACAAAGTCCTGAAAAACAGAAACCCCTTTTCCTGTGCCTAACAGAGTGTTTCCGTTTGTATCAAAAAAGATGGTATATATCCTGTTATGGTTTAAACCATTTTGAGTTGTATAGTTTTTAAAATATTTACCATCAAATACAGATAGACCGTTATTGGTACCTATCAATATCCGGCCTTTTTTATCTTTTACAATAGAAAAAACTACATTATCCGCTAAACCATCCTTGTCAGTAATATATTCATAAGAGTTACCATCGTATTTGGTAATACCACCGCCATTTGTACCAAACCACATAACACCATCATCATCTTGAAAAACAGACAATATTTGTGATTGGGACAACCCGCTTTCAACAGTATAGTTAGAAAAATCATAGGTCTGCCCATCTGTCTTTTTTAAAAATAAAAAAAGGAATGAAAAGCAAAAAATAGTAATCCAATATTTAGACATCCAAATTATTTTTAACCAATTAAAAACTTAAGAATACATTCTTAAATTCAAAAATACAATGAATTCGGAAATAAATGAGTCCATTTAGGATATTATAAATAAATTAATTTAAAGTACTAAAAAAGGGGCGTTAAGCCCCTTTTTTAGTACTGGTGTTCGAAGAACAAAGAGTTATTGTTCAATTATTTTCAGAACACTTGTTTTGTTCCCTGCAGTAAGCTTTACGATATATATTCCTGAAGTATAATTCAAACTTTTTGCACTGAAATTATATGAATAAAAGCCAGCTTGTTTTTTACCCTTATCAATTGTTTGAACTTTTTCACCAAGTAGATTATAAACTTCCAAAAGCATATAACTATTTTCAAGTATACTTACTTTAATTGTAGTATTTGAAGAATACGGGTTAGGAAAAATACTCATCAAATCATCATTATTAATTTGCTGTTCACGAATGCCTACTGTTGAATTAGGACAAAGGGGATGAATAGCTGTTTTTCCTGAAGCAAAATTAAGACAATTAACAACTGTTCCCCCAGAAATAGTGAAGTTATAAGTACCAGTCATATGTAAACCAGGAATATCAACCAGCAAATCATAATTACCATTTGCCAAATTGCTCATCGAAAATTCACCAAAAGGACTAGTTTTTAATTCTCGCATAGCAATGCCTCCCGGCTTTTTCCGAACAATAATATCTACTCCCGGGATCGGATCGCTTGCACGATTAGCAAAACCAGAATTCTGACTTTCCGTAATTCCGAGAGACAGATTTAAATCCAGACTTCCAGAAATATTTCCTGAACCTACTGAATCGGTATGATATTGCAAATGGATAGGTGAATTCCATGTTGAATCGGAATTTGTAAACACAGAAAGAGCGTCATTCCCGTTGGTAGTATCACTCCAATAAGTAGTGAGTGCATAATTATAAATAGAAATATCTGGACGAACTGAAATCCTATATTCACCATAAGGTATATTATCAAAACGATAATTCCCATTTGAATCTAATGAATCTTTAGCCAATATATCGTTTTTTGCAAAATTGGAATTTTCTCTGTAAAGATACACTTCACCTTTAATAACAGGGTTCAACTCATTTAATGAATCAAATACCCGACCGGAAATTGAACCACAATCAGCTGGTAATGTATAGAAAGCTGAATTAACAGATGTATTTGCAGCATTTACAGAAAAGTACATTAGCACAGAGGATCCAAATGTATTATTTCTTAAAAAGGAATATTCAATCCTTGTATTTGAATTTAAAGCTAAATAAGTACCAGTAGGATCAAAAACGCTGTCGATAGTATTAATAATTACCTTCGTTAACAAAACATCCGTATAAACAGTTCCATTTGGCATTTTTAATGTTCCGTAACCTTCGCCATACATATCTTTAACCTTATTCCCCTTAATTTTAACAGGAGTACCAAAAATCCTTCCAAATGTTTGATATTTTGAATTATTAATTAAATGCATACCATACGCAGCATTATTAGGCACATAAAGCTCTGGTGGTGAAATTGTCACAATCGTATCGTTTACTGCATACGTTCCTGTTGAGGGGGCCGATTTAATACTTTTCCCTCCAATCATATAAAGACCGCTGGTGTCTATAATATAATAGGAATATAAAGAATCAGTAAAATCATTAAATGGTGCCCGTAAATAAGAGGCATGAGTAGCAGTTGGAAAATAAGAAGAATAAGGAGTAATTATTGGATCAAATGTTTCTATTTTATTGGGATTTAATGGGTTTAAAAATGCACTGGAGTAATCCCAGGTAGTATCAGCCCCTGGAAAAGGGACTGCAATTACTGAGGTTGTATCCCAAATTTCGTTAATGGCTGTTCCTTTAACAGGTAAATATGTTCCTTCAATAATTGGACCTTGAGCGAAAGAACAAAAGGAAGAAAGAACCAAAAGAATAGTAATTATTTTTTTCATATATTTTATATTTAAAGGATTAACTATACGCAATGTTACTTTTAAAGCAAATATAAGACTAAAGTGACAAAATCCCATTTCATCTGCCTTAAATAACCTATTAAACGCTTGTATCGGTTAATAGGTTATATTTATTTATAAACAGCTTTTAAACTATTTTTTCACTCCAATTCCAAGTTCATCAAGCTGCGCCTGTGCAATAGCAGAAGGTGAATCAATCATAACATCACGCCCTGAGTTATTTTTAGGAAAAGCAATAAAATCACGAATTACATCTGCACCGCCAAAAAGAGAGCATAAACGGTCGAAACCAAATGCTATACCACCATGCGGAGGAGCCCCAAATTCAAATGCATTCATCAAAAAACCGAATTGCGCTTGTGCTTCTTCTTTCGAAAAACCGAGCAAATCAAACATACGGGATTGTAATTGTTTATTAAAAATACGAATAGATCCCCCTCCTACTTCAACCCCGTTAATAACCATATCATACGCATTTGCACGCACAGCTCCCGGATTACCATCAATTAATTCAATATCCTCTGGTTTTGGAGAGGTGAATGGATGGTGCATGGCATGCCAGCGTTTAGTATCCTCATTCCATTCTAACAAAGGAAAATCAATTACCCAGTGACAAGCAAATTTATTTTTATCACGCAAACCTAAACGAGTTCCCATTTCAAGACGTAACTCCGATAATGCTTTGCGGGCTTTATTCTCTTCACCTGCAAGTATTAACATCAAATCGCCAGGCTGCGCGTTAAATGCTGTCACCCACTTTTTTAGGTCTTCTTCGTTGTAAAATTTATCTACTGAAGATTTAATAGTTCCATCCAAATTATAACGTGCATAAATTAAGCCCGTAGCCCCAATCTGCGGACGTTTTACAAATTCAGTTAATTCATCCAATTGTTTGCGGGTATATTCAGATGCACCTTTTGCACAAATACCAACTACTAATTGCGCTTCATCAAACACTTTGAAATTTTTTCCACCAACATCGTTTATGCTTTCTGATTTGAGTTCAACAAACTTCATTTCAAAGCGTATATCGGGTTTGTCGTTACCATAATATTTCATTGCATTCGCATAGGTCATTCGGCTAAGTTCAGGAATATCAATTCCTTTAACCGTTTTGAATAAATGACGCACAAGACCTTCAAATGTATTTAAAATGTCTTCCTGCTCTACAAAAGCCATTTCACAATCAATCTGTGTAAATTCCGGCTGACGATCAGCACGAAGATCTTCATCACGGAAACACTTTACAATCTGATAATAACGATCAAAACCACCCACCATCAGCAGCTGCTTAAAGGTTTGCGGTGATTGTGGCAATGCGTAAAACTCCCCCTGGTTCATCCGTGAAGGCACCACAAAATCACGGGCTCCTTCAGGGGTTGATTTTATCAATACAGGTGTTTCTACCTCTAAAAAATTCAATTTATCCAAATAATTTCTCGTTTCAATCGCCATCCGGTGGCGCAATTCAAGATTTTTACGAACCGAATTTCTACGCAAATCCAAATAACGATATTTCATTCGGATATCATCCCCCCCATCCGTTTCATCTTCAATGGTAAAAGGCGGAGTAAGCGCAGGATTTAATACACTTATCTTATCAGGATAAATCTCAATATCACCGGTAGCTATTTTATCACTTTTGGAGTAGCGTTCGGCAATTTTTCCGGTAACGCTAATGACGTACTCACGGCCTAGTGTGCGCGCAATATCAATAATCTCTTTCGAAGCTTTTTCCGTCTCAATTGTTATTTGAGTAATACCATAACGGTCACGCAAATCGATCCATAGTAATGAACCTTTATCCCTCACGCCTTGAACCCAGCCGCTGATAGTAACCGTTTGTCCTAAATGTGTAACTCTTAATTCTCCGCAAGTATGTGTACGTAGCATATTGTATATTAATTTGAACTTATATTTTTTTTTAAAGCAATGGTGTTCATTTGAACAATGCGAATTTACTAAAAATATTGATCATTAGAATTGTATTCAGATATGATCAAAACAAACAAAATAGTTAAAAAGAAGAACTATTTTGTTGGAGTGCCTAATAACCTCTTTAATATTGTTTTTCTAACTGAAATCAGAATCCGATTATTCAGCAAAATTATTAACTTCGCTAATTATTAAAAAAATTGATTTTTATGGTAAATGATTTAAAATTAATCAGCCTACTCCGCAAATGTTTTTCGGTAGACAAAATTTGTATGTTTTACCGTGGAAATTTTGATGATGCATTTACTGATAAACTAATTTCCCTAGCGGATTATGACGTAGAAAAAAAAGCAAAAAAAAGAATCTCTTTTTTAATGTCCGAAAGTTTTCAAAATATTATCCGGCATGGTAATGAAGAGCTAAACAGTCAGCACAATAGTTTATTTGGAATAAGAGCAGTAGCACCATTTTTAGATATTTTCTCATCTAATGTGGTTAACAATAAAGATAGATTATTTTTAGAAGAAAAGCTGGGTATGATTAATAAATTGGATAAAGATCAACTCAAAAAATATTATACCAAAGTGTTGGAGGAAGGTACACTAAGTCAAAAAGGAGGAGCGGGATTAGGGTTAATTGAAATGGCTAAAAAATCCCAAAAGCCTATTCAGATGGAGTTTATAAAATTGGAAGAGGATGCTTATGCCTTTAACATGCAAATTGATTTAATAGTTGATGATCAGGCCAGCACCGAACTTCTAAACCAACCGATGCCCATTGAAGAAAATACTGCCATGTATGACCTGATGGTAAACAACAATATGATATTTTTATACAAAGGTGATTTTAACGATGAGACAATTAGTCCCATGTTAAATATTCTGGAAGGTAATATAAGTGATAAAAATAATTCCATCGGTTATAAAATTTACCATTCTGCTGTAGAATTAATGCAAAATGTTGCAAGACATAGCTCTAATACTATGACAAAAGAAGGAATGTTTGCAATTAATGAGGCTGAAAAGGGCTGTTATCTTTGTACAGGAAATTACATTGCAGATAAAGCCGAAGCGCTGGAAGAACACATAAAAAAATTGAATTCATTAAATAAAAGTGAACTTGATGAATTATACCGGGAACGACTAAAAGCAAGTGTTAGGGTGCCAAGCAATAATGCAGGGGTTGGACTGATCGATTTAAGAAGAAATTTTATGACACCTATAGATTTTAAATTGGCCGAAGATAAAACGGGTAATTATTTAACAATTGGGATAGAAATACCTTATTCATAATGGAAAACAAAGTAATAAATGCAACTGAACTAGGCCCCGAAATAATTTTAGAAAATACAGGGTCTATAAAAATTACAGGCAAATCCAGAATGGAGGATGCATCTTTGTATTATAAGGATGCGCATGAATGGTTAACTGCTTATTTAAAAGAAGCCAACTCTCCTATAATAGTAACAATGGATTTAAGCTATTTCAATTCTTCCTCTGCAAAACAATTATTGAAATTGCTAATGAATATTGATGAAGCAAGCTCAGGAGGAAAAGTTATCTGGATATACCCTGCTGAAAATGACACTCTATTAGAACGAGGTGAGGAACTACAAATAATGCTTGATCTGCCCTTTGAATATAAGGCTAAATAAATTGCTGGATTACTGTAACTGGGTATTACTAACCAACTTGAAAACCCATAATAAGTACATCATCATCTCTTTCATAGTCCCCTCTCCAGTTGTCAAGTTCTGATTGTAATAATTTACACTTTTCTTCCGAAGATTGTTTTTTTGAAAGACCAATTAATTGCTTTTCAAATTGATTGTAATTCATAGGAATTCCTTCGCTGCCTCCCACTTGTTCCATAAAACCATCGGTATACATATAAACCCAATCACCAGAGTTTATTGAAATACTTTGTGTTTTGAAATTACGATCAATTGGTATTCCTTTTTTCATATAATTGCCGCCAACTGGCAATATATCAGCTTTGTAACGCTTTGCCTCATTATTAGTTACTACAATAATTCCATTTCGTGCACCACTGAATTCAACCTTTTTATTAATTCGATCAATTAGACAAAGTGACAAATCC
Source organism: Bacteroidota bacterium (assembly GCA_040387415.1). Lineage (GTDB taxonomy): Bacteria > Bacteroidota > Bacteroidia > 2-12-FULL-35-15 > 2-12-FULL-35-15 > 2-12-FULL-35-15. Next base: position 116,716 of record JAZKDU010000017.1, read on the forward strand.
ATTCCATCCTGTATTTCTCCACCATTTTGCTGATGAAGAACACTAATAATTTCAGCATTCAATTTATTTAGTATTTCTCCAGCGTTAAACGTTTCGTGATCTGCTATTTTATCAAGCAACAAACTCCCTAGGGTACTCATAAAACCACCGGGCACACCATGTCCCGTGCAATCCACACATGCCAATAGTGTATATTTTCCAAATCCTTTAATATAATAAAAGTCACCACTGACAATATCTTTAGGCCTAAAAAAAATAAATGATTCAGGGAGATAATATTTAATCAATTCCTGTGATGGAAGAATAGCTTGCTGTATTCGTTTTGCATAATTGATGCTATCCAAAATCTCTTTTTGTTTTTCTTCGATAATATGTTTTTGATTGACGGCTATTTCTCTTTGTTTCAAAGCATCTTTCTCATTTGCCTCTGCAGCTATTGTTTTTTCTGCTAATTCTTGCGTTCTTTTTTCAACAGTAACTTCCAACAATTCTTTATCTCTTCTTAAAGCAGCAGTTCTCCATCTATAAATACTAAACAATAAAATAAAAATTACAACTGCATCAATACTATACATCCACCATGCTCTCCACCATGGGGGCAATACTTTAAACGTATATTCAACAGGCTCACACCATATACCTTCAGGGCTTTGAGCTTTGAGTTTAAAAGTATAATTACCTTCATAAATATTACCAAAAGCTGCACTTGTTTTTTTAGTTAATGGACTCCATTCTTTATCATATCCTTCTAATATATATTGATAATTTACAAGATAAGGTTTACCCGTTTCAATGGCACTAAAATCAAAACTTATATTGTTGTGTTCGTAAGGCAATATAAGATGTTCGGGCAGCGGATAAAATTTTGTAATACCATCAAATTGAACTCCTGAAAATTTTATTTGCTGACTATCAAGTATCGCTTTTGATACTGTTTTACCAAAAGCGTTGAATTGAGCCAACAACAAGGCCATTGAATCCTGGGCAAAACTTAAAGAATCTTCCACAGATTTCGGAGATGTTCGCAGCGTTTTTGTACTAAGCTCGTCAGTTTTACTGCTTGATACTTGATAATTTGTACTTTGCGAATACCAACAAATATTCTCATTATTTAATTTCACATTTTGAATAACCACTTTAGGCGGTTCAGTATTTTTAATTAAAGCATCATAATCAAACCTCACTAATCCTGTTTTATTTGAACCTGTACCAGCCCAAATAATTCCCTTATTATCTAGCATCATACAGTTTTGGCCAGCGTTTACATCTTTAATCGGATAACCAGTTGAGGAATTATAAATTTCAATAATAGGTGTATAGTTTTTCAACTCTTCGTTTGAAATAGAATTTTGAGCTGGTATAACGTTATTTTGAAGCCCAATTTGCGGAGCCCCTTCGACCTTGCTAAGAATTAACTCCGCAATCTCATTATTGGAGCGAGATTGCTTCGGTAGTTCTTTCCTCGCAGTGACGTTGGGCTTGAAACCTGTAATTACCCCTATTCCAAAGTTTGTTCCTATTGCAATGTAATCTCGCCCATTTCCTCCCTTACCTTTGGAAAGGTTTGCGGATGGGCTTATCATCACCTGTGTCACCCCATCATCAGGCAGTCCTTTGGCTGTAGTAAAATTGCTAAAGGATTTACCATCGTATCGGCTCACACCGCCACCATAAGTTCCGAACCATAAATTACCTTTGCTATCTTCGGTTATACTCAAAACCTTGTTATTTGCTAATCCTTGAGACGTTGTATAATTGGTAAAGGATTTCCCATCGTAACGGCTAACGCCTCCACCATCAGTTCCGAACCACAAAATCCCTTTGCTATCTTGGATTATACTCCTCACGTAGTTATATGCTAATCCTTGAACCGTTGTATAATTGGTAAACGATTTAACAAATTTTCCATTTTCTCTTTTAAGGTCTTGTTGCATTCGCTCGGGAATGGTTTCGCCTCTTTGCAGGGCAGCCTCTATTGCCACGACTCGGTTGCCATCATATCGGCTCGCACCACCATAAGTGCCGAACCATAAATCCCCTTTGCTGTCCTGGGTTATACTGAAAACGGTGTTATTTGCTAATCCTTGAGCCGTTGTAAAATTGGTAAAGGATTTCCCATCATAACGACTCACACCGCCACCATAAGTTCCGAACCATAAATTCCCTTTGCTATCCTGGCTTATACTCAAAACGTAGTTTTTTGCTAATCCTTGTGCCGTTGTATAATTGGTAAACGATTTCCCATCATATCGGCTCATGCCTCTACCATCAGTCCCGAACCATAAATCCCCCTGGCTGTCCTGAGTTATACTCACAACCCCATCAATGGGCAGTTCTTGGGCAGTTGTAAAATTGGTAAAGGATTTCCCATCATAGCGGCATACACCACCACCATTAGTTCCAAACCATAAATTCTCTTTGCCGTCAAGGGTTATACTTAAAACAGTGTTATTTCCCAGCCCTTGTGCACTTGTAAAATTGGTAAAGGATTTTCCATCATAACGGCTCACACCGCCACCATAAGTTCCGAACCATAAATTCCCTTTGCTGTCCTGGGTTATACTCATAACGTTGTTATTTACCAGACCTTGTAGCTTTGTAAAATTGGTAAAGGATTTCCCATCATAACGGCTCACACCGCCACCATTAGTTCCAAACCATAAATTCCCCTTGCTGTCCTGGGTTATACTAGAAACATAGTTATTTGTCAGCCCTTGGGCCGTAGTAAAATTGGTAAAGGATTTGCCATCGTATCGGCTCACACCGCCACCATAAGTTCCGAACCATAAATTACCTTTGATATCTTCGGTTATACTCAAAACCGCGCTATTTGCTAATCCTTGAACCGTAGTAAAATTGGTAAAGGATTTTCCATCATAACGGCTCACACCGCCACCATAAGTTC
>JAZKDU010000017.1:119720-160855 GCA_040387415.1 Bacteroidota bacterium
CGAACCACAAATTCCCTTTGCTATCTTGGGTTATACTCCTTACGTAGTTATATGCTAATCCTTGAGCCGTTGTATAATTGGTAAAGGATTTCCCATCATAACGGCTCACACCGCCACCGGAAGTGCCGAACCATAAATTCTCTTTGCTATCTTGGCTTATACTCAAAACGGTGTTATTTGCCAAACCTTGTAGCATTGTAAAATTAGTAAAGGATTTCCCATCATAACGGCTAACACCGCCACCCCAGGTTCCGAACCATAAATTCCCTTTGCTGTCTTTAAAGCCGGCAGCAATGGCATCAAGAGCTAGTCCTTGGTCAGATGTAAAAGTTGTAAAATTGCCAATGGCAGCAGGGCTTTGGTCTTTTGAAGGGGTGGGAGTAGGTGGCATAGAGACCCCGTTCAAATCTGTAACTACAACTGGTAATGCTTTTGTTACAGGTGCTTTAAAATAAATTTTAGCTGTGTCCCCATTAGGATAAGTATATAAATAAGAGCCACCCGCTTTTGTAGGGATAACGAATACTTTAGGCGTTCCTACTTGCTTTATAATTGGCGGTTTTAATGAATCGGGAGAAATTTGTGTGCCTATGGCAACTGTTACAATAGTTGTATTATTTTGGTTGTCATGATTTTTCTTGTTATTACAGGCTAGGGCAAACGTAATTAAGAAAATGAATATAAGTTTTTTCATATTTATTTAAAAGGAAACAAATATAGAAAAATATAAATATGGTCTTGCGAATTTACATTTGCAAAACTGCCCAAAATGAGTAATATTGAGGGAATGAACTAGAATTTTAAATGGAGAGAAATATTTATGCTTCTATGCAGCACTCAAATACCAGGCATTTTGGGTTTTGCACATTGTTTCAAAGGCACTTTGAGATTCCTTATTTCAAATAAAAAGTTGTAAATGAATTCAAATTATACGATCTGAAACCCTATAACAAGAACATCATCATCCCTTTCATGCGTTCCTCTCCAATTGTCAAGTTCCGTTTTCAAAAATTCACATTTCTCTTCTGAAGTATGTTTTTTTGAAAGGCTTATTAAATGCTTTTCAAATTGATTGTAATTCATAGGAATACCTTCTGTACCTCCTATTTGCTCCATGAATCCATCGGTATACATATAAATCCAATCACTAGCGTTTATGGAAATACTTTGAGTTTTAAAATAACGCTCAATTGAAATTCCTTTTTTCATATAATTACCACCAACAGGCAATGCATCTGCTTTGTATCGCTTTGCTTCATTATTGGATACCACAATAATTCCATTTCGAGCACCGCTAAATTCAACCCTTTTATTAACACGATCAATCAAACATATAGATAGGTCCATACCGTCTTGTATTTCTCCACCATTGTGCTGATGAAGTATTCTGATGATTTCATTACTTAATTTATTAAGAATTTCAGATGGACTTAATTCTTCATTATCAGCTATTTTATCTAATAGCAAACTACCCAAAGTACTCATAAATCCACCAGGAACGCCATGACCGGTGCAATCTACACATGCCAGCAACGTATGTTTTTCAAACTCTTTAAAAAAATAGAAATCCCCGCTTACAATAGCTTTAGGTTCATAAAATACAAATAACCCAGTAATGGCTTTTTGCATTATTGCTAAGGAAGGAAGCAATGAATCTTGAATCTTTTTGGAGTAGTTTATACTTTCTACAATTTGAAAATTCTGAGATTCGATGATTTTCTTTTGTTTAGAAGTTACTTTAAAACGATTAAACAAAACAAAAGCAAGTAATAAAGCTAATACTAATCCCCCTATTGTTCCGTTGCGTATTAACTTTTGTTTGCCAATTTCTGCCTGCTGCTTTCCTATTTCCGCCTGTTGAAGATTCTTATCCTTTGTTAATAGTTCAATGTCATGTTCCTTTTTTTCACTTTCATATTTAGTACTCATTTCTGCTATTTGCTTGTTCGATTGCTCATTAAGCAATGTATCCTTTATATCCGAATACAGCTTATGATATTCAAAAGCCTGTTTGTAATCGTGTTTTTTTTCATATAATTCTGATAAAGACAAATAGGATTGCCTAATTCCATCTTTAAACCCAATTTCATTAAATACATTTATAGATTTACTTAAATATAGATAAGCCTCATCCAAGTTTTCTGATTTTATACAGTTTACTCCAATATTGTTCTGAGTTATTCCTACCAGACGCTTATCCCCAATTTCTTCCTGTATTTTTAATGCTTTAATATAGCATTGCATTGCTTTTGTAAAATCTTTCTGATCCTGGTAAACATTTCCAATGTTTTGATATGCCAGGGACACACCTCTTTTATCATTTATTTCTTCACTAATTTTTAACGATTTTAAATAATTTTCAAGTGACTCTTCATAATTGCCCTTACCAGCATTAATTAACCCAATATTATTGAGAGCCATACCTATACCTTTCTTATCTCCAACATCTTCGCACATCTTGAGTGCCTTTGAATAATTAAGCAGGGCGTTTTCAATATCCCCCTTTTTTCTATAGATAATTCCAATATTATTATACAATTTTGATGCTCCGTTTTTATCCCCCAGCTCTTCTCTTATTTTCAAGGCATTTAAATTATTATCCATCGCTTTTTCATAATTACCCTGAAATAAATTAAGTAATCCCATATTGCTAAAACTATAAGCCATCCCCTTTCTGAAATTTAGCTTCTGCGCCAGCTTTTGAGCTTGATCAACGTATTTGTGAGCAAGTTCATAATTACTTTTATTAATATATTCCCGGCTTAACTCGTTTAACGTATTTACTTGAGAAGTGTCCTCTTTAACATTTTTCAAAACAAGAATAAGAGAATCAATTTTCGTAATTTGTGCAGCAACCACCTCTCCACTATAGAATACAATCGTGATTATAAATAAAATACAAAACCCTAAACAGCTTATTCTTTCCTTCATCGTTTTAATTAATTTCTTGTAACAGATAATAATTATTTCTAAAATCTAAATTATCTTGAACTTTTACTAATTTTTCTAAATACGAATTCCAACAACTAATACATCATCCAACTGCTTATTTGTCCCTTTCCAGTTATCAAATTCTGAAATAAGCTTTTCTCGCTGCTGATACATATCATCCTGCTGAATATTTTGCAATAATCGTTCAAACCCACTAGATAATAGCTTTTTATTACTTCCCCCACCAAACTGATCAACAAAACCATCTGTAAATAAATAAAGAGTACTTCCTTCTATAACTTTTATCTTTTGACTGGTAAAATTTACGTTCATTTTTCCAAACATACCACCAATAGAAAACACATCTCCTTTTAGCGTTTCACATTTTGCTCCATTAAATAGATATGAAAAATGATTCGCTCCTGCAAATTCTATTTCTTTGTTTTCCTTATCTATAGCAAGAATGGTAATATCCATTCCATCATCCTGCGTATTTGATTCCGACTCATTCTGATGAAGCAAGCTAACGATTCCTTTGTTCAAGTGATTTAGAATTTCATCGGGTTTATAGATGTTCTTTACATTTATAATTTCATTTAATAATGTATTTCCAATCATACTCATAAATGCACCAGGCACACCATGTCCGGTACAATCAGCAATAGCTATAAACAGTTTATTCCCTCTCTCAGAAAACCAATAAAAATCACCACTGACAATATCTTTTGGTCTGAAAAATATAAATGATTCAGGTAGAAAAAATTTTATCAGCTCATCAGGAGGTAAAATGGCTTGTTGAATACGCTTTGCATAATTAATACTATCAGTAATTTTACTGTTTTTTTCATCCACTAATTTTTTTTGAGTTTCAATCTGTACATTTTTTTCTTCGAGTAAAATATTCGCATGCTGTTTCTGACGGTAACCTCTGTAAATAAAAAATGCGACCACAAGAACCAGCCCGAAACCAATTATAAAAACATTCCGTTGTAAATTTTTCTTTTCGGTTTCTAACAAATGTTGACTTATTTCAGCATCTTTTTTTATCAATTCTTTATCCTTTTTTTCACTATCATATTTGGTATTCATTTCCGCAATTTGTTTACTCGACTGCTCATTTAGCAGCGTGTCTTTTATATCCAAATAAAATTTATGATAAGTATAGGCTTTTTTGTAATCACCTTTTTTTTCATATAAACTAGATAAGGAAGAATACGCTTCTTTCATTCCCCCTTTGAAACCAATATCTTTAAATATATTAAGTGATAAATTATCATACCTTAATGCTTCATCAAATTTGTTTTGTTTTGTATATATTGATCCTATATTACTATACACAACTCCTACTAATTGGATATCGCCAATGGCTTCACTTATTTCTAAGGACTTCATTTGATTTTTCAGAGCCATTTCGAAATCACCTTTTTCCTCATAAATAGCACCAATATTGTTAAAACAAACCGCTATCCCTTGCTTATCCTCTATTTCTTCACATACTTGCAAACATTTCAACTGATTATTTAAGGCCTCATTATGTTTACCTAGTTTTTGATACACCGCTCCTAAATTGCCATAGGTAAGCGACTGTCCTTCCTTATCATCAATTTCTATTTCTAGCTCTAATGATTTTAAATAATTGTCCAACGCTTTTTTGTAATTATTCTGATTAAAATAAATATTTCCAATATTGCTATAAATGGTACCTACTGCTTTTTTTTCTCCAAGTTCTTCAAGGATTTTCAAACATTTCAGATAATTATCCATTGCTTTTTCATAATTGCCTTGCTTAACGTAAGTAACACCTATACTATTATAAGAACCTGCTATCCCTCTTTTTTCGCCAATTTCATTTCTAATTTCCAGTGCTTTCAAATGGTTAATAAGTGCATTTTCATAATCACCTTTGCGCTCATAAATAATTCCAATATTTGCACAAGCAACAGCTTCACCTTTGTGATAGCCGATCTTTTCAGCAGAATTTTGAGCTTCCCGCGAATATTGCATTGATTGCACCATATCGTCAGCATTTCGATAATACTTGCTTAATAAGTTTAATGTATTTATTCGGGTGGTGTCAGCGCCTTTTACCAATCTTATTTCGGGAGAAGGGTTAGAAAGCACCTTTAAAACATTCAGTAAAGAATCAATCATTCGGGTTCGTTCTGTCTTTTGCGCTTCCTGAGCGATCGAAACATAGAAAGCAAAAACAAAAAAGCAAGACAAAAAACACTTAAATTTTTTTTTCAAGAGGAGAGAACTTTTAAATAAAATAAAAATTGAAATTATGGAAACTGTATCCAACAGTAGTTAGAGGAGTTACCCTAATTTCATTCCAACAACAGTTACATCGTCCACCTGATCTAACTCACCTTTCCAATCCTGAAACACTTTTTCCAAGACCTGGCCTTGTTCTTTTAAAGGCAAATTGCAAATAGATAATAAGATGGCTCTTAGTTGCTTTGACATGAACTTTTTCCCTCTTTCACCACCAAATTGATCGGCATACCCATCAGTCCCCATATAAATAATATCGCCTTTTTTTGCAACAATTTCATGTTGTGTAAACGGTTTCATATTTGAATAGAAGCCTACAGGTTGTTTATCACCCTTAATTTCCTTTAATTCTTTACTTCCATTTTGTTCAGTAATAATATGCAAACCATTATTGGCACCAGCAAAATGAATTTTCACTTCATCACTATCTGATTTAAAAATTGAAATCAATGCGATATCCATTCCATCTTTCCCACCGGAATCAAGCTGTTCAGGGTTAAGTGCGCAAATTATAATCCGTCTTAATTCATCCAATATTTTACTCGGCTCACGCATCGCTTTCGAATGTGAAATTTCATTTAACAAGCTGATTCCAATTAAGCTCATAAATGCCCCTGGAATTCCATGTCCAGTGCTATCTGAACAACCTATCAATGTGCGGTCGGGCAAATCAAACGACCAGTAAAAATCCCCGCTTACAATATCACGTGGCTTGTACAAAACAAAATAATCTCTTAATGTCTGATCCAATATCGTTTCTGATGTGAGAAAGCTTTGCTGAATACGCTGAGCATAGTTCATACTATCTGTAATTTCATGTATTGCCTCAGAAAGTTTAGTATTAGAGCTTTTTAATTCAAGCGTACGCTCCACTACTTTTTCTTCAAGTACCTTTTTTTCCTTCGCTAATTGTGCCGTTCTGTAATTAATAAATCCCAAAACACACCCTGTTAGCAATAATACTGATAGCGTATAAAACCACCAGGTTTGCCACCATGGCGGATTAATAGTGAATGTATACATGATTTCATTTTTACTCCAGACATTATTACTATTTACTGCTTTTACTTTAAAAGTATAGGTTTTACCAGGAGTAATATTTGTAAAATTAGCTTCTGAATTAGTTGTTAAAGGAGACCAATCGTTGTCTTGCCCTTCCAAAATGTAGGTGTATTTTACATTATCAGTAGTGAGAGCTTGAAAATCGAATGTTAAATGATTGTTTTTGTGAGAAAGAACTAGATTATAGGGCAAATTACTTCGCAAATCTACTGAATCAGTGTATTTTTTCCAATCAACAGATTGGTAAGACAAACGAATACTATTCAAATTAAGTTTGGGTGGTGTAATATTCGGATAGTCAAACTTACGATTATACTTAGGTAACCCGTTTGTAGTACCGAACCAAATTAATCCTTTATCATCAATTAATATGGCATTTGAAATAACTTCACCTCCTTTAAAACCTTCTTCTTCTCCATAATACCTTAACGATTTTATAGAGAAATCAGGATTGAGTTTTAATGTATTAATACCTTTATCCGTACCTATACACAAACTTTTATCTGTAGGATCCCAAACAAGTGCTGTTATATTGTTAGAACATAAATTATCATCCGTAGAAATAGTTTTAAAGTCTTTGCCATTAAAACAGCTGATTCCTCCCTCACCTGTTCCAAAATATATATTATGTTTATCATCCTCCGCAATTGACCAAACAGATTTATTTGCCAGTCCATCCTTTTCCGAATAATTAATGAAGGTATCATCTTTCAACTTTAACACACCTGCATCATTTGTTCCAAGCCAAATATTATTCTTACTGTCTTTGAACATAGTAAGAATATTCATTGAAATTAAACCTGTCGATTCTGTGTATTGTTTTACACCATTGTTATCTATTTTGAACAATCCCGCCCCATATGTTGCAATCCACATGGCTCCCTTAATATCCTGAAAAATTGTTACAACGCTTGTCAATTTCTCCTTGTTAAGCTTTTGAATTCGTTTAATTAATGAATATACGCCATTCTGCTTTTTCAACACAAATATTCCATCATCAGTACCAATCCACAAATTATTTTGATTATCACTGGTTATGGAAGATATATTTAATTCAGGAACAGAACTGAGATTAGAAAAAACATCATTTGAAAACAAAATGACTCCATCACTTAACGTTCCCAATAGGTAAGTTCCATCTTTTGTTTGAAAAAGTGATGTGATTTTGCTTGTTATTAATCCATCTTTTGTAGTGTAATTGCTATATGCCTCACTACTGAACAAATTCACTCCTCCAAGCTGAGTGCCAAGCCAGACATTACCTTCATAATCTGAACAAATTGAAAACACAGCATTTGATGACAATCCCATTTTTTCATTAAATAAAATGAATTTTTGACCATCAAATTTCAAAGCCCCGTGATTAGTGGCAAACCAAATATTTCCATGCTTATCTTCAGCAATACTTCCAATAAAATCTTCACTTACTTCATCGGGGATTTTTAACTGTTCAAAATCTTTTCCATTATATTTAATAACTCCAGTATATCCGGAACCAAACCATACATTTCCTTTGCTATCCGAAAGTATTGAAAAAAATATTTTATTATTTAAAATATTATTTTTATCAAAGTTGGTAATATTTACACCATCATATTTTGAAACGCCCTCTCCCATAGCAAACCAATAGTTACCTTTTTGATCTTGTGTAACAGCATACACAGCATTGTCTGATAAACCTTCTGCTCTCGTTATTTTCTTAGAAAAATCCCCATCGAAAATTGAAATACCACCCGCAGTAGCAAACCATATCTTATTTTCAGCATTAATATAAATGGAACGAACAACATTATCACAAAGTCCTTCCTTAATTGTATAATTACTAAATTTTACACCATCAAATTTCGAAACGCCATCTGTTGATGTACCAATCCATATATTACCAGAATGATCTTCATTAATACAAGTAATATCATTGCCTATAAGGCCGTCCTTCTTTGTGAAATTTTTAAAAATCTTCCCATCAAAACGACTTATCCCCGCGCCTTGGGTTCCAAACCACATAAAGCCCTTGCTATCCTGAAATATTGCATTTACCGTTGAACCAGCTAACCCGTTTTTTGTACCGTAATTTTTGAAATTGTATTGTTGTGCAAAGATTGTGTTTAGAAAAAAACACAGAAAAATAAAAGTGAGGAGATGGTATTTTATTCTTACTTGAATCATAAAAAAAAATTTGCCTACCCATATTATATGGATAAGCAAATTTAACTTTTTTAATCGATAAAATTGTTCTTAATTCACAACAAGTTTTTTAATCACTTTAGTAGAATTATTCTCAATAACCACAGAATATATTCCTTTAGATAGTGTAGAAATATTTATCTGTTTTGTTATTTTTCCTGTTGAAGCAATAATAGTTTCATTTATAAGTGTTTGACCAAGCATATTAATAACTTTTAATTGTCCATTTTTTTCTAAATCAGAAAACTCAATAGTTAAATTCTCTTTTGCGGGATTAGGATATAAATTCATTGAGGTAGTAGGTATACCATGTGAAATACCGGTTATAATTCCAGGACGTTTAATATTGGAACGAGATGTGCTTATTGCCGCTCTTGTTGGCTCACATTGTGTACTCCAATCTGTTTTCACACTCCATTCAACATTAGGCTGGCTCAAATGTGTTGAAAAGCTTGGATCATTTACAAGAGCCTGAGTTCCGGAAACTGATCCCACAACAAACCAGGGTTGTCCATCATATTGACAAATTAGCTTGTAGTTTAAAACGTTAGGATCGCTATTCTCAATAGCGTATGGAAGCCCCCAATAAAAAGTACCATTATTATTATCAGCAATATAAATTGTATTGTGGTAAAGACTAAATGCACTAGTATCACCGCAATTATCTAATATTCGTAATTTATAACGATAGGCTCCAATATTCGGATCACCATTTGCCGGACCAACGCTTCTGGTAACATCAACAAATTCGCTCAAAGAATCATAAGCAACAGCGCCTATTTTTTTATATTCATTAGTTGATACTTCACGATACACAAGAAATGAATCTACCTGGGTATACGGTGTTTTATCCCAATAAATAATGTTATTTACTGATAATTCATCCACAGTAACCATACAAATGCTTGGTGTAGGCGTTACTTGCGAAATTGTAGTTGAGGATACTGCTGCACAACCTCTGTTATCAGTAACCGCAACCGTATAACTTCCTACCGAAAGCCCAGTTGCCGTTTGATTGGTTTGCCCGCCTGTCCATAAATAAGCAATATTTGAATTTCCACCAGTAGTAATAACGCTTGCTGTTCCATCATTGCTACTACATGTAGCGCCAGTATAAGTAACGGAAGCTGTTAACAAGGCTGGCTGTGTTACGGCATAAATACGAACACTTGTGCACCCTTGAGCATCATTCACAAAAAGTACATAATTGCCCGGAAGCAATGTGTTCAAATCCTGGTTATTGGTTTGTGGAGAAGGCACACTCCAAGTGTACAAATAAGGAGAAGTTCCACCTGTTATAGTAACATCAATGGCGCCATCACTTAATCCAAAGCAACTTACATTAGTAATTACCTGACTTATATTAGGAGAATTTGAGTTACTTAAAGAAACCGCGCTTGTTCTTGTACAACCATGTGCATCCATTACAGTAACGGTATATGTTCCTGCCGGTAGTCCCGATACAATTGAGGTTGTACTATTGGTTCCTGAATCCCATAGATAGGCATATGGCGCATTTCCACCGGTAACCGTTGCTGAAGCTGAACCATCGAAATTACCGCATGTTGGTGAAGCAACTACATTTGACACAACTGATATAGAATCTGCCTGATCAACAATAGTTGAAAATGTAGATTTACATGAACTGCCGTCAGTAACTTTAACTGAATACGCCCCGGCACTAAGATTACTTATATTTTGAGTAGTTGCCGAATTCGACCATAAATAAGTATATACACCAGAGCCACCGCTAACATTAATAGTTAAACTTCCATTAGAACCGCCATTACAGCTTGCTTCAACAGCAGTATTTAAAGTAATAACAGGTGCATTTTTCTCACTTATACTAACGTTTTCAGATTTAGTACAACCATTAAAATCGGTTACAGTAACTGATTTTAGGCCCAAAGAAAGCCCGGTAGCAGATAAAGAAGTACCACCATTAGACCATAAATAAGAATATGGTGAAGTACCGCCACTAATAACGGCTACTGTTGCTGTTCCTGTAGTAGAATCGCAGCCTGATGGTGTTGTTGATGTAGAAAGTACAATAGGTGCAGGATTTGTTATAGTAACCTGAAAATGAGCTGCACAGCCAATTTTATCCGTAACCTTTACATTATATGCTCCTGCGGATAAATTAGTAGCAGCAGAAGTAGTTTGTCCATTAAGATCGCTCCATAAATAGGAATAAGGCTCCTGTCCATTGCTAACCGCGATAGACGCGCTTCCATTACCTCCACCAACACAGGTTGGACTTACTGAAGAAGAAAGGCTAATAGCTGGTCCACCAGCACCATTTACATTGATTGATTTTGAATATGTTTCAGTATTTCCACATCCATTTGTCACTAATACCGTTACAACATACACACCCTGAGTTGAAAAAGTATGAGATGCTGTTGGAGAACTTGAACTAAGCGTTGTGCCATCACCAAAGTTCCAGGCATAGTTAGAACCACCAAATGCAAGGAAATCAATTGGAGCACAAGTTGTAAAAGGAGGTGGAGAAGTAGTCATGTCACCATTAACTATCTGATTTCCACCTATATTAATTTTCATGGAATCCGTTACGCTATTACCGCAACTGTTTGTTATGGTAAGGTGAAGGGTATATGGACCATTTGAAGTAAACACATGTTTAATAATTGTAACCGGAAAAACGCCATCTCCGCCATCAACCATCATCTGTTCTGTTGCTGTCCCAGTATTGCCATCCCCAAAGTCCCATACGTTATTTGCTGCAGTTCCCATAAAATAAAATATAATGGCATCACCGGCACATCCTGCAGTAGTATTATCGCCCTCACCTCCCGGGTATCCAAAATTCTTTTTACCATCCTGTCCAATCAAACTTGGCATTGGGCCTGCTGAAACAACCTGAGTCATAGTTACCGTTTTACTCATATTACAAGCATTAACTGCAGTAACTGTAACCGTTTTGTTGCCTAAAGAAGTGTATATATGATTTGATCCTGCTCCAATTGTTGTATCAACCGGTGAACCATCGCCATAATTCCAATAGTATTTAGTTGTTGACTGGCCATCATTTAAAACAAAATACACTTTGTCGCCAGGACAAGATGGATTCTGAATTCCTGTTACAGATAAGTCTCCACTTACAGGACTATTATTTGTTATCTGAACTGTAGTATAAATAATTACTGAATCACCACAACCATTTTTTACTTTGCAGGAAACAGTATATAAACCAACCGTGCTAAATGAATGTTGAATTTCCGCACCCGTTGTACTTAATGAGATGCCATCCCCAAAATTCCAAAAATAAGATTGGAAACCATTTTGGTTCACTCTAAAACGAATCAAATCATTTTCACAACCTGTATTTTGATCTGTTTCAACACTTAGTCCGCTGTAAAAAGAGCCTAAAGTACCTACTGAGATAGTACCATACAGAGTAGTATCAATTCCACAAGCATTAGTTATTTTAACAGAATAGGTATAATTACCAACTGTAGAATAAACATGGCCAGCGTGATTTTGGCTACTAGTAGCAGTACCACCATCCCCAAATGTCCATAAGTAGTTTGAATACCCGCCTGGCGCATTTAAATTTACCTGGTCACCAGGGCAGGATGGATTAGGTCCTCCTTCAACTTTAAACCAAGAATCAGTTGGAAAGGCAACATTATTTTTTATTTCTAATGCTGTATAAAGTATTGTATCATGTCCACAACCATTCGTTATTTTAACCGACACGGTGTAGGTTTGAACTGAGCTTCCATAAGTGTGATTGTAGTTGTTATTGCTGGAAGTTACAAGTGGGCTACCATCACCAAAATTCCATAGGTAACTGTTGTAACCCTGCGGTGCCTGAAAACCTACATTTGAGTTAGGGCATGAAGGAGAATTAGTTTGTAGGCTAAACCATGAATTTTGAGTAGAAAAACCTCCTGTGGATTGTATCAACACTGTAGTATATAAAATTGTATCGTTGCCACAACCATTTGTTACTTTCACTGAAACGGTATACGCCCCACTCACTGCATATTTATGATTATTGTGGCTTTGTGATGACAAAGAAACAGGAGAATTATCTCCAAAATTCCATTCATATTTTGAATATCCGTTAGGTGCATTAAAATTTACATTATCATTTGGACAAGCAGGAACCGGCCCTGCTTCTAATTTAAACCAGGATTGATTTGGAAACGGAGCCGAATTAGTGATAACCAATATATACGTTAACACAGTATCATTACCACATGCACTTGTAATTTTAACCGAAACAACTTTTGATCCCGGTACATTTCCATAAAAATGATTATTTTGACTATTATTAGTTGTTATTAATGGAGAACCATCACCAAAATCCCATTGATAGTTACTATATCCGCCAGGAGCGTTAAAATTAACATTTGAATTTGGACAAGCAGGAGAATTTACCCCTAAACTAAAATTTTGAGTTGGCCAGGGAACAGTATTTGAAATAGTTAATGGAGAATATAAAACGGTATCATTTCCACAAGGGCTGGATATTTTTACATATACCGAATACGTGTTAAAGTTAGGGCCAAAAGTATGGTTATTGAAATTGTTGTTGGTTGTTACTGTAGGAGTGCCATCACCGAAATGCCATTCGTAACTACTATAACCATAAGGAGCATTAAAGCCTACGTTAGAATTAGGGCAAGATATTGATGGACCTTGTAACCTAAAATCCGGATACGTTGGAAATGCAGGATTTTGAGAAATTGTTACCGTGGTAGTAGCTGTTCCTGTTTTACCACAGCTATTTGTAACGGTTAATGTGGCGGTATGCTGCCCATCAATTAAATATAAATGTTGAGGGTTTTGTAAATTGGATAGTGGACTTCCATCACCAAAATTCCATGAATAAGTAGCATAAGTGCCTGTATTGAAAGTAATAGGTACTGTTGGACAGGAAGTATTAATGTTTGTCCAGGCATTAGGATGCGGGTTTGCTGTATTTGTAACATATACAGTTTTAGTTACGGTTTTAAGTCCGCACTGCGAATTTGCAGTAACAGTAACAACATGCGGTCCTGTAGTGCTAAAAGCATGGTTTGTACAATATTGATTTGAAATTGACCCATCATCAAAACTCCAGGATACCGAATTAACCTCATTACCATTTACACAAAAGTTACTCATTTCAGATAAGCAAACCGTATCATAAGTATTTATAGATATCCCATTTACCTGTATATTGTTGCTGTAATAAACAGTTTCTAAAATACTATTACTAGAACTAAAAGATGTTACTGTGACATTATAATAATACCCAGGATTATTATATTGATGTGCTACCGAAAATAAAAGCGGCATTGTATCATGCATAATGGGGCTGCCATCATTAAAATTCCACTCAATACGATGGGCGTTGGCATTAATATTCAAAGCCGTAAACGTTACGAGAAGAGGAGCACATCCCTGAGTATTAGAAGCACTTATAGTTGCTTGTGCAAATAAGTTACTATTCAGGCCTATGATAAATAGAAATGCCGTAATAAATTTAATTGTAAATTTTTTCATGTTGTCTTTTTTTAATTTCCATAAAAATAAACAAAATTATCCAACAAGCGACTCCAGCGATTAAATAACCTATTTAATCGACACTTTTTCGCCTTTCAAAAGTTCACACATTCCTCTATTTACGGGCATTTTTAAAACTAAAATAAAATTTAAAAAGTTATGAACATGTTTTTAAACTACCATATACTCTGAATGAATAGAATTTTTTTCAGAATAACATTTCCTGGAATTGCTTATTTTTAGTACTTATGTCACTTAAACGGTTACAAAACCTATAATTAATGGAATTAAATATTTTCTCTGACGAACATTTTATGCGTGAAGCATTAAAAGAGGCGCAAAAGGCTTTTGATGCTGATGAAGTGCCCGTTGGTGCTGTAATTGTTTGTAATAACAAGATTATTGCCCGGTCACATAACCTCACCGAACGGTTAAAAGATGTGACCGCCCATGCAGAAATGCAAGCCATTACTTCTGCTGCCAATTTTTTTAACGGAAAATATTTAAATGAGTGTACGCTTTATGTAACTCTTGAACCTTGTATTATGTGCGCTGGTGCAATAGGTTGGGCACAATTCGCTAAACTGGTTTACGGAGCTCCTGATACAAAACGGGGATTTAATTTACTAAAGAATAATTCATCTCCCCTTGATTCTGGAAATCAAGCAAAAAGCATGGTTTTACATCCTAAAACTCAAATACTTGGCGAAATATTGAAGGACGAGTGCGCTCAATTAATAAAAACCTTTTTTCAACAAAAAAGGTGATTGTTTCCAATCACCTTTTTGTTCTAACGTGTTTTATCCAGTTTCACAGGTTTTACCATTTGCCTGCCATTTGCTGGAGGTTGAGCATTTGGTTTAACTTCCTTTTTTGGATTCTCAGGTATAATTTGATTTTCAAGCTTTTTTAAAACATTGCCCTCTGCATCAAGTTCAATCAGCTCATAACCCAATTTCGACAGGCCATCATATATCTTCCCTTTATCTCCAACTACCAAAATTGTCATATTATTATAAGGCAGACGCTTTTTTGCAAGTTGATCTATTTCTTGTTTCGTAATTGATTTTAATAGTTCATTTTGTTTATCAACAAACGTTTTATCTAAATTATAATCTAATATACGTTTAATAAAACCCGCCTTCTGCCAGCCGGTTTCATATTTTAACGCATCATTCTGTGCCATTGAGTTTTTAGTAAATGACAGCTCTTCATTAGTAATACCATTGTCCGCGAAATTTTTTATCTCTTTTATAAATTCAATCACAGAACTGTCGGTAGCATCGGATCTTACACCGGCACTTCCAGTATATGGGCCAACAAACTTATTACCCGAAAAATCCGCCCGCGCTCCATAAGTAAAACCATGCGTTTCGCGTAAATTCTGGTTAATACGGCTATTAAAACTGCCCCCTAACGCATAGTTCATGATGCCCGCTTTATAATACTCTCCGGTTGCATCATAAGGCATTGCCATATAACCAATGCGTATTTCAGATTGTGGCGCTTTTTCCTTATTAACAAGGTATATTTTTGTTTTATCAATAAATGTGGTTGGCGGTTCCAAAGCATGTACTATCGTTTTCCCTTTCCAGTTCTTTAAAAACATTAATTTAGGAACAATTGTTTCCTGAGAAATATCCCCAACAATTACAACAGATGCAGCGGAAGGAGAAATTGAATTCGAATAATAATCTTTTACATCATTCAGTGAAATTGCTTCAACAGTTTCTTTGGTTCCAAGGGATGGGATAGCCATAATATGATTATTTCCATACATTAACTTTGCATATACATTACCAGCTATAGTAGTAGCTTGGGTTGTCTGATTTGCAATGGACTCAAGTTTTTGCTTTTTTATGCGGTCAAATTCTTCCTTATCAAATTTAGGATTTAGTAAAATTTCTTCTGCTATTGCCAAGGTTGAATCAATATTTTTTGTCATTGAATTTATTTGCATAATAATATCCTGACCATTATTAATAACGTTTACAGTACTACCCAAACGTTCTAATCTTTCAGCAATTTGTTCCGCAGTATGCATTTGAGTAGATTCATTCAGAAGACTGGTAAGTATTTCGGAAATCCCGGCCTTATTAATACTCTCATAGCGGTGCCCGGCTTCAATGCTTAATTGAATACTCACTGTTGGTAGTTCTTCATTCTTTGCGCCAATTAATTTTAAACCATTGTCAAAATTTTGCTTCCAGAAAGCAGGTGCTTTAACTAAAGCCGCTGGCGGGGAGTTCGGTTTTTTCTTTCTATCAAAAGTTTCGGGAGTTTTGTTATATACTAGCGTTTTGTATTCTGCTGCTTCCGTCATATTTGTATTACGAACAGAAGGAAAATAGTTATCAGGTTTTGATACTTGCTCTGGTTTGCCTTTAGGGTAAACACTTAAAACAACGGCAGGTTTATTTTTAATGTATTTATTATATACTCTTATTACGTCTTCTTTAGTTACATTGTTATAACGTTCAATTTCTTTCCTGATATAGTTAGGATTATTTACAAATGTTTGATAGTGAGCCAGTGAACTGCCCTTGCCTTGAACATTGCCTAATGAATTAATTGTTAATGATTCAAAACTTGCTTTAAACTTTTTTAAATCATCATCTGTTACACCTCGTTTTTCAAACTGTGTAAGAGAAACACGTATGAGAGAATCCATCTGTTTCAGTGATTTTTCAGGGAAAGTACGAACAGTGATCGAAAATTCTCCTGACAATTCTCTCGAATATGTACTCACATCTGAAAACTGCGCCAATTGCGATTTTACAAAATTCTGATAAAAAACAGAAGATTTATTTCCAGCCAAAATATCTGCCAATACATCAAGCGGAGCTTCATCAATATCGAATGCAGGCACAGTAGGGAATGTAAAACTAATTTGTGGTGCCCTAATATTATCTTCATGAGAAATGTAACGGTCCTTATCCAATACAACGGTGGGGAAATGTTGAGCCTTCACTTCGGGACCGCGGGGAATGGTGCCAAAATATTTCTCTGCCAGCTTAACAACATCAGCTGCTGATACATCTCCTGCAACCGTTAATGTGGCATTGTTTGGTCCATACCAACGCAAAAAGAAGTTTTTCAAATCGGTTACATCCACACGATTCAAATCTTCAATGTACCCAATAGTTAACCAGGAATACGGATGGGAAGCCGGGTACAAACCTGCACCAATTTTCTCACGCACAAGCCCGTATGGCTTGTTATCATACCTTTGGCCACGCTCATTTTTTACTGTTGCACGCTGTACTTCAAATTTTTTCTGGGTAACAGAGTCCAATAAAAAACCCATTCTGTCAGATTCAAGCCATAGTGCTGTTTCTAATTGATTAGAGGGTAACACTTCAAAATAATTGGTACGGTCTGTATTCGTTGTTCCATTCATTGTACCGCCAGCTTCAGTTACAATTTTAAAATGCTGTTCATCTGCAATATGCTCTGACCCTTGAAACATCATATGTTCAAAAAAATGAGCAAAGCCCGAACGCCCTTCTTGCTCACGCGCTGAACCAACATGATAGGTAACGTCTACTGAAACAATGGGGTCCGAATGATCCTCATGCACTACTATTGTTAATCCATTTGGTAACTGGTACTTTTCATATGAAATTATCAGTTCATTTCCTTTACGACTTACCTTTTCAATGAACTTCGCCTGCGAAAAACATAAAGTGACGGCAGCCAATACCCCTATTACAGAAAAAACACTTTTCAATTTCATTACTAATTATTTTGTTGGTTTAGTACAAATGTAAATAAATTGAGCTCTGCAGCAAACATATAAAATAAGGATAAAAATTGATAAAAAGCATTTTTTTAAGAGAATTCTATTCGCTAAGAATTGTTAAAATCATCTTTGTTTGTTGGAATGTTTTGTACTTTTGTAAAAATCATTGTTACTATTAATTTAATATAAAAATATTATGTATCCAGAAAGTATTGTAAAACCAATGAAAGCAGAACTTACAACTGTTGGTTTTGAAGATTTGACAACCCCAGATGCTGTAAATGAAGCGATTACCAGCAAAGGAACTGTTTTAGTTGTGGTTAATTCCGTTTGTGGATGTGCTGCAGGAGCTGCCCGTCCGGGAGTTAAACTAGCTGTTTCAGGCCAAAAACGCCCTGATAGAATTACTACAGTTTTTGCTGGCTTTGATACCGAAGCTGTTACAGAAGCTCGTAAACACTTTGCTCCCTATCCGCCATCATCACCAGCGTTGGCGCTATTCAAAGATGGTAAACTAGTTCATTTTGTTGAACGCCATCACATTGAAGGCCGCAATGCTCAGATGATAGCTGAAAATTTACAAATGGCCTTTAACGAATTTTGTTAATACCAAATCTCTGAATCTATTAAAACTCCCGCTAATTGCGGGAGTTTTAATTTAAAATTTCACCCACACTCCAATTTTTCAAATTTAATAACAGTTTGAAAATACCTTAATAAAACACAAATGATTAAACAGTTCATTATTGCAGGTTTATTTTTCACAACCTCATTGTTAGCTCAAAAAAAAGCACCCGATAACTGGATGCTATTAAATCCGACATCAAAAAATGTATATGGAACAGGTGCTGAGGATGCATATGAAAAATTAAAAGATAAAAAAGCTAAAACAGTTATTGTTGCAGTTATTGATGGGGGTACAGATATTGAACATGAAGATTTGAAAGACGTTATCTGGACCAACGCAGGTGAAATTGCCGACAATGGTATTGATGATGATAAGAATGGATATATTGATGATGTTCATGGATGGAGCTTTCTGGGCGGAAAAAATGGCGATATTAATTTTGAAGCTTCAGAACTGGCAAGAATGTATCAGCGAATGCATAAAAAATATAAAGATGCTGATACCAGTAAACTAATTGGCAAGGAAATAAATGAGTATGCTGAATACATAAAAACAAAAGACATTTTTTTAGCAGAACAATTTGAGAGCGAACAGCAGTTACAATCCATTGAATTGATTTACAATTTTGTAGAAAAAGTAAAAAAACAAACTAATCGTTCTATATCAAAAGCTTCAATTAACAGCTATATCCCTGAAACGGATATGGAAAAACGAATGAAAAAAGGCCTTAAGTTAGCATTCACTTTCGGATTAAAACCGGAAGAAATGGAAACCGAACTCAAAGCTGGCAAAGAGCATTTAGAAAACAGTTTGAAATATAATAAAATGAATGCTGATTCAATTCGCGAATACATCGTAGGTGATAATATTAATAATGTGAATGAACGCTATTATGGTTGTAACAGGGTGAAAGGGCCAGATGCTTTACATGGCTCTCATGTAGCAGGTATTGTTGCTGCTGTACGGAATAATAATATCGGAATCAAGGGAGTTGCAAATAATGTAAAAATTATGACGCTTAGAGCTGTTCCTAATGGAGATGAAAGAGATAAGGATATTGCAAATGCAATACGATATGCCGTTGATAATGGTGCCTCTGTAATTAATATGAGTTTTGGAAAATATTACTCTCCTGACAAAAAGCTTGTAGATGAAGCTGTACAATATGCTTTATCCAAAGATGTTCTTTTAGTTCACGCAGCCGGAAACGATTCGAAGAACAGTGATGTAGAACTTTCTTTTCCTAACCGTGAATTGTCCTCCGGAACAATTGTACCAAACTGGCTGGAAGTAGGTGCAAATGGATATAAAAAAGGCAAAAATATAATTGGTTCATTTTCAAATTATGGAAAAACAAAAGTGGATCTATTTGCTCCGGGAGTTGAAATATATTCTACAGTACCTGACAATAAATACATTATTGAATCAGGTACAAGTATGGCTTCCCCTGCTGCTGCTGGCGTTGCAGCACTTATCAGAAGCTACTTCCCAGAACTTAAGGCGGCTGAAGTTAAAGCGGTATTAATGAAAACGGTAATTCCATATAAAAAGAAGGTAATTAAACCAGGCACTTCAAAAGAAAAAATAAAATTGACAGAATTATGTATTTCAGGCGGCTTCATTAATGCGGATAATGCAGTAATGGAACTGATGGGTTTGAATAAAAAGAAATAAGTATCCCCAAAATACAGGTTAAAAATCTAAATAAATTTGTAGAATTGTAAGCGGAACAGAAACATAATTTATAATTAAACTATGAATAAAGAATGTCCGGAATGTGGAGAGCAAATAAAAGGAAGAGCAGATAAAAAATTCTGCTCTGACCTTTGCCGAAACGCCTTCAACAATAAGCTGAACAGCGATACTACCAATTATGTTAGGAATGTCAATAATATTTTACGAAAAAACAGAAGAATTCTAGAAGAACTTATTCCGGAAGAAACCGCGAAAAGCACAAAAGCAAAATTAGTTCAGAAAGGATTTAATTTTCAGTATTATACCAATACGTACACTACTAAAAAAGCTGTAACCTATTATTTTTGTTACGAATACGGCTATCTGCCAATAGAAAATGATTATTACTTTTTAGTGAAACGAAAAGAATCGCTTAGCTAATACAAGAAACCAAACAGCCATAATGGTATCTTATTATTTAAACCCATTTCCATATCATCCACCGCTAAATAAGAGTTTTTTACATTTTTGATCTGATTAAATTTCTTGCTCTTTCCACCCACTTCAAAAGTAAATTTCCCATCTATTAAAAAATCGCCCTTTTCGCTCGACTCAACTGAATGCGCTTGCTTTAGTTGATTATAAAAAAATGTTTCACGTAAGTTACCCTTGTCAGTATTTTCAGCAGCTAATGCAAAAGAAAGATTAGAATTATTCAAATAAATTTTATTTGGCTTTGTCAGCATGCTGTAGGATTTCCCTTTATCTTTCAACAAATAAATTAATTCTGCATTTTGCAAATAATCCAAATATGCCAACACATAACAATATTTTAATTAAAATGTTAACTAAAAATAACACAAAACAAAAAAAAGTGTTAACTATAGTTAACACTTTTAATAATATAACGTTATGTTAAAATAACAAATAAATGAATTTATCCGAACATTTTTCCGGGATTTAAAATCTTCTTAGGATCGAAAACCTGTTTGATCGCTTTTTGGATTTGCAATGCTTTTTCAGAAAAAACAATTCCCATGTATTCCTGCTGTATCAAGCCAATCCCATGCTCACCGCTGATAGTGCCATTTAACTCTTTACATAAGATAAATATTTCAGCAATTGCATTTTTTATGTATTGTCCGTTCCACTGCTCATCTGTAAGATCTCCCTTTATAATACGAATATGCAGATTGCCATCACCAGCATGTCCATAGCAAACGGATTTAAAATTATACTTATTCCCGATCTGCTTTACACCTCTTACCAGCTTTGGCAATTCAGCACGTGGAACCACCGTATCCTGTTCTTTACTGAAAGCATTCGATGTAACGGCTTCATTAATTTTTCTTCGTAGTTTCCAAAGTTCATCCTTCTGTGCTGCGGAATCGGCAAATAAAACATCGGCAGTATCAAAACTACTCATTAGTCCGGCAATAGCTTCCATCTCGTTCATCAATACGTCCAGATCATTTCCATCCACTTCAATCAGTAAATGTGCCTGTATATCATCTTCTATTTTCACCACAGTACTTTCAACATAGCGGCTCACCCAATCCAAAGCATCGCGCTCCATCAGCTCCAAAGCACTCGGTATAAATCCTGCACGAAACACTTCACTAACCGCTGCACAAGCTTCATCCAGGCTCCTGAACGGTACAAGTATCAGTAAATTATGTTTTGGATACGGCAATAATTTAACTATTATTTTAGTGACAATACCCAATGTTCCCTCGCTGCCAACCATTAGCTGGGTTAGGTTATAGCCGGTAGAATTTTTTAAAGTATTTGCGCCCGTAAAAATAATTTCACCTGTAGGTAATACTACTTCCAGATTCAGGATATAGTCTTTAGTGGTACCATACTTCACACATTTAGGGCCGCCAGAACTTTCAGCAACATTACCACCTAAAAAACAACTGCCTTTACTTGCAGGATCTGGTGGGTAAAACAAACCAACTTCTTTAACAGCATTCTGAAATGCTTCATTAATAACACCCGGCTCTACCGTTGCCTGCAGGTTACGCTCATCAATTTCTATAATTTCATTAAAGCGCTCCATCGAAAGCGTAATCCCGCCATATATGGGTAAAGCACCTCCACTCAATCCTGTACCGGCACCACGCGGAGTTACCGTTATCATCTCTTTATTGGCAATTAACATTATTTCGGAAATTTCCTCCGGTCTGCGTGGTTTTACAACCACTTCGGGCAAAAACAATAACTTTTCCGTTTCGTCATGTCCATAGTTAGCAAGGGTTTCAGAATCAAACACTACATAAGCCTCTCCAACAATCTGTTGCAGCCTCATTAGTATTTGCGGAGTTACTTTATTATAAATCATTCTTTATAGTTCCTGAATTATTAATTATTTTTAGATGCTGCGAATTTAATTTTAAAAATTCATTTACGTTTATGTATGTAAATACTATTTGAAATTAAATTTGCACAACCTGGAAAAACAGGTTTATTGACCATTTAGCAATTATACAGCCTTCCGTCTGAACAAAAAAAGGTAGATTTGTAAAAACAAATAAATGAAGAAGTTTAAAAACTGCATGGGCTGCCACAAAGCGCATGTATGGGATGAAGAACAATTTATGCTTTACGGAGCCTGGAAACAACGAATTTCAAATATCCTTTGCCCTGCCTGCCTAAAAACAAAAACGGACGATGACGAATTGTTTGATCTATACCAAAAAGTTGTGGAAAAACTCACTGGGGAGCCTTTTTAAGGGCTATCCCTTTTTAACTAACCTCTCCGGATTTTTTGAATCGAAATTTTCAATTCGGTTTCAATAGTTTTTAACCTTCCCATTTCGGAACTTGTAACCAAACTAATAGATAACCCTTTTTTTCCCGCGCGCGCGGTACGTCCGCTGCGATGCGTGTAATATTCCAATTGTTCCGGCAACTGATAATGAATCACATATTGAAGGTTATCCACATCAATTCCACGGGCTGCCATATCAGTAGAAACCAAAATCTGAACTTTTTGATTTTTAAATGCACGCATTACTTTTTCACGATCACGCTGTTGCAAATCACCATGAAGTGCTTCTGCCAAATGGTTGCGGGCAATTAACTGTTTAGCCAACGACTGTGTGCCATCCTTGGTTTTACAAAACACAATACCCCTGCCCTTCCCTTGCGTTCTTAAAAACTCCAGTAATGTATTTAACTTATCCTTGGTATCTATGCATTGTACATACTGGTGTTCAATATCTCTGTTCACCACATTTTTAACATCCACCTCCACTTTATAAGCGTCCTCATCCATATAGGTACGGATAATTTCAGATAACGATTCTGGAATAGTAGCAGAAAACAACCAGGTGTGTCTGTGGCCGTTGGTTTGCTTCAGAATAGTATCTATGTTCGCTTTAAAGCCCATACTCAGCATTTCATCTGCCTCATCCAAAACAATGGTTTTAACGTCCTTTAAGCTGATCGCTTTGCGTTCAAGTAAATCTATTAAACGGCCGGGAGTAGCTACCACAATATGTGTGGGGCGGGCAAGATTACGGATCTGAACTTCAATAGGCTCTCCACCATATACCGCTTCTACAAAAATACGGTTAGGGTTATACCTGGCTATACGAAATAATTGTTTGGCAATCTGCTGGCCTAACTCACGCGTAGGGCATAATACCAGGGCCTGAATTTTACTGCTGGAAGTATCTGTTGCCTGCAATAATGGCAAACCAAAGGCCGCAGTTTTACCCGTACCTGTTTGCGCCTGACCAATAAAATCAGTACCTTCCTTTAATAAAAAAGGAATTGATTTTTGCTGAATTTCAGTAGGACTGATAATATTATTTTCGACCAGCCCTTTAATTAAGGCTTCTGTGATACCAAGTTCGGAAAAAGTAGACAACGCTTGAGGATATTAATGAACTACGAAGATAAGTAATATTAAATGGATAATATGCCCTGAATTACATCTCAATAAAACAGAAGTTAAATGCAAAAAAATTATTAACTTTGTTTTGAATGAAGCTATACTTTAAATTACTCCTACTTATTACCCTGTTGATCTGCAGCATGCCTGCTATTTCCCAGGAAACCGATAACAACGAAATTGATAATTCTTCATACGTTGCCCCCAAAAAAGGCTTCCGCTTAGGTTTATATGTGGGCTCTTATTTTGCGAATCAATATACCGCTAATATGTATGATGGTTATGGCTTTGATATTGATGGAAACAAGAACAGCTGGGACAACAGCCTGATGAATCAAAAAATCAATATGGAGTATGGTGGAAAAGGGTATGCCGGCCAAACCGACCAAATTGCACTGGCATTGAATGTTGATCCTCAAACGGGCTGGACATTTGATGAAAGCGATATGCCTACAAACGTAAGATACAACCCTTCTTTTGCCGTAGGCCTGGATTGCATCTATTCTGTGGATGTAAAAAATGCCATTATATTTAATGTAAATCTTGCGAAAATAAACTCAAGCGGCAACTTCACCATTGTTACACCTCAACAAAATAATACAACACAAATTAACGACCGTATTAAAACATTTTCAATCAGAGGCTCAGAACAACGCATGTTACTTCAATTTGGATACCAACGGATTTTAGGCGACAATGAAAAAGTTAACTTTTTTGTAGAAGGCGGATTACACTTTACTCTTGCTAAATATGATAAAAACGAAATTTTGATCAATACGCTCAAAATAGATCTTACCTCCTATTATAATAATGTGGCTTATTCATCCGCATTAATTTTAAAGAAGCCTATAGGAACCGGCATGGGAGTGTTTGGAGGGATCGGAACTAATTTAACTATTAATCCCAAATTTACAATTCAATTACTGTATAGCCCAACCTATGAACGCATCAATATTGGAATAAATCCAAGATTAAAATTGCAGCATGCAATAGGCTTAAGGGTTTATTATAATTTTTAATATTTTTAACGAAAATCGATTACCTGCTGCCTCACAAAATCACGAACCTATAACTATATAATTATCAGATATTTATGAAAAAATATTACATCTTTTTAGCTTTAATTATTGTTGCTGTTGTTGCATTTAAAGACAAAGAACCTGCTACTGAAGTTCTGCCAGATAATATCATGGTAAACGGGAAGCTATTTACATCCCTGTTTCAGCAAAATTCAGCAGAATACAAAGCCCTTTGCTTTCAGGCATACACTATTGCGCGATTACAGGTAGATCTGGCAGTACAAAAGCCATCTTCCAAACCAAGAGCCATTATTACGGATATTGACGAAACAGTGCTGGATAACAGCCCTTATGCAGTTCACCAGGCCTTAAAAGGAAAAAATTACGATGTTACTACCTGGGCGGAATGGACTGCACGTGCAGAGGCGGATACACTTGCCGGAGCATTATCATTCTTTAATTATGCAGCAAGCAAGGGTATAGAAGTGTTTTACATCAGTAACAGGGATGAAAAAGAAAGAAAAGGCACATTGGATAATCTAAAGCACTACAACTTCCCTTTTGCTGACGGTAATCACCTGATACTAAAACAATTAACATCCAGCAAAGAGGAAAGAAGACAAAAAATCACAGCAACACATGATATTGTGCTGTTTTTAGGCGATAACCTAGCAGATTTTAGTGTGATCTATGATAAAAAATCATCAGAAGACCGTTTATTGGCTACCCAGCAGCTTTCAGCCGAGTTTGGCAAAAAGTTCATTGTGCTGCCAAATGCGAACTACGGAGACTGGGAAAGTGCTTTATTTAAGTATAATTATAAGCTAAGTACTAAACAGAAAGATTCTGTCATAATAAATTGTCTGAAAAATTATTAAGAATTACGCTTTCAGCTCCGTTTCCTTCACCCCTGCATAGAACTTACGTTCCTTTATGTAATAAAAATTACCTTTTGCCATAACGTGCACCACTAAATGTTCAATGGAAATAGGTGCTCCATCTTTTGAATCAGCAATATTTGAATGACGGATATCGTGACCGTCAAAAATCAGGATTAGTCCGGAACCAATAGCTTCCATCTTGTTTCCCTCTTTTATAACAACTCCGGTATCTTCCCCTAAACCAATACCAATACAACCAGGATTGCTGGCTACTGCCTGAGATAAACGGCCAAAACGGCCGCGGGTAACAAAATGTGAATCAATAATAACATTGCTTATAAAAGCAAGTCCGGTAGTAATTTTCACTTCACCTTTTAACAATGCGTGAGTACTGCTGCCATGGTAAATCATGGTATTGCTCATTGCCATTGCTCCGGCACTGGTGCCTGCAATTACAAAATCTTCATTATAATATCTGTCAATAATTAAGTTCAGAAAAGCGGTACCACCAAAAATTACGCTTAAACGCAACTGATTTCCACCGGTAAACATAACTCCATCCGCCTTTTTTATACGTTCAATATATTCCGGCTTTAAAGCATCTTCCCTGTTTTTAATGTGAATAACACCAATATTATGGCATCCCAATTTTCCAAAAGACTGTACATAATTTTCTCCAACTTCTTCCGGTATCTGGGAAGCAGTAGTAATTACTTCTACTCTTGAATCAACACCTTTCATTTCTGATAAAATACGCTTCAAGATACCGAATTCAAAAAAAATCAGATGCTCTTTTTGAATAAAAGCCGGATCCATTCCTGTTCCTTTATCTTCACTACCACCTATAGATATTAACTTCCCCTTTGGTATGTCCATCACATTTAATTGTTTGTTACTCATTTATACCTTTCTAAATTTGTACAATTATTTATTTGTAAACTACCGTTATCTCCGTTTTTTTAGAAAAAAATTTAACGTTTATCCCGTTTACAGTAAAAAATTACATGCCACAAATCAGGGTGCAAATTTAACTTAATCATCACAATTATTTCATCTTATTTTTTTGTTTATTATATTGTTTTGAACAAATTGCTATTCATATCAGGATATTAAGTATATTGATAAAAATTTTAAGAAGCTTTATGAAGATAATAGAGATAAAAGTGATGAGAGGACCTAATTATTGGTCCATTAGAAGACGTAAGTTGATTGTTATGAAACTTGACCTTCAACGACTGGAAGATTTCCCTACCAATAAAATAGATGGTTTTTCGACACGGATCGAAAAAATGTTCCCCACCATGATTGACCACCGTTGTTCTGAGGGCTGCGTTGGCGGTTTCTTTTCAAGAGTGAAGGAAGGTACCTGGATGGGACACGTTATTGAGCACATTGCATTGGAAATACAATCGCTGGCTGGTATGGAGTGTGGTTTCGGCCGTACCAGAGGTACCGGCAGTTTAGGAGTATATAATGTTGTTTTTTCCTATACGGAAGAAAAAGTTGGTGTATATGCCGCAAAAGCAGCAGTAAAAATTGCTGAAGCGCTTATTGATGGTGAAGCTTATGATCTGGACCTTGATATCCGCACCATGCGCGAACTCAGAGAGCAGGAGCGTTTTGGCCCAAGCACCGGGTCTATTATTGACGAAGCCATTGCACGTGATATTCCATTCATTCGCTTAAATGGTGCATCATTGGTACAGTTAGGATATGGAAAAAACCAGGTACGTTTTCGTGCTACTATGACGGATCGCACCAGCTCCATTGCTGTTGATCTTGCAAGTAATAAAGATGAAACAAAACGAATGCTGGCTGCGGCTGCCATACCGGTAGCAAAAGGTGTTTGTATTTCCCATGAAGCAGACCTGGCCGATTCTGTAAAAAAACTTGGTTTCCCGTTGGTATTTAAACCATTGGATGGAAATCATGGCAAAGGGGCATCCATCAATGTTAAAACCATGGAGGAAGCTCAGGCTGCCTATGAACACGCTAAAAAATATTCTCGTAAAATAATTATTGAAAAGTTTATTACCGGCTATGATTTCAGAATACTGGTAATCAACAATAAATTTATTGCTGCTGCTTTACGTGAACCGGCTCATGTGATTGGTGACGGGGTTTCTACCGTTCAGCAATTAATTGATACCGAAAATAAAGACCCGCGAAGAGGTTACGGCCATGAAAATGTGTTGACCGAAATCAGCGTAGACCGTGAGACAAGAGAGCAGCTGGCTAAAAAAAATTATACCATTGAAACGGTTCTTGCCAAAGATGAATTATGCTATTTAAAAGGTACCGCTAACCTTAGTACTGGTGGCACCTCAACAGATGTGACAGACCTGGTGCATCCTCACAATATTTTTATTTGTGAACGCATTTCCAGGGTAATCGGGCTGGACCTTTGCGGGATTGATATTATGGCTACCAACCTGAGCGATCCATTGGAAAGCACCGGTGGTGTGGTGTTGGAAGTAAATGCAGCCCCTGGTTTCAGAATGCATCTTGCACCGGCTAACGGGTTGCCGCGTAATGTGGCTGCACCGGTGATTGATATGCTTTATCCAACCGGAAAAACCTGCAGAATACCTATTATTGCTGTTACTGGCACCAACGGAAAAACTACTACCACCCGTTTAATATCACATATTGTAAAAAACAATGGATTTAAGGTAGGTTTTACTACTTCTGATGGTATTTATGTAGGAAACTCAATGCTTACCAAAGGTGATACTACCGGACCTGTAAGCGCTGAATTTATTTTAAAAGATCCCACGGTTGAATTTGCTGTGCTTGAAACCGCACGTGGCGGTATTTTAAGAGCTGGACTCGGTTTTAGCAAATGCGATGTAGCTGTGGTTACTAATGTGCAGGCAGATCACATGGGCCTTTCGGATATTCACACGCTGGAAGAAATGACCAAAGTGAAAGCGGTAGTAGTTGAAAGCGTAAAACGTGACGGATATGCCGTGCTTAACGCAGATAACAAATACTGTGTAAGCATTGGTAAAAATGCAAGCTGTAAAGTAGCCTATTTCAGCATCAATGAAAACAATCCGGTGATTGTGGAACATTGTAAAAAAGGCGGTATTGCTGCCATTTACGAAAATGGGTACATCACCATCAAAAAAGGTGATTGGAAATTCCGCGTGGAAAAAGCGAGTTTAGTACCCCTTACTTTTGGCGGTACGGTAACCTTTATGATCTATAATGTATTGGCTGCAACACTTGCATCCTATGTGTATGGATTTAAAATAGAGGATATACAAATGCCTTTGGAAACGTTTATCCCTTCAGCGGCTCAAACTCCCGGCAGAATGAATATTTTCACTTTTAAAGAGTTTAAAGTGATGATTGATTTTGCTCATAATCCCGATGGTTTCAGAGGAATTAAAGAGTTTTTATCATCTGTTGATTCCCCATTAAAAATAGGAATTATTACAGGTACTGGCGACAGGCGCGACAGTGATATCAGGGAGTTAGGGGAATTATCCGCTCAAATGTTTGATCATATTATTATCCGGCAGGATAAATTTTTACGTGGCCGTCAGGCGGAAGATATCGTAAAACTGTTAGTGGAGGGTATAGAGAAAGTTGATCCTAAACAATCATACGAATACATTCCTAAGGAAATAGATGCTTTAAAACATGCCCTTTCAATGGCTAAGCCGGGTACATTTATTACCGCTTTAAGCGATGTGATTGACAATGCAATAGATATTGTACAATCCTGCCTGGACAGCGAAAGAGGAGTATAAACTATTTACTAGTCTAAAACTGATTCCGATCCTAAACAACTTGGGATTGGAATTTTTTTACCAAAATACGGGCGATAAATAGTTACCACCAATAGTATGACGACAGCAATGCGACCAACTTTACGCCCTGCAATTTTAGGATTTTTGCTGACCTTGACTATTATGGTCGGACTATTAACTACACAATTTCTTTTAAAATACGGAACTGACATTTTTGGAAATAATATTGGAGCTTTCGCAATATTAAAAATATTGCTGCTTTTTATATTAAGTGCAACAGAATTTGCTTTACCCATAAGTGTGTTAGTGATGACAACCATTCATTACAGAAACCTTTTCAAACAAAAACATCCAGAATTTAAAATTAAATCGACTCTTTTAATAGCATCAATTTTGGCAACAGTTTGCTTTATCTGGACAGCTTTTCTGTTGCCCGTAGTTCATTTGCATGAGGGAAGTTTGTTATACGACATTAAAGCAAAAGAAATTAATCTACCAATGGGAAGAACTAATCCTGAACTTTTTAAAGGATTACTAATTACAAGTAATTATTCTGAAATAAGTGGAATTATTGATTCGACTTACAAATCTGCTTTAAACAAAAAAACAGAATTTCTTGAAAATGTTAAGACAAATCAAATGGCTGGAGTCAATTTAAAAAAATATCAGGAGGCAGTAAACTATGATTTGAAGCAAAATAATTCATTAATAAATACAATGAGAATTAAGAAAGCTCAAATGCTATCATTTGCATTTTTGGTATTCATCTTGTTTTATTCTGGAATGTTTCTCGGTATTCTGAACATAAACAATAGACTTTTACTAATTTTAATCAGCATTTATCTGACAGTTTTACCCGGAATATATTATTTATCAATTTATTTCGAAAAACTAGCGAAAGAGAGGTCAATTACTCCATTTCAAAGTCAGATATATTTTATATCGACAATTTTATTAATAACACTGGGACTTTATTTTTACGCGAGACGACACTTAAGAGTGGAAAGAACTAGTGGTGGTAACATTACCTAAGCAATGGGGAGTTCCTGCAAGTTGCAAATGCTTTTTTAAAAGATGCGCTGCACGCAACATCTTTTGCATTTGCCATTTAGTTCAGTACATTTAATAAAGTTTTTTCGGCTAAGACAGTTTAGTTCTTTTAATTTCCGCACATCGGTTAGCTAATAAACGATCGCAGAAAGCTTGGGTTAATTTGAACCTGCATACTCATACCCTGTATGTAACATTTAACGACAACTTTCGTAAAATTGAATTCATTTATTGGATACATATGTGCTGGATTTTGGCTTTACAATACAAAGACTGTAACTTCGGTTTGTGATACTAAACATTTTATTTTTGTGAAAATATCAAAATTTCAAAATTTGAATCTCTGCTTTAAATACGTTCTGTTGCTATGTTTTACGCTTGTTTCAATAGTTTCTATTGCCCAGGATGATATTATTACCTCAGAACCCATAGTAATTGAAGAATCCATACCGAGGGACAAGGTCTATTATTTATTCAGTCCAAGGGTATCCATCACCGTACCGCATCCGATGGGAAATTCCGCTTTCAAAAAAACATTTGTCGGTATTTATGAGGCTAACGCAGGCTTTAACCTGATGTTATACAAAGGCGTATTTGGAGGGGTAACTTTTAAAAATGCCTTACTGAAAATTACTGATAATAAAATCCCGAACTACGGTAATGGCAGTATGTCTATTTACAGTGCTGCAGTAAAAGCAGGCAGCGATTTTTACATCAGTGATAAAAACAACCTGATATTTTCAGCATCCATAGCGGCCGGCCAAAACACCACCAAATACTCTTCCATCATCTGTAAAAACCCTGTAAACCACCCACTTACAACCGATTTTAAAGCATTTTACGCTGAACCGGAACTTGATCTTTATTTCATTATAGAAGAAAATTTTGGAGTGGGGCTTTCAGTAACTTATAGCATCATTCAGCATACCTTTGATCCTTATGAGCTGTGCCTTAACGAATGGTCTCAATACAGTAAAACTAATACAGGTTCTACTCAATACTTAAGTTTTGGCTTTGGGTTTTATTACGGTATTGCCAGAAGAGGTTAAAAACCCTCGTTTCACCTATTCTTATTTATTCAGAACCACTCAATTTTTAATGGACAATCAACAACTAAAATTCCAGCTTTATCAAAAATGCATTGACTATGTGGAAGAGCGCTTAAGCCATGTTCAATCGGCCATTGACGCAGCCAGTGAATCCGGAAACGATGAAACCAAAAGCAGCGCTGGTGATAAACATGAAACAGGCCGTGCAATGATGCAGCTGGAGCAGGAAAAAAACTCCCGACAGTTATATGAAACCATGGAATTAAAAAAAGCGCTGGATAAAATCAATCCAAACCAACAATCAACAGTAGTTGCTCCGGGAAGTATCGTCATCACAAATAAAGGAAATTTTTACATTTCAATAAGTGCAGGAAAAATAGAAATTGGTACTACTACCTATTTTGCTGTGTCGCCCGTCTCCCCTATTGCAGCTCAATTTATAGGGTTAGCAATTGGCAAGGAGCTGAATTTTAATGGGAGTTTGTATAAAATACAGGAAATTATATAAGGGATTTTCTATTAACCAGGCCTCATTCTTTTTGCAACAAACAAAAGATCCAGAACATTTTCAGAACCTAAAAATGTCCGGGATCTTTCGGTTAGCATTTTAACAATAAATATAATCTCTACTTTATTGTTACAGAGATATAATTCAATTAAAAAAACAAGGTATACCCTAAATTAAAAAAGGCACGTGATGCCCCCAAAGCGCTCCTCTTCGTTTTTCCCAAATGAGCGCCATCAGCATCTTGGTAAGTATACGTACCTTCATAGTATGTACTTATTGAAATTGGAATCTCAGCGTATAATCTACCCGGACCTATCTTGCAATCTGCCCCGAAGCTTAAAAGGCCAGAAAGTACTTTATATCTTTCTTTATGTTCAAACAGCCCTTTTCCATATGGAGCCTGCATTAAATATCCATTTGGAAGTTCAGTATAAGTATAGTACCTATCCGCTGTTGAAAACTGAGTATCTGAATTTTTAAAATCAGTATACCCTATCCCAAGAGTGGTATACATACCG
The DNA here is from genome assembly GCA_040387415.1 of Bacteroidota bacterium. Taxonomy (GTDB): domain Bacteria; phylum Bacteroidota; class Bacteroidia; order 2-12-FULL-35-15; family 2-12-FULL-35-15; genus 2-12-FULL-35-15. Next base: position 152,417 of record JAZKDU010000017.1, read on the forward strand.
CCTTTACCCTTATAATTTTTTCCGAAAATATAATAGGTAGAAATTAATGAAATATTTATAAGATGGCCCGGGTGGTTATTTACGGTGAAATGTTCCGTTTTTCCTGGACCAAAATACTCCTCATAGTCTTCTTCTGCAGACCCCGTTATCATCGATTTAATTCCCACACTCCACTTCTTTTTTATTAAATACTCCAGTTTTAAATTCCCTCCCATATTCGAAGGGCCTGCAGCTCTTAACGCGCTTCCCCTCATACTAAATAAATTATCAGCTCCTGAAAGCCCTCCCCCGATCGAAAATTTTTTAGACGGCATCGTATCAATGTCAATTTTTTTATCTTCTGCAAGATCTATAGAGCGTTTTTTGAGAGAAGCGGTATCAGTTATTGTACTTTCCCGTTCAAAAGTAATTGAGAATTTTTTGTGAGAGATTGTTTTGTTTTCTGTTTTGTTTTCTTGTGCAAAAGCAAGTTGCGAAAGCAACGCTGACGCTGCGAGTGTTACCATTTTCTTTTTCATAGTATCTGAGTTATTAAGGTTTTCACTCAGTATGATGTTATTTATTGAAATGGTGGCAGTATCATTTTCATGAAAAAGTACTAATTCTGCTTTTTGAGTGGTTGTATCAATTACCAATATGGCATTCTGGACCTCATTATTTTTTTTTAATTTTTTTGGCGAAGCCTCTGTATTTTCATCTTTTACTTTTACGGTGTCGTACACTTTTATAGTATCGTATATAACAATTGTTTCATAAATAACTATTGTATCTGTAACCTGCGCTTGCATTTTTACAGATAACATTAATAATAAAACGAAACAAATAATTATATTTTTAATCATTTACAGGCACCTTTTGAATGATGGTATCACGTTGGATTATTTTTTTATGAATAATTATTGGTCTGGGAATCACCACACTATCCGATTTTTTGCTGTAAGATGTTTTCTCATTTGTTGCTGCTGGCAGCTTGTTTAATTTCGTTTCCATAGAATCTACCTGCTCGGCAGTGGTAATATTTACTTCTAAGGCGGACTGTTTTATATGTTTTCCAACCTGATTCGAAACTGGTTCTTCGGCAGCAGTGTTTCCAAATGATGGTGATGCAACATTTTCCTTTTCAATAATGGTGGGTTTAATTTCTATCGTATTTTTATCCTGAACAGTTCTGCTTTCGGAATTCAAAAATAAAAAAATGATTAAACCAAGAAATACAACTATACCTACAATAATAGGCACAAGCAGCATCTTATTGCCAATAATTTTTTTAATTAATGATCGTTTTTGAAATGTGTTTATCATCCGTGATCCAGCCTCAGAAAGTGTTTGCTTCTGAGGAAGGATTTCAAAAGAGGTAAAAGCATCCTTGTATAGTTTATCGATATAGTTTTCCCGCGAAAAAAACAGCAAAAAGAAAATCCCTCTCTTTTTTTCATTCTTCTTTTTTGCTTTTTCGAAAAGTAATTGTTGAATTTTTTTTCGGGCTCTTGCCAGATGTGATTTTGAGGTACCTGCACTGATGTTTAACATTTCTCCTATTTCTTTATGTTTATAACCATCCACTACATATAAATTAAATACCATTTTATGATGCTCCGGCAGCAGGTCAACCACCTCTAACAGTTCATCGCGACTAAAGTTGGCCTCTTCAATCACATGCCGCTGGGTTTCTGTAACATCTTTGTCCTCCTGCGCCATTTCAGAATAATTTTCGATCGAATCGCGTTCTGAAATCAAAGTGTTCTTGTTTTTACGCAAATACAACAGCACCGTGTTAATTGTAATTTTTCGCAGCCAGCCTTCAAACAACCCTTTACCTGAATAGGTTTCAGATTTATTTATTGCTGTAATAAATGCATTGTGCATAAGGTCTTCTGCCAGCTCATGATCTTTCACATATCTTCTGCAAACCCCTAACAGCTTTGAAGCATTATTTTTATAAATAGTGTCCCATTCTTCCATAATTAATAAAGATACAATAAAACGAAATGGTGGCAGTTTTGTGAAAATTAATTGGTACTTATTTCAAAAATTAAGTATATTTTCATCCAGAAAGGAAAGGAATACTGAAAATTCCCCTATAAGCGGAAAGGTATCTTTTACTTTCCTAAAAACTCCTTAAACCACAAACCACTATCCTTTATAGTCCTTTTTTGAGTTTCAAAATCAACATGAACCAATCCAAAACGTGGTTTGAATCCTTCGGCCCATTCAAAATTATCGAGAAAACTCCACACAAAATAGCCCTTTACAGGCACTCCTTCGTTTTTAGCCTTTAGTACCTGTATCAGGTAATCCTGTAGAAATTTGACGCGTTTAGGGTCTTTAACGCCATTCCCGCTAACTTCATCCTTAAAAGCTGCACCGTTTTCAGTCACTATGATCTTTTTTACATTCGGATAGGCTGCAAATTGCTTCAGGATCCTGTAAATACCTTCCGGATATACTTCCCAATTCATTTCAGTAAGCTCATGCCCTAAGTGTTTGGGTTTTACATTAACAGCCCCAATTAAAGGAACAGGCGCAAAATTACGTGCTACATAACGTGTATAATTCTGCACTCCGATAAAATCGAAATCAAAAGCCATATTTTCAGCATCCCCGGGCAACATGTATTTTTCAATTTTCTTTAAAGCCGGTAAATCCTGTGAGGGATAACCCATCCCCAAAACAGGTTCTATAAATAGCCTGTTCAGCAATACGTCTTCTCTTTTCCCTGCTCGGATATTGGCATTTTTATCTTTCCAGGCATCTACCGGCCCACAGGAAAAGGTAGTACCGATGTGAGCTCCGGGCACATTTTTTCGGATGATCCTTCCTCCAATACCATGACAAAGTACTGTATGATGCGTTGCTTTCAAAAACCGTTGGAAACCTTTTTTACCGGGAGCATGAATGCCTAACATATAACCCAAAGCGGTAAAAGCCATTGGCTCATTAAATACCATCCAGTTTTTCACCCGGTCGCCAAAATGTTTGGTGCATAGTTCTGCAAATTCAGCAAACCAGGTTAATACTTCACGATTTTCCCAGCCCCCTTTTTTTTGCAATGCCTGCGGAATATCCCAATGATAAAGCGTCACCCAGGGTTCGATGCCATTTTTAAGGCATTTATCAATCAGGCGGGAGTAAAAATCAATCCCTTTTTGGTTTACAGGTCCTGTACCTGATGGCAATACCCTGGACCAGGCTATGGAGAACCGGAAAGCCGGCACATTCATGGACTGGAGCAAATCAATATCACTTTCGTACCGGTGATAGAAATCACAGGCGGTATCTGCATTCTCTCGTGTTTTAATTTTTCTGCTGTGATGGTGTGTAAAATGATCCCATACCGATTCCCCTTTCTGATCCTCGTTCCAGGCTCCCTCTATCTGGTAAGCAGCGGTAGCGGTTCCCCAGATAAAATCCGGCCCAAAATCAGATCTTGAAATTCCAGGAGCTGAAAGGAGCTGAGCCCAAAATTGGGAAGGAATCCCAGCTGCGAGTCCTGTTATGATTGATTTTTTAATTAATTCTCTGCGGTTCACCTTAGTGGTATATAGGGGATGGATTCACAATTTTATTTTTGCAAAATTCAGTGAAATACCTGTGGATCTCATTACGATGTGCTTTAAACGAAAAAAACATGCTTTTCAGCATGTTTTTTAAGAACGAAAAATATATTTCGAACTAGATCACTTTTACTTTAGAAGCGTTAAGACCTTTTGGGCCGCTTTCTACTTCAAATTGAACTTTATCGTTTTCACGAATTTCATCAAGAAGACCTGAAGAGTGAACGAAAATGTCTTTTTCACCTGTTTCAGGTGTAATGAAACCAAATCCTTTAGTTTCGTTGAAAAATTTTACTGTACCTTTTTGCATGATTTTTTATTATTTATTAATAAGACAAAGATAGAACAATTTATTGAACGACCTACTCTTTTATCCATTATTTCAATGGTGCAGCAATAATTTCACTCACATCGGCCATTAATTTTTCCATCTCTTCAAAGGTATAAGTATTGATATCCAACGGTTTATGGATGATCATCTTGGCTTTTCCGGGGAATAAATTAAATGATTGTGTAGGCAAAATATCTTTAGTTCCGATAATTGTAACGGGCAAAATTGGCAATCCAACGTCAAAAGCAAGCCGAAAAGCGCCTTTTTTGAAAGGCCCAAGTTCCCCTGTGGTGGTTCTGGTACCTTCAGGAAATATTACCACGGATGAACCGTTTGATAATTTTTGTTTTACAGTTTTTAAGCTTTCAATGGCGGATTGTGTGCTGGAACGATCAATGTATATATGTCCCATTATTTCGCAGCATAGTCCAAAACCAGGAACTTTACGAAGCTCCTTTTTCATTACCCATCTAATCTGGCTGCTCAGCCAACCGTATATTACAAATATGTCGTAATAGCTCTGATGGTTAGGAACAATGATGTAAGATGTATTCTTTTTCATGTTTTCCATTCCTGAAACATCCACTATCATGGGGGTAAAAAAAGAATTAAATCTTGCCCAGGCTGTTCCGCAATAAGCTCCAACCTTTTGACTGATCAATGTTGAAATCAATATGGCTATCAGGCTAAAAATTAAGGTATTTACAATTAAGAATAAAAAGAAAAGCCATTTATAAGGCTGATAAAGGACGTACAAAATTTTTTTCATAAAAATTATAAAATTTTAGCAGTAATAATTTAAAGTAACCAACTGATATACTGTGATTTAAATCAAAGAAACGCCATTAACATCTGTAGTTAGCACTTCGGACATATAATCCAAAAAGGGGCGCATTTTTTTAAATGTTTCATTCACCTGCTTCAAAAAATCATCCGCCAAAACTTCCTTATCTGTAAATTTATGGACAAGCAAAAACTGTTTATACCTGATCAGGTCAATGGCTTCATTATCTGCATCAAACCCTTTTGGAGTTGTTTTTACCTGTTCGCCTCCCAGTTTGTCAAAAGTGTTACTAAAGGATTTACTTTTAAGTATTTTACGTAAAGGTGCTGCATCATAAGCAAATTCATCACGGATCCGTTTCAAATCCTTTGGATCTGGCGCCCAAAATCCGCCTGCAGCAAATGTATTGCCTGGCTCAATATGAAAATAATAGCCTCCTCTGCGCACTTTTGTGGCACGGGTAAAACCGCCTGCCCAATGTGTTTTATAAGGTGTTTTATCTTTAGAAAAGCGTGTATCGCGATATATCCGATATAGACTTTTTTTCCCTGAGGGTGTTTCAATCACATCGTGTTTATTCATCTCTGATAATAAGGCATCGGCAAAAGCTTCTAATTGTGACAGTTCCAAAAGGTACCTGTCCTTATGCTCAGCAAACCATTCGCGGTCATTGTTTTTTTTTACTTGTTTTAGAAATTCGAGGTTAGACGAAAGCAGCTTTACTTTACTCATACGGATAAATATATTTATGATGTAAAAATAAGAAAAATACGCATCTGAACCCGATCTTTAAGAATCTTGCATTACAATGGATTTTCGATTTTTTCCAGAATTAACGTACACCTCTATTCATTTTCTGTTTTAAACTATTCGGGGTGAATCCCGTAAAAATCAGAAAATTAGTTGCCTTATTAATTTGTTTTTGTAAATTCACATACTTAAAAATACGAAACCATGAAAAAGACATTTTTACTACTTTCTATCCTTACGGTGTTTGTGGCAGCTTCTGCCTTTAAACCAGCCGTGCACCCTGAACTGGAAATTGGCGCTGCTATTCCTAAATCAGATTATAAAATGATGGATATCAGCGGGAAAGAAGTTTCCTTAATGGATTCAAAAGGAGAAAATGGCCTTTTGGTGATTTTTTCATGCAATACCTGCCCGTATGTAAAACTAAGTGAAGGCCGTATCAAGGAAATTGCTGATGTTGCTAAAAAAAATAAGATTGGAGTAATAGTGGTAAATTCAAATGAAGCACAGCGTGACAGCGAAGATTCATTCGATGAAATGAAAAAATATGCAAAATCACAGGGATATGACTTTAGCTATGTGATTGATAAAAATTCACAACTGGCGAATGCTTTTGGTGCAACCCGTACCCCTCACATTTTTTTATTTGATAAACAAGCACTTGCCTACAAAGGCGCTATTGATGACAACATTAAGGATGCCAGCAGTGCAAAAGAGCATTTTCTAAAAGATGCAATTGTGGCTGTTGGGGCAGGAAAGCCAGTGAAGACTACTACTTCAAAATCGGTTGGTTGCTCTATTAAAAGGCTGGAGGAATAGAAATTTATAATTTGAGCTCTTCATAACAGACCTGTCAGATTTTTGAAACCTGACAGGTCAAATTTCTCAGCATTTAGAATAGAATTTGCCTTTACCTTTATTGAATGACTACTAAAGCTTTGCTATCCGTTTTTAAAAATTCTTTTCAAAGGTTTCAAATCACTATTTTTATCTTTCTTGCTGTTATTCTATGTTTTAGCCAAAAAGCATATTCTCAACAAGATCCTCAATACAAGATGTATTGGAACAATTACTCAACATTCAATCCTGCGGCAACCGGTATATTTGCAAAACACTATGCTGCTATTAACGGCAGAAAGCAATGGATTGATTTTCCGGGAGCTCCACAAAGTGCCAATTGCATTTATGATTTACGAATAGATTCCCTGCATAATTCGTTGGGAGTAAATTATACTTATTATAAAGTTGGAATAGAAACAAATAATCAGACCAATTTAAATTATTCGTTCCGCTTTAATTTTAAAAATGACAGAGCTTTAAATGTTGGAATTGGAGCAGGGATTTATAGTAAAATGATAGATTTTTCGTTACTTTCTCCTTACGCTATATATGATCCTTTTATACCAACAGGACGAAGAGGTCCGGAAACACAATTTAATCTAAATTTTGGTGTAATGTATAAAACCAGCCATTGGCTAATTGGTTTAAGCAGTACACACCTAACAGAGCCTTCATTTAAAGAGATTGGTTATCAAGTTGCGCGTCATTACTATTTTGTTTCCTCCTGTAAAATAAATGTTTCAAAAAGTCTTGAAATTAAGCCCGGAATATTAATTAAAACAGATTTATCGGCTGGACAAATAGATGCAAACCTATTGTTCACGTATAAAAAGTGGCTTTGGATTGGTGCTACTTACCGTCCTTCTGATGCCGTAGCTTTTATGGGAGGAATTGAATTAAAACAAAGATACCGATTAGGGTATTCTTACGATTATACAACATCTAAACTTAGGAATTATTCCCATGGAAGCCATGAAATCATTCTTGCTTTTATTCTATAAATCAACTAAACAGATTAATTGCCACCAAATTTAATTGGTGAATAAACATAATGACCGACCAGCAAAAAGCCATAAAAACAATCTATTTCAGCCTGATCGGTAATATCTGCCTGGCAATTATTAAATGGATCACCGGCTTTTTTGGTAATTCCTACGCTTTGATTGCAGATGCCATTGAATCCACTACCGATATCTTTGCATCCCTGCTGGTATTATTCGGGTTGAAATATGCCAGCAGACCGGCTGATGAAAACCACCCGTATGGGCATGGAAAAGCGGAACCCCTGATTACCTTCCTGGTGGTTGGTTTCCTGATCACTTCTGCTACTGTTATTGCCTATCAGAGTATTCAAAACATACGTACTCCTCATGAACTGCCCAAACCGTATACACTTATTGTTCTTGGGGTTATCATTATCATTAAAGAATTGTTTTACAGAATAATAACCAAAAGAGGGAAAGAAACCCATAGTTCTTCGCTACATGCTGATGCCTGGCATCACCGGAGTGATGCCATCACTTCCTTGGCTGCCTTTATCGGTATTTCTATTGCCTTGTATTTTGGAAAAGGTTATGAAACAGCCGATGACTGGGCCGCATTGCTGGCTGCCTTTATTATTGTTTACAATAGTTATTTGATCTTCCGGCCAGCTTTGGGAGAAATTATGGATGAACATTTATATGATGATCTGGTAGCTGAAATACGTATTATATCCAAAAAGGTAAGCGGGGTAATTGATACTGAAAAATGTTATGTCCGGAAAACAGGAAATCGCTATCATGTTGATTTACACACTATTGTAGACTCTAAAATTTCTGTTAAGGATGGCCATGAAATTGCGCATCAACTAAAAGACCGGCTTATACATGAGATTCCGCAATTGGCTGGTGTACTGATACATATAGAACCAGATGAATAAAAATAAGGTTGAAAGAGATATCCTTAAATTTATCAACCTGTCATCATTTCAAAACTATTAATTCAAGAAAGATCCCTCGCGAAAAGCTCGGGATGACAGAGGGATAATTGATGCCTATACTTTTTCGATGGAATTTATTAGATACATATAGAACCGGATGAATAAAAATGAGGTTAAAAGAGATATCTTAAATTTATCAACCTGTCATTTCAAAACTATTAATTCAAGAAAGATCCCTCGCGAAAAGCTCGGGATGACA
>JAZKDU010000017.1:160955-354883 GCA_040387415.1 Bacteroidota bacterium
GAGGATAATTGATGCCTATACTTTTTCGATGGAATTTATTAAAATGCTGGAAGGGTAATTAGGATTACCAAATTGGGTTGGGATGATGAATCATTTGCCCGCTATTTCTCTATTTTGCGATGCAATGAACCTTCAGCAGAGTGTTTAATAACCTGCTGCGCTTCCTCATCACCCAGGTATTTTCCTATCAGGTTATGCCCAACATATATCATTGGTGTTAATAGTACAGCAATGATCAGTTTAAACGTATAACCAGTAAGCGCTGCATTAATAAACACATCAGTTGTCATTTTACCGGGTAGCCAAAAAGCAATCCCCAATACTACAAACGTATCCACAAATTGAGAAATTATAGTAGATCCGGTACTTCTGAGCCAGATCATTTTTCCACCCGTTTTATCACGCAACAGCCAGAAAATAAATACATCAATAAACTGGGAGGTTAAAAAGGCCACAATGCTTCCTACAATGATCCACATACTTTGTCCGAATACAGCATAAAACTGTGAATCAGTAACTGTTGAAATACCAATAGCTGCAGGTACATTAATAGCTACAAATAAAATAACAAAGGCATACGCAATCAAAGATGCCGTAATCAGAGATAATTTCCGTACTCCGGCTTTACCGTAATATTCATTAATTAAATCGGTTGTTAGAAACACTACCGGCCAGGGAATAATACCAATACTCATGATGAAAGGGCCTATTTGTATAAGCTTTCCACCAATCAGTTCGGCAACAATAGCATTTGTAATAAAAATGCCTGCCAATATGATAAAAACAAATTCCCGTTTTGATTTAAACATTAAGGTTACAGATAAACGAATTTATACAAATTTACGAAACTCCATCATTCTAATAAATTCAAACATAAAATGAAAAGATCATGTTGAATTTATTTCGGAATCCAGTAGATTCAAGAACTACCAAATAAATTCGGGATAACCAGCAATTTGACTTACAAACTATCCAAAAATTCTTCGATAGTATTATAAATATACTGTAAATCCTCATTACTGATACAATACGGAGGCAATATGTAAACTACGTTCCCTAAGGGACGCAGTATAATACCACGCTCAATAAAAAAATCGGAAATACGCTCTGCCAAAGAATTTAAGTAATGAGTGTGTTCAGTAGTCTTTATTTCAAAAGCAATAATAGTCCCTAACTGACGTACTTCCCCCAGGGCTTTATGTGCCTGTATTTTTTGTAAAAACAACTGATGCTGCTCTTTTATACGCCTTACATTTTCAAATGCTTCCGGTTTATCAAACAGATCCATGCTTGCGAGTGCTGCTGAACATGCCGTAGGATTAGCCGTATAGGAATGTCCATGAAAAAAGGTTTTCATTTTATCATCACTCAAAAAGGCATCATAAATAAATTCCGCACAGGCAGTAGCACCCAGTGGCATAACTCCACCGGTTATACCTTTACTCATGCAAATAATATCAGGTTTATGCTCGAGGTAATCACTTGCAAAAAATTTCCCTGTGCGTCCAAAACCCGTCATCACTTCATCAGCAATGGTAATAACTTTATTATCTCGGCATAGCTGTACCAATTCATCCAATGCTTCGGATGAATACATCACCATTCCGCCAGCGCCCTGCACCATTGGTTCGAAAATGAAACAGGCAATATCCTTTTGCTGTAAAGCTGCTTTTAAGGCATCTATAGCAATCTGCTCCTTGCCTTTTACCGGAACCGGAATATGAATAACATCAAATAAAAGCTTGGAAAACGGCTGATTAAAAGCATTTCTGGCACCTACCGACATTCCACCAAAGGTATCTCCATGGTATCCGTTTTCGAAAGCAATAACTTTGGTTTTAACAATGGCTTGGTTGCTCCAGTATTGAAACGCCATTTTCAGGGCCACTTCCACAGCTGTAGAGCCATTGTCGGAATAAAATAATTTTGTAAGGTTAACCGGTAAAAGCTCCAGCAAACGCTCTGCAAGCCGAACAGCAGGTTCATGTGTAAAGCCTGAAAATAAAGCATGTTCAAGCGTTTGCAGCTGCTCTGTAATTTTTTTGGTGATATACGGATGGCAATGCCCGTGGATATTCACCCACCAGGATGCAATTCCATCAATGTAGCGTTTACCCTGATCATCAAAAAAGTACGCCCCTTCCCCCTTTACAATAGCAATAGGCAAAGGAGCAGTTTTCAATTGTGTAAAGGGATGCCATACCGCATTTTTATCACGTTCCTGGAGTGTCATAAAAATATTAGATATTATTATTTATCATATCACATAAACCCTTAAGCTGCAAAAGTGTATTATACGTATGAATACAAATACGCAAACGTTCTTTTCCCTTGGGAACAGTTGGATTAAGAATGGCACGCACATCATATCCATTTTGCTGCAAAATACGAGCAACATTTTTTACTTTATCGTTTCCACTGATTATGATGCACTGGATTGCACTGTTACTTTGTATCAACTGCGCTTTTGCGCGATCTGAAAGATTATCCTTAAAATATGCAATGTGCTGATGCAGTAGCTGAATATGCCCACTACTCCTCTCCAGCAGCTCATACGCCTGATTCACAGAAGCCAGGCTTTTTACAGGCAAAGCCGTAGTATAAATAAAGGAGCGTGAAAAATTAATTAAAAAATTTCGCAACAAATTACTTCCTAAAATGATGGCACCATGACAGCCCAATGCTTTCCCAAAGGTATGAACACGAGCAAAAACAGCCGATTCCATGTTCAGCTGCTGCACCAATCCTTTGCCATTGTTTGCCGTAACACCTGTTGCATGGGCTTCATCCACAATGAGGTTGGCATTGTACTTTTCACACAGTGAGGCTATTTCCTTTAGTAAAGCAGCATCCCCATCCATTGAATAAATACTTTCCACTGCCACATAAACAATGCCCTGAGCAATTTTCAGGCGTTCCTCCAAATGACCGGTATCATTATGGCGGAACATAAACGCAGTGGCGGATGACAACTTAATGCCATCGTGAACAGAAGCATGGATCAGCTCATCGTAGATAATGGTATCCCCTTTTTGCCCTATGGCAGAAAACAAACCTACATTCGCATCATAGCCTGAATTATAGATCAGACCTGCTTCAGCATTATGAAAAGCAGCTATTTTTTTTTCGAGTTGTTCAACATACGCTGAATTACCCGCTAATAAACGGGAACCGGTGGAACCGGTCAGAGTGGAAAATTGAGATTTCAGATTTGAGATTTCAGCATCTGTTAAGTCAAGTAATTCTTTATTACTTGCAAAACCTAAATAATCGTTGCTGCAAAAATCGATTAACTGATCATTCACAACCAGTTTACGCAAGGCACTTTGAGCTTCCCGCTTGTGGAGCGACTTAGATAAAAAATCATCCGCTGAAAAAGTCATATATCCTGTCTGCCTTTCCAACCCAATGGAGTGGTTTTGTAAATTAGTTATGCGACATTTTCAGTCGTTTTTTCTTCCGTAACAGTTGATTGGTTTTTGCCTTTTTTAAAGGCTTTACGAGGAGTTAAACCGAATAATTTAAACATTTCCATATCCGTATTAAAATCCGGGTTTGGTGTGGTTAGCAATTTATCACCTGCAAAAATAGAGTTAGCTCCGGCAAGGAAACACAAGGCTTGTCCTTCCAGACTCATTTGTGTACGGCCTGCAGAAAGACGAACCACTGTTTTAGGAATTACAATTCGTGTAGTGGCAATCATACGTACCATATCCCAGATAGGCACTAAAGGCTGATTTTCAAGAGGAGTACCGGCAACCGGCACCAATGCATTGATTGGCACAGATTCAGGATGAACTTCCATGGATGATAATGTTTTCAGCATTTTCACACGGTCTTCTGTTGTTTCACCTAAACCGATAATACCGCCTGAACAAACCGATACCTTTGCTTTACGTACATTTTTAATCGTATCCAAACGATCATCATAGGTACGGGTAGTAATAATTTTTTTATAGCTTTCTTCTGAAGTATCAATGTTATGGTTGTATGCGTATAAACCGGCATCCGCAAGCTTTTGTGCCTGAGTTTCGGTAAGCATACCTAAGGTACAACATACTTCCATCCCTTTTTCATTCACCCCTTTTACCATTTCCAGCACACGGTCAAAATCACGGTTATCACGTACTTCGCGCCAAGCGGCACCCATACATAAACGCGAAGCACCACCTTCTTTTGCTTTATCAGCAGCTTCCATCACTTCATTCACAGTCATTAACTTATGAACTTCAATACCTGTATTGTAACGCGCTGCCTGCGGGCAATAGCTGCAATCTTCGGCACAACCGCCAGTTTTAATTGAGAGAAGAGAGCTTACCTGCACTTCGCTTGCATCATTGAATTCACGGTGTACTTGTTGTGCAAGGTTAATCAAATCAAGAAGCGGTGTATTGTATACATCTAAAATTTCTTCAACTGTCCAATTATGTCTTATTGCGGTCATACAATTTATTTTTTCGATTGAATACAAAGATAAAAAATTTTGTGGAATTTTTGATTTAGGGTTTAAGATTTAGGATTCAGAGTTTTAAGATTTAGGATTTATGGGCGCACAGCAACCGAATATGGATCTACAGAGATTTCAACCTTTTTAACAGCAGCGCCTGATTTTAAAAGAGTTAGCGTATTCATTTCAATAAAAGTGATGTATCCGTTTCGCCCGCCACATGCACCGGAATGATGTGGCGCAGGGCCATCTGATGTAGCATTTCGGTTAGCTACATATACCATATCCTTTACATCATCCACAGCAATACCATGCGGCTGATGGCCGGTATAAATAGTTTTGACCACGGTATTAGCAGCCATATCAATCACCCATACTGCGCCTCTTTTACCTGGAAATGAAATAATGTCTTCCGGACAGGAAACAAATAAATAATTGTGAGACGCGGAGGCACTCATTTCCGATGGTAATGATCCAACTGGAATAACTGCAAGCAATTGATCGGTTCCTTGCTGAAAAACTCTCAATTCAGAGGTTCCCTGACAGGTCACAAAATATTTTGTTCCATCAGGAGAAAAAAACACTTCATGAGCATTTAAAAAACTTGCCGGTGGGCTTGTAAAAAGGTTTATTTCTGTAAATGCAGATAGGTCACTCACAGGCATTTTATATAATTTATTGCTGCTGTTTTGCTGGGTGATGTACAAGGTATCTCCTGCGGGATTCAGGCATGATCCATGAGGATAATTATATCCAATATTGTGTGTAACGGTAAGTGTATTCAGGTTCACTTCAGCAATATCACCGGAACTGCTCCAGTCAACAGCGTATGCTTTTTGCCCGTCATTACTGATTGTCAACGTATTCCAATTTTCAACACCTAAAAGAGCTTCTCCAACAAAGCTATCATCGCTTGTACGATACTTTTGCAGGGAATTGCCTGAAATGGATACTACGTACCAATATTGTCCGTCAGGGGATACCTTAATCATGTGAGGAGATTCAATGCCGCCCGAATTACCAACATCGATGTAACGCATTGGCAATAGTGTTTCCTGATCTACAACAGTTACCACATCACAACCCTGGTTTGTAACATATATTTTTTTGCGGTTAGGATTATCTGAAAATTTCACAACTCCATCACGACTAGGAGCTCCGGCATTGATCCAGTTTTTTATAAGCAACACTTCTTCACGACTTAAATTCCCTTTATTAAAAGGCATTGTCGGCACATTGATTGTACCTAAATCGTCAAACGTATTCACATAAGAAAACAAAGTACTGTAATCAGGACGAAACGGAATAACAGCTGCACTCCCCTTTCCTCCTTCCAATAATTTATCCCAACCCTGCAAGGATAAACCGGCAGCCGCATCTTTACTTGCATCCGTATGGCACCCAGGAGTTGCACATTTTGTAAAAATTAATTTCCCTATATCGTCCGGATAGCTGTTATAATCAGGTACTCCCTTATCATGGGTACAGCTGCATAGAACAATTACCGCACAAATCATAAAAAGCTTTTTCATCTCTCTTCCTACTCCGTTACCGGTATATCCGTTGTTGTGGTTTTATTGCGTTTCAATTTTACACCAATTCCTCCAACTACATTTTCCAAAATGGCATTGTCGTATCCGGCACCATACAAATAATAATTGCCTTTCTCCAAATCCTTTATCAGGTAATATCCTGTAGCATCAGCAGTTACAGAAGCATCGTAAACAGAAACATCAGCACCAGGGAATTCAGTTGCATCATATTTAATATATACAACAGCGTTGGCTATTTTATGGTTGTGATGAGAAACATAACCGTTTACAGCTGATTTTCCGCCAGGTCCTTCCTTAGTACAAGAGCTAAAAACCAGTATACAAAAGCACAACAGTGTTATGTTGAATAAATTTTTCATTTAATCTTTTTTTATTAAAGGTACGAATTTGTATTTATTAAACCATTCGTTTTAGATTATTTAATAGATTTGATACAATAATTTCTATAAAATCATTCTCATTAAAAATATGAAATTTAAATTAATTTTATTTTTTGTATTATTTACCGCCCTGTTTCGAAAAGACATTGGCTCCGTTTCCTTTTCCCAAAATCGGAATATTGACACCCTTCTTATTCGTATAAAAACAAGCCAACCTGACACAAGCAGGGTTAAACATTTAAACAAGTTATCCTTGGAATATAGTTCTATCGGAGAATATGACAAGGGACTTACATCTGCCAATGATGCACTCACACTAGCAAGCAATATTTCAATTAATAGTAAAGGAGGATGGACTCATGGTATTATTTCCGCTTATAACACTATTGGAAATATTCACTGGAAAAAAGGAGATTATACTGAAGCCTTGAAGAACCACTTTCTTGCATTAAAGATAAGTGAAGAAACGGGTAATAAAAAAGGAATTGCTGCAGCGTACAACAACATTGGAAATATTTATTATTCTCAAAGTAATTATCCCAAAGCGATGAAAAACTACTTTGATGCATTAAAAATAAAGGAGTTAATTAAAGATAAACCTGGCATTGCAGCTTCTTACAACAATCTTGGAAGTATTTACACCATCCAAAACAATTTTCCAGAAGCTTTAAAATGCTTTCTTACTTCATTAAAAATAAGAAAAGAAATTAATGATAAAAGAGGGATTTCTTCTTGTTACAACAACCTCGGCAATATTTATACTAAACAAGGAGACTATACTCAAGCATTAAAAAATTTCTACGATGTATTAAAAATTAATGAAGAAGCCGGAGTTAAACTGGAAGTTGGGAGGATTTATGTTAATATTGCTAATATATATACTCTTCAAGGGGAAAGCTCTAAAGCATTAAAATATTATATTCATTCGTTAAGAATAATGGAAGAAATCGGTGATAAGGCTGGTATTGCCAATTCTTATAATGAGCTTGGCTCTCTCTATACAAAATTAAACAATTTAAAGGATGCCAGAAATTATAGAAAGAAAGCTCTGAAAACAGGTATTGAAATAGGAGATAAAGAACAAATTAAAAGTAGTTATAATGGTCTGGCACTACTAGACAGCATACAAGATAATTGGAAAGACGCTTATTATCACCATAGAATGTTTATCGTTTACCGTGATAGTATTGATAACGAAGAAACAAAGAAAAAAATTATAGAAGCTACAATGACTGATAAATTTGAGAAACAAGAGCTTGAAACCAAAACAAAACAAGATAAAAAGGATGCCATTGAAGAGATAGAAAAAAGGAAACAAAAGATTATTCTCGGGGCAGTTGCTATAGGCTTAGTTATAGTACTTGTATTTGCTGGATTTATTGTCCGTTCGTTGCGCATCACCAAAAGACAAAAGGATATTATTGAAATGCAGAAAAATGAAGTTTCTAAACAAAAAGAAATAGTATTAGAAAAAAACAAGGAGATTACTGATAGTATCAATTATGCTCAACGCATACAACGTTCGTTATTAGCGAGCGATAAAATGCTGAATGCAAATTTAATCAATCCCTCCAAACCTGCTTTAGAGCCTCAAACGCTGAAATATGTAAATAAAAGGGATTACTTTATTTTCTTTCAGCCAAAAGATATTGTCAGCGGAGACTTTTACTGGGCATCACTATTGACAAATGGAAACTTTGCCCTAGTAACGGCTGATAGTACGGGTCATGGGGTACCTGGAGCTATTATGAGTATGCTCAATATTTCCTGTTTAAATGAAGCGGTGAAAGGTCAACAATTAACAGCACCTAATGAAATTTTAAATTATACTCGCAGTAAAATAATTGAACATTTATCAAATGATGGAAGTGAGGAAGGTGGCAAAGATGGAATGGATTGTAGCTTGATTAGTTTAAAATTTCCATCTGCACAAGAACTGGATGAGGGGGCAATACTCACATACTCTGCAGCGAATAATCCTGTTTGGATTGTCAGAAAAAACGAAATAATAGAACTTCGAGGTGATAAAATGCCTGTTGGTAAGCATGACAGAGACACTATTTCATTTTCGCAGCACACTATCCAATTACAAAAAGATGATGTTATATACACCATTACTGATGGCTTTCCAGATCAATTTGGCGGACCAAAAGGCAAAAAATATATGTCTAAGCAATTAAAAGAACTCCTCGTTAGTCTAAGCGATTTACCCATGGACAGGCAAAAAGAAAGACTTTCCCAGGAATTTAATCGCTGGAAGGGCAATTTAGAACAGGTTGATGATGTATGTGTAATTGGAATTAAAGTATAATTTAGTAAATAAGTATTCATTTAATACTAAAGATTAAACCTATGATATTTTTACAAGCTTTGGAACAAACAGTGAGTGCAGAATCTGCTGATCATGCATTTAACTTATTTGAAAAATTAGGCGCTAAGTTTTTTATCCGTTTAGGTATAAATATTGCATCTGTATTTATTCTTATCCGTTTTATTTATTTCCCAATTTATAAAAACCGTGAATTTTTCTTTACGTTTTTTATTTTCAATTTAATCATTTTCATGATCAGCTTTATTTTAAATAAGGTTGAAATGAGTATGGGCGCTGCATTTGGATTGTTTGCTGTATTTTCGATGTTACGTTACCGAACAGAAGGGATTTCAATGAAAGACATGACCTACCTCTTTCTTGTAATTGCGATGGGCTTACTTACAGCTGTAAGTAAAGGTAATTGGGATGAACTGTCCATTCTTAATGTAATTATTATTATAATTACTTTTATTCTGGAAAGTAATGTGTTCATGAAAAAAGAATCTTCTCAGACCATACAATATGAAAAAATTGAACTTATAAAACCTGAAAATAAAGCGGAACTTATCCTGGATCTGGAAACAAGAACAGGTATTAAAATTAACAGACTTTCCATTGGCAAAGTAGATTTTTTAAAGGATACTGCATCCATTAAGATCTTTTATTACGAAACAATTTAAAGTTTATAACATGCGTTACATTAGTTTATTCTTCTTCGTGATTTTTTTATTATTCGCCTATTGGCAATTTAATGATCCAGATCCCATTTGGTGGGTAACAATTTACCTGATAGCTGCATTTGTTTCCTTCAGAGCTTTCCAGAATAAATATTCTCCTGAAACATTGATACTTCTGTCTGTACTTTATTTGGCTTATGCGAGCAATTCTTTTTTACAGATTACTCATTATGAGGGATTCTTTTCGGAAGGAGGAGGCTTATCCATGAAATCAACAAATCAGGAACTCGCACGTGAAGTATCAGGGTTATTAATATGTGTATTTACTTTTGTTATTTATTCCGTTTATTATTTTTCAAAAAGGGATATTTCAAAAACCTGAAGATCGAATACAGCCTTATAATTACCGGTATTATTTCTTATTACAATTAAGCAACTATTTACTCAATAAAAAACGAATGTATGTCCTATTGCAGCGCTATTGAACACATGAAAGATGAAAAAAAGGCGATACACAAACCTTATCATGACCTGCATTATGGTTTTCCATTGCATGATGATAATGAATTGTTTTGCAGGCTGGTAATGGAAATTAATCAGGCTGGACTTAGCTGGGAAACAATATTGAAAAAAGAAATCTCCTTTAGAAAAGCCTATAACAACTTTATTATTAAAAAAGTTGCCGCCTATACAGAAAAAGACAGAGAGCGGCTCATGGCCGATGCTGGCATTATTCGCAACAGATTAAAAATTAATGCTGCAATAGAAAATGCGAAAACAATTTTAGCACTTCAAAAAGAATTTGGTTCTTTTGAAAAATGGCTGGAACTGAATCATCCCAAAACAAAGGATGAATGGGTGAAGTTATTTAAAAAGACGTTTCGCTTTACCGGTGGTGAGATAGTAAATGAATTTTTAATGAGTATTGGTTACTTACCTGGTGCCCATTCAGAAAACTGCCTGATATATAAAAAAGTACTTAAGGCCAAACCCTTATGGAATAAGAAGTAATATCCACTGGATTCTTTTAAAAGGATACACTTTTTTTAGGCGAACCTCAATATCCTTGCCAATGGTATTCACTAGCTTTTTGAATGTTGCGGCTTTAAAATTTCACTCTAGCATAACTACCAAAATCCTTTATTAAAAAGGCTTTTGGTAGTGAGTATTCGTTCCACATTTCAGAGAAAATTATTTCCCAATTATCCCGCTCATTTTTTCTTTGATGCTACCGCCAGCTTCGCTAAAAGCGCCATTCCCACCTTTGATGAATGTGTCAATTTGTGCTCCAATTCCTGCAGGCATTTTATCTTTTAAAAAAGAAACTACTGCTTCTACTGCTGTTTTCGCTTGTGATTCAGAAATACCTGATTTCTCAACCACTGTTTTAATAATGTTTTCCATAATTGTTTTAAAATTTAAATATTTATACTAAAATTTATTTGATTTTATAGTTACAAAAGATGAGCCAATCCCTTATGCAGATTTGACAAATTATTTTAATTGCAGGCAGGCAATTATCATAAACGCTCTTTTTATAAATCCCTTTTGTTTACCTGAGGTTCAATTGTTCCCTGCTCAAGTTCTTGTATATTTGCATCCATATGGAAATAGGAATAGATAGTTTTGCTGCTGCACCCAAAAACACAGATATAAGTAATTCCCAAGCTTTAACAGAATTACTGGAACGCATTGAGGTTTCGGATAAAGTTGGTTTAGATGTATTCGGTATAGGAGAACATTATCGAAAAGAGTTTCTGGATTCAGCTCCAACCATTATACTTGCTGCTGCCGCTGCTCGAACCAAGCGTATCCGCTTAACAAGTGCCGTTACTGTGCTCAGCGCAGCAGACCCTGTTAGGGTATTTCAAAACTTCGCCACTTTAGATTTAATTTCAAATGGCAGAGCTGAAATAGTAGTAGGCAGGGGATCATTCACTGAATCATTTCCATTATTTGGATTGAACCTGAATGATTATGACGAGCTTTTCTCTGAAAAATTAGATTTATTATTACGCATTCGTGAAAATGAATTTGTCAACTGGTCAGGACACTTTCGCGCTGCGTTGCGTGAACAAGCTGTTTACCCACGTCCTTTACAAAAAAAACTACCTATTTGGCTTGGAGTTGGAGGAACACCTGCCTCCTTTGCTAGAGCCGGAGAATTGGGATTACCATTAATGGTTGCTGTGATTGGTGGAGAAACTCATCGCTTCAGACCATTGATAGATTTATATAGACAAGCAGGAGAACGAGCGGGACATGCGCCAGAACAATTAAAAGTAGGATTGCACTCACTGGGTTATGTTGCAAACAGCAAAGAAGAAGCAGTCAATGATTATTATCCGGGGTATGCAGATATGTTTACTCGAATTGGAAAAGAGAGAGGATTCCCTCCTGTTACTCCAGGGCGATTTGACGCACAAAATGGTTTGCTAGGAGCATTACTTGTTGCTGATCCGGAGGAAGTAGCAGAAAAAATTCTTAGACACAGCAAAGCATTAGGAGGCATCTCCAGATTTACTTTTCAAATGGATGCAGGGTTATCTCATCAAAAATTGTTACAGTCGATTGAACTAATAGGAACAAAGGTGATACCATTAGTAAATAGCGGGAATTAGAAGTACGGTGTTGAATAATTATTTATCTGATTCCATAGACAAAAGAAAAAACGGATAGCCAATAAGGACAATATTAGGAAGATTTAATGGGGGTTACTTCTGAAGGCAAATAACCAAAACGCTTTTTAAATGCAGCAGAAAATTTAGCTGCATTCTCATAACCGAAAATAGTGGCTATGTCTTTTATTCTTCCTTTCTTGTTTGTAAGCAGCTCCTGCGCAAATGCCAATTGTTTGTTTCTGTAATATTGAAACAGACTTTGTTTGTAAACAGTTTTGAAGTCTTTCTTTAATTTGGTTGGGGAGAGACCAGTTTCTTTTGCTGTTTTTTCAATACCCGGAAACTCTTTGAACAGATTATCGCTCATTATTTTTTCTGCCTGCTGAATCTTTTGGCGATTTTCAACGGATAATTCGAAATAATCCGCATCTGTGATTTCAGTATTGTATCTATGAATGAATTGAGCAAAAAGTTCTTCTGTATTTTTAATCAGGCGTAAATTATTCTTCTCTGTTTTTTTATCCCGGAGCAACTCATAAAACTCATTGAATATTACCTGCTTTCCATCATGAACATCTGACCAGATAATATGGTTGATTTCGGTTTTCAGGAAAATAGAAAATTTATTTCCTTTTAATTTACTGTTTCTGAAAACACTCTTTTTTAACCATTCTTCATTAAAATGTATGGTTATATTCATAGAGCGGGAATCCTTGAAATGAAAAGCAGCTAAAGAAGTGCCGGGCTTACAAAGCGACCAGGAACAGTTGCTTAGGGAAAGCCCGTTAATAAGCTGATGCTTATTTTTTGATTCAATAGGACTCAGATGAAAGTACAACATGAAGTGATCGTACTTTATATTGTCATCAAAAATTGTTTTGAAGGAAATATTCTTTTTATATCGAAGGTCTGACAAAAAAATCCACAAACCTTTTTCCAGCTCGCGGTAATAGAAATGTCCTTTAAAAAATGGATTGTCCGGAAGAAATACTTTTTCTTTTTTGAAATGTTTACTAAAAGGCATACTATCAAAACTCTCCACCATTGCCGTTGGTGAATTGGCCAAATAGGGCAATTCAAAAAAACCATCTTTATTTTTAAAAAATGATTTTTCAAATTTTTTAGAAAAATTTTTAAGTTCCCCTTTCAATGTTTTATTAATTAAATGATGACAATTTGTGACTTTAAAGTATATTTTCTAAGAATATAAAAAATAAAACCCTCGACTTCCAAGGGTTTTATAAGTAGTGAAGCCGACCGACATAATCTCGAACTCCATTTTAGAAGAACTCAGTGCTTTAAGTAATTTAAATCAATATATGATTAGCTCTAAATAACAATAGTTATATTTAGGAAATTAGTCTAATCTAATATTGCAAGGTCCATGTAATGTTTATTCTATAACTATTTTCCGGTTCTCGATATTATTGTTTGTATAAGTTATTTGAATTAAATAGATTCCAGCCTTCATTTCATCTCTTTCTATTTTGCAATACATGCCCGAAAAATTTATATGTTTTATTTCCTTACCTAATACATCTCTTATTTTTATGGATGTATTTTGTTGTGTATTACTAAAAATTATTGTTGCATAAGAACTGAAAGGATTCGGTAAAATACTAACTATCATATTGTTATTTAATTTCTCAACACTTGTACTCAATGGAACAATAGTAATAGAATCGGCCACGGGATTAAATACAACAGGTGATCCATTTTGATCATTTGCTTTATAGTTTGAAACTGATAGCTGTAAATTGGATACTGATGTTATTGAATTTTTGGCTTGAAACTTAAAATCGGCAATTTTCCCAGAACCGCTTTGATTTGAGTGATCGATGCGGGTTAGCCCACCATAAGCTTTTGCGGCTAATTCGTCAATTTTAGCAATTTTTAGTGCATTCACTCCAGGAGTTCCAAACCAACTATTCGGATAAGTCAGACTTGCTGTTCCAGGCTGTACCAATGAAGCATCATAACTAATGTCGAAGGCAATACCATATAAATTTGCCACGGGTTTTGTTGTGCTACCCGTCCATACCTCTATATTTATCCAATCTCCGGGATAATAAGAATTACTGCTTGTAGTAAAATAAAGATCTGGATCAACTGATCTTAATTCATTAGAAGTTAAAGTTCCTATAGCATGTATAGAACTATAATTCAGATTAACAGCTAATGTATCATTGTTATTGATTATACCGTCACCATTACAATCAACATGCTTAATATCGGCTCCATTTATTTGAGATATCCCCCAATTTGCAATAGGGAATGCTTGCCAATTGTTGCTGATATTATTACGGGAAATTCCTGTTTGTGAATACAACAAACCTATTGGCAGCAAGTCATAATTATTTACGATCGAATCTTTATTTGCATCACCGGGCCATACACAATTGTTATTAATAGTCACCGCCACATGGCCGATATCAAAACAGGTACCAGAATCTAATTTTATATAATATACTCCGCTTGTATCAATAGTTGTATAATAAGACATATTTAATGAAACAGTAGCAGACGAATCCTGCCAGTAACTTATTGTGCCACCTGAGCTTCCAAAAGTTACAATAGATGATGAAATATCAAATGTACTTGGAGAGCAAACAACACTAGGATTACTTATTATCAACGCAGGAAGAGGATTAACCACAATCGTTTTTGTTGCCGTACCCAAACACCCATTGACATCTGTCCCGATTACGGTATAACTATATGTTCCATTTGGGTTAAAAGCAACTCCATTTTGCACTCCTCCTGACCAACTATAGGTTGAAGCTCCGCTACCAGTTAAAGTAACATTATTTCCATTGCAAATAGTTGACTCAGTGGCATTGGCTGTCACTACAGGAAGTGGATTAATAACAATTGCAACATCAAGCCGTGTGTAACTTTCACAATTGCTTACTGTTTGAGAAGCAAAATAATGAGCCCCATTTATAAGAACAGTTGAAGAAGGCAATACCGTCCCTCCTACTGATGCTGCATACCATTGAATGCCAGTCCCTGCTGCTGCTAAGTCTGCCACAACAGCATTATTACAAAAACTTTGGGTTGTAAGACCAATTGGCGCTGTAGGTGATACAATATGAATAGTATCACTATAACTCACAGTACCACACCCTGGAATATTTGCGCTTAAGCTAGTTATATACGTTCCAGCACCGGGAAACGTATGAACAGGATTGGAAACGGAAGTACCGGTACCATCCCCAAAATCCCAATAAAGATTAGAGAACGGAAACAGAGGTGGAGTGAAATTAAACGTATATGCCAAACAATTAAAATTATAGGAATAATTCAAGTAGGAGGAACAACTGTTACTTGAACAAGATGTAGAATCGGGATATGTATATACATTTGACGACAAATAAGAAGTAGTGTAATTTGAAACGTGTGCTTCTGTAGAATCTATAAAGGAACTATTCAGGTTAAAGGCTAGTGGAGTTTCAATAACTGGTAAAGTTGTTACGAAGCAGGTATTGTTAATTCCAGATGTGTCGATTTTAATAACAAATATGTCATCGTGTGCCCCTGACCAGGAAACCATTCCTGTAATAGCAATACCACCATCGTAGCAAAGCGTATAGCCATTAGAATGAAACGATTGTACACTGTTCGCAACAGAATAGTTTTTAGACCAGCTCACATTTCCGTCAGTATCCAAGCATGTTATCAGGCTGATTCTGTTTGTAGAATAACATAAAAATAATTGCCCGTATTGATTTAAAAAACAACGTTTTGCAGTAAGATTATCATTGGTTAAAGCAAACGCTTTGCTCCATATAATGTTTCCATTTACATCTGCCTTTATAATAAAACTTTTTGAAGGACTGCCTGCTGCACCTGCAATATAAATGTGATCAGAAACAGAATCATAAAGTATATCTATTGACACCATACCGTTAGGTGTAGAATAGTATTTAGACCACAACATATGGCCGGTTAACGTATCGATCTTTGCAAGGTAGCCACCACCAGAGGGAGTTTTCCCAACAACCAACAACGTTCCATTATTCAATTCTGTCAATCCATAAATTACATTAGCGCCAATTATGCTTTTCATCCAAACCTTATTAAATTTATCATCCATTTTGATAAGAACAGCCTTTGAACCGTTATTTGAACCTCCGGCATAGAAAGATGAACTTTTTGAAGCATAACCACAATAAAGTTTTGTTGTTGTAAAAAATTTCGATGTCATAGTGCCAGGAACAAAAAAAGTCATTACCCCGGTATTTGCAGGACTACCTGCTTGTGAGAGAACACAATATCCCTTAGATCCTAAAGAAATAATCCGTTGCGTTTCACCACCCGACCACGTTTGTTCGCTAATTATATTACCACTCCTATTTACCTCTAAAAGGGCTATTGCGCTACCAAATGATACTTGTCTACCTGCTAGCAACAGATTCCCCTCAGGGGTCTGACAAACATCTTGCCCCCACTCCTGGTTCGCTGAAACACCATAAAATGAATTACATGTGAAATTAGAATTGTCATATGCAAAAAAGGGATGACATACTGTATCTGTACCGCAATTGTTAGTTGTAACAAGACAACTATTATATGTACCAATTCCAGGAAAGGTGTGCACTTTATTTGTTGTTAAGCTAGTCAATCCATCTCCCCATAACCATAAATCTGCTTCATTCCATGAAGAAAGATTAACAAAATTGCCAATCATTGATTGTTGCGTATAGGAAAAGGCAGCCACAGGAAAACTATCCACTAACACTTGACTCGTAATTGTGTCTTGGCATCCAGTACCAAAAGCAACCAATGAAACCGAATGATTCCCAGGAACATTAAAAACATGTGTATATGAATTGGCATTGCTCATACCTGTACCATCAATCAACCAACTGACGGAAGTATAGTTAAATGAATTATTCTGTAAATTAACCGCATTTCCTGTACAAACCCTCGTAGAAGAAATGAGCATATCTGCAGCAACATTGCAGATGCTAGAACAGACAGGTGCTAATGCATTTGCAGAATTTATTGGAGCAATAGAATTTGCAGTAGCCACAGGAGTTACAGAAGCAACTGATATCGTATAATTTACTGGATTGAGCGGTACATTTTTTTGAGTTAATTGAAAATAACTGCTAAGACAAGTTGAATGTCCTGAAGGTTTTATATCCATTACACCTGCATACACACTACTATTAGTGATCTTTTTAGCACGATATACTGCTCTCAAAAGTCCAGAAGGCAGTTTAAAAGTTCTATGAATAGACATATTTTTATATCCTGCCGGAGAACTATATTTGTATGCCCAGATAATATTTCCATTCCTGTTAATCTTTGTAATAAAACCATGCTCATTAGCAAGTGAATCCATTACAGTTCCTGAAATCAGTATAGCTGAATCTGCATCCATTGAAACATGTATGGGAAGTTCATCATTCATTGAGGTGCCATATGTTCTGTTCCAAACAATATTTCCTAAAGAATCTATACAGGTTAGCATAATATCATTCATTCCAACACCATATGATTTTGTTTTCGAGACGATATAACAGTTTGAACCAATTGTTAAACCATCTATAGGAACATCATCATCATCACCGCCCATCACCCTACTCCATAGTATGTTCAAAGATGAATCAACAGCCAAAGTAACGATACGCGATTTATATACAGGTGCTATATTAGTACGAAGAGTAACAACAAAAAGGTTGGAATTTAATTTAACAAGAGCTTGATTATTTTGCATAGAATATGCATCGACTTTTGTAAATTTTTTGGAAAGTAGTGGTGTACCTGCGTGATCTGTTTTTGTAAGATAAAAGTCAGTATTATTTATTCCAAGAAATAACAAACGATTGGTATTCATCACTACTCCATTGGTGAAACTGCCTAATAATGTATACGACTTTGAATTTATGAGAGCACCATTATCCTTAATGATCAAAGATGTCCCTTTGGAATTGTATACTCCAAAAGCACAAAACGTGGTATCACTAATTCTCATCAGATCATAAGCGAGAAACGCCCCATTAGTAAGTGGATATTTTTTATACCAGCCGATTGTACCGGCCTTATTAAATTTCCCTAAAGAACCATTTTCGCCAAAAAATACCAATGACGTATCAATACCTATATCTGAAACTAAGATATTATTATAAACAATTAAGTTTGTTGTTTTCACAAAGGAAGTTTGTCCGAAAACACTTGCATTCAGATATAAAAAAAATAATATATATAGATACGTTTTTTTTTTCATTTGCCAATTTAAATCAATATTTTTTTAACTAGAAAGTAAGGCTATCCAAACAAATTTAAATAGCAGAATTCTTAATTTGCTTATATGATTTATTTAATACTTCTTGTTTAAGTTATAAAGGTATTGATTTATTCCAGATACTACTCCTGCCATATTTAAATTACATTTTGCAAATTCATAAAACTGCTTTGATCCAATGAATTTTTGAAACATCCTGAAAACAAAGGAAATAGAGACTGCTATACGTAAGGGTATTATTGATGTCGGATTTCTCCCTATTCTTGCTAGTAAATGCATATCAATAGTGATAAACATTCCCTCGTACTTTTAAATTTGCGCTTATGAAACTCTACTTAATAGGACTCTTTTAAAATTTTTGGATATACAGAAGATTATATTGATTATTATTCCAAAGGCCACCCTTCACGCCTGATTCATGAGGCAGCCGGAAATACTAAATAACAATAACGTCCCCAGAACGTCCCCCAGAAAATAAATTAGCCTGCAAATCACTCATTTACAGGCTAATACAAAAATAGATTGTGGAGTCGGAGGAACTACATTTAGTTAAATTAACCAACACTCTACTTCTTATCAAAAACACCCAACATCTCAATAAATACAACAATTAAAGCCATTACAAAGATAATTAAATTATTGAAATAAATTGAATAATATTTAATAGAGTGGACTAATTGCGGACTAAATATGGACTAAATAAGTATATTTGTATCATGGCAACTATAAAATATTTTATTCAAAGTAAAAACAATCCGGCTGGAATTTATATTCGATTAAAGGAAGGACGCAATATTGATGCTAAAGCAAAAACCAAATTTGCTATTAATCCCAATGATTGGAGCAAAACTAAAGGACAACCAAAAGATTTAAAAGAAGTCGGTTTTAAAGATTTACATACTGATCTTAGTCAATTAAGTAATCGATTATTGAAACATTACAATAATAGTGTAAGCAAGGATACAATTAACACACAATGGTTAAAAGACTTTCTCTATCCCCCTCAACAAGTTCAGGAGATTCCAAATAAATTATTAGTTTATTTTGATTATTACTCTTTACACAAAGAAAGCACTCTTCAAACCTCTACGCATAAAAAACTTAAAGTCAATAAACATTTAATTGAAAGATTTCAAAAAGAGACTAAAAGAGAATATTTTATTAAAGATGTAAATGCCGATTTTAAGCTAAGGTTTGAAGAATATTGCAAAAAAGAAAAATATGCTATTAACACGATTGCTAGAGCAATAAAATTTATAAAAACAATATGCTATCATGCCCAAAACAATGGAATAGAGACACATTTTCAATTAAATAGTATTACTACTAAATTAGAGAAAGTAGAAAAGATATTTTTAAATATAAATGAAATTGAAAAAATTCAAAAAAAAGAATTAGAACACGAATATTTAATTAATGCTAGAGATTGGCTAATTATTAGTTGTGAAACCGGTCAAAGAGTCTCTGATTTTATGCGTTTTAAGAAGGAGCAAATAAGATATGAAGGACAAGTGCCATTAATAGAATTTACTCAGGTTAAAACTGGTAAAAAGATGGCAATTCCTTTAAGTGAAAGGGTCATGAAAATACTTAAAAAACGAAAAGGGAATTTCCCCCGACAAATAAGCGACCAAAGATTTAATGAATATATTAAGGAAGTTTGCAAAGTAGCTGAATTAACAGAAAAGATAAAAGGCTCAAAGGCTCAAACAAAGGAAAAAATCACTCGGAAAGAAAGTGGGAATTTTGAAAAGTGGGAATTGGTTACTTCTCACATTGGAAGGCGTTCATTTGCTACCAATTATTATGGTGAAATCCCCACAGCATTACTAATTAATGTAACGGGGCATTCGACTGAAACAATGTTTTTGGAATACATAGGTAAAACAGTAACTGAACAGGCTATACAACTAGCCGAATATTTTAAAGCGAAACCTAAATTAAAGAGGTAATTAATAAAAACTTATTGATTTACTTTAAAATTTTAAAAGGGTGCTTTAAGGTATTTAAATAAGATTTTGTATTTTTTAATTAGCATCAAATAGACCTTTTACACCGAAATAAATGTCTTTTAAATGCAAAATTAAATCAAATTTAAAGCTTGTTTAATTAATTTAAACCCAAACATTAAACCTTAAAACCATTGAAAAAAAAGACTTATTAATTATTTTAAAGTCTTTTAGCGGTGAAATTAAATCAACTTTTAAATAATCATTTAAATAGAGGTATTATTCAAAGTAGATTTGTAAATAATCACCAAAAACGGCCCAATTAATTTAAAGCTATTATAGAAATCCTAACTTGTAACATCGTAATAAAAAATAACATTTATATGAATTTACACAATAATTACGATATAAATACTGGAGTTATATTTCTTGAATTTACTTATAATTTGGAAGATCATCCAGCTAGTTTATTACATGAAATGACCGAAAGATTAGAATTTATTTTAGTTGCTCATAAAATAATTCCTACGAGATTTCATCCTGATGGAGATGGAATAACACACGTCCAATATAAAACCAATATAACATTGTCATGCGGAGAAACATCATTTGATTTTTTCTTTGCTTTAAAATTGTTACTTACAGATGTAATGAAAATCCGAGAGTTATTGATTTATCAAAAAAGAATGAATTTTAATGATGGCTTAGATAATTATGTAGAATTTCTTGAGGATTTACTAATTAAATATAGGGAAATACTTACAGACAACAAGATTGATATGATAGTAAATAAATTTATTATCAATATTAAAAAGGAATCTAATAAAAATTTAAACCAAATAGATAATTCGATACATAAAGCTACCCAAGACTTCGAAAACCCTCATCCTTCAATATTTAAAAATGGATATGCTTATCAAATGTTTATAGAACTAAAAGAATTAACTGTAAAACAAAATACAGTAGTGGCAGATTATAGTTTTATATTTCATAATATGAAAGCAAAGCCTATAAATGCTATAAATTCAACCGTAACAGAACCTGCGTTTATTGAATTTTTGAATACCAACTTTCAAACCGATATAAGTGTATTAAAATTACCATTCAGAAACCCTGCACACAAAAAGCCCATCTATACTTCAATAGTTAATAAGTATTTAACGAATCCATAAAGGGTCAATAACGATCCTATAAAGGGTTTCTTTCGAACCGCAACAAACAAAGCATTCCAATCACTTTTGTCCCAGTTAATCATTTAAAACTGGAAACAAAAATGGAATCAACAATCTTACACAATGTAACAGCAGAACAAATTAATACTTTGTTTCAAGGCTTACAAAATCAATTAATGGAACTCAAACAAAAATTTGAGCCAAAAACACCGACAGAGTATTTAACCCGAAATGAATTAGCCGAATTGCTTAAAGTCGATTTAAGCACAATCCATAACTGGACTAAAAAAGGTAAATTAATCCCTTACGGTATCGGGAATCGCGTATACTTCAAACGTAGTGAAGTAGAGTCGCTCTTGTTACCATTCGGAAAAAACAAGGGAGGGACTTTATTATGAACGATCTCAATAACTCCAAAGGTCTAACCGACCTAGAAGCAATCATCCAAGATTTAATTACAGAGCTTGAAAATTATGCTAAAAGAACTGATGCGAACCTGTTCTACATTGATAAACGAAATGCACTTATCCAAAAATTAATTGATGTCTATAATTCAATTGATATGCTTAACCTTTATGATATTTGGTTAAATATCGAGGCGAAAATTAAAGAAATTGAAAATAAAGACAAAGAAATAAGTGGACATACAATTTATTTACAAATGAGCCCAACTGGCAATAATAATTCAATAATAACTTTTAATCCTTTCAAATTATGATAGACTTTAATCCAATAAAGAAAGATTCAAATAAAACCATTAAAGAATTCCCCAAAACAAAAAAAACAACATTCAAATGTTCAGAAAACTATACCAAAATTATAGAATCTCAGAAAAAGTTAAATGAAAGAAGTAAGAAACAAATTTCATTTTCAAGACCTATAATAGAAAGAGAAGAACTGGGTGTAATCTTTCCCAATACTATTAATGTAATTCAAGGAAAAAGTGGAGTTCATAAAAGCAGATTAGTTGAAAATTTATGTAGCACTTTATTAGCAAGAGACGAAAATAAAACATTTTTGGGTTTTAAGGCTTATGACAATAATTGCTTTACAGTATTATATGTGGATACAGAGAGAAATCAAAAAGACCAATATCCAAATGCAATCCAAAAAATAAAATTAAATGCAGGTTATTCAATTGAATCGGAGATAAAAAATTTCGATTTCATTTCGTTAATTGAAGTTAGTAGAATTGAACGATTTGAAGCCCTGAAAGAGTATTTAGAGACAGTCAGAGAAAAGTTTGATAACCACATTGTTATAGTTTTGGATGTAATAACAGACTGCATTTCCAATTTCAATGATCCAAATGAAACTATGAAATTGATAGATTTATTAAATATGATGATTAATGAATTTAATGTAACATTCATTTGTTTAATTCACGAAAATCCAAGTAGTGGCGATAAGGCACGGGGACATTTAGGAACCGAGATTATGAATAAAGCAAGTACAGTAATGCAAATAGGATTTGAGAAAGACAAAAATCAAAAGGACAGCGAATTAATCAAGGTTAATTATTTAAAAGCACGTAGCACTCGAAAATTTGAACCTTTTTACTTAATTTATTCTGAAATAGAGAAAGGCTTGATTTTGGCGGAAGATGAAATAGTAAACGATTATTTAGATGCAAAAAAAAGCAAAGCAGACATAACTCAATTAAAAGAGCAATTAAGCAAAATTTTAATTGAGCCGAAAGAAAAAAGCATTGTGATTACAGATTTAGTAAATTATTTCAAATGTGGTACTAGAACAATTGAATCAAGATTAAAACAATTATTGGATGATACAATACTTATAAAAGATCATAATGGAGTAGATTGTTATTTATACAAGGAAATAAAAAATGGAAAAACTCATTATAAATTATATCCTAATGCTAATGAATAAAGGTTTTGCAAATGCAAAGGCTTATATAAGGCATTGCATTTGCAAAACGATCTTATAAGACCCAAACTCCAATATTGAGGAAATTATGTGACATTTGACAAATACCCTATTTAGTTGGTCAATGAATTGTTACTTTGAATCCTTATAATAATCCTTCGGCAAAAATTTGAATAATTTATTGATGGGAACTGCCAATCCTGTACATATTTTAAGCAAAGTGGTTACCGAAGGATTCATTTTACCACTCTCAACACGAATAACTGTAGACTTTTCTATATCTGCTCTGTTCGACAGCTCCAAATGAGATAACTTAGCCCGTTTACGGAGTTTTCTAATCTGTTCACCTAAATTTTTGAGAATTATTTTATCGTCAGACTGCATAATATCATGCAATTTGGATTTTTTGCCTTAAATAAAAGGTAGCCTATCAGCCACCTGTATTGTTTTATTTATACATTTGTCGATAAAATCTGAATAAAACGGTAAACAATAAAAAGAAAAACAATGAAAATTAAATTAATCCTCCAAATTACCCTAATATTAATTTCTTCACTTGCGTCCAAAGCGCAAATGAGTTCTGAAAACGTGCCAAATAAAATTGAATTTGAGCAAACAAAAGAATTAAATGGAATTCTCACGAAAATCAAAGAAACGAACGAAAATGGTGTTGCGTTTACAGCTTATATATTAAAATTAAAATCTCCAATTAATGTAATTGCACCAAATGATAATTACGAAACTCAGAATAACGTAAAAGAAATTGAGGTTAAGTTTGACAATGTCAAAGTTCCAAAGCCAGACACTTATTTAAATAAGGAAATTATAGTAAAAGGGGATTTATATAACGAACAAACGATACATGATCACAGACCAGTTATAATGATTTCTGGAGAAATTAAATAGATTTATTCTCCTTTAGCCACTTCATAAACAGTTTACATACGAGCTAATCTTAACACTTAATATGAAAAAAATAATTTCAACTTTATTTACAACGGCAATTTTAATAACAAGCTGTACCAATGGAAATTTGGGTTCTTCCGACTCACCTAAAACTGCTGAAGAATTAAAAATGGAGTTAAAAATACAAGAACTGACTACCCCGACAAAATATTTAACTATAACCGGAGAAACAATGAAACATAATCTTGTTCGTGAAGCAGGGTTGTTTCGAAAAGCCGAATATGATGGATGGATAGTAAGTGGAATAATAAAAAATTCTGCAACAATCGCAAAATTTAAGGATATAGTGCTTTCTATTACATTACTTTCTCAAACTGAAACTGTAATTGAAGAAAAAAATTATGTTATTTATGAATTTTATGAATCCAACTCTACTAAACAATTTTTCATTAAAATAAACCCTCCAAACGCAACAGACAAATTCAATATAATTGTTAAAGATGCAGTTGCAGTGGACTAGTCTTTACAAATTTACTTTATTCATTATTTTAGTTTTTTGTAATAATGGTTAAAACACGCAAAAAGTTAACATCACAAGAGTTATTAGAAAAATACCCTAGAATTAATAATGGAGTTTCTATGACTGAATCAAGAAAAATACTTAATAAAAATGGGGTAATTTATACTGATGAAGAAATAGTACGAATAAATAAGGTAATGGAACTTTTGGCTGATGAATGTTATAAGCAGTGGAAAAGGAAAAAGGAAGTCAACGAAATGAAAACAACTATACCGTTAAAGAACTAGTGCAAAATAAATACCGAAATTGTATAGTAAAAACTAATACTATTCCTTCTGTCTTTAGTGTTTTCGCTTAGTCCTTATTTTATCAAAATTTATAAATCCGACTTGTTCTGCATAATAAATAATTGAAGCGAAACTACTACCATTATCCTTATCTTTATGCTCATAACAATATTTGAGTTTATCCTCACTTGCTTCTTCATCAAATTTGACACCATCAAGCAAGCATAGTTCTCTAAAATACTTTTTACCTACATCATAACTAAATGTTTTAGAAATAGCGTATGCGCACTTATACCATTGTTCATGAGAAGCGGTTATACTTAAGTTATTCTTTTTTAAAAACGAAATAATTCTTTGTATCATTATACGATTATTCATTTTATTCAGTCCAAATGATAACAGGAGACTCTTAGAGTTAGTTATTTCTATTTTCCCCAGACTATTATTTTTGGCTTTTTTTGCAATATTACTAGCTTTACTAATCAATTTATCTTCTAAAGTGAAAACATCGCAATTCAAATTAATATGTATATTTTTATCATACGAGACATAACAAGGTCTATTAACATTGCTACCGGAAGAATCTAATTCTGTATCATAATTATCTCTAAAATATTTTCTAAAATAATAAAACACCTGTTTATGATATCCTATTTCATTTGAAATTCTAATAAGCCCCTTTATACCTCTCCCTGAAGGAGAGATCCAAAATGAGAAGATGTATTTATCCATTTTAAGGACTTGACTCAAATAATCAATTCTATCCTGATCGATTTTATCAATATCAAAAATCAAAAGGTTATTATATGTCTGAATATTATTTATACCGTGAGTTCCAATAAACGTAGCGCAAAATGTGACGCATGGAAGCTCAGATTTAAGACGATCATAATTTGCCTTATTATCATCATCAAGTTCAGCTCGACAAGCGTCAATTAGACTCTTATATGTACCTAACTTAATACTATTTAGCTCTTCCAATAAGGAAACAAGCACATTTTCTTTGGATGTGGTAAACCTAAATTTCGAAATTGTAATATCTTGCGGATTAATCATTGTATATTCAAAATTAGTAATACTTTTGAAATGGGAGTAGCGAGAGTTAAAGGTTTTTAATAACCTCTACTACATTGAAGCTGAATAAAACCTGATTTATTTTAGGCTATACACGTTCACCCTAAAAAAGGGGTTCAGTATGTTTGAACAGGCGAATGCCACAATAACCATGAAGGTGCTATGCAACATAGTACTATACGGCTACTCCCATTTTTTTTATGTATGAATTCGAAACATATTTTACTGAAAAGAAAATTATACGTCTTATAGCTAGATATAGAATATCTGTTGCAAATAAAAGACATGATATCCATATTTTAAATGGAATAAGAACAAAAACAAATGTTGTAAATCCAATTGAGGCGACTAGGAACAAAATTGATACAATAATTTTAAAAATAATCCCACCAAGACGTAAATGGGTCAAATTCTCAAAAAAAAATCGGGCATCCTATGAAAACAGCACAAAACTTAATATAGCTTCCTTAGAAAAGGCGATTTTATACTATCACAAAAGGGTTCTAAACGGTAAAGAAAGTCAGATTCAACCATGGTATATTGAATTACAAAAATTTCTAAAACAAATACAAGATTCTTTTCATAACATTGAAAATTACAATATTGATGAACCTACCATATTTCCTGAAAAAAAAGAAAAAGAAGCAGAAAAAGATTACATTCCATGCAGACCCATTGCTCATTATAAATTATTATCCGATAAAATACTTATAGGTCAAACGGCAAAGTATTTAACAGATAATTTGGACAGCGAATTTTACGATTCTTCAGTCTTTGCATTTCGTTCTGCAAGAAATAAATCAACTGTAATAACCCACCATGATACAGTAACAAAAATAGAAGATTATATAAATAACAGTACAGGAAAAGAATTTTGGGTTTCAGAATGTGATATTCGAAAATTTTATGATTGTGTTAACCATTCTTACGCTAAAGAAGCCCTCAACGAAATTTCTATACGTTTTGAAAAACGAACTGGTGCAAAGATTAATGATAAATCAATAGCAATTTTCAATAAATATTTAGACTCCTATTCCTTTAACTACAAAGTACTTCCAAAAAATACTTCTGAGGAAATGCTCAAAATTAATGGAAAGTACGAATGGGCAGAAGATGGTCTAAAATCTGAATTTTACAACAATGGTATTAATGAACCTATTGGAGTTCCACAAGGAGGCGCAATTTCCTGTTTAATTGCCAATTTAATGTTGGATAAAGTAGATCGATCAGTTATCAATTTTAATGAAGATGAGGACAAGAATCTATTGTATATGAGATATTGTGATGATATGATTATTATCCACACTGAAAAAAAACAATGTACTGAAGCATTAAATAGATACATGACCTCATTAAAAAATTGTAATTTATTATGTCACCCACCAATACTAGTAGAGAAGTATTCTCAAAATTTTTGGGAAAGCAAATCTAAATTACCTTATCGTTGGGGTAAAAAAAGTGAAGGAAATGTTCCTTGGGTCAGTTTTGTCGGATATCAAATACAATATGATGGACAAATTCGAATAAGAAAAAAATCATTAAAAAAAGAAATTCTTAAACAAAAAAAAATCATTGATAATATAGGTTATGCAATCAAAATACACCAAAAAGAAAATCTTCATTTGAATAGTAGAAGAACTAAAAAACAAATCATATATCGTGCAGAACAGAAACTTATTGCAATTTCTGTTGGAAGAGTAAATCTTAGAAACTTGACTCAGAATCCAACAGATAAACCTTCGTGGACTATAGGATTTAAAAAACTCAACAAAAACAATATAGTTGAAAAGCAGTTAAAACGACTGGACAGAAATAGAACCCACGTAATGAAAAAATTAAAAAAACATTTACAAAATTTAAAGTTGAAGAATGAAGGAACAGGAAAAAAATCAACAGAAAGATTTTTCGGAAGCCCATTTAGCTATCACAATTTTATATTAAGAAAATAAAAAAGAATTTCTCTTGTTCGATTTGAATAAAATATGGATTGATATTGAATGTCCGTAAAACAGGTAAGATTGATGTTGTTGAAATAAAAGAAAACGAATTAACTAAAGCATTACAATAACAGCCATGAAAATTAAATCTATTGAATTAATTAACTTAAAAAGTCATGAAAGATCTAAACTAGAACTTTCAAAAAATATTAACTTATTAGTTGGCGTAAATAATTCTGGAAAATCAGTAATAATAAAATCACTACTTAATTTACAGTACCAACGTGTTTTTCACAAGGACGATATTCGCTCTGCAAAAAAATACACTAAAATTTATACTGAAGTTATTGAAATTAATCGAAAAGAAAATGAATCCTTTCGAAATCGATCTCACCCTGAAGAATTTGAAAAAAGTAACGAATTTACCTTATGTTGGGGTATGCCAATAAATGATCAACCCGAACAATTCTATTTTTATAATTCAAATCTTAATGCAACAAGAGCCGAATATGATAAAGTAAATGTAGAAGATTCAAAAGGAGGTTTATTAGACCTAAAGAACTTCCCCAGATTTTCTGAAAACGAAAATGAAAATAATTTCATTTATCCTTTTCTTGCAAAAAGGAAAACAGAAAACTATGATTCTCAAATAAGGCAAGATGAAACGTTCAAAGTTAGCGATAGCTTTAGAAGTTTAGCTGCGAAAATTAATAAAATTGGTAATCCTTCACATCAAATGAATGCCAGATTTACTGATCTTTGTATGGATATATTAGGATTTAAAATTGGCACTATCTCCAGCCTAAATGGTATGGAACCTGGAATTTATGCCGATATATCTACTACAATTCCGCTACGCTCTATGGGAGACGGAGTAGCAAATATTCTTGGTTTTATTGTCATACTGTTAACCGAAGACAGAAAATTGTTTTTAATTGAAGAATTAGAAAATGATGTTCATCCTAAAGCCCTAAAGAAATTATTGAACCTTATAATCGAAAAATCAGGAACTAATCAATTTGTTATTTCTACTCATTCACATATTGTTCTCAAACACTTAGGTGCATCACTCAATAACAAAATATTCTATATTGATTGGAGTCCAAAAGAACTTAATAGTGATTCACGAGAAAGTATCCCAACATCGTTTGTAACAGAAATTGAAAATAAGCCCCAAGCTAAAATCGATATTTTAGAAAAACTTGGATACGAACTTCATGATTTTGAATTGTATGAATCATACCTAATTCTTGAAGAATCTTCAGCAGAAAGAATTATTCGCGATTTTCTAATTCCAAACATAATTCCAGAGTTATATAATAAAATCAAAACCATAGCTGCTAAAGGTGTTGGTGATTTGAAACCAAGAGTTAACGATTTCAATAGACTTTTCGTATTTATTCACACTAACCCAATGTATTTGAATAAAGCTTGGGTAATTGCGGATGGTGATGAAAGCGGAAGAACATCAATTTTGGAATTAAAGGCAATTCATAAAAGCTGGCCAGAAAAACATTTTATCAATTTTGCTAAAAATAATTTTGAAGAATATTATCCATCAAGATTTCAAGAAGATGTACAAAGAATTCTGGCATTAAAACATAAGGAAAAACCCGCTGCAAAAAAAGAATTGCTTAATAATGTAATGGAATGGGCACTTGCTAATAGAGAATTGGCAATCGAAGAATTTTCTAAGTCAGCAAACGAAGTAATCAATTTATTGAACGGGATATTACTAGAGTTAAAAAATAAATAAAACTATCTTATGAAACATGAACCACTGACCCCAGAAAAATTAAGAAGATATAAAGGATTTGAAAATGTTAGCGATGAAAAAGCTGTTGAAGACATTCACTTTATTGAAACGTTCGCTAATATCTTATTTGAAATTTATCAAAATGATGAAAAATTAGAATGTTCAGATACTAAACAAATATCTTTGGATACGAATATTATAAACAAATAAATACTTTATCCAATTAAATAAGGTATTATTTGGTATCTGGCATTGATTCCATCAACTTATCGTAATCATACTTAGATTGGATAAAAGTAAGAGTTAAGTCAATAGTCATTTTCAAATCATTAAGGTCCTTCGCCTCCCATTTTCTAACATAATGGGTTTCATCATTACCAAGCCAAACCGCCCTTTTTGCAACTTGTTTAATTTTATTGTCTTCTATAAATTTCTCAATTACTTGCGCTAACTGTAATCTTTTTATTTCTTCCTCTTTTTCCACGTTATATTTTTTACAAAAGTCTTTTATTAAAAATTCTAATGCTTTTCTATATCCAACCCCACAAATATCTTTTAAGTCATATTGTTCGGCTTGATATGCTTGATTATATATTTCAATAAAATTTTCCGATACTTCTTTAACACTTTCATGAAATTGCTTCTTTACATTATTTCCAATTGATGTTCTATTTAACTTGAATACTTTGTTCGAATTAGGAGGAGGATTCGGTGTAAAATATCCAATAAAAACTTCTCCACAATCCGAATCTGGACAATGAAAAATCATCCTAGCTATTCCACCTGCTGACGGAGATTGAAATGTATTTGTTCCTATAATGGTAGGAGTTATTTTATTGTGGCAAAATGGACATTTATCAGGCAAATTATCTACTGTAATAGCCGAACCATGTGTAAAAGAAACTGATTTACTCATAATTAAAAATTATCTTTAAATAAACATATAATAAACTAAATAGCATCTTAAAATTCAATCTTTGAAAGTTAATGAAAAAAGTATACTTAAATACTAAATAAATACCATTTTCATTTTTAAAGCAACATTACTATACAAAAACTAAAAAAAGAAGGAGAGTCCATAAATGGCTCTCCTTTATATGTTGATTTTAAGAAATTTCGACGGGGGGGAATTAAACCCCCACCTCCAACTCACGTTGTTGTTCTATCGTTAAACTAACCGCGCTGAGACAAAATTAAACAATTAATTGGATTAAATTATTATTTTTTGCTGTAGAAATAAGGTTTACGCTGAAATTATTACAATCATTGAAGTTCGCTCCACTAACATCTGCCTCATTAAAATTTACTTGGTTAAATGTTGAGCCTTTAAAATCAACACGTTCAAGCATTGAATTGCTAAAATCACAATTATTAAATGTGCATTTTAAGAATTTAGAACTAAATAAATTCGCATTAATAAAGGTCGTGTTTGAAAAATGTGTTCCCTTAAAACTTACACTTTTTGATAAGCTATTGTTAAAGTTACATCGTATGAATTTGGATTCTTGTATAATTGAACCTGAAAGCTTTGTATGTTGAAAATTAGTTCTTTCACCTTCCGTATTATTTAAAATTGCCGTTTTCATTATTGAATGAGAGAAGTCTGTTACGTGCAACTTTGAGTTTGTTAAATTTACCTTTGAAAGCTCGGTTAAAAACGAAAGGTTACAGTTTTGAAGATGAATTGAATTTTCTTTTAAATCATTAAGTTGTTTTATGATTCCAAATATTTTAAACTTTGTTTCATCAGTTCTCAAAAAACGAATATAGTCAATCTCATTTTTCAATCTCATAATTTGCACTTTTTCATCGTTTTTATCTAAAAAATATGATAAAACAAATCCTAAAACCCCAAATTCAACAATGATCGAAGTTGCCTCAACTAATAAGTTAAGATAAAAGTCTTTGTATGCAATTCGACCATAATAACTAATGTAACAGGTTAAGCTTAAAAAGTAAATTAATAAAATAATAAATAGTGTTATAACAATAATCTTATTTTTTTTTTGCATAATTTTACTATTGAATATGTTTATTTATGGATCGGCATTTCTTGTCATCCAACCTCTTTTTCAGTTATTTAAATCCTATAACTATTACTATTCTACCGAGCAAATGTAGCTTAAAGTTTTTTATTTGAATAGTATATTCTGGACTAAATGTGGACTAAAAACACAAACAAAAAGCCGTAAATAGCTACCAAACAACTATTTACGGCTAAATAAAGTGGAGTCGGAGGGATTCGAACCCTCGTCCAAACAAGGAATTAATAAGCTTTCTACATGCGTAGCAAAAATTTGATTTTCGATAAGCTTAGGTAATTTTGCGAACCATAAGGCTTACTTATCTTCTTAATCTCATCACAAACCGAAGCTTTTTGTGACTATCTCTTCATTTATGATGTCTCGATGAAGGCGCAGAAGAGCGGAGCTCCTTCGGAAACAAAGGCACTTAATACTTGGTATTAAGCAGCCATAGCGTAGTTAGACTCGCCATTTATAGAGTTTGAGAATTATGATTTACGTGTTATATTCACAACACACGACATGCTTACTTAAAAATCGCACCCGATGTCAAAACCGTACGACCCCATTAGTAATACAAAGATACGAATAAAAACAGCCATTCGAATCTATTTAAAAAATAAGGTTAACGATTTTTAACGTATTTAGATTACGCTTTGGTTTTATATTATTTTTGTACCAAATTAATTGAAAAGCGATTTAGGGATGAAGGAATTTTTGAAAAAATTATGGCGTTTTATCTGGAAGGCAACGCTATGTTTTTTTATTATAAGTATATTATCTGTAGTACTTTTGCGCTGGCTCCCGGTTCCTGTAACTCCATTAATGCTAATACGTTGCGTAGAGCAAAAAACAGATGGAAAGGAGATGAAGCTAAAAAAAAGCTGGGTACCAATAGACGAAATTTCTCCCAATTTACAATTAGCTGTTGTATGCTCCGAAGACCAGAATTTTCTTAATCATTACGGAATTGACTTCGAAGCCATTGATAAGGCAATGGATTACAATGAAACTCACAAACGGCAACATGGGGCAAGCACCATCAGCCAGCAAACAGCAAAAAATGTTTTTTTATGGCCCGGCCGAAGCTGGGTCCGAAAAGGATTTGAAGTCTATTTTGTATTTCTGATCGAAACCTTTTGGAGCAAGGAGCGCATCATGGAAGTTTATCTGAATGTGATTGAAATGGGTGATGGCGTATATGGTGCACAGGCAGCCTCTAAACAATTTTTCAAAAAAGATGCTAATTATCTATCCAAGCCGGAAGCAGCTTTAATTGCTGCAGTTCTACCTAATCCAATGCGTTTTTCCGTAGCCAAACCAAGTGGCTACACCCTTAAGAGACAAGCCTGGATAATGCGCCAAATGGGATACTGGGGAGGCACTTTAAATTACGATGCGCAACCAGAAAAGAAAAAAACGACTAAAAAGAAGAAAAGAAAAATCTAATACAATTCTTTCCTAATGTTTTTTTCAAAAAATGGACTGTTAAAAAAGTTCCAATTGTTGTATTTCACCAGGCCTTCGGAAAACTGTTAAATCATATTCAAAACGATCACGACCTGAAAGATGCTTTTTTACTGCCATCTTAAATAATTGTTTAATTGATCTTGCGATCTCTCCTTCCCCACCCATCCGTTTTCCAAATCTGCTATCGTTTAATGCTCCTCCATGCACTTCCTGAATCTGGTGCAATACTTTATCAGCACGATCCGGAAAATTTTTACGGATCCAATCGGTAAAAATATCTCCTATTGCCCCATTTAAACGCACAATGGTATAACCTGCCGGGTCCGCTCCATGATTGGCAGCAGCTTCAATTAATTGCGGAATTTCATCACTGTTTAAACCTGGAATAATCGGGGCTGTCATCACTCCTGCAGGTATACCAGCCTTATTGAGCTCTTCAATTACCTTTAACCTGTTTTTTGCTGTGACTGTCCTAGGTTCCATTTTTAATCGTAAGTCCTCTCTTAAGCTGGTTATAGAAACCATTACATGAACTAATTTTAGTTTTGCAAGCTCCTGCAAAATATCAATATCACGTAAAATCAGATTATTTTTTGTAATCATGCCAACAGGGTGACGGAATTTTAACAAGGTTTCCAACATTTGCCGGGTAATTTTCAATTTGCGTTCAATAGGCTGGTAACAATCCGTGTTGCCGGAAAACATAATTGGTGCTACCTTCCAGTTTTTATTCATGAACTGCTTTTCCATTAATTGCGGAGCATTCTGTTTCGCGATAATTTTCCGTTCAAAATCTAAGCCTGCACTGTAGCCCCAGTATTCATGTGTATTACGGGCATAACAATAAATACAACCATGTTCACATCCCTGGTAAGGATTCATTGAATAGGATGCATATAAATCAGGACTTTTAACTGCGTTGATAATTTTTTTTGGATGCTCAAAAAGAATTTGTGTTTTTTCGTCACTTAATAACGGTTCATCAAGCATTTCACTGTTTTCTTCTACATAATTTTTTTTCAAAAACTTGTTAGAAGTATTGATTTGAGAGCCCCTTCCTTTAAAATAATTGATTTCTTCTTCATTCTCTTTCATACTTCAAAGGTAAGAAATATGAAAAAAAAATATTCCTTTTAATTGGAATTACTACAGTTTATAGCAGAAATAATTTTTAAATAATTAAATGAAACATTTTAATAAAGGAAATGTCTTTATCAGAATATAATCTAGACCTTTGTTGAATAATACAATATCAATTGATGATGGAAACCTACCGTAAAATAATTCATATTGATATGGATGCCTTTTACGCATCAGTTGAGCAGCGTGATTATCCGGAGTATAGAGGCAAACCAATTATAGTTGGCGGTTCACCTGAAGGACGCGGTGGTGTGGTTGCTACAGCAAGTTATGAAGCTCGTGTATTTGGAGTAAAATCGGCAATGCCATCTAAAAAAGCGCAACAACTTTGCCCCGAGGCCATTTTTGTTTATCCACGCTTCGATGCTTACAAGGAGGCTTCCAGGAAAGTACATATGATATTTCAGCGTTATACTGATCTTATAGAACCTCTTTCATTAGATGAAGCTTTTTTGGATGTAACTGAAAATAAACTGCAGATCACTTCTGCTTTGGAAATTGCAAGACGGATTAAACAGGAAATAAAAAGTGAGCTCGGACTGACAGCATCAGCAGGTGTTTCTATAAATAAATTTGTTGCAAAAATCGCGTCTGATTTGAATAAGCCAGATGGACTGACCTTTGTGAGTCCTTCTAATATAGAGGCTTTCATGGAGCAACTTCCCGTTGAAAAATTTTTCGGTGTCGGAAAAGTAACTGCTGATAAAATGAAAAAAATGGGTTTGCATTCAGGAATCGATCTAAAAAAACTATCAGAAAATGAATTAGTAAAACATTTTGGGAAGGTTGGCCGGTTCTATTACAAAATTGTTAGAGGGATTGATAACAGAGAAGTACAGCCCAACAGAGAAAGTAAATCTATGGCGGCTGAAAATACTTTTAGCCACGATCTGACCACCCTTGAGGAAATGAATACTGAATTGGATAAACTAAGTGAAACTGTTTCAAGGCGATTAAATAAATACAATTTATTAGGGAGAACAATTACGTTAAAAATAAAGTACCACGATTTTAAGCAAATCACCCGTAATCAGTCGTTTGAAAAACCAGTAAATAGTCCAGAAACAATTGCGCTAGTAGCAAAAGGACTATTGCTAAAAACTAATCCTGAGCATAAAAAAATACGGTTATTGGGAATTTCTCTTTCTAATTTTAATGCAGAAAAGAAAAAGTCTGGAAAATCTATTAGTAACCAGTTTGAATTATTTTGAACACTATTTTACAATTTTCTTAATTGTATTCAAAATAATTTTAACATCAGTAATCATTCCCTTTTCAGCAATATACTTGAGGTTCAATCTTAACTTGGCAGGCATTATTTCATTAATATATACCTGTTCCGGATTTTGAGCTTTCCCCAATATTTCGTTCTCATTGCTGTATTCAATACTGGCATAATCCGTAATACCAGGCTTCACACTCAAAACCAGTTTTTGCTGTGCATCATATAAATCAACATATTTACGAACTTCGGGCCGCGGGCCAACTAAACTCATATCTCCCAGAAAAACATTCAGTAACTGAGGC
The DNA here is from genome assembly GCA_040387415.1 of Bacteroidota bacterium. Taxonomy (GTDB): domain Bacteria; phylum Bacteroidota; class Bacteroidia; order 2-12-FULL-35-15; family 2-12-FULL-35-15; genus 2-12-FULL-35-15. The sequence continues at coordinate 196,847 of JAZKDU010000017.1, forward strand.
AATTCATCAATTTTATATTTTCGTATAAAATATCCCATACGTGTAATACGGCTATCTCTTCCTCCTACCGTGAGCAATCCGCTTTTATCTGCATCCGTTCGCATGGAGCGAAATTTAAACAAACTGAAATCTTTGCCATCCTTACCTACTCTTTTTTGCCTGTAGAATATTCCATCACGTGAATCAATCACTATCAACAGGCTGATAATAATAAAGACCGGCAACAATACCAGTAATCCAATGACAGAAAAAAAAAGATCAAAGATGCGTTTCATAAAATATCCTATTTCACAAAATGTAGAGATTTAATTAGTTTTGCTTTCAGAATGAAACGAAGCAAGCACTTTCTCTACCGACTGAATTACAGCATTAATAACCGTTTTCACCAACTCGTTATTTAAGTCATAAAAAACAGGCAAAGAAATTTCACGGGAATAATTATCAAATGTTACAGGATAATTTTTAATATCATACCCTAAGTTTTTATAAAAACTCATCATTGGAACTGGAATGAAATGTACATTTACTGAAACATCATATTCAAAAATCTCTTTAATGATCGCGTCACGCTGGTCTTCAGTGATCCCATTTATTCTTAATGCATATAAATGATAGCATGAAACTTTAGGTTCCTTTTTATATTCTGGCAATTGTGCCCAGCTGTATTTGGAAAACACTGTATCATATTCTTCAAAGATGTGCTGACGTACCTTTAGTGTGTCACTGTCATAGCGCTCCAATTCAACAGAACCAATAGCCGCCATAATATCCGTCATGTTGCATTTATAACCGGCTTCTACAATGTCATATCGCCAATTTCCCTTTATGGTTTTCGCTAGTGCATCTTTATCTTGGCCGTGCAAGGTTTTTACACATAATTTCTTATAAACAGCTTCATTATCAAATGGAGCAGGTAAATTTAATGCTATTGCCCCGCCTTCTGCCGTTGTTAGATTTTTTACTGCATGAAAAGAAAAGACAGAAACATCTGTTAATGCCCCTGCTCTTTTACCTTTGTACCAGGCACCAAAAGAATGCGCAGAATCAGACAATACTAAAATACGACCTAACAATTTTTGCTCATCAGATTCTGGATTGAATTTATCTTTTTGTTTCAAAACCAGTGCATTCAATTCATCATAATCACAGGTATATCCGCCAAAATCAACAGGCATGATTACTTTTGTTTTGGATGTAATTGCTTTTTCAATATTAGTGATCGAAATATTAAAATCATGTGCATTTACATCCACAAACACCGGGGTAGCACCGCAATGCACCACTACATTTGCAGTTGCGGAATAGGTATAAGCAGGTAATATCACTTCGTCACCTTCCTTTACCCCAAACCAGCGCAACATTATTTCAAGGCCTGCAGTGGCGCTATTTAAGCATAAAGTAGCCTCATTGCCACAATAACTAGTGAGTTCCTTCTCAAATGCCTTCGTCCGTGGACCAGTTGTAATCCATCCGGATTTAAGTACTTTGGTTACTTCATCAATTATCTTTTGATCGATACGCGGTGGTGAAAATGGAATCATAATGATTGAGGGTTTGAAATTTGTGATTTATTTTCGAATGCAGTAAAGCAAAGCAACGAATTAAAAAATGCAAAAAAGATGACACCAGCTTCCGTTTCAAGCATTGATTCGGTAAAAAAATTCAAAATAATAATCAGTAAAAACACTGAATAAATATAATTGTGCCATTTGAAGGCATACCCTAATGGCAATAGTAAATGAATCAATAATATCAAAAAACCTATTAATCCTAGAGATACAAATACTTGATAAAATTCGCTATGAGCATTGAGCTTATGTTCAAAAGCACCAGTCATGCCACGTTTATTATATTCAACCATCAATGCATCTTTAGGATCACCCGTGCCCGTACCTACAATTAAATTTTCAGAGACTACCTGATTAGCCGCTTTCCATACCAATATTCTCACTGCTGTACTTTCTGTATCCGCCTGATTTGCAGTTGTATTGGTTACTGCACTAATGGCGCGATTAATACGCCCACTAATTTCAGGAACAAAATAAATGACAGAATAAATGGACAGTGCAATCGTTAATAACCCAGACACTCCCAATATATATTTTTTTCTACTGATAATATAATAAATTAAAAAAGAGGTATAGCTCAAAACCATTGTTATTAAGCCCATTTTAGAGGATAACAAAACAATAATGAATGAAAAGAATAGAACAATAAAAACAGCACAAAAATTCAAATATTTTTTTGCAGTAAATTTATTTTGAATTAGATTTATTATGATCCAAGCCGAGGCCAAATTCAAATACATCGATAAATAACTTGGATGTAGCAAAAATGAAAAAGACTGGTAAAAAAAATAGTTTTCTCCAGCAGTAATATAAAAATAGGTTGCCCTGATAATCATTACCAGTGATGAAGCCAAGGCTCCTGCAATAAAAGCATAAAAAACAATTCGCTTGTTTGCCGCACTAAATGGACGACTCGCAAAAACGATAGGAAATATAAAAAGAGATAATTTAACCTGTATATCAAACAGACCAGAATGCGTGTTTTCTGTGTAGAATAAACCCAATAAATGCAGGATATAAAAACTGAGGAATAAAAGTGCCAGCTTATTCTTACTGATCATTTGAAATTTAATTTTAAAATCAGCTTCTATTAACCAATTTAAAAGTAGCAATGCAATGAGTATGGGGGTGAATCTTGCAATCGGTAAAAAAAATGCAATGAGTGTTGCAAGGTATAAATGAGCCTTTGTATGAAAGAGTTTATTTAACAAATTATTTACGTATTACTGCGATTAATGTGTTCTCAAAAATTTAAATTTACAAAAAAATCATCTCTTATTTATTTTCGATTCGCTTATCATTTTTTATTGTACAAACCGATATAATTATGTTGCTATTCTTTTTTTATCAAATACTATTTAATTGATTAAAAAAATTCAGAGCAATTTCATCTCTTGTGAATTTTTGCTTTACATATTTAAAACCATTCTCTCCGAGCGTTTTTAGCTGACTTTCATTTCTATACAATTCTAGCGTTTTAGCTGCAAGATCTTTTTCATCTTCCGGGATAAAAGCCAGCCCACACTTACCCTCATCAATAAACAATTCTTTTGCTTCCCCCTCAACACCTAATAAAATTGGCTTTTTCATTGCCAGACATTCGAAAATTTTTGAAGGAATAGCACCTTTAAACAAATCTAATCGCCTTAAAGGAATCACAGCTACATCAATAGCATAAACAATTGCGGGCATTTCCATTTTAGTAACGGCATCAAAAAACAGTACATTATTAATCTCCAGCTTATTTTTTAACACTATCAATTTTTCTTTTTCAGGTCCGCTACCTAGCAACACAAATTTTATTTTCGAATTTGATTTTAGCTCAACGGCAGCTTTTAAAATCACTTCCAAACCTTGGGCATGGCCAATAATACCAGCATACAATAGAATAAAATCATCGTCTGAAAAATCATTTTGCTCTCTCCAATTAATTTTTACCGTATCACTATTATAATAACCAAGATCCACCCCATTTGGTAACCAATATACTTTTTTCGCAGGAAAACGTGTTGAAATATTTTTCACAATGCCTTGCGTCTGTCCAGTTATTAAATCCGAGTTTCGATATAAAAACTCCTCCAACCTGGTGGCAGATTTCAAAAAAAATTGATTACTTACTAAACCTAATTTTTCTGCACTTTCAGGCCACAGATCAGAAACATTAAAAATTAATTTGGCACCTTTTATTTTTTTTAAGAAATAGGCAGTCATCCCTAAAAATAATGGTGGACTTTCGCATAATATATAATCAAACTTGTTTAATTTAAGCCACCCCACCCATGCTGAAGATATTACGAACGAAAAGTAATTTAATAATCGTTTAAAAATCCCTTTGCTTTTACTCACATAAATCCATGAACGATGTATGTGCAGGCCATTCATTTCTTCATAATGGTAAAATTTCCCTTGATACGCTGTATGAATTTCCATCTGTGGGTAGTTGGGCATTGCAGTAAGAACGGTAATATCAACGCCCTTTTCTTTTAAACGCACAGCCAATTCATACAGGCGATTTTGTGGAGCGCCCACTTCTGGTGGAAAATATTGGGTGAGAATGAGAAGTTTCAATTCTAAACGGTTGTTATAAGCTGCTTGTAAATAGTTAAAGTATCATTTACATTTTCTCTAAAATCGAAATGTTCTTGTACAAATATACGTCCATTTTCTCCCATACGGGAACGTAATTTTTCATCTCCAATCAGCTTTTCTATAGCGTTGGCAATGGCGTCAATATTTTGTGATTCAACCAAAAAACCTGTTTTGCCGTTAACTACAACTTCAGGCAAGCCTCCGGTATTACTGACAATCACGGGCTTTCCACAAGAGGAAGCTTCTAATACGGACACTCCAAAACTTTCAGAACGGGAAACATTTACAAATATATCAATCATATTATGATAATTTACAACTTTACTATATTCTACTTTACCAGTAAACAGTACGTTATCAGCAATTTGTAATTCTTTAACAAGAGCATTATATTCCTGGGTTTTACTCCCACTCCCAACAATAAGCAATTTTAATAGTTGATTTTTATTATTGTCATTTACCTTTTTAAAAGCTTTTATTAATAAATCAATTCCATAAATTTCTTCCAGTGATTTAACGGTGCCAATAACAATACATTCCAGTGGAAAAGTTAGCTCAGCTATTTTTGTCGGGATAAAATAGCTTGTATCAATACCAAAAGGTATTTTTTTAATCGTTTTATTGCTCAACCCAGCAATTGCTTTTACAATAGCATCACTGGTGGCGAATATATAATCTGATTTTTTAAGATTATACTTTAATATTTTTTTATTCAAAAGATTTTTATGTGGAAATTCCATTACATCACTCCCCCAGGCAGAAATGATAAATGGATGAAAGCCTGATAATGCCCCCAAAAGACCATAACTGCTTGCATAATGCGAATGTATTATTTCGGGTTTAAATTCAGCGATTGCAGACCTAAGATTAGGGAGCAACATAATGTAACTAAGCTTATATAGCAGCCTTCCATTCAGCTTTTTTTTATTAATTCCCAAAGAATTAATTGAACGTATTCCAAATTTTGAAAACCAGTCATTATCCGGTTGCGACATACTGAAAATAGCAATATCTAAACCTTTTTCAGCAAGTGCTGTGGCCCATTTCTGAGTATGTGCTGAATTAATATCTGACAACAGTAATATCCTCATATTATATAATACTAGTATCAGTATACACCAAGTAATTGAAAAACCTTTTGAAAGTATAACGATATGCCTGGGCCTTTTTTGCCCACAGTTCTTTTAATGGGGATAGAATTGTAAAAATTGTTATACGACTGACAATAAAAATAAAACAACTTATAATTGCCAGCCTTGCTTTAAAAACAGTAGTATGTTTTTTATAGTATTTGAGTTTGCTTAATAATTGATTTGAAATAGATATATTATAATTTTTTTTCTGGCTTTGCCCGCTATGATGTATTATTTGGGCTGAATGAAGGTATGCGAGTGAACCGTACTGCCTTGCACGATAACAAAAATCAATATCTTCCATCCAAAAAAATTGTTTATCCAGCATTCCAATTCTATCAATTAATTCTTTTTTGAAAAATAAAGCGGCACCGGAAAGTGCTTTTGCTTCAAACGTAGTCCTTAACTGTTCTATGGGATAGTTAATCGTATCAAATAATTTATTTAGAAAGAATGTTTCTATAATTAAATTTAAAACGGTATGATTTTTCCATGCAGAAGCTTGAATTGAACCATCTGAGTTTAACAGTTGAGGAGCAACCACCATACATGAATTCTGTTGAATGTAATTCACTAATTCAGGCAGAGCATCTCCAATAATTTCAGTATCAGGATTTAATAACAAAATAAATTTCCCCTTAGCAATACTCATTCCTTGATTATTGGCACCAGAGAAACCAGCATTAAATTTATTTTCAATTAAAATAACATTTGGAAACTCATCTTTTACAGCTGCAATACTACCATCTTTTGAATCATTATCAATTACTATCGTTTCAATCGTCAATTGTTCATTTTCTTTTGAATGAATTGACTTTAAACATTGCAACAGCAATTGTTTAACATTATAATTAACTATAACAATTGAAATATCAACCATGTGATTAAACTCTTTTTTTTATCGCTTTTAATTTCCTCCTGAATATCACAATATTAAATATAATTTTCGTGAGAAAAGAAGGATAATAATAGTTATTCAAAGTTGGATATTTATTAAATAGCCCATTAAAAAAATCACGATCTACAGATTTATCCTTTTCAAAAGCAAGCTTTGCTTCGTACATTTTAGATTTAATAAAATAATTCAGCTTTTCCTTATAGGAAAAATTCATTAAACTTCTGAATTGCACATAATACGGGCTAAAAAGCATTTCATGAGCCAAAAGAAGCGTATCAATATACCTAGGTTTGAATTTCACAGTAGATAATATATTATTGGAAGTAGTTGATTGAGCATGGATTCTAAAACTTACCAACGTTTCGGGAATGTAAACAGCGCCTTTCAAAGTTGCTATTCGTAACCAGTATTCTAAATCACATATCTGAGAAAGCTCCAAATTAAAAATTCCAATTTCCTTAATAATTTCGGTTTTAAACATCACAGCTGTTGGCTCCCCGAAAAAATTTAGTGATATATTTTCAGCAGCATATTTTGAGATCTGCAGATCTGTTAAATAGACCGTATTTTTAGTATTAACAAGTTTTTTTAATGTTAATAGATGCCTATTATAATATTCCTTTACAGTTTCTGAAACTGAATTGTCGAAAATAAATTCTCTGTCACATACAACAAAAAAATGCTCCTTTACCGCTTTTTGTTGCTTTTCGATACAATCGTGGACAATAAGATCGTCCTGGAAAACAAATTTTATCCATTCGCCTTTTGCCAACTCCAGGCATTTGTTCCAATTGCCAACCAAACCCAAATTTGATGTATTCTTATATAAAATTATCCTGCGGTCTTCTGCCATATAATTTTCAAGAATTGCCGTTGTTGCATCTGTGGAACAATCGTCAACAATTATTATTTCAATATTCTTATATGTTTGGGACAATACACTATTCAAACATTCTTTCAAATATTTTTCACCATTATAAGTGGGAATACAAATACTTATCAAAGGCAATCTATTCATTTAAGATAACAGGGGTATTAAAGTTCTTTCTAATTCTTTTATATCAACATGAATATGATTTGACTTTTCAATTCCACATAATTTATAGTTATAATTTAATCCCAGACAACTAGCAAGCGACCAAAAGCAAAAATTAGGTTTTTCATTATTAAGTAATTCTAAAATTTTAGCATGGTCTGGAAGAAAAAGAATATTAGTCATATTGGCCCCATGGCTTGTTATTAAATATTCCGTTTGCTGCATCATTGAAATCTGCTGATCAAAATTTAATTCCTCAAAATAAACAATTGAAAATTTATATTTTTGAAGAAGAGTAATAACCTCCGCTTCATTTATTATTCTTCTGGATTTTTGTTTTCCTCTACTTACATATATTCTCATTTTTATAGCCATTTTATCGTGAATTGTTTGGCTCATCAAGTGATTTCTTAATTTCTTTATAACGTCAGGATGCTGTTGTCCGCTCCATGCAGCATAATTCATTACATAAAGATCTTCAATTTGAAGAAAACTTTTGAGAGGAATGAATTCTATATTTTCAACATCAAATTTCTCAAGTGTGTTTAAAATATATGACGGACAATTTTCAGGCAACAATAAAGTATATTCGAAATTCAAATGATGTTTAAAAAGGTACAAACGGCAAAGTGAATCTACTGTCCAATGAAAATAATTATTCTTTGACCAATGGTCATATAATAATACATATTTTTTAGCCTTTGTATTAACTTTTTTATAAAATATATAAGTATATAAATTATATAGTACACCGAATTGGTTGCGAAATATAGGATGAGGCAAGGCTTTAATAAAAGTAAAATATTTTTTTAACACTATACCTTCATGTGTGACTCGTACATTTTGTACTGAATATAAATCATGAGAGAATGTATCATATCTTTTCCATTCATTAAATAAATCTTTATCAGAAATGTTGAAATTAGCTGGGTAGGGATGCTCTATACGTATTACGTTCCCAAAGTTTGAAACAATTTTAAAAGGAAATTGACCTATTATATTTTTTTGTTGTAGAATATCATATATCTTTCCAATAAAAAGATTTATATAATGTAATACTTTATTGAATATGCGAGTAAGTATGTGCATTACTTTTTTTCTTCTATCCAATGTGACGAACCTTTCTTAATTTCTTTTTTATAAAACAAAGTTTCTTCCGACTCATTTGTTGAATCTTCATACCAGGGAAGATGTCTTGCAACAAATTTGCCTCCTGTACGATAAGCTTTCTGAACCCACAAGGCACCATTAGTATAAGGTCTGTAAAGAGCGAAAGTAGTGTCCAATTCAGCATCAAAAATATCTTTTTCAATTTCCTTTTTCCAGAATTTGCTCTCCCAATCAATCACCTTCTGTTTATCAATATAATGGTTTGGAAGATCATCTATTTTTAATCCAAAACCCACTTTTTCAATATTCCTATATTTCTGAAGTTTTTCCATAAAAAATTCCAGAATATTGTCCGGACATCCTTCTACAGGGATTACGTCAGGATCAGTATACACATAATAATTTTGCTGAAACTGTTTAATGATACCGGTTTTCCATAATGACAGATGCCCAACATTTTCCTTTAAACGAAACACTTTATAACTGGTGGTTTCATAAAATTGCAGCAAAGGAGGATAAGTTGAATTATTATCTATAATATAAATATTTTTGTATCCATGTTTTTCAAGCCATCCTATCAATTCGGATAAATAAGTGACCCGGTTTCTATTATTAATAATAATGGGGATTTTTTTTATGTTTGTGCTACTCGTATAATCAGTATGAAATGGAAGCAACAGCGATCGTTTTAATACCGCGGCCACCTTGTTCCACCGAAGTTGCAACGAACTAAAATTAAATGATATAAGATCCTTGACTAACTGTTTAAAATCCATTATTTAATTACTTAGAATTTTTTGATAGGATTCCACAAAACGCTTTTTATTAAAATTAGTTATGGCATAATTATGGGCGTTTACAGACATTTGCTTCAATTCATCTCTATTATTTATAAAGTATTCTATTGCCCTTTCAATATCTTTTACAATTTCATCACTTTCAATAGAATCAATTAAAATGCCATTAGTATTGTTTTTCACATGCTCTGAAATACCTCCCACGTTAGTAGATATAGGTACTACTCCCTGCATCATTGCCTCCATAATTACCATGGGGAAACCTTCTCGAGAGGAAGCAATAACAATTATATGCGCTTCATTATAAAAAGCATTCATTACGTTTTTATCCGATACTTCTCCATGTAAAATACAATAAGCTAAATCTTCCGGAGCGATACCATTTATTATATTACCAATAAAATGAAATTCTGCTGGTAACTCTTTCTCTCCTATAAATCTTGCTGCTCGGCCTATTAGATGAGTTCTTTTTTCAGAAGATCCTCTTCCAACGTAAATAATTTTCAATTTCCCTGTAACATTTTTTGCAGGAAGGCTTTTTTCTTCTACGAAATTAGTTATGCAAACAACTTTATTTATCTGGCCTTGTATAATATTATTGTCTTTATATAATTCTTTTAGATCTTCTAATGTTTTCCGATTTATGATGATTCGATTCGTTAGCTTTGGAATTACAGGTAAACTCCATTTTTCTGCTCCAACCTCGTGTTTATGCATAAATGCATGAATAAGATCTACTGATTTTGTATAAGAAGGTATCTTTTCAACTACTTCATAGAAAAAACGAGAATTAGACCCAAACAAAATTATTTGTGAGTTGTTTTCACAAATTGCTTCTATTCTTTTGATTAACCACCGTTTTGTAAACGGCCAAACCATTAATTGTTCAATATCTAAAACTTTTGCACTTTTTTGAAATTGATTCAAAAAGTAAGAGCCACTAGAAGTATTATTTATCAGAACTATGGGATTTTTTGTCGAAACAGTTTCCAAAACAGAAGCATGCACTGCTTCAGCTCCTCCTATATGATAAAAAGGAAAACAGAAAATATGAGTAATGGGTTTCTCTTTTGTTGAAAGTTGTCTTTGAATTGACTTCAATTGGGCAATTAATTTTAAAGGCTTTGTGCTATATACTTTTGTAATTAACGAATAAAGCCAGGGGAAAAAATATCTAAATGTATCTTTAAATAAAGAAATTAATACTTTATAGTCTGTACCCTTTAAATCAAATTTTAATAATTTGTATTTTACATATTGATACTTAAATCGCAAAATTCTTTTTCTTACACCTTCCCTGTTCGCTGTAACAGTCGCTCCAGTTGAGTGTATCCTGTATTTTAAAAGTACTTCATCCAGTTTAGCTATCACCAAGCCTTTTGATAAAATAGCCAGCCACAAGCCCCAATCCTCGTTACTTACAAATGATTTATTATAGCCAATTTGTTTTACGACATCTGATCGTATCATTACTGTAGGCTGCCCAATACAATTGATGATTGGTAAAGTATGCTTAATCTGCTCAACTGTTTCACAATTGTAATCATCATCCCAATAACCTTGCTCCTCCCCCTTTTCATTTATTAAAACCAGTTTAGAAGCTATTACTGCAACCTCTGGATGAGAATCTAAATAACGTACTTGCTTTTCTATCCGCGTAGGCTGGCTAACATCATCACTGTCCATGCAGACGATATAAACTCCACGGGATACTATTAAGCCATTATTACGCGTTTTAATTATTCCCAGATTCCGCTCATTATTTATGAATTTGATTCTGGAATCCTTAAATTCCTTAATTATAGCGGGTGAATTATCTGTTGAACCATCGTTTATAATTATTAATTCAAAATCCTGGTAGGTTTGAGCCAATATACTTTCAATAGCCTCTTTCAGAAAAGGAGCTGTATTATAAACAGGCATCAGAACACTAACTTTCGGATTCATATTCTAAGCCAGGAGTTAGGAAATAAATCATTCATGTTAACAGAAGAATCCTGAAACCATTTAATTGGGGCGATTACCGTTTTATCTTTATTTTCAATCAACCATGCTGCCCACCAGCTAAATGTACTGTTTGCAGTAATTGCATGTTTACATAAACTCATTAGGTGCATATCTGTCAAACCATTGAGCTGATCTGTATTACTTACAATAAAATGCTTTGCATCAATTTTAAAATGCTTGTGAACCCAATCCGGATCATCTGAGAAAATAAAAAAAACAGCTTCCTTATTTTTTTCTAAAATGATTTGAATAGCGTCCGAGTAATATTGATCACTGCATGTACCATGATATGCATTCGCATCTTTATTTGAAATATAATCGCCCCTTCGGATATGGATACTCACTGAACAACAGGATTTAATCTTATCAGCTTGTTTACGTTCTTCAGAAGTTAAGCCTACTTTAAAAGTAAAATCTTTCTTTATGATATCAGCATATTCATTGAAATACTTAGGAGTATTCCAATACCCATCAAAATAACTATTGTCTTGCTTTCTAAGGATGTCCGGATCAAAATTATTTATTTTTTCAGGAACAAATCGTAACCTCTTATTTTTAGAAAAAAAATTAATTAAAGGGTATAAAATAGCAGCTGAAACACTATTATATGTTAGGAAACCACCGTTCCCAATATTTGCTTTAATGTTAAAATGATCTAATTCGTATTTGCGTTGAGTATGGGTATGCTGGCTATTATTTTCTAACCCCGAACGATCTAGAAACAGAGAACTCTTATTTCGTAATGATAGAGAACGTCCAAGTGCATATTGAAACATTTGGTTACCTAAACCGCCCTTTAATTTCACTACAATCATTTCAGTCTATATACTTTTAAACAATGATTTAAGCCTGGATAAAATACCGCCATCTTTTCGAAGCCGCTTTACCTTTTGAATAAGCTCATCTGAAAAAAACAAACGGTTCACATATAATTGATCGCCAGAAGTACTACCAACAGTATCAAGAACGTTTATAAAATTATTGTTTTGCATGTATTCTTCTACATCATTTTTCAAAGGCTGTCCCATATACAATTCTACAGCTTCCACTTCAAGCCATATCAGTTTTATTCTATTTAAAAAACTCCCGGCACCATCCAACACCATAAGTTCAGCACCCTGAACATCCATATGAATAAAGTCAATTTGTTTTATTGCTTTCCTTTGGACATAATCCTCCAGGCGCAGTGTATCTACTTGAATTCTATTATTAAAATTTAACCATTCCGTATGTTCTTTTAACTGTTCGGATGGTGCTAACAATGAGCTGGATTTATTGCCATAGTTCCAGTTTTCATCATTCTTTAAGTCTTTGGGTTCACCCTCAGATAAAAAAAATTCTGCAGTCCCGTTTTTATTGCTAAGTGCGATTTTTTCAAGTGTGATATTTGTTTTCTTATACTTTTTTATAAGATTTTCTCCTTTTTCAATATTATCAGGCCTAGGTTCAAATGCATAAACAACAGATTTGGGAAAAAGAAGTGAATACCTGATGGAATCTTCTGCTTCACATGCTCCAATATCAAAAATGATCAGATTATCATTTTTTTTAAAGAAGGCTAGTAATTCATTCTCTATTGAAATGGGTGAATTTATAAAGTTATCCCGGGTTAACATATTTTGTAATTTCTAAATTATACTTTTTACTATCTCTTTGTCCAAGCCTCGTTATCAACAAAAATGGTATTGATAAAGGTGTCGGCATAAACAAAATAGTTTTTCGACAACATAAAATCAATTGTTTCCTTTATTTTCTCTTCTGTTTTATTTTCCGAATAGGTAAGGGTTTCTATACACCATACTTTTGGCCGGTAACGTTCAAAATCAAAACTCTGAAGAATACTAAAATCAAGGCCTTCTACATCCAAAGAGATAAAATCAGGTGAAGAATTAAAATGCTTTTGTATAATTTCATTTACTGGTACAATAGGCATTTTAATAACACGTGCTATCCTTTTATCTCCATACGAAGCATATCGTTCAGCCTCCTCTTTCGAAAATGTGTTTAATGTTGGTATCGACATGATATAAAAATCAGCTTCGCGCTCCTTCCCTACTCCAATTCCTACATTGAGACAAACATCTCTATCACGAACTTTTTTTATCCTTTTAAATAAAAACGGATCAGGTTCAATACATACACCAACAGAGCCTTTTTTATAAAACAATGCGGTATTATTGATATATGTTGGATGATGCGCCCCTATATCAAGATAACTGATTTTAGGTAATTTAAATTGTTCAAAAATAAAATCGATAATTAAATCTTCACCACATTGAGAATAACTTAATTTGGGTTTTTCGTGCGTAGTATCTACTACACCAATTCTTCTTTTTATTTTTGTTATTAAATCCATTAATTATACTTTATTAATAATAATATTTATCGGGTTAAGTATAAACCCAACACCGGAAGTTCTGATTATTGCTGAGTTATCCTTCATTTCGCTCAAATCTGAAATTTGAACTGAAGTTATATTATCTCTGTAAAAAAAAGATTTTTCATAGGATGACAATCCCAATACTAAAGGATAATTTCCAGAAGCCAATATTACATCATCATATTTAAAAATTGCTTCATAAATGCCCGGAAGTATTTCAGCTGGGATGCTATAAGAGGTTCTTATCGCAATATCTGAAATGGTTTTTATACCTAAAGCAATGATAAAATGATCCGTTTTTTTGTTGATCCTGAATTTCACTCTTACCTGAAAAGGTTTTCCAATTGGAAATTCATGCTCAATTTCTCCATCAATATTTTCAATAAATAAAGAAATCGGTTGACCATGAATGTTTTCTTCCTGATCGAATATGATCATAGATTCATTCAAATTCCCCGAAGTAAGATATTTTTTAGTAACATCTTCAATATTTCCTGATTCAAGAACCTGCCCTTTATGCAATAAAATTCCAGTATTACATAACTTCTGAATAGCCGCCATATTATGGCTTACAAACAACACAGTTCGCCCTTCACCTGAAACATCCTTCATTTTACCTAAACACTTTTTCTGAAACTCAGCATCACCAACCGCAAGTACTTCATCCACTATTAATATTTCAGGCTCTAAATGTGCGGCTACGGCAAATGCCAGTCTTACATACATTCCTGAAGAATAACGCTTTACTGGTGTATCCAGAAATTGTTCAACTTCAGCAAAAGCTACAATCTCATCAAATTTACTTTGAATTTCAGATTTACTCATTCCTAAAATAGAACCATTTAAAAACACATTTTCTCTTCCGGTTAATTCAGGATGAAAACCAGTTCCTACTTCAAGCAAACTAGCTACACGCCCATCTATTGTAATACGCCCTTTAGTTGGTGTTACAATTCGGCTCAATACTTTTAAAAGTGTTGATTTTCCAGCACCATTCCGTCCTATAATTCCAACTCTGTCACCTTGTTTTATATCAAATGAAATATCTTTTAGTGCCCAAAATTCTTCTGATTTATGATTTATGGCTTGGCGTTTAGACTGCAGAATATTTTTTACTTTATTTGCAATTACATCACGTAAGGCCGTATAGCCCTGCGAACCCTGATGCTTCAGCATGTAGCTTTTACTGATATTATCTACTTGTATAATAGTATTGCTCATGTAATTAAATAACGTCTGCAAATGATCTTTCCATCCTTCGGAAATACCATACACCAATAAATAAAAATAAAATACTAATTACAATTGAAGCAATAAATTCAGTAAGGTGTAATGGGGTATCGCCTCCCAAAATGCACCATCTGAAACCATCTATGACCCCTACCATTGGATTTAACGCGTATAAATATTTTACAAATTGCGGAATACTTTCATGGTTATAGATCATCGTACTGCTGAAACCAACAGGAGAAATATACAAGCCAAACTGAACAATAAACGGAATCACATATCTGAAATCGCGATATTTAACATTCAATGCCGCAATTAGCAAACCTGTGCCCATGGCTGTAATCGTTGCGAGGAGTAAGAAAACTGGTAAAAATAAAATTTTCCAGTCGGGAACAAAACCGTAGTAAAAAAAGAGAGCGATCAGAATAACAAAAGAAATAAAAAAGTCAATTAAACTCACAATCACTGTACTTGCAGGCACAATCAATCTTGGAAAATAAACCTTTGTCAGCAAATTTGAATTGGCAATTAATGAATTGGCAGATTCACTAAAAGCGTTTGAAAAAAATTGCCAGGGCAACATACCTGCGCAAACCATAATTGCATACGGTACACCAGAATCGGAAGGGAAATTCCCAAGCTTATTGAAAACAAGGGTAAACACAACAATGGTAATAAAGGGACGTATTACACTCCACAAAACACCTATTGCTGTTTGTTTGTATCTCACCAAAATATCGCGCCACGCCAAAAAGTAGAAAAGACCCCGGTAATTCCAAAGGTCTTTCCAATAATTACTGTTTTCGGTACCCGATTCTATAACTATTCGGTGTTTACTCATTTTCAGGGATATAACCTTAATTGCTACTGATATCTTTTAAATTTAAGAACCTCTGAAATTAAATCAAATGCAAAATAAACAATCCTTACTTAGCAATACTAACCGCTCTTGTTTCACGAATTACAGTGATTTTAACTTGTCCTGGATAAGTCATTTCCGTTTGAATTCTTTGAGAAATATCAAACGACAAAACTTCCGCTTCTTTATCCGTAACCTTATCACAAGCAACTAAAACGCGTAATTCTCTACCTGCCTGTATAGCGTATGTTTTTTCTACACCTGGGTAAGATAAAGCCAATGCTTCAAGATCTTTTAAACGTTTGATATACTGTTCAACAACCTCACGTCTAGCACCCGGGCGAGCACCTGAAATGGCATCGCATACCTGCACTATCGGTGAGATAAGTGTAGTCATTTCAATTTCATCGTGGTGGGCACCAATAGCGTTACAAACTTCTGGTTTTTCCTTATATTTTTCAGCCAGCTGCATCCCTAAAATAGCATGAGGAATTTCTGGTGAATCATCAGGTACTTTTCCTATATCATGAAGTAAACCGGCACGTTTCGCTAATTTAACGTTAAGTCCAAGTTCAGCTGCCATAATTGCACAAAGATTCGCTACTTCACGAGAGTGCTGTAACAAATTCTGTCCATAAGATGAACGATATTTCATACGGCCAACCATACGGATAAGCTCAGGATGTAAACCATGAATACCTAAATCAATGGTAGTACGCTTACCCGTTTCAATAATCTCTTCTTCAATCTGTTTTTTTACTTTTTCTACAATCTCTTCAATACGCGCAGGGTGAATACGGCCGTCAGTTACCAATTGATGCAACGCCAAACGTGCAATTTCTCTGCGGATCGGATCGAATCCTGATAAAATAACTGCTCCTGGAGTATCATCTACGATAATTTCAACTCCGGTAGCTGCTTCAAGCGCACGGATATTACGACCTTCACGGCCAATAATACGGCCCTTAATCTCATCATTTTCAATATTAAATACCGATACTGAATTATCAATAGCATGCTCAGTAGCAACGCGTTGAATCGTTTGGATAACCACCTTTTTTGCTTCCTGGTTAGCTGAAATTTTGGCTTCTTCCACAATATCCTTAATGTGTGACATAGCAGCCGTTTTTGCTTCTGCTTTTAACGATTCAACTAACTGAGCTTTAGCCTCTTCCGCCTTCATACCACTCAACACTTCTAGTTGTTCCACTTGTTTACGGTGAAATTTATCAACTTCCTGTTGTTTAGCATTCACTAATTCCAACTGATGCGTCAAATTCTTTCTAACCGCTTCAACTTCAGCATCTTTACGCTGAGCCTGCTCCTGCTTTTGAGATAATGACTGCTCTTTTTGCTTAATGCGTGTTTCCGCCTGAAGAATTACCTGATTTTTCTCATTGATCGCCTTTTCATGCTCAGCTTTCAGTTGTAAAAATTTTTCCTTGGCTTGTAAAATTTTATCCGTCTTGATCACTTCCGCCTTCGCTTCTGCATCTTTTATAATGTCAGCCGCTTTCCCATCGTTCGATTTGTTAATTACCAAAAATGCAACCACTGCGCCTATAATCAGACATATCAGGGCTACTGCAATAACTATTAAGTTCATAATTTATAAATTAAATTGGTTGATAATAAAACCTCACACCTGCTTCAAAAGCCAAATGTAAAATTTACTGGGTACTTAAATACCGGTGCGGGAATATTTTGTTTACAGGCAAATGTTAACAAACCTGTAAATCACTATGAATTGCTTTCCTTCTGAAGATAATCTGAAACGAATAAATCAAGCTGATGAATGAGTTCCTGGTCTTGAACTTTTTTAAGTGTATTTTGTTGACTGGTCAACAAATTAAGTGCGCACATTGCTAATAAATCCTGTTTGTCGCGCACCGAATAATTCTGCTCAAATTCCTTCATTTTTTCATTGATCAGTTTAGCCGTCTGCATTACCCCTTCCTCTTCTTCCTGCTTAACAGTAAGTGGATAAACGCGTCCCGCAATTAAAACTTTCAATGATACCTCAGCCATTTTATTAATTTGACAATTTGCTAATCCGACAATTTGAAATCAAAAACACATTCAAACCATCTATTTTCAAATTGATTATCAATTTACTTCAAAAGAGCAATGCAATTATCAATTTCCTGCACTAGTTCATTAATCTTTTGTTTTGTATCGGTAACTATTTTTGTTTGTTCTTCGTTTTTGTTTTGTATTATTTCTTCGTTATTTTTTTGTAAAGATTCAATCGTGATTTTTTGTGCTTCATTCGTTTTCTGCAAAATTTCATTATCTGATTTCAACTGCTCCGTTTCTTTTTTTAGAGCCTGATGTAAATTTACTAATTTTTCCACCTTCGTTTTCAGATCGGTGATAGAAATAGTTAATTCATTCATAATCAATAGTTAAAATACTAAGTCCATTTTCTGCAAATATAGCGTTGAATATTGGAACTACAAAATATTTCAATAGTTTTCCTTACCTTTACAGGATGCTAAAACGTTTTACTTTTTTTCTGCTGGCACAGATTTTCAGCACGCTAATTTTCGCCCAAAATCCATATCCTGTTAACTGTTTTCGATGCCCAATTGATTCAGATTTATGCCTGGCTGGTAATTTTGGTGAAATTCGCCCGAATCATCTTCATGCAGGATTTGATATTAAAACAAATAACCGCGAAGGAATGCCGGTTTATGCCGTTGAAGATGGGTACATTATACGAATAAAAATCAGTCCGTTTGGGTATGGAAAAGCATTGTATATTGCTCATCCTAATGGATATACAACCGTTTATGCTCATTTACAGAGTTTCAATGGAAATATAGGCAATTTCACAAGAAACGTTCAAAATAGTAAGGAATTGTTTGAAATTGACACCCTTCTTTCCGCTCCCATTATTTCAGTAAAAAAAGGAGATTTGATAGGATTATCTGGAAATACCGGAGGCTCTATGGGGCCGCATCTTCATTTCGAAATCCGCGATACAAAAACAGAAATGCCTATCAATCCGTATTGTTTTGGATACAAAGTGAAAGATAATGTTAAACCGGTTATAACCGGATTAGCAATATATCCGATTGGAGAATTCGCTACTGTAAATGGAAAACATACCGTAAAAAAAATAAAACCAGTTTTTGCTAAAGGAAGTTATTCAGTTAATCGCATAGATACTATTACAGTGAACGGTGATATTGGTTTTGGTATTGAATGTTATGATACTGAAACAGGTTCTACCAACCAAAATGGTGTGTACTCCATTGAATTACAGAGTGGTGGAAAGCGTGTTTATTTCCACGACCTTGAAAAATTCACATTCGAAAATGCACGTTTTGTAAATACCCACATCGATTTTTCAGAAAAGCAAAAGCACAATGATAAAATTCAGAAATGTTTCATTTCAAAAAATAATCAATTGGGTATCTATAAGGAACTTTCAAACAATGGGATTATTCAATTTAATGATGATGCCGTGCATTGGATAAAGTATATTTTAAAAGATTATGCAGGAAACACCACCGAAATGATGCTAAAAGTAAAAAGCACCTCTAAAAATGATTCAAAAGCAACGGTTTCCAATTCAAATCCGGTTTTTCTGGATTGTTTTAAAGAAAATCAGTTCAAAAATGAAGATGTAGAGATCACAATTCCTCCTTATGCTTTATATGATGATATAAAATATAGTTATTCAAAATCTCCACAAAAAAAAGGGATTTATTCCATGGTTCATCATATACAAAATGATGAAACTGCATTACAAAAAGCGTATACGCTGAATATTAAAGCGGACCAGGTCCCTAATTCGCTTCAAAATAAAGTTGCTATTGTTTCTGTTGGTGATAAAGGACAATATCATTATCAAAGCGGAACTTATAAAGACGGGTGGGTTACTGCCCAACTCAAAACCTTTGGCAAATTTGCGATTGGAATAGATACCATAGCTCCTAAAATAAGACCTAATTTCAAAGTGATTGACAAAAACAATGTTGATCTCACAAAAGCAAAAACAATTGGTGTTAAAGTATCCGATAACCTTTCGGGAATAAAAAAATACCGCGCAACCATTGATGGCAAATGGGTGCTATGCGAATATGAAATGAAACAGGATTTGCTGTTCTGTACATTTGATCCGGAACTTGCCAAAGGAAAACATACATTTAATATTGAGGTCACAGATGATAAAAGTAATGTAGCCTCCTGGAATTGCACTTTTATGAGATAATCCAATTGTACTATGCGAAAAATAATCTTTATATTTTTTATTTTAGTCGCTGTTGTTATAGCAAAAGGGCAGGAAACCTTTGATTCATTTGATAAATATGGACCTCCCGGAATAGTTTATACCAGTTTAAAGGATGCTTTAAAGGAAGTTAATATCGCTTATAAAGTAAAAATTGAAAACCAGCTATTTGAACCAAAAACACTTCCTAAACTAGGCACACTAATACAGGTTCAGGCCTTACGTTTAGCCAATAATGAAATAAAACAATTACCTGCCGAATTTAAAAACCTTACTAACCTTCTTTATTTTTCAAGTATTGGAAATGAGCTGACCTCTTTACCCAAGGATTTCGGCAATCTGGAACAGCTCACTGAACTGCAGCTTCAGAATACCCGACTGGATTCATTGCCAACTGAAATCGCATATTTAGGTCGTTTGAAAACACTGGAAATACAAAATAACAGTTCCGCCAAATTTTATTTTCCAAATTCAATTGGCTATTTATCTAACCTCACAGCGCTAACCGTTTTTGGTACTGCAATGGATACATTGCCAACATCCTTTGGTGAATTTAAAAAATTAAAAGAGCTGACATTAGTGATGTGTGGCTTAAATAAGATTCCGGCAACACTATCAAAAATAAATACCCTGGAACAATTAGTACTCGATAATAATCAATTAAAAGAATTACCTGTGGATATTTATAAACTGAAAAAGCTAAAACATCTGTCACTAAAAAGCAATAAAATAACAAGCATTCATGATTCTGTGTGTTTGCTTAAGAGCCTTGAAACACTTGACTTAAGGGGAAACAGTTTCAAAAAGTATGACATTGATATCCTGCAGGTATTACTTCCAAAATGCAGGATATTATATTAGTGCCTGGAAATAAATTATTTTAAATTAATTTAACTATTATCCCCATCTAACAATCTACCCAATCCACCCAACACACTTCCCTCTTCTTTTCCACTCTTCGCATAAGCCATCATACGTCCAGCAAGTCTGCTAACCGGTAAGGATTGTATCCACACAGTTCCCGGGCCTTGAATAGTCGCGAAAAACAAACCTTCTCCACCAAATATGGTATTTTTTATTCCACCAATAAATTGAATATCATAATGAATATCATGTGTAAATGCCACAATACAGCCTGTATCCACTTTAATTAATTCACCAGGTGTTAGTTTTTTTTCAATGATCATTCCACCGGAATGAACAAACGCCATTCCATCACCTTCCAGTTTCTCCATGATGAAACCTTCACCACCAAACAAACCTGTACCCAATTTTTTTTGAAATTCAATACCGATGGAAACGCCTTTTGCTGCACATAAAAAAGCATCTTTCTGACAAATCAATTTACCATTTAGTGCGCTCAAATCCATTGCAATAATTTTCCCTGGATAAGGAGAAGCAAACGTGATACGCTTTTTAAAATTTCCAGTGTTTGTGAAAGCAGTCATAAATAAACTTTCACCCACTAATAAACGTTTTCCGGCAGAAAAAAGTTTATCCATAAAACCGCTTTGCTGCTTTGATCCATCTCCAAAAATAGTATCCATGCGGATCCCATCATCCATCATCATAAAGTTACCCGCCTCGGCAATTACCGTTTCATTCGGATCCAATTCTATCTCCACACATTGAAGCTCTTCACCTAATATTTTATAATCTATTTCGTGGTTTGATTTCATAGTTACTGCTTTTAATGTTTAACTTTATTTAAGATCGGAAACTTTTCTAAATGTTATTTCCCTTATAAACTTTGGATTAATCCCATTATATACTAATTTAATATATATCAGTTTCGTTTTAACAAACACAGTTTCGTAAATTCGTAAGAATTTGTTTATCCGTAACCGTATATATTCGCAATAATTCGTTTATTCGTAACCGTATTACATATTACGTCTATACTGCCCACCCACCTCAAACAGGGCATTAGTAACTTGTCCCAAAGAGCAATATTTTGTCACCTCCATAATACTTTCAAACATATTATGATTACGTATCGCCACTGATTGCAATTCGTGTAAAAACTCAGGAGATTTATCTGCATTACCTCTTTCAAGTTCCGCAAGCATGCTTATCTGGTAATTTTTTTCTTCATCGGTTGCACGTATTACTTCTTTTGGAAGGATGGTTGGTGAACCTTTTGACGATAGGAAAGTATTAACACCGATAATAGGATATTCTCCAGTATGTTTTAATGTTTCATAATACAAACTTTCTTCCTGAATTTGTCCGCGCTGATACATGGTTTCCATAGCCCCCAAAACACCTCCACGCTCACTGATACGCTCAAACTCCAGCAAAACAGCCTCTTCTACTATATCAGTTAATTCCTCAATAATAAATGAACCTTGTAACGGATTTTCATTTTTCGCCAAACCTAACTCGCGATTAATGATTAATTGAATAGCCATAGCCCTGCGCACAGATTCCTCTGTGGGTGTTGTAATGGCCTCATCATAGGCATTTGTATGCAATGAATTGCAATTATCATAAATCGCATACAAGGCCTGTAATGTGGTTCGAATATCATTAAAATCTATCTCCTGCGCATGTAAGGAACGTCCACTGGTTTGAATGTGGTACTTCAACATTTGTGAACGCTCATCTGCATTGTATTTCAGTTTCATCGCCTTAGCCCATATTCTGCGGGCCACACGGCCAATCACCGAATATTCAGGATCAATACCATTACTAAAAAAGAACGATAAATTAGGAGCGAATTTATTAATATCCATCCCGCGGCTCACGTAATATTCAACAAACGTAAAACCGTTGGATAATGTCAATGCGAGCTGTGTAATAGGATTAGCACCGGCTTCCGCAATGTGATAACCTGAAATAGAAACCGAATAAAAATTCCGAATATTTTTTTGAATAAAATAGTCCTGCATATCACCCATTAAACGCAAGGCAAATTCAGTTGAAAAAATACAGGTATTTTGAGCCTGATCTTCTTTTAAAATATCTGCTTGAACTGTACCTCTCACAGAACTTAATGTTTCTGCTTTTATTTTCTCGTATACTTCTTTTGGCAATACTTGGTCACCCGTAACGCCCAATAAAAACAAGCCTAATCCATCATTGCCTTTTGGCAGTTCACCCTGGTAATGTGGACGCTTTACATTCTTTTTCTTATAAATAGTTTCAATCGTTTTTGTTACTTCAGCCTCTAAACTATTTTTTTTAATATAAATCTCACACTGTTGATCAATAGCGGCATTCATAAAAAAGCCTGCTATAATGGCTGCCGGGCCATTAATGGTCATACTTACCGATGTTTTAGGATCAGCAAGATTAAAGCCACTGTATAATTTTTTTGCATCATCCAGGCAGCAAATTGAAACACCTGAATTACCAATTTTCCCATAAATATCAGGACGAATTGCTGGATTTTGGCCATATAATGTTACACTGTCAAAGGCTGTACTTAAACGCTTTGCATCCATCCCTAAACTCACATAATGGAAACGTCTATTTGTCCGCTCTGGTCCGCCTTCTCCGGCAAACATACGCGTTGGATCTTCGCCCTCACGTTTAAATGGAAACACACCAGCAGTATAAGGAAATTCGCCCGGTACATTTTCCTGTAAATTCCATTTTAAAATATCTCCCCAGCCTTCATATCTAGGAGTAGATATTTTCGGAATTTGAGTATGGGAAAGTGACTCGTAATGTGTTTTTATTTTTACTTCTTTATCACGAACTTTAAAAATAAAATATTCGTTTTTGTATTGTTGAATCTTATTATCCCAGCCTTCAATTATTTTTTTGTTACGGCCATCTAAACCTAATTCAATTTCTTTATAATGCTTTTCTAATGAAGCAATCAAATTGTTTTCTGAGCCTTCTCCTGACAGGGTTTCAGATCCTGTTTGGGGTTTAACACTATCAATTGTTTTACGTATTGAATATAATTTCTGAGCAACTTCTTTCTGATCATTTACCCATTTATCATACGCACGATTATTCTCTGCAATCTCTGATAAATAGCGAGTTCTCTGAGGAGGAATAATGTATATTTTCTCACTCATTTCATCCGTAACTGCAAAATCAGATTTTAAATCAGCCCCTGTTTTTTCTGATAGTTTATTTACAACCGCCCTGTATAATTTATTCATTCCGGGGTCATTAAACTGTGATGCAATAGTACCGTAAACAGGCAGTTCTGAATCATCGGTCTCCCAAAGCTGGTGATTGCGCTTGTACTGTTTTTTTACATCGCGCAACGCATCCAATGCTCCTCGTTTATCAAATTTATTGAGAGCAATTACATCCGCAAAATCAAGCATATCAATTTTCTCCAACTGTGTAGCTGCACCATATTCCGGTGTCATCACGTACAGGCTCATGTCGCTGTGTTCTGTAATTTCAGTATCGCTTTGTCCAATTCCGGAGGTCTCTAAAATGACCAAATCATAATTGGCTGCTTTCACAATTTCAACAGCCTCTTTCACATATTTGGATAACGCTAAATTACTTTGTCTTGTTGCTAAAGAACGCATATAAACCCTTTCATTCCTTATCGCATTCATACGAATCCGATCGCCAAGCAAAGCACCGCCCGTTTTACGTTTTGATGGATCAACAGAAATAATTGCAATCGTTTTATCTTTAAAATCAATCAAAAATCTACGTACAAGTTCATCCACAAGACTTGATTTACCTGAACCACCTGTCCCGGTGATACCAAGTACCGGAACCACTTTCGTTTTGATAATTTCTTCAATTTCTGTACTGAATTGTGCAAATTCTGCAGGAAAATTTTCAGCAGCTGAAATTAACCGTGCAATCGATTTTACATCTCTTGTTTTTAAATGCTTTACCTCACCGTTCAAATTTGCACCGGTCGGAAAGTCACACTTCTCAAGCATATCATTGATCATCCCCTGCAATCCCATGGCACGCCCATCATCGGGAGAGTATATTCTTGTGATCCCATATTTATGAAGATCCTCAATCTCCGAAGGAAGAATAGTTCCACCTCCACCTCCAAATATTTTAATATGTCCGCATCCATTCTCCTTCAAAAGATCATACATATACTTAAAAAATTCGTTGTGCCCTCCCTGGTAGGAAGTAAGAGCAATTGCATTAGCATCCTCCTGGATAGCACAATCCACAATCTCCTGCACACTTCTATCATGCCCAAGATGGATCACCTCAGCCCCACTCGATTGAATAATCCTTCGCATAATATTAATTGCGGCATCATGCCCGTCAAATAAAGATGCGGCCGTAACAATTCGTATCTTATTCTTTGCTTTGTAAGGTTCTGTTTTTACCATTATTAGAATTTTCTAGTATAATTCACAAATGTAACCATACGCTGCTATTTTACCAAATAATCAACTTTAAGCAGCTAATCGGTTCCGAATTTTTTATCCATTAAGGATTGTTGTTCTTTTTAAGTCGTAATCATAAAATAATCGATTTTACGATTACAGTCGATATATTACAATTAAACACCAATAAACAACAAATTAAGGACGACCAATCACCAAAGAGAAAAAACCATTTCAAATCATAACAAACTGCCTGATTTTCATATAGATAAATTCAAATAAAACAGTAACTTTATCCCGTACTTTACGTATAGAAATAAAATCATTTATCATGCGGCATTGGGTATTTTTAATATTATTTTTTTCTATATTTTCAGTTGCCGCGCAAATACCCTGCCCGCAAGGCATTGATGTAAACCTTACTGCCAATCCAACTGCTGTTTTTAGTAATTCTTACCCCACAATAGGTCCTTTAACAACCAATTGCTGCCCAAGTTCAGCTTCGGATGGCAACAGATGTGTCAAATTTAACATTACCCTCCATCCAGGAGCCATGGGTATAAAATTTGAAATGAATCCGGCCCAAAGTGGAGGCGTTTACAGAGTTGGATGTAGCTCAACCCCTGTAAATGTGGGTGCTCCTGTTTGCTTAACAGGCCCTGGGCCTCATGTTTTAACATTTTGTAACTCTGCTCAAATCACCTCACTTTTTAAAATTATTTCTATCCCAAAATCAACTGCTGGTCCCGATATTAGTGTTAGTCAGGGCTGTTCGAAAATTATAAATGCAGGCGGGTACGATTCAACTACAGTGGTATGGACTTCTGTTCCTAACAATCCTGCTTATAACGCTCTTTTATCCTGCACCACCTGCTTAAGGCCAACCGTTACACCTGGCGCTTCACCTCCCCCTTATGTTGACTATCGGATCTGTGGAACTTCGGTAATAAGTGGTTGTGCCCCTCAATGTGATACGGTTCGCGTATTTTTCACTCCTCCTCTAGCCGTTACTATTTCACCTGCAAATCCTGCCATTTGCAATGGCCAAACACCCAATTCCACAACTATTACAGCTAACGGCACTGGAGGTTCAGGAACATACACCTATTTGTGGAATAATATCAACCCTGCGCAAAATATTGTTGTTCCCTCAGGATTTTATACCATTGTTCTTTCTGATGGATCGGGCTGCACAGCCTCTTCAATTGTTGAAGTTAAAAAATTTACGGTACCAGTTTCTGTGAACGCAGGGCCGGATAAAACCGTATGTAAACAAAATCCTATTTCTAATCTCGCAGGAACTGTAGCAGGTGCAACCGGTGGTATCTGGTCAGGAGGTGGAGGCTTTTTCAGTCCTAATAACACAACACTTACCGGATCCTACACCCCTACAACCAGCGAATTATCATTAGGCTATGTTGATTTAACATTAACTACAATAGGAAATGGTACTTGTGCTGCAGTTTCCGATGTTGTTAGGATAAACTATCAGAATTTTACGGGAACTATCACAACAACCCCCTCACTAATAAGCTGTTACGGAGGAAACAATGGCTCTGCTGTAGTTAGCGTTGCCGGTGGAAATCCGCCTCATACGTTTTCCTGGAATACTGTACCAGCGCAAACATCTGCAACTGCAACAAACTTAAGCTTAGGCAATTATACTGTAACTGTTACAAACAATATCGGGTGTACATCTCCGGCATCTGTGATGATTGCTCAACCAGCAACAATTTCACTTGCATCAACACTTGCTCCTGTTTCCTGCCCTGGCGGAAGTAATGGGTCTGTATCAATTATTGCTTCTGGTGGTACACCTCCTTTTTACTATTTATGGCAACCAGGAAATCAGACAACTGCTTCCATAAGTGGAAAACCCGCTGGTACATATTCCGTTACAGTAACCGATTCTAAATCGTGCTCTAAACAAGAGACATACACTATTATTCAGCCTTCAGCTATTTCAGTTTCTTTAGCCCCTACTGCTGTAAGCTGTTATAATGGAATTGATGGTACTGCCACTTCAACAGTTACCGGTGGAACACCGCCTTATTCCTACAATTGGAGCGCAGGCGGATCGGCACCTAATGCAAGCAGTTTACAAGCAGGCACCTATACATTAACAGTAACGGATAATCTGGCATGTACAGCTGCGGGCGTTGTTACAATAACGCAGCCAGGTACAATGATTGCGAGTGCAACCGTTGTGAATGAAACATGTAATAATTTAAATAACGGTAGTGCAACAGCTGCTATTTCTGGCGGAACACCTGGCTACACTTATTTATGGCAACCGGGTGCATATACTTCAAGCAGTATAAACAATTTATCGAGCGGCACTTATACCCTTTCGGTCACTGATTCCAGAGGCTGCGCGGCTACGTCATTTCCAATAGTAAATGAACCGGCCACTCTGGCCATTAATTTTATAAGCCAGGTGAATGTAAGCTGTTATACAGGCAATGATGGTGTTGTTACAGCAAGTCCTTCGGGTGGAAATATACCATATACATACAATTGGGTACCAGGAGGTGCCACCACCGCTTCACGTAGCAACTTGACGGCCGGAACTTACACGGTGACTGTTAACGATTTTAAAGGTTGCACCACCACTAATTCGGTTGTAATTACTCAGCCTTCAGCACTTCTTACCATTGCTGCTCCTGCAATTTCCAATGTTACCTGTAATGCCGGAAATAATGGGTCAATTGCATTAACGCCTAACGGTGGAACTCCTCCGTATACGTTTTTGTGGCAGCCTGGCAACCAAACCACCTCCACTGTTACCGGATTAACAGCAGGTTCTTATACAGCAATCATAAAAGATTCAAAAGGTTGTCAAATAACTACCAATCATGCCATTACTCAACCTGCTCCGGCTGTTATTTCTTTAACTTCAACACCTGTAAGTTGTGTAAATGGAAATAATGGATCGGTAAATTCAAGTATAGTGGGAGGTACATCTCCCTACACGTACTCATGGATTCCTGGTTCAGCTACAACAAGTTCAATATCAAATTTAACTGCCGGGAAATACGTTTTAACTGTTCAGGATGCTCAAGGTTGCCATACTAAAGATTCTATTACTCTTATTCAGCCCACACCAATCATTGCTAATGCAACTCTTACACATGTAGTATGTTCGGGTGGCAGCAGTGGTTCCATATCCTTGGCTCCCACGGGAGGTACTGGTCCGTATACTTATCTATGGTCTCCGGGGAATCAAACAACCTCCTCCATAAACAGTCTTACTATTGGAGCTTACACTTCAATTATAACAGATTCAAAAGGCTGCCAATTTTCTTCAACTCATACAATTAACCAGTTAACATTAACAATTGCATTAACTCCCACTAATGTTTCATGTTTCGGTGGAAATAATGGTACTATCTCCGCACTGCCCTCTGGAGGAACTCCTAATTTTTCCTATCTATGGACACCGGGAGGAGCAACTACCAATTCTATAGCTGACTTAACTGCCGGGACTTACACATTATCGATCACTGACTTCAAAGGATGTGTTGCAACAAATACAGCAACCATAATTCAACCTTCTGCGATAATTGCAACAGCTTCAAGCACAAATAAAACCTGTTCTAACCTTAATAATGGTACTGCCACTGTGAATCCTACTGGTGGCACACCAGGTTATACCTACGTATGGCAACCGGGATTACAAACTACTAGTACCATTTCTAATTTATCTTCCGGAACATATACTATTACAGTTACAGATTCACTTGGATGCACCGCATCAGCAACAAGATTAATTACCCAACCCGCTCCATTGGTAGTAAGTTTTACGGGCCAAACAAATGTATCCACCTGTTATGGAGCAAGTAATGGTGCAGTAGCAACTTCCGTAACTGGAGGAACGCCAAATTATATTTACCTATGGATGCCAGGATCGGTGACAAGTAGCGCCTTAACTAATATAACAGCCGGTACTTACTCAATTACAGCCACTGATAATCAAGGCTGTATTGCAACAAATTCAGTAATAATCACACAACCTACTGCAGTAGCAGTATCTACCACAAAAACTGACGAAACATGTAATTATCTAAACAATGGTACAGCAACGGCAACTGGTTCTGGAGGCACACCAGGTTCTGGATATACCTATTTATGGCAACCCGGGTCCCTGACTGGAGGCTCAATATCTGGTTTATCTGCGGGAACATGTACTGTTACGGTTACCGATTCCAAAAGTTGTACAGCAACTAAAAATGTTGTAATTGCTCAACCGGCAGTTTTGGCTGTAACCTTTAGCGGACAAATAAACGTAAGCTGTTCGGGCGGAGCTAATGGCGCAATTACTTCTGCCACAACAGGAGGTACTGCAAATTACACCTATTCCTGGGCACCGGGAGGGGCAACCACTGCTAACAGAACTAATTTAACAGCCGGAACTCATACCCTAAATGTTACTGATTCCAAAGGATGTACCGCCTTTAATTCAGTTACCATAGTACAACCAACTGCGCTTTCAGTAAGCATAACAAGCACAAATGAAAATTGCAGCTATTCTAATAATGGTACAGCTACCGCTGTTCCTTCTGGGGGCACACCAGGTTATACCTATTCATGGCAATCGGGTTTGCAAACAACCATTACTAAAACTGGAATGACAGCTGGTACTTATACTGTAACAGTTAAAGATTTGAAAGGATGTATTGCTACTGCACAAACAACAATTACAGAGCCACCGGTGCTAGCAGTAGCCATTACTTCTCAAACAAATGTAAGCTGCAAAGGGGGAAGTGATGGAGCTTTAACTGTAAGCCCTTCTGGAGGAACAGCTGGCTATACTTATTCATGGTCGCCAGGGGGGGCTACTACAGCTTCAAGAACAGGTCTGATAGCAGGTACTCATACCGTAACCATAACTGACTCTAAATTATGTAGTGTTTCCAAAGCAATTGTTATTACCGAACCTGTTTTGCTCTCAGTATCTGTCACAAGAAGTAATGAAACATGTGATTATCTTAATAATGGAACTGCCACTGCAAGCCCATATGGAGGAACTACCCCCTACACTTATTTATGGCAGCCCGGTGCATTAACTACCAGCTCGATTTCCGGTTTAGCTTCCGGAACTTATACTGTAATAGTAACCGATGCTAAAAGTTGTTCTATTACCAAAACAGTAATAATTACTGAACCTTTGCCACTCTCAATAAGCTTCAACAATCAGACTAACGTTAGCTGTTTTGGAGGAAATAATGGAGCGGTATCAGCGACTATTTCAGGTGGCGCCCCTAATTATACGTATTCTTGGACTCCAGGTGTAGGAACAGCCAATGCTAAATTCAATTTAACAGCAGGAACTTATTCATTAACAACTTCTGATAATAATGGTTGTGTTGCAACAAATTCGGTTACTATAACCCAACCACTTCTTTTTTCAGTTTCAGCAATTTCCACTCCTGCAACTTGTAATGGCCTTAGCGATGGTACCGCTTCTGCAGTGGCTGCAGGCGGTACTGGTCCATATAGTTATAAATGGGCACCAGGTGGCTATACCAGTCAGAATATTACAGGCCTTGCAGCAGGAACATATATTGTAACCGCAACCGATTCAAAAGGATGTACATCCTCCAATTCGGTCATAGTTGCTGAACCAGCCCCTTTAGTTTTTACGGTTAATACTACCAATTCAGGTTGTAGCCTCCCAACTGGTACAGCATCAGTTTCTGTAGCCGGAGGATTAGCTCCTTATAGTTATTTATGGTATGTAGGTACCGTTACTTTTGGTACCGGAACTTCCATTAATAATTTATTTTCCGATCACTATAATATTGAAGTAACGGATGCCAACGGGTGTATCTCCCTCAGCTATGCGGATGTTATTGATGATTTTGTTCCTCTTGCCACCATCACTGTTACAAATGCATTGTGTTTTGGTGATTCAACTGGTACTGCCATGGTTAGCACAACTGGCGGATTTGGTACTTTTTCATACCAATGGTTGCCTTTTGGAGGTACCGGAACATCCGCAACTGGGCTTCCTAAAGGTACTTATACAGTTAAAATTACAACTTCACCAAACGGATGTAAAACATTTGTTTCTGCTAAAATTACTGAACCAACAAAAGTTTTCACTTCACTAAGCACAAGTAATGTTAGCTGTTTTGGAGGAAATGACGGTACTGCAACTGCGAGCCCAACCGGTGGTACCCCAGGCTATACATATCAATGGCTGCCTGGCGGACAAACAGGTGCAAGCATCTCTAACCTGTTAGCAAGCCCAGTTTCAGTTAAATCTTATACGGTAACAGCTTTTGATTTAAACAATTGTGCAAGCCCGCAAGTAGCTTTTGAAATTACCCAGCCCACAAGTCCTATATCAGTTACAGCATCGTCAACAAATGTTCCATGTTTCGGACAATCAACCGGAACACTTTCTTCTACTACAGCAACTGGTGGAACCGGAGGCCCCTACTCCTATATTTGGACACCGGGAAATCTAAATGGCCAAAATTTCACCAAACTATTTGCTGGAACCTACACACTAACAGTTACTGATGCAAAAGGATGTACTGGAACTTCAACCACCACCATTACTCAACCACCTTTACTATCATTAAGCTTTATTAATCAAACAAACGTGAGCTGCTATGGGGGTAATAATGGTGCAGTAACAGCAAGTCCTTCAGGTGGAACTCTGGGTTATACCTACTATTGGCTGCCCACTACTGAAACAACAGCTACAATTAATAATCTTCGTGCTGGTAAGGATTCACTTATTATTACAGATTTTAACGGCTGTACCGCTGGAAGTTCTACTATTATAACTCAACCTACTTTACTTTCAGTCAATACCACACAAACAAATGAAACCTGCGATTACCTTAATAATGGAACAGCGAATGTATCTTCCGCAGGAGGAACCCCTCCTTATAGCTATTCATGGCTGCCAGGCAGCTTTACTACTGCTCCCATAACTAATTTAGCGAGCGCGACCTATTCTGTAACCGTAACCGATTTTGCTGGGTGTACGGCAAAAGAAACGGCTATTGTCGATGAACCGGCATTATTGGGAATAACCTTCAGCTCTCAGACAGATATAAGCTGTTTTGGTGGAAACGATGGTTCGATAACTGCAACTGCCTCTGGAGGAACTCTTAACTATAATTATTTCTGGATGCCGGGATCTGCAACTACAACTGCCTTATCTTCCCTTACCAGCCAAACGTATACATTAACAGTGACTGACAATAACAGTTGTATTGCTAAAGATTCCGTTACAATAGCGCAACCTGCAGCTACAATTTCTGCTTCCCTTACTTTTACCCCTGTTTCCTGCTATAGTGGAATGGACGGAAGCGTTTCTGCTAGTGCTACTGGTGGAACAGCGCCCTACAATTATGACTGGATGCCAGGAAATCTTAACGGGCAGAACCTTTCCAAACTTTCCGCAAATACCTATACTGTTACAATAACAGATTCAAAAGGATGTATTTTTGTTACTTCCATAACAGTTACCCAGGCACCTGCAATGGTACTTACCCCGTCAAGTATTAATTCAAAATGCAGTTTTGCTAATGGACAGGCATCTATTGCAGTATCAGGAGGAACTCCTTCTTATACCTATGAGTGGTTGCCATCAGGCGGAACATCCTCAGTTGAAACAGGATTACTTGCAGGAACGTATACCGTTTCCGTTACCGATAACAATATGTGTGTTGACACCATGTCAATAATGATAAATGATAACCCTGGCCCAACTGTAACAGTATCTTCAACAACAGATGTCAGTTGTTATGGAATTTATAATGGTAGCGCTACAGCAACAGCCAGTGGAACCTCTGGGCCTTTTACGTATTCCTGGTCACCTTCAGGTGGCACTAATGCTACAGCTTCAGGATTATCTCCGGGTATTTACTTAGTTACTGTAAAGGATACTAACCTTTGCCAATCATTACTTGCTGAAAGTCCTGAAATTTTGATGCCTTCCCCAATATACATTGCTCTAAATAAAACCACGTTGAATTGTTTTGGCGATAGTAACGGAAGTGTTACTTCCATTGTATCAGGTGGTACACCTGGTTATACTTACCTTTGGAGCCCGGGTGGTAGTACTGAAACTAATCTGAGTAATTTGTCAGCTAACACTACCTATTCAGTGCAGGTTACCGATTTGAACGGCTGTACTGAATCAAAGTCCTTTACTATTAATCAACCTGCAGCTGCACTTGCAGCTGCCTTAACTACTGCGCCTGTTAAATGTTTTGGAGAAGCAAATGGCAGCGTTTCAGCTGCTGTTAGTGGTGGAACTTCACCTTATAATTATTTCTGGATGCCTGGCAGCCTCAACGGTAAAACCCTTTCTAACTTATCTGCAGGAACGTACACAGTTACGATAGTGGATTCAAAAGGATGTAGTTTAATTGACTCAATCACTGTTTCACAACCTAATTTAATAGCCCTTACAGTTTCCAGCATCAATTCCACCTGCAGCTTTTCTAATGGTAAGGCTTCTGTTGCTGTTACAGGTGGAATTATACCATATACTTATCAATGGGCGCCCTCTGGTGGGACAAATGCGCTTGCAACCGATTTAATTGCGGGTTCCTATACGGTTACCGTTTCAGATTCAAATTCCTGTACTTTTACTGAACAGACAATTGTAGGGGATAATCCCAGCCCGCTTGTAACCATTACTTCTACAACTAATGTTAGTTGTAATGGAGGAACTGATGGTACGGCTTCACCAACTGTGTTAAGCAGTTTCGGCCCATTCACTTATTCATGGATGCCATCCGGAAGTACCGATTCAATTGCAACAGGCTTATTGCCTGGTAATCAAACCCTTATCATAACAGATACTAATTTATGTCAATCGTTGCCTGTCATAAGTGCTGAAATTACAGAACCCGATTCCATGTTTATAGTGGTTACAACAAGTGAAATGAGCTGTTTTGGCGGAAATAATGAAACAGCTTCGGCAAATGTATCCGGTGGTACTCCAACCTATTCTTATCTGTGGTTGCCAGGAGGAGGCACAGGGAGCAATGTTTCTAATCTTTCTGCAAATACCTATACAGTGCAGGTGACTGATGCGAATAGCTGCTTACAGATTAAATCTTTTACAATTACAGAACCAACCTTGCTGACATCTTCAATTTCATCATCAACCAATGTGAGCTGTTTCGGTGGAAATGATGGAACAGCAACAGTTGACGCAACCGGAGGAACACCTGTTTATAGTTATGAATGGCTACCGATTGGAGGTAATGCACCAATGGGACAAGGTTTGACTGCAGGTACATTTACAGTCACAATAACTGATTTTAATGGCTGCGTAACGCTCGATTCGGTTACCATATCTGAACCTCTTCAGGCACTTTCAGCAACAAGTACCATGACTGCAGTAACCTGCTTTGGAACCGCAACTGGCACGGCACATATAAGTTCAACCGGTGGAACGGCAGGTTATTCTTATTTATGGAGCCCCTCAGTATCTGTAAGTGATACTGCATTTGGACTAGTTGCCGGTGATTATTATGTTACCGTTACAGATATTAAGAGTTGCAAAACAACATTGTTAGTTTCCGTTACAGAACCCGCAGTTCTGGGAGGCTCACTGGTGTCAATCAATCCTTCCTGCAGCCAGAGTAACGGTTCAATTTCTACTCAGGCATCAGGAGGTACTTATCCTTATTCCTATTTATGGTCACCAGGGGGTAAAACTGATTCATATATTGACAGCTTAACGATTGGTACTTTTAGTGTTACAATAACCGATGTATTTAACTGTACAATATCGCTCTCAGACAATTTAACTATAGCACCTGATCCTGTTGCAACTATTTCATCTACAAGTGATCCATTGTGTTTTGGTGGAAATGATGGTTCAGCAACCGTTACTATTGCCCAGGGAACAGCGCCTTTTATTATTAGCTGGTCACCATCAGGAGGTAACGGCCTTACAGCATTTGGCTTAACACTTGGAACTTACGTTGCTCATGTAACGGATGCTTTAGGATGTATAGCAACAGACACTGCAATTTTATCAGAACCCACCCCTATTGCTATTTCTCTTGTATCAGTAACGGATGTATTATGTAACGGGCAAAGTACCGGAGTTATTTCTGTTTCGGCCGCAGATGGAACTGGTCCACTATACAGTTATTTATGGGCGCCTTCAGGTTCTACTTTAGCAACTGCTACCAGCCTGGCCGCGGGAACCCATACTGTAACAGTAACTGACCAAAACAACTGCCAGAAAGCTATTTCAATAAACATTGAAGAACCTACTCCATTTACTTCTGTAATAGATTCTGTAAAAAATCCCATTTGTTATAATGGTTTTGGAAATGCCTCTGTACTTGCCTCGGGGGGAATACTTCCATACAGTTATGCCTGGGCACCGGCAGGAGATTCAGGAAGCACTTCAAGTAATATTTTAGCAGGCTCTTATACTGTTACTGTTACGGATGCTAATGGTTGTACCAC
Organism: Bacteroidota bacterium; assembly: GCA_040387415.1. GTDB lineage: Bacteria > Bacteroidota > Bacteroidia > 2-12-FULL-35-15 > 2-12-FULL-35-15 > 2-12-FULL-35-15. The sequence continues at coordinate 232,434 of JAZKDU010000017.1, forward strand.
TAATAGCAATGCAATAATATCACAACCTTCACAAATAATAACTTCAGCAAGCTCCAATGATACACTTTGTTTAGGGCAGTCAGGATCGGTATCAGCTACAGCTACCGGGGGTGCTGGAAACTATTATTATGCATGGCAGCCTTCCGGAGCCATTACAGCAGGTACTCTTCCAATAACCCCTACTGCTGATGTAACTTATACAGTTGTTGCATTTGATCAAATCGGATGTTCGGGAACTCCTGATAATACATCAATTACGGTATATACATTAAACAATACCTCCATACAAGCTTATGCCACATCTCCTATATGCCCTGGCCAAAGCACGGTGGTATATGCTGAAGCTACAGGAAATACCGGTGTGCTTACTTATCAATGGAATAATAATTTAGGCACCGGGCCTGGTGTGTTTCTGGTTACACCTTCTCAACCAACAACTTATATTGTGACGGTAAGTAATGTTTGTATTTCTGTTTCAGATACTGTAGACGTTCTTTTCAATCCACCTCCAACAGTTGGCATAATCTCGGATACTACTGCCCTGTGTGTGCCTGGAACCATACAATTTTTCGACAACTCTGTTTCAGGAAACCCTGATGATCCTATTACCTCCTGGAATTGGAGTTTTGGTGACGGCACCTCTTCCATCTTAGAAGATCCGGGACATACATATACCTTACCGGCTGATATGCCAGTTATTTTAACCGTTACCACTTCGGGAGGGTGTACCAACAATAATTCATCATTGCCATTAATAATTAGTGGCCACCCATATCCAACTGCTGCATTTTCAGTAAACTCTACTGAATTGGATTTACCTTATGATCTCTTGATTTGCAATAATCAATCAATAGGCGCTACTTTCTACAATTGGGATTTTGGAGATGGCCAAACATCAACACAGGAAAATCCACAATATTCATATCCACTGATCGGAGCGTTTCAAATTGAACTTATCGTTACCTCCAATTATGGTTGTATGGATACCGCCTACGCTGAAGTTACTACTAATGCAGACGTTGTATTCCCTAATGGATTTACTCCTAATCCTGACGGTAGTTCAGGAGGCTCCTATGACCCGAACAGTTTAAATAATAACGTGTTTTTCCCATATACTGCGGGAGTAGTTGAATACAGATTAGAAGTTTATAACAGGTGGGGAGAAATGATTTTTGAATCTATGGACGTTCTTCAGGGATGGGATGGATATTATAAAGGTAAATTATGTCCGCAAGATGTGTATATTTGGAAAGCTTTTATAAAATTGAATAATGGAAAAACATTTGATAAAAATGGAAACATTATGATCATTCATTAGTAAAAGCTAAAATGATTAAAGTGAATAGTAAAAAATAAAACTATCAAATGGTTGTTAAATGTCAATTTCTACTCCTTGTAAAATATTGTTGGAGTAAACATTTCATTAAAAATCAAATTTCTATGAAAAACAATAGCATATTTTGTTTCATAATTATCCTTCTCTTTTCTTTTGGGAAAAGAGAAAATAGTTTTGCCCAAATAACTACCCGTCAGGATAAACAACTGTTACTTAAAGCAGATAAAGCATATGATTTCGGTGATTATTTAAGTGCACTTAAAATGTATGAAACTCTTTATGCACTTGACAGTACGGATAACGAAACCAATTTTAAACTTGGAGTTTGCAATTATGAAATTAAAAAATACAGAAAAAATTCAAAAAAATATTTTGCAAAAGTATCGCCTGATGATTTCCCTGAAACCAATTACTATCTTGGAATTCTGAGCCACCTGGCAAAAGAATTTGACCGGGCAATTTATTATTATAACCAATACAAATATTTTGGAGGAGACAATCAGTTTTCAAAAAAAGAAGTAGATGATCTAATTGAAAAAAGTAATACTGCAATGTTATTTGAGTCTACAACAGATAAAAATGTTGTAATCAAAAACATGGGAAACACACTAAATTCGGAGTACGATGAATACGTACCATTAATTCCTGCAGATGAGAGTTTTATGATTTTCACCTCCCGGAGAAAAAATTCAATTTGGCAAAATAAAGATCCTTTAGGTGATTATTTTGAGGACATTTATTTATCAAAAAAAGATAGTACTAGAAATTGGGGAGTACCAGTGATACTTGATACTGTTATCAACACTGCTGTACACGATGCTTGTACAGGGTTATCAGCCGATGGTGAAAAAATGCTTCTCTACCGCACTAGTAAAGATCTAAAAAGCGGAGATATTTATGAAAGTTTTTACAGCAATAATAAATGGTCTGCTCCTGAATCAATTGGTACTATAGTTAATTCACCGGATTACCTTGAAACCAGTGCTTGTTATTCGCCTAATGGAGATATTATTTTCTTTTCAAGTAACAGACCAGGAGGCTATGGTGGTAAAGATTTATACCTGTCCAGAAAATTATTCAATGGAAAATGGGGGAAACCTTTTAATCTGGGATCTGCAATTAACACCGAATATGATGAAGATGCCCCGTTTGTTCACCCTTTGGGTAATACTTTATTTTTTAGCTCTGAAGGCCACAAAAATATGGGCGGTTTTGATATCTTCAAATCAACTTTTGATGAAACCGGTAAATTTTCTGATGCCGTAAATATGGGAAGCCCTGTAAACACTGTGGATGACGACATATTTTTTGTCATGAATACAGATGCTACCAAGGGTTATTTCTCTTCAGAAAGAGAAGGAGGTTTTGGTTTACAGGATGTTTATAACGTTTCCTTCCCGAATGTAACTACTTTGCCACTAAACGTGTATAATATGCATATTGTTGATGAGTCAAGTTCTGTTATTAAGGATGTAGAAGTTAAAGCAATAGAAATTGAAAAAGAATCCGTTTATGGAATTTACAAAGCAAATGATAAAACAGGAAAGCTTATTATTATTTCACCGTCCGGCAAAGAATACAGATTGATTATCGATGCTCCAGGATACGAGAGGCTTGTAACAAATGTTATTTTAGGCACAAACATGAACCTTTTATATAAGCTTTCAAAAAAAGCAAATTAGATATATTTTGATTCCTTTATTTTATAATTGAAAAGGAAATAAAAAAAGAAACAATGAAACATTCTACTCAAATTTCTACCAACCTATTCTTAGTTCTAAAGGAGGAGCTATGTAAAGGTGCTATTCATAAAAGTTTAATAATAGGACTTTTATTTTTTGCTTTTATTTCTAACACTAAAGAATCAAAAGCGCAGGATATGCACTTTACTCAATTTTTTTCATCTCCTCTTTATCTTAACCCTGCATTTGCGGGAGCTGGTGTTTGTTCAAGAGTTTCCACCACCTACAGAAATCAGTGGCCAGGGATTTCAAAAACCTACAAATCCTATTTACTTTCCGCTGACCATTATTTACAAACTTATAATTTGGGGATCGGATTATTATTTGGAAATGATGCTGCTGGAAGTGGTGAATTAAAAACAGTAATTATTAATCCAATGGTTGCTTATGAAGTAAAAGTGAACAGAAAATACTCTATGAGATTTGGTGTTCAACCTGGGGTAGGTATGAAGAGCATTAACTTTAACAAATTATTATTTGGTGATCAGATTGCGCGTGGAGGTAATGTTGCCACCTTAGAAACACCTACACAGTCAAAAACATATTTTGATATTGGAGCCGGAGGTTTATTCTATTCGAGAAAATATTGGATTGGTACATCAGTTTACCATTTAACACGGCCCGATGTAGCCCTGATGGGAAATAGTGACGGGATTTTGCCAATTAAATATAGTGTGCATGGCGGAGCAAAATTCATATTCAATCCAAAAGAAAGAAATTTATATGCTCAAAGATCTGTTTCACCTGCTTTCAATTACCGCGGTCAAAGAGAATTTGACCAATTTGATATCGGATTATATTTCACCCAATATATTTTTAATCTTGGACTTTGGTACAGAGGTATTCCCATCTTAAAATCATACAAACCTGGTTATGCTAACAATGATGTTATAGCTATGATAGTGGGGATTAAAACAGATCGGTTGAATATCGGCTACAGTTTTGATTATACTATTTCAAAACTTAACAACCTGTCCCATGGTGCCCATGAAATAACGCTTTCCTACCAGTTATGCAAATTCAGAAAAAAGAAAAAGTCAAGACTTGTAGTTCCTTGTCCTAAGTTTTAATGTTAAAAACATTTTTTGATATTTCAATCTTTATAAAACAAGGACGTATTTCTTGAAAATAAAGTTTATTATTTCTAAACTTTATTTAATTTTTTTTAGTCCCACAAAATAATTATTTATGTCAAATATAGTGTAAAGACACACTATTTGCCGACATAATATCCACTATCACCGAAATTATCACCTAGAGTATCCTTTCGTCTCACTTTATACACTTATATTTTGTACTTTAGTTAAAAATAAATGCTTAATACTGACTCATGAATTTTTTGAATCAATAGTCAGTAAACAAGAACTATGAAGAGCTATTTACGCCTATACTTAATTATTGCATTGTTAAGTGTCTCATCTACTACTGTATTTGCATCGCATGTGGTGGGGGGGATTTTAACATATGTTTACAATGGCGGTTCTAGCTATACTATTACTTTTAAACTTTTTCGCGACTGTGCCGCAGGTACTGCCGCCTTTGATGCTAATATAACAATAACTGTATTGGGAAACAATGGAGTTGCTTTTTCACCCAGTAAGAACATAACCATGACCTTGGGATCTGTTACTTCAGTCCCTCCTGTTCTCCCGCCATGCGCCATTGCACCTCCTATAATACCCTGTGTACAGCAAGGTATTTATACAACAACCGTAACTAATCTTCCTCCAAACTTTGGTGGCTATCATTTATACTGGCAAAGGTCTGCTAGAAACGTAGGGGTAACAAATTGTGATGTTGATATAAGTAATTGTGGTTGTCTTAATCCAAATACCTGCAATAATTGTGTGGGTTCCGGTTTCTATGCGCATATTCCAGGTATGTCAGTAATTTGGTCTGAAGATTTCACCTTAGCTAATAACACCGCTGTAGATAACGGACCCACCCCCTGGAGCATTACACCCGGAAATCCAGCTGCAACAGCTAATGTACAAAACAATAGCTTAAAAGTTACAGGCTCCAGTAATGGTAAAACAACCTGGTCATCACAGATTATACCTATTTCTGCCTACAACAGCGTTAACTTAAGTGTTAATTTGTCCCAAACAGGAGTATTAACTGGGACGGATTCCATACTTGTATATTACCGGTTAAATGGAGGGCCGTTAACTTTGTATCCTACAAATGGTTTTAAAGCCGGCATTTTCACACCCACCGTTGCCAGAGCCACTGGATTAGCAGGCAACACATTGCAAACTGTAATTCGTGTGCATTTTGCAACCGGTAACGCCACCGGTAAAGCCTATCTATTCGACAATGTGCTTGATTCCTGCACCGTGTTTAATAACAATCCCGCTTTCACTTTATTCCCTCCTATTTTTTTATGTGTAGGACAGCCTTTCACTTTTGATCATTCAGCAACTGATGCTAATGGAGACTCCTTAGTTTATTCTTTTTATACTCCTTTTAACGGAGAAACCGGAGTTGGACCTTTGGATCCTACTTTTCCTTCAGGAAACACAATCGCCTTCACTCCCATTGTTTGGCTGCCTGGCTATTCCGCTAACAATCCCCTTGGCGGTACGATATATCTTAATGCATCTACCGGTTTATTAACCGGTACGCCAAACACAGTTGGAAAATTTATTGTTGGTGTCAAGGTAGCAGATTATCGCAAAGGAGTATATATAAGCCAAACACTTAGGGATTTTCAATTTACCGTAGTTAATTGCCCTTCACCTCCTCCAGCTGTAGCTGGAAATGATATTACAGTAAACCAAGGCTGTGTAGGTCAAATTACCGCCAGTGGTTTTATCCCCTCCTCCGTTACCTGGAAATCAATTTATCCAGGAGCCTTGGGTGCATATAACAATTATTTATCCTGCACAAGCGGATGCTTAACTCCAACGGCTTCACAATTAGCTGGTGCTCCGCCATACATTGATTTTGAGATTTGTGGCGCTTCAAGCTCCTGTCTTTCTACAAATACCTGTGATGTGGTTAGAGTTACATTTAAACCTGCGCTGGCAGTTACAATAGCTCCGCCAAATCCTATAATTTGTGGAGGACAAAGTTCTATAACAATTACTGCCAACGGAAGCGGAGGTACACCCCCATATAGTTATTTGTGGAATAATGTTAACCCTTCACAAAGTATTATTGTAGGAAATGGAACCTATACAGTAAAGCTTTCGGATATATCCGGATGTCCTCCGGCCTATTCTACCGTAACCGTTTCGTCTTATTCAGTTGCTGTTACGGCCAACGCAGGCACTGACAAAACTGTTTGTAAACAAAGCCCCATAGCAACTTTAAATGGTACTGTTACCGCAGCTCTTGGCGGTATCTGGTCTGGAGGAGGAGGAACATTTAGTCCTAACACCACAACACTTTCCGGAGTAAGCTATACTCCAAGTGCAGCTGAACTTGCGGCAGGGTTTGTTGATATAACATTGACTACAACCGGTAATGGAATATGTCCTGCAGCATCCGATATTGTAAGAATTAATTATGTAAATTTTACAGGGACCGTCTCCATCACTCAAACACCTATAAGTTGTTTTGGGGGAAATGATGGAAAAGCTACAGTGAATGTAACCGGAGGAAGTTCTCCATATACATACTCCTGGAATACTTCCCCCGCACAATCGAGCGTAACTGCAATAAATTTGGGCTTAGGAACTTATTCTGTAATCATTAAAAACAGTATCGGATGTACAACTCCTGGATCTGTTACATTTATTCAGCCTACACCAATTGCTTTAAATTCTTCAATTACAAACGTGCTCTGCTCTAGTGGAAATAATGGTTCCATATCAATAACTCCAACAGGTGGCACGGGCCCTTACACTTACCTGTGGCAGCCGGGAAACCAAACCACTTCTTCAATAAATAATCAGATTGCAGGTTCATACACTGTTACAGTGACTGATTCTAAATTATGTACTATAACTTCCCCTTATACCATTACGCAGCCAACAACGATGGCTATATCATTTTCGAAATCTGATGTAAGCTGTTTTAATGGAAATAACGGGACTGCTACGCCTACGATATCAGGCGGAACTTCCCCCTATACCTATAACTGGAGTCAGGGGGCCACATCACCTAATGCTACAGGTTTACAAGCGGGAAGTTATACTTTAACTGTTACTGATAACCTGGGCTGTTCTACCTTTAATTCTGTTTTAATCACACAACCAACAAAAGTTATTGCAAGTACTACAAAAAACAATGAAACATGCGGTAATCTGAATAATGGGTCTGCGGCTGCAGGAGCAATCGGAGGCTCTCCTGGATATACTTATTTATGGCAGCCAGGAGCATTAACCTCCACTACAATTAATAATTTATCAAGCGGAACATACACTTTAACTGCAACTGATATAAAAGGCTGTACATCCACCGCTTTTGCCATAGTTACTGAACCAGCTCCCATAACGATAAATTTTATTAACAAGATAAATGTGAGCTGTTTTGCTGGAAGCAACGGTTCTGTTACGGCCAGCCCTTCGGGTGGAACTTCAGGTTATACTTACTCCTGGGTTCCGGGTGGGGAAACCACAGCATCAATAGCTAATTTGGCACCAGGCTCCTATTCTGTAACAGTTACTGATATAAACGGATGTTTTGCAAGTAATGCTGTAACTATTACCGAACCTTCTCTGCTTACAGCCAGTATAATAAGTACGGATGAAACATGCAATTATCTTAATAACGGATCATCTACAGTAACTGCAAATGGAGGAAATTCAGGATACACCTATTTGTGGAAACCAGGATTACAAACCTCTGGAGCTGTATCGGGTTTAACTGCTGCATCCTATACTGTTATAGTTACGGATAATACAGGATGTTCGACCACAGCTACTACTACTATCAATCAACCTGTTCCAATAACTATAAATTTTAGCCAAACAGATCCAACCTGTTTTTCAGGTACAAACGGTTCAGCAACCGCGAATCCTACAGGTGGTTCATCAGGTTACACTTATTTATGGAGCCCAGGCGGTAATACTACAGCAACTAAAACAAATTTAACTGCCGGAACATATTCTGTTACGGTTACTGATTCCAAAGGCTGTAATGCTGTAAATTCAGTACTTATTACACAACCCACTGTTATTCTAACAAGTATAACTCTTATTAACGAAAGCTGTAATCAATTGAACAATGGCTCTGCCACTGTAACATCATCTTCAGGCGGCACTCCAGGCTATACCTATTTATGGCAACCAGGTTCAATAACTACTTCCGCTATATCAAATTTAGCTTCAGGAACATATACCTTAGCTACTACTGATTTCAATGGATGTATCGTTACTACAAATGCAGTAATTACTGAGCCTGATCCCCTAACTATTGGTTTTACCAACCAGATAAATGTAAACTGTTTTGGCGAAAACAATGGATCTGTTTCTGCTGCACCTGCTGGTGGAACGGCCAATTACACCTATTCCTGGATGCCTGGAGGAGCCACAACACAAGGTATATCTAAATTATTAGCTGGAACATACTCAGTAACTGTCACTGATTCCGAAGGATGTTTTGCAGTTAATTCCGTAACAATTGCGCAACCAACTCTTATTCTGGCAAGCACAACAGTAACAAATGAAACATGCAGCTATTTAAATAACGGAACCGCAATTGCAGGCGCTGCAGGGGGAACACCAGGATATACTTATTTGTGGAAGCCAGGTTTGCAAACAACAGGAACAATATCAAATTTATCCAGCGGTACCTATACCGTGATGGTAAGTGATTTAAAAGGATGTACTCAAACAGCAAGTGCTGTGATCAGTGAGCCTCCCCCATTAACGATAAACTTTACCGCTCAAACTAATCCAAATTGTTTTGCAGGTAATACTGGAACTGTAACTGCCAGTCCGTCCGGTGGCACTTCAGGATATACCTATGTATGGGCTCCCGGAGGGAATACTAACTCAACAATAGCAAACTTGACAGCAGGGACATATAGTGTTACTGTTACTGATAACTCAGGATGTTCAATCATTAAAGGAGTAGAGATAACTCAACCGGCTGGATTTTCAGTAAGTACAACACAAACCAACGAAACCTGTAATAATCTGAATAATGGAACGGCCAATGCAATACCAGTTGGCGGTACTCCAGGATATACCTATTTATGGCAGCCGGGAGCATTCACTACGTCCACTATTTCAAACCTATCAGCCGGAAATTACACACTAACCACTACTGATTTCAATGGATGCGAAACAAATACAATTGCTACAATTACTGAACCTGCTTCTTTAACAATTGGTTTTAACAATACGGTAAATATCAGTTGCTTTGGTGGAAACAATGGCTCTGTAACGGCAGCTCCTTCCGGTGGAACACCCAATTATACTTATTCTTGGGTACCCGGTGGAGCAACCACAAACGGTAGATCCAATTTAACTGCAGGAATATATACTGTTACTGTAACTGATGCTGAAATGTGCACGGCTACTAACTCTATTACCATTACACAACCGTTGACGCCTTTATCAGTTTCTGTTTCATCTGTTCCTGCAACCTGCTATGGAACTGCAACAGGATCTCTCGGATCTTCCGCATCAGGTGGAACCGGCCCATATACCTATAACTGGATGCCCGGAAATATAGCCGGCCAAAATGTTTCTAATATTGGAGCAGGAACGTATACAATAACAGCAGTTGACGCTTTAGGCTGTACTGCTATTAATTCTGTTACCATAACACAACCAAGTCAAATTATTCTTACGACCAATAGTGTGAATTCCAACTGTAATCAAAGTGATGGTCAGGCGTCTGTTTCCGTTTCTGGAGGAAATGCTCCTTATACTTATTTATGGTCACCTATAGGTGGAACAAATGCTACAGCTAATGGCCTTATATCTGGTGCCTATACCGTTGTAGTTACCGATTTTATAGGATGTACTGCAGTACAATTTGGAAATGTAAATGAAAACAGTGCCCCGACAGCAAGTATTATTAATGTGGTAAATGTAAGCTGCTATGGCGGATCGGATGGCTCAGCCAGCGTAACAACACTTGGCGGTATGGCTCCATTTACTTATTCATGGATGCCATCAGGTGGAACTAATTCAACAGCAAATGGATTGGCCGCTGGAACATATACTGTACTTGTTACTGGAAATAATGGCTGTCAATCGCTTGCTACAACAAGCCCCGCCATAACGCAACCTACTGCTATTTCTACAACTACATCAAAAACGAAAGTAAGTTGTTTCGGAGGAACGGATGGAACAGCTTCTATTGCTGCATCGGGCGGAAGTCCCGGATATACTTATTTGTGGATGCCGGGAGGTGCAGCGGGGGCAAATCAGGTAGGTCTTGCAGTAAATACATATACTATTCAGGTAAGAGATAATCGCACCTGCTTAAAAACAGATTCTATAATAATTACAGGGCCACCAACACTCACAGCAATGGTATCTTTTACACCTGTAAGTTGTTTTTCCGGGTCAGATGGCACCGTTACAGCTGCTGCAACCGGAGGAACAGGCCCTTATAATTACAGCTGGATGCCAGGAAACAGTAATGGCCCTACTTTTTCGCATCTTACAATAGGTACATACACAGTAACTATAACGGATTTAAATGGATGTAGTTATATAGATTCTATTGTTGTTACTCAGCCTGCCGCTATCGCACTTGCCTCCAGCAGTATTAATTCAAATTGCAGCCTAGCAAACGGACAAGCTTCTGTAATAGCTTCCGGAGGTACCGGAACCTATTCATACCAATGGTCACTCAGTGGAAGTACTACTGACATGGCTACAGGATTATTTTCAGGAGCTTATACGGTAACAGTTACAGATGCGAATGGATGTACTGCTAAAGATGCCATTACGGTGATTGATAATGCCAGCCCTATTGCATTGGTTTCTGCAGTTACCAATGCTACATGTAATGGCGCTAATGACGGTACTGCAACTGTTAGTGTTTCTGGTGGCATAGGCCCCTATACCTATGCGTGGACACCTTCAGGTGCAACAGATGCAATCGCCTCCGGGTTAGCCCCGGGAACTTACACCGTTACTGTTAAGGATGTCAATTTATGCACATCAGTTCCTTCGGTAAGCGCTGAAATTACTCAACCAAATCCAATCAATATTGCTGTTACTAAAACTAATATCAGTTGTTTTGGAAATACCGATGGGACGGCTTCAATCATTGTTTCAGGTGGCACCTCGGCTTACACTTATCTTTGGTTGCCGGGAACAAGCACAACCTCAAGTATTACAGGGCTGTCCCCTAATACCTACACTATCCAGGTAACTGATTCTAAAAGTTGTTTGGGAACAGAAACAGTGAACATTACTCAACCCATTTCTGCTCTTTCTGTAGCTCTCACTTTTACTCCTGTGAATTGTTTTGGAGGAACTGATGGCAAGGCATCAGCTATAGCAGCTGGCGGTACGCCCCCTTATAATTATAGCTGGATGCCAGGTAATATTAATGGCTCTGACTTATCTAATGTTCCTTCAGGGACATATACTGTGAGTGTCACCGATGCCAACTTATGTAGTGTAACAAACTCTATTACCATTACAGAGCCGACTGCCATTATACTTGTTTCAGACGGTATTAATTCAACTTGCAGCCTTGCTAATGGACAAGCTTCAGTAATTGCTTCGGGAGGCACCGGAGCATATCTTTATCAGTGGGCTCCAAACGGAGGTACTAACAGTATTGCCACTGGCCTTATTTCCGGACCATATAGCGTTACTGTTACAGATGCCAATGGTTGTGTGGCTACGGACGGAGTTACCGTAAATGACGATGCAAGCCCGGTTGTAGCAGTTTCTGGCGTTACTCCTGTTACCTGCAATGGTTTAAACGATGGTACTGCAACTGTAAACGTTACAGGAGGTTCTGCTCCGTATACTTATTCATGGCTGCCTTCCGGGGGAACCAATTCAACAGCAGTGGGATTAGCACCTGGAACCTACACCGTTATAGTGACCGATGCCAATGCCTGTCAATCACTTCCGGCAATCAGTAATGAAATTACTCAGCCTAATCCTATTTATATTGCTATCACAAAAACAGATATCAGCTGCTTTGGAAATAATAATGGAACTGCTTCAGCTGTTGTATCCGAAGGTACTCCGGGATATACGTATTTGTGGATGCCTGGTGCCGGAGCGGGAACATCTATTACGAATCTTATTCCGGCCACCTACACTATTCAGGTAACTGATGCTAATAGCTGTGGGCAAGCAGCATCTATTATTATTAATGAACCTAACCAACTTACTTCTGTTATATCATCCACTACCGGAGCAAGCTGTTTTGGAGATAATAATGGTACTGCTACAGTGACTATGAACGGAGGGACCCCGGTTTATAACTACATCTGGTCGCCTATAGGGGGGAATGGTCCAACTGGAACCGGATTTCCTTCAGGTACCTTTACAGTAACTGTTACAGATTTTAATGGCTGTGCTACTTCCAGCTCTGTTACCATCAATCAGCCTTCTCAGGCATTATCCGCGAATAATACAGTTTCCTTTATCTCCTGTTTTGGTGCTGATGACGGAACAATAGGTATTCACCCTTCCGGTGGCACTGCAGCTTATTATTATCAGTGGACTCCTGCCGTTTCTACCAGTGATACGGCTTCGGCATTGTCACCCGGTGATTATACTATATTGATAACAGATAATAATAGCTGCCAAACTAACCTGAGCGTTACTGTAACCGAGCCTGCTGAAATAAATGGTACCTTGCTAACTGTAAATCCCTCCTGCAATTTAGCAAATGGCTCTATCTCTTCTCTTATTTCTGGTGGTACGGCACCCTATACCTATTTGTGGCAACAAGGCTCTATGACAACTTCGGGAATCAATGGTTTAGGAACCGGAACTTATAATCTTCTGGTAACAGATGCATTTAATTGTACCTTTTCTTTATCAGCTACTTTAACTATTACGCCTGATCCTACCACTACTGTTTCAGTAAGCAATGTATCCTGTTATGGAGGAAATAATGGTTCAGCAACTGTAAATATTGCACAGGGAACTCCTCCATATACATTAACATGGCTGCCTTACGGAGGCACTACTTTAAACGCAAATACGCTGGCAGCAGGCACTTATACCGTTAATGTGACAGATGATCTGGGATGTCAGACTACTGGTATGGCAATTATTGCAGAACCACCTCCACTTGATGTTTCTATAGATACTATTATTAACGTATTGTGTAGCGGTGGAAATACAGGCTCAATATCACTTGATGTTTCAGGAGGTTCAGGACAGTCATATACCTATTCATGGGCTCCTTCTGGCGCTACGGCTGCAGATGCAACCAATCTCAATACCGGAACTTATACAGTAACAGTTACTGATCAAAATAATTGTTGGAAAGCGATTTCTGCAACAACAACACAACCAGCACCACTTATTTCTGTCATTAACTCTACTGGTTTCCCTTTATGTTATGGAGGATATGGAAACGCATCTGTGCTTGTTTCCGGAGGAATATTGCCTTACAGTTATTCATGGTCTAATTCAGAAACCGGCAGTACTGCGTATAATCTTGGAGTTGGATCCAGTACTGTTACCGTTACTGATACAAATGGCTGCAGTACTACTAACACTGTAGTAATTACAGAGCCTTTGGAAGTAATAACTACCTCAGGTGGAAATGATACACTCTGCGTTGGCCAATCAGGAAGCATTTCAGCAACAGCTTCCGGAGGTGGAGGAAATTATATTTATGCTTGGCAGCCTTCGGGTGCTGTCACCGCAGGAACATTGCCCATTACTCCCACTAGTAATACTACTTATACGGTAGTAGCTTATGATCAAAACGGCTGTCCAGGAAAACCTGATACTTTGGATGTTATTGTATACACACTATCCGCTTCCAATATTCAATTATTAGGTTCAACTCCATTGTGCCCTGGCCAAAGTTCTTTTTTATATGTTGAAACAACCGGAACCACAGCAGAAACAGGTTCTCTTACCTACCAATGGAATAATAACCTGGGAACTGGAACCAGCCATCTTGTAACACCTACACAACCCACCACATATGTAGTTACTGTTAGTAATGCTTGCGGCTTATCTGTTTCAGATTCAATCGCAGTGCTGTTTAGCCCGCCACCCACTATTGATTTATCATTAGTGCCAACCATCTTCTGCGCTCCAGGAATACTTTTATTTGATGATAATTCCTTTTCAGGAAATGAAAGTGATCCTATTTTTACCTGGTATTGGAATTTTGGAGATGGTACTGTTTCCTCAGAAGAAAACCCTGCTCATTATTATCAGCAGGCTGGAACTTATCTTGCAACTTTAACAGCCACTACAATAAATGGATGTACTAATAACAATTTAACAGCACCAATTTCAATAACCGCTCAACCATCTCCTACCGCAGTATTTTCAATTAACTCATCCAATTTGGATCTGCCGTATGATGAATTGGTTTTAAATAATCAATCTACCGGAGCTAATTCATATATCTGGAATTTTGGAGATGGCAGTACGTCCACACTTTTTAATCCTCATTATGCCTATAATTTAATTGGTATTTTTCAGGTTCAACTCATCGCTATGAATCAATATGGATGCACGGATACGGCAAATGCTGAAGTCACAACAGATGCTGATGTAATATTCCCTAACGCTTTTACTCCTAATGAAGATGGAAGCAGTGGAGGTTTTTATGACATGAACAGCATGGATAATAATGTCTTTTTTCCGTATAGTTCGGGAGTTGTTGAATTTAAACTCGAAATATTTAACCGTTGGGGTGAATTAATTTTCCAATCATTTGATATAAAACAGGGTTGGGATGGCTATTATCTTGGCGAATTGAGCCAGGAAGGTGTGTATATATGGAAAGCGTACGTTAGATTGAATAACGGAAAAATATTTAGCAAAATAGGAGATGTTACACTATTAAAAAACTAACACAAAAAGCATAACTAGTTCATTTACAAACAACTAATCTCTAATCTGCATTTTTACCATAAATTCTCCAATATTCTTTGGTTCTACGTTTTTTATCCTGTTTTTATTAAAAACGTACCACAAACCTGCTGTACCCTTCATAAACGTTAATTATTAGTTAATAACTTTTATTCAAAAGAACTGATAAAAACAGAACTTTTAACTCACAAAAGTCGTTAAACACATCAATTAACGACAAAATATAACAGATTACCGAACCAATCTACTCAAAAACAAATTACAACTAGCTTATAATGTGCTTAAAATCAGAGAATAGTATATTACTTAATAAAATACTATGAAGAAACAGTTATATATATGGTTTACTATTATATTTCTAAGCATTTCTTCAATTGCTTTCTCTACCCATATTGTTGGAGGTTCATTAACGTATGTTTATAATGGGGGATCAAGTTACACTATAACATTAAAATTATACCGTGATTGCAGTGCAGGAACAGCAGGCTTTCCAAACCCAATTACTATTAATGTTGAAGGATATAATGGTGCTACTTTCACTCCTACAAGGGACATTGATATCAATCTTGGCGCTGTAAGTACAGTTCCTCCAAGTCTTGACCCCTGCGCAATATCACCCAATCCATTCCCATGTGTGCAGCAGGGCATTTATACGTTAACAGTAAATAATCTCCCTCCCAACCCAGGAGGATATCATCTTACCTATCAAGTAGTTGCCAGAAACGTCAGTTTAAACAATGTTGTTAATGCCGGTTCCACAGGTGCTAGTTTTTACGCCAATATTCCTGGTAAATCTGTTATATGGGCTGAAGATTTTGCTTTAGCTAATAATACAGTAGTTGATAACGGTTCTACGGCATGGACCATTGCTGCGGGAATTCCAGCTCCTGCCAGCGCTTCTGTTAAATCTAATCTTTTTGAAGTTACTGGTGTACCTTTATCTCAGGAAACATGGACATCCCAGATAATTCCGATATCATCGTGTCCTTCAGTTGATTTAAGTGTTGACTTATCGGAAAGTGGAACATTAGACGCAAACGATACTATATTTACCTATTATCGCGTGAACGGAGGCCCTCTTATACCTTTCTCCTCTAATGGCTTTATCAGAGACGATTTTACTAATGCGATAGCTTCAGTTTCTGGACTATCTGGCAACACAGTACAAGTAATTATTCGTATTCATTATGATTTAAGTTCTCCTACAAGTGAGATATACCGATTCGATAATGTGATTGTATCATGTAATGATTTCATTCCAAATAGCAATCCAGTTTTCAATCTTTTCCCTCCTATCTTTATTTGCGTTGGAACACCATTCACTTTTAATCATGCTGCAACCGATGCTAACGGGGATTCATTGGTTTATTCTTTTTACACGCCCTATAATGGAGATAATGCAATAGGAGGGCCTTTAGATCCGACTTATCCCGGAAATACAGCCTCATTTACACCAATAGTTTGGCAACCAGGTTACTCTGCCACTAACCCACTTGGCGGATCCCCTCTTAACCTAAATTCTGCTACTGGTTTGTTAACGGGAACAGCCGGCCAGATTGGACAATTTGTGGTAGGTGTTGTGGTGAAAGAATATCGTAATGGTGTTTACATTGGCCAAACCTTAAGAGATTTTCAGTTTAATGTTGTAAATTGTCCTCAACCCCCGCCACCTTTTGCTGGCACTGATGTTATTGTAAATCAAGGTTGTAGCAACCAAATTTCTGCCACTGGTTATACACCCGCTACCGTGGTATGGAAATCAATATATCCTGGCGCATTGGGTGCATATAACAGTTACTTGTCGTGTACTACCGGATGTTTAAGTCCAACCGCTACCGGACAAGCTGGCGCACCACCGTATGTAGATTATCAAATTTGTGGCTTATCAGCTGCCTGTAATTCTGCCAGTGTTTGCGATACTGTAAGGGTTACTTTTAACTTCACTTTGGGCGTAAGTATTGTTCCCCAAAACCCTACACTCTGTTTTGGACAAACCTCTACAACACTCACTGCTAATGGATCCGGTGGAAGCCCTCCTTATACTTATCTATGGAATAATGTTAATCCTTCACAGAGTATTGTGGTTGGAAATGGAACGTATACAGTTAAAATTTCAGACGTATCAAACTGTCCACCAGCTTATGCTACTGTAACAGTCACCTCTTATTCTGTTACTATAACGGCTAATGCAGGAGTAGATAAAACTGTTTGCAACCAAATTCCCATTACAACCCTTAACGGTTCCGTTACAGGTGCAAGCGGGGGAATATGGTCTGGAGGCGGAGGAACATTTAGTCCCAACAAAATAACCCTTTCAGGAGCAACCTACTCTCCCACTCCAGCGGAATTAGCTGCAGGCTTTGTCGATTTAACATTAACAACAACAGGGAATGGATCGTGCCCTGCGGGTTCTGATATTGTAAGAATCAATTATGTAGGCTTTTCCGGAACGGTTACTGTAACTCCAACACCTATCAGCTGCTTTGGTGGAAGCAATGGATCTGCTACGGTTAGTGTTACAGGAGGAACACCTCCATTCACTTATTCCTGGAATACTGTCCCTGCACAAACTGCTGTAACAGCAACTAATCTGGGACTAGGTACTTATTCGGTAATTACTACAAATGGTATTGGTTGTACTTCTACCAGCCCCGTTACCATAACTCAACCAACACCACTTGCCCTTAGCCCTGCAATTACACATGTATCATGTTCTGGTGGAAACAATGGTTCAGTGTCTGTTACTCCTTCAGGTGGCGTACCTCCGTATACATATTTGTGGCAGCAGGGAAACCAAACAACATCTTCAATAAGTACCCTGGTTGCCGGCACCTATACAGTAACGGTAAAGGATTCTAAATTATGCCCGATTACAGTAAACTACACTATAACTCAACCGGCACCTATTGCAATATCATTTACATCATCCAATGTAAGCTGTTTCAATGGCACCAATGGTACCGCCTCATCCACGGTAACCGGAGGTACTGCACCCTATACTTATAGTTGGAGTAATGGAGCTTCATCACCCAATGCAACTGGCTTACCTGCCGGAACATTTACGTTAACCATTACCGATAATTTAGGATGTATTGCTTCCAACTCTGTTATCATTACACAGCCTACCGCGCTTATAGCAAGTACAACTAAAACGGACGAAACCTGTAATTATTTGAATAATGGAACAGCTACTGCGGTGTCCTCCGGAGGTACTTCCCCATATACTTATTTATGGCAGCCCGGAGCATTGACTGCTACAACCATATCGAATTTAGCGACCGGAACCTATACACTCACTGTTACCGATTTTAAAGGATGTGCGCAAACGGCATTTGCTGTAATTGCTCAACCAGCGCCACTTGCTATCACCTTTGTTTCACAGGTAAACGTAAGTTGTTTTGCAGGAAACAATGGCTCTGTTGCTGCCAGTATATCTGGTGGAACAGCAAACTATACCTATGTGTGGGCACCCGGGGGAGCTACTACCAGCGGAATATCAAATCTTACTGCAGGAACCTATTCCGTTACGGTTACCGATTCAAAAGGATGCACAGCAACTAATTCTGTAGTGATTACGCAGCCTCCCATTGTTGTTCCAAGCACATCAGTAACCAATGAAACATGCAGCTACCTAAATAATGGAACTGCCACGGCAGGCGCAACAGGCGGTACACCGGGCTATACTTATTTATGGCAGCCAGGTGCACAAACAACAGTAACAGCAACAAGCTTATCGGCTGGAACCTATACCTTAACTGTTACTGATTCTAAAGGATGTGCGAAAACGGCTACTGCAATTATTGCACAGCCGGCTCCTATTATGATTGCGTTTACGGCACAAACCAATGTAAGTTGTTTTGCCGGAAGTAACGGTGCTGTTACAGCCAGTCCTTCAGGAGGTACTGCCGGCTATACGTATTTATGGACTCCGGGAGCTACCACTACTGCAACCAAAACAAATTTGTCTGCAGGTACCTATAGTGTTACTGTTACGGATGCACAAGGCTGCACTGAAACAAATTGGGTAGTTATTACACAGCCCACTGTCGCAGCTGTGAGCACCACAAAAACAGATGAAACCTGTAATTATTTAAATAACGGAACAGCTACTGCTACGGCATCTGGCGGAACACCTGGATATACCTATGCATGGCAACCGGGAGCCTTAACAACAACAGCTATTTCTAATTTATCTGCAGGTACTTATACCGTTACCGCCACTGACTCAAAAGGATGTATAACCAATGCTACTGCTATAATTGCTCAACCTGCACCAATTGCTATCACATTTGTTTCACAGGTTAATGTAAGCTGCTTTGCTGGAAGTGATGGTTCGGTTGCAGCAAGTGTATCTGGTGGAACTGCAAACTATACCTATGTCTGGGCACCTGGGGGAGCTACTACCAGCGGAATTTCTAATTTAACTGCAGGAACTTATTCCGTTACCGTTACCGATGCCCAGGGATGTACTGGAACTAATTCGGTAGTAATTACACAGCCTACCATTGTTGTTCCAAGCACATCGGTTACCAATGAAACTTGTAATTATTTAAACAACGGAACGGCTACTGCAGGGGCATCAGGTGGTACACCGGGCTATACTTATTTATGGCAGCCGGGAGCACAAACAACAGTAACGGCAACTGGTTTATCGGCTGGAACGTATACCTTAACAGTTACCGATTCTAAAGGATGTGTAAAAACTACTAATGCTGTTATTGCACAGCCTGCTCCTATTGTGATCAGCTTTACTGCACAAACCAATGTAAGTTGTTTTGCAGGAAGTGATGGTTCTGTTACGGCCAGTCCTTCAGGAGGAACTGCCGGCTATACGTATTTATGGACTCCGGGAGCGACCACTACTGCAACCAAAACAAATTTGTCTGCAGGTACCTATAGTGTTACTGTTACGGATGTACAGGGCTGCACTGAAACAAATTGGGTAGTTATTACACAACCCACTGTTGCAGCTGTAAGCACCACAAAAACAGATGAAACCTGTAATTATTTAAATAACGGAACGGCCACTGCTAGTGCATCAGGAGGAACACCCGGATATACCTATGTATGGCAGCCGGGAGCGTTTACCACAGCAACTATATCCAATTTATCCGCGGGTACTTATACCGTTACAAGTACTGATTTAAAAGGATGTACATCCAGTACCACCGCTGTAATTGCCCAACCTGCACCAATTGCTATCACATTTGTTTCACAGGTTAATGTAAGCTGCTTTGCTGGAAGTGATGGTACGGTTGCAGCCAGTGCATCTGGTGGAACTGCAAACTACACGTATTTGTGGTCGCCCGGGGGCGCTACTACCAGCGGAATTTCTAATTTAACTGCTGGAACTTATTCCGTTACCGTTACCGATGCCCAGGGATGTACTGAAATCAATTCAGTAGTAATCACACAGCCTACCATTGTAGTCCCAAGCACATCGGTTACCAATGAAACTTGTAATTATTTAAACAACGGAACGGCTACTGCAGGGGCATCAGGTGGTACACCGGGCTATACTTATTTATGGCAGCCGGGAGCACAAACAACAGTAACGGCAACTGGTTTATCGGCTGGAACGTATACCTTAACAGTTACCGATTCTAAAGGATGTGTAAAAACTACTAATGCTGTTATTGCACAGCCTGCTCCTATTGTAATCAGCTTTTCTGCACAAACCAATGTAAGCTGTTTTGCCGGAAGTGATGGTTCGGTTACAGCAAGCCCTGCGGGAGGAACTGCAGGCTATACGTATTTATGGACACCCGGAGCTACCACTACTGCAACAAAAACAAATTTATCAGCGGGTACCTATAGTGTTACTGTTACGGATGCACAAGGCTGTACAGAAACAAACTGGGTAGTTATTACACAGCCCACTGTAGCGGCTGTAAGCACCACAAAAACAGATGAAACATGTGATTATTTAAATAACGGAACGGCCACTGCTGCTGCATCAGGAGGAACACCTGGATATACCTATGTATGGCAGCCGGGAGCGTTTACCACAGCAACTATATCCAATTTATCCGCGGGTACTTATACCGTTACAAGTACTGATTTAAAAGGATGTACATCCAGTACCACCGCTGTAATTGCCCAACCTGCACCAATTGCTATCACATTTGTTTCACAGGTTAATGTAAGCTGCTTTGCTGGAAGTGATGGTTCGGTTGCAGCAAGTGTATCTGGTGGAACTGCAAACTATACCTATGTCTGGGCACCTGGGGGAGCTACTACCAGCGGAATTTCTAATTTAACTGCAGGAACTTATTCCGTTACCGTTACCGATGCCCAAGGATGTACTGGAACTAATTCGGTAGTAATTACACAGCCTACCATTGTAGTCCCAAGCACATCGGTTAACAATGAAACTTGTAATTATTTAAACAACGGAACAGCTACTGCAGGGGTAACAGGCGGTACACCGGGCTATACTTATTTATGGCAGCCGGGTACACAAACAACTGCAGCCATATCAGGCTTATCAGCAGGCACATATACACTTTCCGTTACTGATGCAATGGGATGTGTTAAAACTACTAATGCTGTTATCACTCAGCCAGCTCCAATAGCAATCAGTTTTACTGCACAAACCAATGTAAGCTGTCTTAACGGTAATGATGGATCTGTTACAGCAAGCCCTTCAGGTGGCACTCCGGGATATACGTATTTATGGACTCCTGGCGCTACTACCAATGCTACAAAAACAAATTTATCAGCTGGTACCTATAGTATTACTGTTACTGATGCGCAAGGTTGCACAGAAATTAACTATGCGGTAATTACCCAACCTACCTTAACAACAGTAAGTACAACAAAAACAAATGAAACCTGCAACTATTTAGATAATGGAACCGCCACTGCTGCTGCATCTGGAGGTACTCCCGGATATACTTATGTATGGCAGCCGGGAGCATTAACTACAGCAAGTATTTCTAATTTATCTGCTGGTACTTATACCGTTACAACTACCGATTTAAAAGGATGTACCGCAAATGCTACCGCCATAATTAATCAACCTGCACCAATAGTTGTTAATTTTACTCCTTTGATAAACATAAGCTGTTTTGGAGATAATGATGGATCTGTATCAGCAAGTGTATCCGGTGGAACCGCAAACTATACTTATTTATGGATGCCAGGTGGTGCTGTTACCAATGGTATAGCTAATTTATCGACAGGAACCTATTTTGTTACTATTACAGACACTAAAGGCTGTACTGAAACTGATTCTATTATAATTACCCAGCCATCAGCACCATTAAGTGTTATCGCATCCTCTATACCCGCTGATTGTTACGGAGCCTCTACCGGTTCACTTTCCTCCGTAGCAAATGGTGGCACAGGACCATATACATACAACTGGATGCCGGGAAATATATCAGGACAGAATATCCCTAATCTTCCGGCAGGAACGTATACCGTTACAGCACTCGACTCTTTAGGATGTACAGCATTTAATTCGAATACGATTACTGAACCTTCACAAATTATACTTACTACTAGCAGTATAAATTCAGACTGCGGTGATGATAACGGACAAACTTCCGTTTCAGTATCCGGTGGAATCGCGCCTTATACATATCTGTGGTCTTCTGGCGGAACGAATGCTATAGAAAACAACTTGTTTGCAGGAGCATATACTGTTGTGGTCACAGATGCGGCCGGTTGTACGGCAGAGCAGTTTGGAAATATAAATGATAATTCTGCCCCATCAGCAAGTATATTTGATGTTGAAGATGTAAAGTGTTATGGAGGGAATACTGGCTCTGCCAAAGTATCTACAACAGGGGGAATTGCCCCTTTTACTTATCTTTGGCTTCCTGGTGGCGCAACTGATTCTGATGTAACAGGACTAGCAGCTGGAACTTATACTGTTACTGTTACAGGCGACAATGGCTGTAAATCACTTGCAACAACCAGTCCAGATATTCTGCAACCAGATTCTATTTCAATTTATTTTACTAAAACTCCCGTAAGCTGTTTTGGAGGTTCTGATGGAACTGCTACTGCTATTACTTCCGGTGGTATTTCACCATATAGTTACCTATGGGTGGCCAATGGAACAACCGATGCAAGTATTACCTCGCTTTCTGCAACCACATATACCATCCAGGTAACAGACAATAATGGTTGTCCAAAACAAGAACCTGTTACTATTGTTCAACCAATTGCAGTTACGGCATCGCTCAGCTTTACTCCTGTTAGCTGCTTTAATGGAGCAGATGGCTCTGTTTCTGCCAGTGCAACCGGTGGAAATGCTCCTTACAGCTATAACTGGATGCCTGGAAACAGCAGCGGACCAAACTTTTCTAACGTTGCCATAGGAACTTATACTGTTACAGTCACAGATGCAAAAGGATGTGTTTTTATTGATTCTATTACTGTTACGCAGCCTCCGGTTATTGTACTTGTTTCGGACAGTGTCAATTCAAATTGCAGTTTACCGAATGGACAAGCTACTATTATTGCTGCAGGTGGTACAGGAACGTTTTCCTATCAATGGTCACCTACAGGAGGGACTAATGCTTCAGCTACAGGACTTTACTTTGGCAATTATGTTGTTACTGTTACTGATGCCAATAGATGTATTGCGAAAGACAGTGTTACTGTACTTGATAATGTTAGTCCGGTTACTCTTGTTTCTGAAGTTACCCATATTACCTGTAACGGGGCTGATGATGGCACGGCTACTGTAACCATTTTAGGTGGTATTCCCCCATTTACTTACTCCTGGTCCCCTTCAACTAGTACAGATTCTACAGCCACCGGACTTGCACCGGGAATATACACCGTTCTTGTTACAGATGTGAATGCATGTAAATCGATTCCTACAACCAGTCCGGAAATTACTGAGCCAAGCCCTGTTTATACCACAATTTCAAAAACTACTGTAAGCTGTTTTGGTGGAGCAAATGGAACAGCTTCTGCTATAGCATCCGGTGGTACTCCTGGATATAATTATTTATGGTTGCCAAGTAATACAACAGGAACGAGTGTTACAGGGCTATCTGCCACTTCATACACAGTTCAGGTCACCGATAACAATAGTTGTGTAAGATTGGATACGTTTATTATTGCACAACCTACTGTACTTTCTGCTACTTTGACAACTACTTCAGTTGGCTGCTTTGGAGGTGCCGATGGATCTGTTACTGCTGTTGCTGCAGGAGGAACCGCTCCTTATAATTACAGCTGGATGCCAGGAAACAGCAATGGAGCTATTTCTGCCAATGTTTCTTCTGGAACTTATACTGTTACTGTAACGGATGCAAAAGGATGTTCCTTTATTGATTCGATTACCGTTATTCAAGCCAGTAAAATAGTACTTGTTTCTGATAGTGTTAACTCTAATTGCAGCCTAGCGAATGGTAAGGCCTCTGTTGTTGCTTCTGGTGGTACCGGAGCATTCTCTTATCAATGGGCGCCTGCAGGTGGCACTAACGCTGCTGCAACAAACCTTCTGGCAGGAGGTTATACCGTTACCGTTACCGATGCGAATGGATGTATTGCTACTGATGGAGTGGTTGTGCTTGATAATGCGAGCCCGGTTATTGCTGTTTCTTCATCTACCAATGTTACCTGTAACGGGGCAAGCAATGGTACTGCTACAGTGAATGTTTCCGGAGGGGCTGCACCATTTACTTATTCATGGATGCCTTCTGGCGGAACCAATGTAACTGCTACGGGACTTGCTCCCGGAACGTATACTGTTATTGTTAACGATGCTAATTTATGTGCTTCCCTTCCTGCTGTTAGCCCGCTGATTACACAGCCTAATTCTCTTTATACTGCTATTACTAAAACAGAAGTAAGCTGTTTTGCAGGATCTAATGGAACGGCATCTGCTGTTGCATCAGGCGGTACTGCAGGATACTCGTATTTATGGATGCCAGGAGGAGCCACTATTACAAGTATTACGGGGCTCGCGACAGGTACCTATTCCGTTCAGGTTACGGATGCGAACAGTTGCGTAAGATTGGATACCTTTATTATTACACAGCCGTCACCTGCCCTTTCTGTAGCTTTATCCTTTACGCCTGTGAGTTGCTTTGGTGGCGCTGATGGTTCTGTATCTGCTGTTGCTGCGGGAGGAACTGCTCCTTATAATTACAACTGGATGCCAGGAAATAGCAATGGACCTACTTCTGCTAATCTGACCATCGGAACCTATACCGTAAATGTCATAGATGCTAAAGGATGTACTACTTCAGGCTCTATTACAGTTACACAGCCTACTGCTATTGTACTTGTTTCTGACAGTGTTAACTCTAATTGCAGCTTAGCGAATGGACAGGCCTCTGTTGTTGCTTCTGGCGGTACCGGAGCATTCTCTTATCAATGGGCTCCTGCAGGTGGTACTAACGCTGCTGCAACAGGATTGTTGGCAGGAGGCTATACTGTTACCGTTACCGATGCGAATGGATGTATTGCTACTGATGGAGTTGTTGTGCTTGATAATGCAAGCCCGGTTATTGCTGTTTCTTCATCTACCAATGTTACCTGTAACGGGGCAAGCAATGGTACTGCTACAGTGAATGTTTCCGGAGGGGCTGCACCATTTACTTATTCATGGATGCCTTCTGGTGGAACTAATGTAACTGCTACAGGACTTGCTCCCGGAACGTATACCGTTATTGTTAACGATGCTAATTTATGTGCTTCTATTCCTGCTGTAAGCCCTCCAATTACACAGCCTAATCCTCTTTATACTGCTATTACTAAAACCGAAGTAAGCTGTTTTGCAGGATCTGATGGAACGGCATCTGCTGTTGCATCAGGCGGCACTATAGGATACTCGTATTTATGGATGCCAGGAGGAGCTACAACCACAGGCATTACAGGCCTTGTGGCTGGTACTTATTCCGTTCAGGTGACGGATGCAAACAGTTGTGTAAGATTGGATAGTTTTATTATTACTCAACCTTCACCTGCACTTTCTGTGGCTTTATCCTTTACGCCTGTGAGTTGCTTTGGTGGCGCTGATGGTTCTGTGTCTGCTGTTGCTGCGGGAGGAACTGCTCCTTATAATTACAGCTGGATGCCCGGAAACAGCAATGGACCTATTTCTGCTAATCTTACCATCGGAACCTATACCGTAAATGTCATAGATGCTAAAGGATGTACTACTTCAGGCTCTATTACAGTTACACAGCCTACTGCTATTGTACTTGTTTCTGACAGTGTTAACTCTAATTGCAGCTTAGCGAATGGACAGGCCTCTGTTGTTGCTTCTGGCGGTACCGGAGCGTTCTCTTATCAATGGGCTCCTGTAGGTGGTACTAACGCTGCTGCAACAGGATTGTTAGCCGGGGGCTATACTGTTACCGTTACTGATGCAAATGGATGTACTGCTAATGATGGAGTTGTTGTGCTTGATAATGCAAGTCCGGTTATTGCTGTTTCTTCATCTACCAATGTTACCTGTAACGGGGCTAGCAATGGTACTGCTACAGTAAATGTTTCCGGAGGCGCACCACCATTTACTTATTCATGGATGCCTTCTGGTGGAACGAATGTAACTGCTACAGGACTCGCTCCAGGAACTTATACTGTTATTGTTAATGATGCTAATTTATGTGCCTCGCTTCCTGCTGTAAGTCCTACAATTACGCAGCCTACTCCTGTTTATACTGCTATTACTAAAACCGAAGTAAGCTGTTTTGCAGGATCTAATGGAACGGCATCTGCGGTTGCATCAGGCGGCACGGCAGGATACTCGTATTTATGGATGCCGGGAGGAGCCACAACTACAGGGATTACAGGCCTTTCGACAGGTAGTTATTCCGTTCAGGTTACGGATGCTAATAGTTGTATACAAACTTCAACAATTAACATTAGTGAACCTTCGCTGTTAACTTCCGCTATTTCATCTACAACGGCTGTTAAATGCTTCGGTGAAAACAATGGAGCTGCAATTGTTGCTGTTAACGGTGGAACTCTTCCTTATAGCTACAATTGGAGTTCAGGTGGAAATGGATCTCAAGAAGCAGGACTTTCAGCAGGCACTTATACCGTAAACATAACAGATTTTAATGGATGTAACACTTCAAGTACTGTTACTATTAGTCAACCTGTTCAGGCGTTATCGGCAACTAATACTGTTTCGTTCATAACCTGTTTTGGAGCGGCCAATGGTACGGCAGGTATACATCCTTCAGGTGGTACAGCAGGTTATTCCTACTTATGGACTCCTGCTGTATCTGTTACTGATACTGCATTTGGCCTTTCTCCAGGAAACTATACAATTGTAATATCTGATAACAATAGCTGTCAAACCAACGTGGCTTTTTCAATATCTCAACCTACCGCATTGGCTGGTACCTTATCTTCTTTTAATCCTTCCTGCAGCTTATCTAACGGTTCCATTACATCACAAGTATCAGGAGGAAGCGCACCATATACTTATTTATGGCAGCAGGGATCTTTAACTACAACCGGAATCAGTGGAATTGGAACAGGTACATTTAATTTACTAGTAACCGATGCGCACAGTTGTACTTTGTCTTTATCTTCAACATTAACCATTACACCTGATCCAATACCTGCTGTTGTTTCTAAAACAAATGTATCCTGCTTTGGCGGCAATAATGGTTCTGCCACCGTTAACATTACCCAAGGAACAGCACCGTATACTTTAACCTGGTTACCATATGGTGGTAATAACCTGTCTGCATCATCATTAGCTATTGGTACATATACTGTAAATATTACCGATGCATTGGGATGCCAGGCCACAACTACTACAACCATCACTGAACCTACTCCAGTTAATGTTACTGTTGATTCAATTATAAATGTATCATGCAACGGAGGTAACAATGGATCTATATCACTTAATGTTTCAGGAGGTACCGGCTCTAACTATACATACGCCTGGACTCCTTCCGGTGCTACCTCCGCAATGGCGTCTAACCTTGCTTCAGGTACTTATACTGTTGCCGTTACAGATCAAAATGGCTGTGTAAAAGCAATTTCAGCAAGCGTTTCAGAGCCTGCACCACTTTCAACTGCATTTAATTCAATTACTTTCCCTAGCTGCTTTAACGGACAAGGAAGCGCTTCCATCACCGCTACAGGAGGCACTATCCCATACAGCTATATTTGGTCCAATTTAGAAACAGGAAGTACAGCCTATAATCTTATCGCAGGATCCTACACTGTCACAGTTACTGATACCAATGGATGTACGATATCCAATACTGTATTAATAACTCAGCCGTCACAGGTTATTACAAGCGCTGGAACAAATGATACCATATGTGTTGGACAAACAGGAAGTATATCTGCTACTGCTACCGGAGGTGTTGGAAATTATTATTATGCTTGGCAGCCTTCAGGTGCCATCACTTCCGGAACAATGCCTGTTAATCCTGTTACAAATACTACTTATAATGTGGTAGCTTATGATCAAATCGGATGCCCGGGAACACTTGATAGCATTTCAGTAATCGTGTATACATTAACAGGAGCTAATGTTCATGCAATAGCATCAACACCTATCTGCCCTGGTCAAAGTTCAGCAGTATATGTTGAAACCACAGGGACAACGGGGCCTCTTACTTATCAGTGGAACAATAATCTTGGAACAGGCCCGGGTGTTTACCTTCCTACTCCTGCGCAAGCCACTACCTACATTGTTACTGTTTCCAATGTTTGCGGGTTATCTGTAAGCGATTCCGTAGACGTTACAATTAACGACCAGCCTACAGTCTTACTTTCATCAGACCCAAGCTCATTATGTGCTCTCGGAGCGGCACAGTTTACAGATAGTTCCATTACAGGGAATATAAATGATCCAATATCCTCCTGGTCATGGAACTTCGGAGATGGAACATCCTCAACAGAGCAAAACCCTTATCATTATTTTAATGAATCCGGAACCTTTAATGTTACATTAACAGTTACTACAGATGGTGGCTGCACATCAACTAATTCAACAAGTCCGTTAACAATTACCGCCTATCCTTCACCGGTAGCAGCATTTTCATTAAACTCTCATGATCTTCTTATCCCTTATGATATTTTGGTATGCACTAATCAGTCAGCCGGTGCAGTTTCCTATAGTTGGAACTTTGGGGAAGGAATAACCTCCAACGAAGTTAATCCGCAACATGTGTATACATTATCAGGAACCTTCCAGGTTGAACTTATTGTTACCTCCCAGTATGGATGTCTTGATACAGCATATGCAGAGATTACAACAAACGCAAATCTCATTTTCCCAAATGTATTTACCCCAAATCCAAATGGATCCTCTGAAGGTTCTTACACATTGTTTGATTTAAGCAATGATGTATTTTTCCCTTACACTTATGGCGTAGTTGAATACAAACTAGAAATTTTTAACCGCTGGGGCGAAGAAATTTTTGAATCCTTAGATATAAGACATGGCTGGGATGGTTACTACAGAGGACAATTATGCCAGCAGGATGTTTATGTTTGGAAAGCTTATGTAAGATTGAATAATGGAAAAGTATTTGAAAGAAACGGAGATTTAACTCTGCTTAGAGGTTACTAAGGTATAGCTATCATATTATCCGATGCATAAGAAAACACACTAGAACTACCAAACTCCAAATACATCTTTAATCATTGCTTTTCCCCAAGGGCTCTTACCAAAATCTTTATTCAATTTTGCTTTTAATTCACCTTCCGTGTAAATTTTATTTCGTCCTTTTTTGGGCAGCTGAGCTAAAAAATCTGGTTTAACAACTTCAACATTTTTCGCAAAATAAATAACCCCGCCATCTTCAGTAGCAATTCCTAATATAGCACCCGGCAGGCCGAAGAAGCTTTCAGGTCCAACATTTGTAACTATTTCATCACAATACCAGGCATAAATACGGGTACTGTCATTTGCCTGCCAAATTGCTTTGCGACAATTATACCCGCTTATCATTCTTTTACTATCTGTAATTTTCCATTGACGTGTGCGCAAGGTATCTTCCACAAACAATTCTTCACCCCATATTTTTTTAATTGTAAGGCGATAATTTTTATTAAAATTCTGAACCACCACATTTTTACTGGTCGCCCAACTCATTGTCTCCTTCAAATCACTATCCTTTGGTTTAAATAACGACATTGTATCATTAAAATAAAGCTCGAAGAAGTCCGTTTTATTTTTATCTTCCTCTTTAATCCAATCACGAACATTATCATCTTTAAATTTTTTATAAAGATTTGTTTTCCGCTCGTACAGTATCTTACCAGCAGTGATCTGAGCTAGAGAAAGGTTCCAGATAAAAAGAAGAGAACTTAATAATAAGATATTTTTAAAACATTTCATTTTCTTTTATTTTATTACTGTTAAACTTATATACTGCTTTTAATAAAATATATCTTGAAATAATATTTGTTTTATTGTCAGTAATTACGTTATCCTGAATAGTTCTGGAGGTATTGATATTTTGATTTAATATATCCACAGCATCAATCGACAAAATAAAATTTTCATTTTTAAAGAATGTTTTTTTAAGAGAAGCATTCCAAATAAAATAATTGATATTATAACCTTGGGTACGCTGAGTATTGATGGTGTAAACAAAATCTGTTTCAAGTGCACATTTAAACGGCAATCTTAATGACAGGTTTGCATTTATTTTATGTGTTGAATAAGGTTTATTATTAGCAGGGTTAAGGGATGAACTAGGAGCATTATAATCAATACTATATCCGACAGAAAAATCAAGAGTATCCAATTGAAGTTGTGTAGACAGGCCAGCTGAAGTATTTGCAGTTTTGGTTATATTTCGTTGGGAATTAATAAAATTAGAATAGCTGTTATAATTAAAACTTAATTCAGGACTTAAGTTGAATAATCTAGGTACAATAGGAAAAGTTCCACTCATTTCTAAATCAGCATTATAATTGCCATTCACATTAACAGGTGTTGTTATAGTTCTTCCAATGGTGTCATACTCTATAGCATTGGCAAAAGCGTTATTTGTTATTGAATAGCTCATATCTGTCCAGAAGTATGAGCCGCTAATAGGTTTATGTGTACTATAAGACAATGAAAAATCCTGTTTAAATGTGGGTAATAAATTAGGATTTCCCTTTTTAATCTGATTCGGGTTTGTGTTGTCCTGAACGGGTTGTAATTGATCAATACTTGGTTGATTTGAGTTTGTAGTATATTGGATATTCAATCGTTTGCTGTCACTGAACTTATACAAATATTTAATAAACGGTAAAACATTATTAACAGATTGATTTATTGTTTGGTTGGTAATTAAATTATTACTGGTAATTGAAACCTGTCTTAGCTTTGTTCCCACTATAAAACGCTGCTTTTTGACTTCATAAATATATTTTGCGCTTAAGCGATTTGTCAAACGTATGTTTTCAAAATTATTGGTGAATAAGGAATCATATATAGCGTATTCGCCATTAGCATAATTGAGTGTTTTTTTATCCTGTAGATTAAGGTTGTAATTTAAGTCATATGAAAACTCCATCTTAATTTTTTTTGTAATAGGCTCGGTATAAGTAAGCGTGGCGTTGTGAGATTGAGAATTACCCGCACTTATTTTCTGCTGATTGATGGAGTCATTTGCAATTATTGAATTATTAAAATAAATATTGTTAGAAATCAATTTACCATTTGAAATGTTATCTGTTAAAATATAATTGTAAGAGGCGACAAATAAACGATCACGTTTTTTGAATTTCCTTGTAAGTTTTGCAATCGTATTTAAATCGTAACCGCTTGCTTTATTATTATTGGCAATCTCTGTTCTGCGAGTCAAAGTGTCCGTACTAGTTAGAAAATCAGTTACTTCGTACCTATTCGTTTTTGACGCATTCAGTTTAAGTTTTGGTATAATTTCTAAATCAGTTAATGAATCTAATTTCTGAACGATATTAAAATTTATAGTGTGTGATTCATTCAATTGATTAGAAAGACTGATGTTTTTGGTTTTATAGCTGGTATCATTTAAAAAATATTGCGAAGTAGTTTCAGAACCTGTAGTTAAACTATAATTATTGTAAGTATAGTTTGATGTTATTTTTGTTTTGGGAGAGATTTTATCAGTATAATAAACACCGGTTTTTAATGTTCGAGGAACACCAACATTTTGATTGTTCATACTAGACCTGTACATTTCGCCATCCTCACCGAATGACAAATTCATTTCATTGTTCAAACCATATTTATAAATATCCCCCCAACCCAAACTTGAGCGTGGCGTATTACTGCCCAAAGCAAAAACGGATATTTTTTGTCTATTGTTAAATTTATTGGCCAATACTTCTCCTTCATAAAATTTTTGAAAATCACTTGCTCCCGAAAGTTTCCCGAAATATCCCTTTTTTGCATCTTCTTTCAACTTAAGATTCATTACCTGTACCGTTTCCTTTCCATCATCAGATGCTGTTTCATTTTTTTTCTCGTAAACCTGAACAGATTCAATAGCCTTGGCATTCAGATTCTGAGTGGCAACAGTTGGATCAGTACCAAAAAATTCATCTCCATCTACAAGAACCTGGTCCACCTTTTTACCCTGAGCCGTGATTTTACCTTCTGAATCCACTTTTATACCAGGTAACTTTTTTAACAAATCTTCCACTGTAGCATTAGGTTTTACTTTAAAAGAATCCGCGGTATAAATCAAGGTGTCCCCCTTATAATAAACAGGATCTTTATAGGCGTAGATTACAATCTCCTGCAATGAATGACTTTTTGGAGGAAGTATTATTTTACCAAAGTCAAATTCATAATTGCTTGTACTACCAAAAACATAAAATGACTGATCTCCAAATTTGGGATGGGAAATAATAATATGAACTGTATCAATAGGTAATTTCAATCTAAAAGCACCTTTCGCATCAGTACGCGTGTGAGCAATAAGAATCGAATCTTTCAATCGCACAGCCATCACAACACCTGATTCCACCGGCACTTTGGCAGTTGTATCCTGCACATTCCCTGCAATACTCATTTTTTGAGAGAATGCGTCAACACTAAGTACAATTAAGAATATTGCTAAAACAATGTATTTACCCATAAATAAAAATTTAAGAACTAACGAATATACCTTCCATAATGCAATTATCCAAAAAAGATACAGGGATTGGTTTATTTATTTTAAAATAATGGATTAATGGATTATACGAGTATAGAATCTGACTTAATTACAGTAGTTCTGAATTGCTTGATTCGCATCATTAAAGCCTAATTCGCTGGCTTTACTTAAATCAAAGCAACACTTGGATTTATTGCTTAGCATATAGTAACAAATTCCTCTTCCATAGTAAGAGGCGGCATCAGAATGATTGAAGTATATTGCTTTAGAAAAATCGGCAATTGCTGTTCTGTAATCTTTTAAATTTTGTCTCGCTAAACCGCTGCAAAAATAAGCTTTTGCATTTTTCGAATCATAACCAATAGCATTTACATAGTCGTTTAATGCTCCCTTCCAATCACCATTATCAGCTTTTGCATTACCAAGGTCAATTGACAAACTCGATTCTTCCTCTGCTGTACGGACTGTTTGAGCAACATTCATGTAGGAAATAAATGTAAATAGAGTGATTAAAAAAAAATGTTTCATTTATATTATTTGAATAATTCAGTTACGATTAAATTTAAAATTATTTTTTAATAAAATCATTTTTCGTTTGATATTCTTTGTAATAGTCAGCCCATTTTTTTGTTTGATACTGATTTTCACCAAAAAATAGTAATATAGGTTTTAGATATTTCGGATGCTGATATATATTTAAAACGTCAATCGTTTTTAAACTTTCATCCAATACAACAATTGAAGGAAAAGTTAAACGCCCACCCGTTATTTTAGCGGCAAATGTATGAAGCGGATAATTGTTAATCATTTGCTTATATAATTTTTCGTTATTAAAATAAACAGTATCATTACTTTCCGCATCAAAGTTTACCAGGTAATAATTCTTATTAATATAATCTGCAATAAGGCTGTCTCCAAAAGTAGTTTTGTTCATTACCCTGCATGAATTACAAAAATTAGTATAAATATTAATCAGTATTTTCTTTGGCTTTTTTTGATACAATGCCATCGCCTCGTTTAAACTATATATTTCAACTTCTTCCTTTTTCTTAAAAGTTGTTGTATCAACAAATGTCATATTAAACCTTTCTTCAAAATCCTCATACTGACAGTTTTTATATACGTTTTCAACCATAAAAACAAGTATGGGCTGTATCTTCCTTTCTTCAAGATAACCTTGTGTTAATAAATTGAATTCAAAATTATTACCAACGAAAATGGTTGAAGGATAGGTCAGTTTATTTCCCAAAAATTTAATTGCAAGGTTATGTGGAGTCTTAGGCAGTGCGGAAGATGGGGTATATGTTTCACCATTGTATTCAATCGTGTCTTTTCCTTCTGCATTAAATTTAATTGGATAAAAATTAGTATTTACATACTGCGCCAAAGCCGGACTGGAATAAGTAGTTTTCATCATGTGCTTACACCAGCCGCACCAATCGGTATAAATATCAATCAAAAAGGGTTTTGGAAGGATTTTATTTTTTTCCTGGGCTTCCTCAAAAGTTAACCAATTAACTAAACCATGTTCGGTTTGGCTGAAACTAAAACTTTTAAGAATAATAAATAGAAATATTAACTTGATTTTCATTTCAAAGACGAATAGTTATAAAACAGCTACTAAGGTAAAAATTTCAGAAAACTTTAACAACTATTTAATAAAGATAGGCCAGAATGATTGTTTCTGCAGTTTTTAAAAAATTTATAATAGAAATTAATTTGTGCTTTTTTATTTAGCAGTATCCTCAATGCGTTTATCCGGTATCAGCCACATGAAAGCTACAATAACATATAAGGCCCCCGAAATCCATTCATTGATAAAAGCTGACAGTATTGCAATAAAATACAAAACCGGAGATATTTTTCCCTTGATATCCTTTCCAAAAACTTTAATGAGTTTCGAATCCTTACTTTGTTGTTTTAATATCTGATTTTGTAAAATGTGATATGCTATTGCAGCCATCAACAGTACAAAACCATAGGCTGACATGGGGATCGCAGCAAAATGATTCTCTCCAATCCAGCCGGTAACAAATGGAATCAAGGAAAGCCAAAACAACAAATGCAGATTGGCCCATAAAATATTACCGGTTACATTTACTACTGTATGCAATAAATGGTGATGATTGTTCCAGTAGATCCCCAGATAAATAAAGCTCAGAATATAACTTAAAAACACCGGAATAAGCGGTTTTAAATCTCCGAAGCTATCACCATGAGGTACTTTCAGCTCCAACACCATAATGGTAATTAAAATTGCTATAACACCATCACTAAAAGCTTCTAATCGTCCTTTTTTCATATTTTTTTTGAATTTTTATAAAAAAGCATCCTGCAAATTGCAGGATGCTTTATAGTTCTACTCCCCTCCTGCTTTCACCACTTCCACCCATTTACCAGGTTTACGTGAATTAATCGTATTATCATACATTGCCTCACAATATATTGTAGGTAAATAATATTTCCCAATATAGGCGGCATTCAATACAATCCGGAACGTGCTTGTTTTGTAAGGCGAAATATTGAAGTACGTATAGACCCTATCATCGCGTATATCCTGATACGTAGGCAAATCACTCTTAATCACACTTTCCGCCTCATCCATGCGGGTATTGTGGATTTCCCAACCGCTTGGGAATATTTGTGATAATGCCATTTGTAAATATTCACCACGCAACCCTGGATTGGTAATAGTTACCTCAGCAATAAAGTCAGTGCCTTGTTCCAATTTAGTCACCTCAATTGCATCACCTTTCATAGAGGTATAATTAATCGCAACTTTTAAATCATTATCAACACTTGTCTGGTCGCCAGTTTCAGGAATACCTTCTAAAATCACACGTGCAAACAACACACCGCTTCCATTGTTAGTAACCGTTACATTCCCTGCACCGGCACCTTTCAATTGCATGTCAATTTGTTTCACAGGTAATTTTGTGTTGAGGCTGACAGGAGCATTGTTATTAACCTTCACGTTGTATTTCATTTCAGCACTAACCCCACTTCCTGAGCTGGCAAATTTAGAAACAGCAATTAAACAATATGCAGTTGTTTGGGTACTCATCCAATATCGTGAACTCAACGATTTACAAACACTTTTCAATACAGGAAGCGCTTTCGCTTTCATATCAAGCAATGTCAATGTTTCCAGGATCATTGCTTCATCACGTTCGTTGGAGCCATAACTATAACCCATTTCTCGATATGGAGAAATTGTGGTTGGCAAAGTCGCCATTAATTTTTTTGCAACTTCAGGCTGACCAGCTTTTACATACGTTGCGGCAAGTCTCCAGGTAGCAGCAACGGATAGTGTTGTACTTTCTTTAAGTCTGTTCATTGCACCTAATTCAGGAGCTTTTGCCAAAGCCAACGTGTATAATCGATAAGCCTGATCGAGATCATTGTTATAATAATAGTATTTATCGCGGGCTCTTGGTGTCCATGCATTTGCTTTATTTCGCTGGTAACGTTTCCAATTATCAAGGAAGCCATGAGGAAGTGAATACCCTTTCATTTCAGCCTCTATCATAAAATGACCCGCGTAACTTGTTCCCCAATCATCTGAGTCATATTGCCCGGCCCAATAGCTCATTCCACCGCTTGATGTCTGGAATAATTTCAATCGTTCGATTCCGATTTTAATATTTCTATCAATTGCAATTTTAAAATCACTGTTAAGCTCCATTATATCTGCCAAATACAATTGAGGGAATACAGAAGAAGTGGTTTGTTCAACGCAACCATGTGGGTATTCAATTAAATATTTCAATCGTTCACCCAAATTAATAGGTGGCATCGATGATAATTCAATTGTACCTTTATTAGTACCGGACATACCTGCAGGAGTATACGCAGTGTTCCACGTTTTACCTGCTTCAATCACTGTTTCCAATACGTTTACTACTTTAGGGTTCGGATTACGAACATCAATTTCAATATCATAGGTTGCCTTTTCAGAACCGCTGGTTGCTATAATTTTCACTTTACCAACACCTAATAAGGAATTTACCTTCAATTTAAAATTGACTACTTCATCACCGATTTCTTTAAACGCAATTGTTTTAGAAGTTCCATCACTAGCAGTAAATAAATTATTTACCTGGATTTCAACCTTTACATTTTTAACCTGTTTTTCCATTGCAAAAACAGAAACTGGTAAATCCACTTCTTCAGTTGGTCCAACTACACGTGGTAATGTACCAAGTATCATCAATGGCATACGTACAGGTGTGGTTTTATCTGCAGCACCATAAGCACCATCAAAACCTGCAATTACCATTGTTCTTACCGAACCAACATATTGCGGCATCAAGAATTCATGTTTGGCGGTTTCTCCCTTTTTCAGATGGAATGGTCCCATAAATTTCACCATTGGTTTAAAGCGATTTGCTTTATTACCACCTTTATTATTGATATCACCATCACCACCAATTGCCAATATTCTTGATAATTCTGCTCCATAAGCCCCCATTACCATATCAAACATATCCCATGTTTTAACACCCAATGCTTCATGTGCATAAAATGCGGCCCATGGATCCGGAGTTTTAAAACGCGTTAAATCAAGTAAACCTTCATCAACAATGGCAATGGTATAAGTCATTTCTTTACCATCCTTTTCCGATACACTTAAATTTGATTTCTGTTCAGGTTTCCATACCTCAGGTGTTTTAATAACCGGGCTAAGGTGCGTTTTAGGGTCTTCCACAGAAATAGGGATAACACCATATAAACGGATAGGCAAATCATTGAGCGTTTGAGCATGCGGCTGTACAAGAGTTACATTCACATATACATTTGGCGTCATATCAGGCGTAACCGGAAAATTAAAGCTGGTTTCTCCTTTTTTAATTTCTGCCCAATATGCTTTAATTACTTTAGAACCGCTTTCAATACTGATCAAAGCACGGCCTTCTCCACCGGAAGGAATACTTAATTTCACATCCTCTCCAACATTATATTGTTTTTTATCGCTCGAAAAAGAAAGCAATGTTGCACCGTCATTTCCTTTTGGAGATGCACCCGCCCATGCCGGCCAATCAATATAAACTGTTTGCCCGGTGCGATGCCCGCTTTCTTCATCGGTAACAGAAACATAAAAACGTCCCCATTCCGGACGGTTAACTTTCAATGCAAATTCTCCCTTACCGTCCACTGTAGAAATCATTTGTTCCTGGAACACTTGTTTATAGGTGTTACCAACGTAATTGGCTAAATCACCATTATAACTATCCCACCACCAGCGCCAGCTTACTTTATACACCTGCACTTTCAATTTTTTTCTGGAAACCGGCTTTCCGTCAGCATCAACAGTTACCACTTTTATAATATGATCTTTATCCGTTTCCAACATGCCAGAAAATTTCGCGCCCTCAGGTGTTTTAATACCAACAAATGATGTGTATGGCGAATAAGGCAATGAGAATTGATCAACGCTGAAAGCACCGCCTTGTTCAAAAACTCTTATTTTAAAGGTCGCACGAAGCATCCCTGCTGCTGCATCCTTTACTGTAAATTCAGGTTTTATTACCGCTTTACCTTCCCCATTAAGATTATCATCAAAAATAGTCTGAGCTTCAGATGTAAAATTACGGGCAGCGTCATCAAAATGATAATCTTCATATTTTTTAAATGTGGTAGGAATTTGTGTTAATGTCGCTTCTACCTTAGCGTTCAAATTCTTTGCAACTGCACCATGCAGCCATTTCACTTCCAGGTTTCCTCCTACATTCTTTTTGGCTACCGAGAGTTGTTCCGTTCCAAAATCCAATTTGATTTTCAAGCGGTTAGGCATGATGGTTTCAATTTTAATATTTTTTGTAAACCATACCCCTCCTACTTTTACACGGGCTGTCCAATTGCCCGTGGGTGAGCTTTTTTCAGTAGTTGTTGTAAAATTATAGAAACCGTTCAATCCAGCAGTTTTAGTTATTTTGCGGAATACCTGGCCCTGAGGATTTAATAATTCAAACAAAACCGGGTGGTTTTTCGGTAAGGTATTTAATTTATCCTCCAGTACAAATGACAAAAACACTGTATCTCCGGGACGCCATACACCACGTTCTCCATATAAAAACCCCTTAATTCCTTTTTGAATTTGTTCGCCAGATATATCAAATGCACTTAATGATAATGCGGAACCATCATCCAACTTTATATATCCCCGCTGTTCGCCACTTTTAACAACCATTAAAAATGGTTTCTTTTTGAACGAAGCAGTACACATACCATCGTTATCTGTTTTTAATGACTTTAAAACCTGCAGCTGATAATCCAACAATTCAACAGTAGCGCCCGAAACAGGTTTTGTTGTTATTAAATTAGTTACAACAAAATTCATTGAACCGTCTGTTCCACGTTTTGCAATCAATCCCAGATCAGATGCAAGAATATTACGGCTTACTTCTCTGCTTCTGTAATAATATGATTTACATG
The DNA here is from genome assembly GCA_040387415.1 of Bacteroidota bacterium. Classification (GTDB taxonomy): domain Bacteria; phylum Bacteroidota; class Bacteroidia; order 2-12-FULL-35-15; family 2-12-FULL-35-15; genus 2-12-FULL-35-15. The sequence continues at coordinate 271,933 of JAZKDU010000017.1, forward strand.
GATTATCTCTGTCATTATAATCATAGTCTTCATAATATTCATAATCATCATAATAATAATCTCCATAATAATCCCACTCTTGCTCATCTTCATCATCCGTTCCATCACTCACTTCCTGAAGGCTGTTATTGTTCTCTGTTTCTTCCCCGCCTTCAGTGCAGGTATAAGTAGAATATTCCTTTTTGAAACTTATAATTACTTTGTAAATAGCTCCGGGCTCCGTTTTTATTAATTGCGAAAGATCAAATGAATAACTGTTCCATTTACCCAAATCCATCGCACTCTTTTGCGTCAGCTGAATAGTTTTTTTCAACACCATCTTCCCTACGCGTCTCAGTTCCCGGTCGCCCGATAAGTTATTGATCTGTAAAAACTGAGGAATATTTTTTTCATAAATCTTTACTATTTTAAGATCAACTGCTTTAAGGCTAACTGCTTTAAAAGGGAAAATTAATCCATTAGAATTTGGTAATATAACTCCCTTTCCAACAAGTTGAACTTCTGGTTTTAACTCTTCAAACATTATTTCCATTACATACCGCTCGTGCAAGGAAGTACCAATACAATTCTTAATTCCCAATTCTGCAGTAATTGTTCTGGCACCTGTTTGGCGGGCTTGAGGATACACACGAATTTCATTATCCTCAATAATATATTTTAATGCCGCCCCACCCGAAAGGGTTACTAATCCTTCAAGCGTTTGATTTTCCATGATCGGATCGGAAAACTGAAGCACTGCATATTGTTCAGGCGTTTGTATCACTTTTACATCCACCACTTTAAAATCACCCAAGGCAGGAATTTCCACTACTTTATTCCCTTTTGTGTCAAGCCCTAATGGAGCACCATCCCAATTTAACTCAACAGTTCCGGCAGTTTCACCGCGTTGTATCCCATCCACTGTAAAACGGTGAGTGGTTCTACTGGCTTCATGTATCCAATTGACAACCAACTTTTTTCCATTTTGAGATACTGTCAGAATTTTTTCTATCAGCTGCGGATCCGCTACGTCTGAAGTTGCTAATGTTCCATCTAACCGTTGTACGCGCAGTGTTTTTTTATCCGTAGTAGTTACTCCGTCTACATATACTTCAAAAGATTGCTGCATTGTTTGAAAATCAAATTCAAACGTTTCAAATTCATCCGGCACGTCCAGAATAGCTGATAACTGAAATTCAGCCTTATAAGAAGTATTATTTGGTAATGGCTTTTCGGGACGAAATTCGATGGTCCTGCTATCTATCCAAACAGCAGTACCTTTTATGGCTGGTGAAAAATCAAACAGTGATTTTTCTATCGGCTTGTTTATTTCAACCGGTTTTTCCAACTCATTGGTAAGTAAAACCCGGATAGTTGACTCATTAGAAATAATCCCTGAGGTATACGCATTAATATAGGCACTAAAAGCGGCATTTTCTTTGATATCACCAGTATCAGACTTATGTTTAAATAAGGTTAAAAGAACAAGAACTGCTGCAACAAGGGCAACAATGAGTAACAATAAACGTTTCGACATAGGTTAAGGGATTGGGTAGTTCTTGGAATATAAATTATGTAGTAAATGTATAACAAAAAACAAATCTGTTATTAATTGTTAAATAATATTTTCAGATCGCTTTAAAGCCCGTTTTAATTTGTAATTTTATAATTAAATCAATAATTTTTTATCATGCTTAAAAATAAAAAACTGCTTTTTTTGATACCGGCTATTGCTATAGCATTGGTTTCATATACATATATAGTACAAGATGAGAAGGAAGAAGCTATTGACCAGATAATTATACAAAGCCTTAACAGTTCGCATTATGCACCTAAAAATGTAAATAATGAATTTTCAAAGGAGGTTTTTAATTTATATATCCAGCATCTTGACTACAGTAAAAAATTTCTGACTCAATCTGATTTAAATAACCTTAAAAAGTTTGAGTATTCTATTGATGAAGACATAAACAACGGACAATTTGTATTTTTTGATAAATCCTTTGAACTTATTAATCAGCGTGTAGATGAAGCTCAGGCCTACTATAAGGAAATTCTGGAAAAACCTTTCAATTTTACAAAAGAGGAAACACTGGAACTGGATGCCGAAAAACTTAGTTATTCCAAAAATAAAGACGACTTAAAAGAAGCCTGGAGAAAATACCTGAAATATCAAACTCTTGCTAAAGTTGTTGATATGATGGACAGCCAGGAAAAAGCAAAAGAAAAAAGCGACACTGTAAAAATCAAGAACAGTGTAGAACTAGAAGTTGAAGCACGAAAAAAAGTGTTAAAGAGCAATGATGATTGGTTTAAGCGTTTAAAAAAACTTGACCGAAATGATCGTATCGCTATTTATTTTAATGCAATAACAGGCATTTATGACCCTCATACTGAATTTTTCCCTCCAAAAGAAAAAGCGAATTTCGACATAGGTATGAGTGGCCAGCTGGAAGGTATTGGCGCACAATTGCAGGAAAAAGACGGAGCGATAAAAGTAAGCAGTATTGTTCCGGGCAGTGCATCGTACCGTCAAGGACAATTAAAAGCAGGTGACGTTATTATTAAAGTAGCTCAAGGTGAAGCTGAACCGGTTGATGTTACTGATATGCGTTTGGATGATGCTGTGCAATTAATAAGAGGAAAAAAAGGAACTGAAGTGAGGCTAACAGTTAAAAAGCCTGATGCAAGTACCACCGTTATTCCTATTACCCGTGATATTGTAGTTATTGAAGAAACCTATGCTCAATCCGCTATTCTAAAAGGCAAAAAAAATATCGGGTATATTAAATTACCTAGCTTTTACGCTGATTTTAATGGCAATAACGGAAGAAGCTGCGCAAAGGACGTTAAAAAAGAATTGGCTAAGCTAAAAGAGGAAAAAGTTGACGGAATTATTCTGGACTTGCGTTATAACGGTGGCGGATCATTGCCTGACGTTGTAAATATGGCTGGTTTATTCATTGATAAAGGGCCAATAGTTCAGGTTAAGTCAAAAACCGGGATCCCGCAAGTAATGGATGACCATGATCCTGCTATAGTGTATGATGGTCCTTTAACTATTATGGTTAATTCTAATTCGGCTTCTGCATCTGAAATTATGGCTGCAGCCATCCAGGATTATAAACGTGGTGTTATTGTTGGCACTTCACCATCTACCTTTGGTAAAGGTACAGTGCAGCGTTTCTTTAATTTGGATGAATATCTGCCAGAAAAATATGCTAACATAAAACCTTTAGGACAAGTTAAAATTACCACTCAAAAATTTTACAGAGTGAATGGCGGTGCAACACAGTTAAAAGGCGTTATTCCTGATATTATTTTACCGGATCCTTATTATCTGTTAGATCAGGGTGAAAAAGAACAGGATTATCCAATGACATGGGATGAAATTATTCCTGCAGCATATACTCCTTTAAAGTTAAACTATTCGATTGATAAGTTAAAAGCGAACAGTGAAGCCCGCTTGAAAAGCAACCCTGGTTTTACACTATTGGAAGATGCTGCAAAACGTTTAAAAAAACAGAAAGACAGTACTATTGTATCCTTAAATTTTGATAAATATCTGGCGGAACAAAAACGTTATAAAGCCGAATCTAAAAAAATGGAAGAGCTTGAAAAGGAAATACCAGGTATGTATGTTTCAGCAATAAAAATGGATTCAATAGCAATAGTCGGAGATACCTCTAAAATATCGAAGGTAAAAGACTGGCATAAAAATATTAGAAAAGATATTTATCTGAGTGAAACTATTGCGATCATGAATGATATGAAATAAAATTCTAATCCTAATAGTTTCACGAATTAAAACGCCTCGCAGCTTTGCGAGGCGTTTCTTTTTAATGAACTATTTTATTAGTTTTACATATTCAATACCAATCAAATTATTTTGTTCCTTTTGTAATTAAAACAGTATATGAAACTAATCATCAATAATCTTTCAAAAACCTATTCCAACGGGTTAAAAGCTTTAGACAATATCTCAATGGAGATCGGCAGCGGTATGTTTGGTTTACTAGGCCCAAACGGTGCAGGAAAGTCGTCACTGATGCGCACCATCGCCACATTGCAGGAACCTGATAGCGGTACTGTTACATTAGGTGATATTGATGTTATAAAACAAAAAGCGGAAGTACGCAAAGTGCTTGGTTATCTTCCCCAGGATTTTGGATTTTATCCGAAAGTGTCTGCTGCCGATATGTTGGATCATTTCGCAATTTTAAAAGGCATTGATAGCGCAAAAGAACGCAAGGAAATATGCGATGCATTACTCAACCAAACAAATTTATACGAAGCTCGAAAACGCAACATCGGTGACTATTCCGGTGGTATGCGTCAACGTTTTGGTATCGCGCAGGCATTACTCGGAAATCCAAAACTTGTAATTGTGGATGAGCCTACAGCCGGGTTAGATCCGATGGAACGTAACCGTTTCCATAATTTACTAAGCGAAATTGGTGAACATATTATTGTCATTCTTTCTACTCACATTGTGGAAGATGTGCGAAACTTATGTTCCAATATGGTGATCATGAACCAGGGTAGAATATTACTTTCAGGAAAACCTGCACAAACCATTAGTGATATGAATGGTAAAGTATGGATGAAGTTGATTGATAAAGAACAATTATCGGAACACAAAACCAATTACAAAGTGATCTCTACAAAAGTGGTAGAAGGAAAAATACAGGTTCATGTATTTCATCCAACACAGCCGGATTCTTCTTTCACCCCTGTAACCAGTGATTTGGAGGACGTTTATTTTGCAACCATTACCAATTAGGGAATATTGGACTAGTGAATTGGAGAATTAGTAATTCCACAATTCATCTAATCTATAATTCTCCATTTCTCTATCTCAACAAATCAACAAATTTCACCATGTTCAAACAATTATTTCTTTTCGAATTAAAACTTTGGTTTAAAAAGCCATCCACTTATATTTTCTTTTTGGTGTTCTTTGGACTATCTATGCTGATTACAGCTGCAATGGCCGGATTACTTGGAACATCCACCGCTGACAGCATGGCAATAATTAATTCTGCCAGTGCAATTGCCGGCATAATAAACAGCCTGAATACCGATATTATTGGAGCCATTATACTAATCACCATTATTGCTCCTGCTGTTTATAAAGACTTCCAATACAACATGCACCCCTTATTGTTTACAAAACCAATCAGCAAATCGGGATATCTTTTTGGAAGATTTACTGCCTCATTTTTAGTTGCCATGTTTGTGCTATCCGGAACCATCTTCGGACATATGGCTGCTTGCGTTTTGCCTGGAATAGAATCAGAGAAATTAGGTACGTTCAGTTTAATGAATTACATACAGCCATTCCTTCTATTCGCTGTTCCAAATACATTATTAGTTGGTGCTATTTTCTTTTCATTGGTCACTTTTTCCCGCAATATGATTGCTGGTTACGTTGGTTGCATTGCACTGATATTAATTAAAGGTATTGCGTCATCCTTACTCGGTGATATGGACAATCAAACAATCGCAGCAATGCTTGAACCCTTTGGTGAGCAGGCGATGGATAAACTCACAAAGTACTGGTCACCAGCTGAACAGAACACTCTTTTAATTCCATTTGAAGGTGTATTGCTATACAACCGTTTATTATGGCTGGGAATAGCTGGCGCAATAACTCTTTATACCTATTTCCGTTTCCGCTTCAGCCAATTCAATGAGCCTGTTTCATTATTTCGTAGAAAAAACAAAAAAGAGATGCTGTCAATTGCTTCTGCTCCTGTTAATTCATTGGCTGATGTCCCTAAGGCAACACAAAATTTCACTCGTAAATTTAGTTTTTACCAAACATACTTTTTAGCCAAATTCGAATTTAACAAAATTGTAAAAAGCATTTTTTTTCTAATCATTATTGGTTTAAGTATATTAAGTTTTGCTGCTGTTAGTTCGCAGCTTGGGCTGATTTACGGAACATCTACTTATCCGGTCACCTACCAGATGTTACAAATTGGGGGAGGAATATTTCAATTTTTCATGATCATACTGATTGTATTTTATGCGGGTATAGTTGTGTGGCGCGAACGCGATTCGAAAATTGACGAATTAATTGGAGTTGCTCCTCTTGCCCCCTGGGTAAGCTTTGCATCTAAACTTATCGCCTTGGTACTCATACAAGTGGCGTTATTGTTTGTTATTATGCTAACAGGAATCTTTATTCAAATGTATAATGGTTATTATAATATTGAAATTCTGCAATACATTAAGGAACTATTTGGCTTTAAATTAATAAGCTTATCACTGATCTGCGCTTTCGCAATGGCGGTGCAGGTAATAATCAATAATAAATATGTTGGTTATTTTATAGCTGTCTTAATCCTGATTTTATTACCTATTGCTTTTACTTTATTAGAATGGAATAATCAGTTGTTTTTATTTAATAGTGGCGGCCCCCGCCTTCCCTATTCTGATATGAATGGTTATGGACATAGTATTTATCCTTTTATTATTTTTAAAACATACTGGTTAGGCTTCGTAATTATACTTGTTGTTTTATCCAATCTACTCTGGGTACGCGGAAAAGAAAAAGGTTTTAAAAATCGTTTACGCATTGCAAAGTCTCAGTTTACAGGCAATGCTAAACTAGCGTTATCTCTGGGTGTGCTTATTTTCCTATCTACCGGAATATTTATTTATTACAACACCAGTATTTTAAATAAAAACATTTCTTCAAAAAAAACAGAGGAAATGCAAGCCGATTTTGAAAAAAAACACAAACGGTATTCAAAAAATCCACAACCACGCATTACTTCTGTTAATTGGAGTGTCGATATTTTCCCGGAGGAACGCGGTGCAAAAATGAAAGGTTATTATATTCTCAACAACAAAACAAATAAAGCTATTGATAGTGTATTTATTAATCTTTATCCGGAGGTTAATGTTTCCGAATTAAAATTGAGCGTTGCAAACACGTTATTACTGGATGATAAAGATAATGGATTTAGGATTTATAAACTTTCAACAAGCTTACATCCGGGCGATTCCATTCGCCTGGATATGAACCTGGATTACTTTCCAAAAGGATTTAAAAATTCAAGTGCAGGAACCGCAATTGTTTACAACGGTACTTTTTTTAACAATATGTTTTTACCAAGTATTGGCTATTCTGAAAATGGTGAATTGACCGATGGTTCGGCACGAAAAAAATACGGTTTAGGAAAAAAAGAGAGAATGGCTGATGTGAATGATTCGCAGGCACGAATGAACAACTATATCAGCAGCGATGCAGACTGGATAAATTTTGAATGTACGCTGAGTACTTCAACAGACCAGATAGCAATTGCTCCAGGATATTTACAGAAAGAATGGCAGCAGGATAACAGACGTTATTTTCATTATAAAATGGATTGCCCGATTTTAAATTTCTATGCATTCCTCTCTGCCCGTTATGAAGTAAAACATGATAAATGGAACAACATCGCCATAGAGGTTTATTACCATAAGGGCCATGAATACAACCTGGACAAAATGATAAATGGAGTAAAAAAATCGTTGGATTATTACACGAAAAATTTCAGTCCTTATCAGCATAAACAGGTACGTATTATTGAATTCCCACGCTATGCAACATTTGCCCAATCGTTTCCGAATACTATTCCTTTTTCTGAAGGTATTGGTTTTATTGCTAAAGTTGACACTGCAAATCCAGAGTCAATCGATTATCCGTTCTATGTTACAGCGCATGAAGTGGCGCATCAATGGTGGGCGCATCAGGTAATTGGCGGTAATGTGCAAGGTTCCACAATCATGTCTGAAACCATGTCACAATATTCTGCATTGATGGTAATGGAAAAAGAATTCGGTAAAAAAGCCATGAAAAAATTTCTGAAATATGAAATGAGCCAATATCTGAAAGGCAGAGCTTCAGAAGGTAAAAAAGAACGTCCGCTGATGTTAGTAGAAAATCAGCAGTACATTCATTACAATAAAGGAAGTATTGTGATGTATGCCCTAAGGGATTATATTGGGGAAGACACCTTAAATGCAGCTCTTGCAAAATATATTAAAAAAGTAGCTTATCAGGAGCCTCCTTATACCAATTCTATTGAATTCTTAAATTATATAACAGCTGCCACACCTGATAGTTTGAAATATATTATTACTGATATGTTTGCTACCATTACGCTTTACGAGAACAAGACCAGCAAATGTTCTTATACTAAAACTAAAGATGGAAAATACCTTGTTAAGGTTTCTATTGAAAGTAAAAAAATGAAAGCGGATAGTATAGGAAAGCTAAAAGATATTGTAGTAAATGATTGGATAGACATTGGTATATTTGGAAGTGAGCAGGTAAACGGCAAAAAAGAAGAAACAGAATTGTACCTTCAAAAACGGATGATTAATAAAGAAAAAATGGAATTTGAGATTATTGTGAATGAAGAGCCTGAAAAGGTTGGGATTGATCCATATAACAAACTGATTGACCGCACTCCGGATAATAATACCAGGTCCTTAAAAGGTGGGAATAAGGAAAGCGCTGCTGCTAATGAAGGAGGCGGTGGAGTTACGATTGAAGTCAAATAAATATTCAATTTCTATTAAGATATAATAACATACAAGGTGAATATTTTATTTGTTTGCAGCAGAAACCAATGGCGAAGCCCAACAGCCGAGGAGATCTATAAAAATCGCTCTGACATAGATGTTAGATCTGCAGGAACCTCCGCATCGGCAAGAATTAAGTTAACGGCAAAAAATATTGCCTGGGCAGATCTTATCTTTGTAATGGAAAAAAAGCATAAACAAAGAATGTTGGAAAACTTCGCCTTTGAAATGGAAACCAAACAAATTATTATACTTGATATACCTGACGAATATCAATTTATGGATCAGGAATTAATTGATGATATACAAATGAAGGTAAGCAGCTATATTGATTAAATCGGCCATGAAAAAACAACTATTACTATTCGGAATAACGATAATATTATTTTCTACAAAACTATATTCACAAATCGACAAAAATCTCCCATCTACCATTGAAAAAATAATGCATCAGCAGGAGCTTGCCTGGAACAAAGGTGATATTGATGGTTTTATGACTGCTTACTGGAACAACGACAGCTTAAAGTTTATTGGGAAGAATGGAATAACCTATGGATGGCAAAACACCTTAAATAATTACAAAAAAAACTATCCTGATCAGGAAGCAATGGGTGTATTGACCTTTGAAATTAAAAGTATAGAGCAACTATCAGATAGCACCTTTTACGTAATTGGCAGCTGGAACCTTAACAAGAAAAAAGGCAGCGTAGGAGGTTATTATACTCTTTTATGGAAAAAGATAAAAGGACAGTGGGTGATTGTTAGCGACCATACCAGTTAAACGTACAAACTACAACGGATTACCTCAAACAAAAAAAACGAGGCTAAAAGCCTCGTTTTTCAATGTAAACCTCATTGCTTTTACGCTTCTTTATTCAATACCGATTCCTCTTCAGAAATAGCATCCAAATTTTCATTTACCACTCCCATTGCACAAAACTTGTCAATACGCTGCTCAACACGTTTTTTAGGACTTAGTTTTTCCAATTTTGCAATGTGTTTCAAAATTTCTTCCTTCACGGTTTTAAACGTTTCTTCATGATTGGTATGAGCTCCTCCTAATGGTTCTGGAATAATTCCATCAATCAATTTGTTTTGAAACATGTCTTTTGGAGTCAATTTTAGCGCCTCTGCTGCACGTTCCTTATTGTTCCAGTTGCGCCATAAGATAGAAGAACATGATTCAGGAGAAATAACCGAATACCAGGTATTTTCCAACATCAATACTTTATCACCAATCCCAATTCCTAATGCACCGCCCGAAGCGCCTTCACCAATAACAATACAAATTACGGGAACCTTTAACTGTGACATTTCCAGTAAGTTACGAGCAATCGCCTCCCCTTGTCCGCGTTCTTCTGCTTCTAATCCAGGATAAGCACCCGGAGTATCAATAAAAGTAACAATCGGCTTGTTAAATTTCTCAGCTAACTTCATTAACCTCAATGCTTTACGGTACCCTTCTGGATTTGCCATACCAAAATTACGAATCTGGCGCATTTTGGTATTAATCCCTTTCTGTTGCCCTATAAACATTACCGTTTTTCCATCAATACTGCCAAAACCACCTACCATAGCTTTATCGTCTTTCACAGTTCTATCACCATGCAGTTCAATAAAAGTATTATCTGTAATATGGTTAATATATGCTAAAGTATATGGCCTGTCCGGATGACGGGATACCTGAACACGCTCCCATGGTGTTAGTTTACCATATATTTCGGCACGTGCATTTTTTATTTTCTCATCAATTTCAGAAGTAGCATTTGAAACATCCACACCACTTTTTTCACCTGCCTGTTTTATCTTTTCTAATTGCTCAAATAATTCGGCAATTGGCTTTTCAAAATCTAAATAATTCATTGCTTTTTAATTCTATTAGGATGCTAAAATACTAAAAAAATCACAAAAACTGAATTCCGTGAATTATTGAACTCATTTTGTTGAACCTAGGTAATTTTTAGTGCTGATTTGTACCGATTTACATTAAAAATGAGACTCTATTTTAAAACCGTAATTTTACTCTTTACAAAGTTTTGCGGAAAACTTTGCGAACTTTGTCAAATAAATTTCCAGACTGTCATATGATTACATTTCCAAATGCAAAAATAAATTTAGGACTTAACATCATTGAAAAAAGGGATGATGGCTATCATAACATTCAAAGCGCTTTCTACCCGGTAGGAGTATGTGATGCACTTGAAGTTGTTGAAAATACTGATAACAATGTTGAGCACATCAGCTTCAGTTTTTCGGGCATTGAAATACCAGGCAATGCAGATGATAATTTATGCTGGTATGCCTATCACCTGATCTCAAATGATTACACGTTACCAAATGTTAAAGTACACTTGCATAAAAACATCCCAATTGGTGCAGGTTTAGGCGGTGGTTCGGCTGATGCAGCTTTTTTTATCCGTTTATTAAATGATAAATTTGAATTAGGTATTTCATGGGGAGAAATGCACAATTATGCCCGTCAGCTGGGTAGTGATTGTTCTTTTTTCATTAGTAATAAACCTTCTTTTGCAGAAGGCACGGGAGATCAATATGAATCCATGAAACTGGATTTAAGTACTTACTATATCGCGCTTATTTACCCTAATATTCACATCAATACAGCTAAAGCATACAGCGGAATAACCCCTAAAAACCCTGAAAGATCACTTGAAAATGATCTGCTTCGTCTACCGGTGGATCAGTGGCAAGGGCTGGTACACAACGACTTTGAAGATTCTCTTTTTCCGCAATTTCCTGAATTAAAAAAAATAAAAGAGCAGTTATATTCCTTCGGTGCTACCTATGCGGCAATGAGTGGAAGCGGTTCTACGGTTTATGGTATTTTTAAAAACCCAACAAATTTAAAAGACCTGTTTACAAATTATTTTGTGTGGGAAGGAAGCCTCTAGCGGAGAGTTGAAAGTTGAAAGTATAGAGTTTAGAGTTCGGAGTTTAAAGATTTAAGGGTACAAACCATCAACTCTAAACTTTAAACCCTTAACTAATTAATTACTTCTGCGCTTTCTTCAATAAATACAGCGCCAGCAAACTAAATATAACGTTTGGAATCCAGACAGCTACTAATGGCGATACTAGCCCGCTTGCAGCAAATGTGGTACTCACCTGCATAAACATAATAAACGTAAAACTGATAAATATTCCCAATCCAATATGCATACCTATCCCTCCCCTTACCTTGCGGCTCGCGATAGACACACCTATTAGTGTAAGAATGAATGTTGCAAAAGGAAAAGAAATTCTTCTGTACTTTTCAATTTCGTACAACTCAATATTATCAGATCCTTTTAAACGTTCGGATGCTATATATTCATCCAGCTCATAAAAGTCCATGGTTTCAACAGTATTGTCTTTCCGGCCAAACTCCTTTGGCGTAAAGCCCAACACGGTATCCAGTTTCACTCCTTTTACAATAGTTTCCTCCATTCCATTTATCCGCCTCACATAATAATTATTAACAGCCCAGCTTTGCTTCACCGTATCCCAAACAATATTTTCAGCCATTAATTTATAATTCAACTGACCATCCGTAAATTTTTCAATCGAAAATTTATAACCGGTATTTTCCATTGTGCTATAACTTTCCAAATAAATATAATTCCCTGGTAGCAGCTGTTTATGAATGTTTCGGTCACGGTTATGGAATTCATTCCGGATATATTTATCTTCAAAAGCAATACGTTTTTTGGTTGCATTAGGAATCACCATATTATTAAGATACAATGATAGGATAGCAATCACTATTGCAGAAAGCATATACGGTAAAAGCATTCTTGTATAACTCACTCCGCTGCTCAGAATAGCAACAATTTCAGTACGTGTAGCCATTTTTGAAGTAAATAATATTACCGCAATAAATGTAAAAAGAGGACTGAATAAATTAACAAAATAAGGAATGAAATTAAAATAATAATCAAATACAATAGCTTTGAGGGGTGCGTCTTTTCCAATAAAATCATCAATTTTTTCAGAAATATCAAACACCACCACAATCAAAATAATCAGAGCCATTGAGAAAAAAAACGTTCCCAAAAACTTTCTGATAATATATAAATCAAGCAACTTCATACCTTAAATTCTAAAACACAAAATATTAAATTCTAAATTCTGCCATCACCCGCTTATCAAACCCTATCTAAATTATAATCTACAATTCATTTGTTTAACCATCTTATCCTTCCATCCTCTGAAAGTACCAGCAATAATCTGGTTGCGAGCCTCGCCAACCAGCCACAAATAAAAGGCCAGATTATGAATACTCGCAATCTGTGCCCCTAACAACTCCTGCGAATGCACCAAGTGACGAAGATATGCTTTTGTATATACTTTATCTACATATGCTGTGCCGTTTTCATCCAATGGGGAAAAATCTTTTTTCCATTTTTCATTTTTTATATTGATCATCCCATTTTGCGTATACAATAAGCCATGACGGGCATTACGCGTAGGCAGCACACAATCAAACATATCAATACCCAGAGCTATACTTTCAAGAATATTGATTGGAGTTCCAACACCCATTAAATAACGAGGCTTATCTGCCGGTAGAATATTACAAACCACCTCTGTCATTGCATACATATCTTCCGCGGGCTCACCTACTGACAATCCACCAATAGCGTTTCCTTCACGGTTCTGCTCTGCAATAAACTCAGCAGATTTCATTCTTAAATCAGGATATACACTCCCCTGAACAATTGGAAAAAGCGTTTGTGAGTAACCGTATTTACCTTCTGTTTCATCAAATCTTTTACAACACCGCTTTAACCAACGATGCGTCATAGCCAATGATTTTTTAGCATAATCATATTCACATGGATATGGAGTACATTCATCAAAAGCCATAATGATATCGGCCCCTATTGTACGTTGAATATCCATAACTCCTTCCGGACTAAAAAAATGTTTACTTCCATCAATATGTGAAGTAAATTTAGCACCTTCTTCCGTTAATTTACGCTGTGCAGAAAGTGAATACACCTGGTACCCTCCGCTATCCGTTAACAAAGGTTTATCCCAACCGTTGAATTTATGCAATCCTCCCGCCTGTTCAATTACTTCCAGACCCGGCCGCAAATATAGATGGTAGGTATTCCCTAAAATGATTTGTGCTTTTATATCTTCCTTCAGTTCCCTCTGATGAACAGCTTTAACCGTTCCTGCAGTGCCAACAGGCATAAAAATAGGAGTCTGAATAGTACCGTGATCGGTAATGACTTCACCAGCACGTGCTTTGCTGTTTTTGTCGGTATGCGAAATGTTAAACTTCATATGAAACGATACGAATTACAAATTTAGCGGAATACAAAAATAAACAAATGGAATCTATCAACCTGTTTCGCTAATTCGTTACCATTCGCATTGGTAAACCTAAATTGTTAATTACTTTGTTTAAATCCTGCCAAAGATACTATAATAGTATCGATTAGTTCATTCTATTTTTGTCATTTACTATGAATATCCCTTTTTCAGATAAGGACAGATTTTTAAAAGATAAAAAGTAACATTCAATAATTCATAGTAGTATTTTATGCCGGTTTTAACAATAGCTTTTATCCAATTAATTATTTTTGCTGTATTTATTTTGGCACTCGTGGCACAGATTTGCTATTATTTGATTTATTACAGACAGCTCGCTTACTATAAAACAAAGGATTTTTCAGGTGAAACTCCTCCTGCCTCCATCATTATCTGTGCGCGAAATGAAGAAGATAATCTGGTTGAATACCTTCCCTCCATTTTTGAGCAAAATTACCCTGAATTTGAAGTAGTTGTTGTAAACGATTGCTCTTTTGATAATACGGCCGATATATTAAAAGAGATGGCAAAAAAACATGCTAACCTTAAAATTGTTACTATTAATGAAAGCAAAAATCATGCACATGGTAAAAAGGTTGCTTTAATGCTTGGTATAAAAGGTGCAAAATATGAACATTTATTGCTAACCGATGCCGATTGCAAACCTAATAGTAAGGATTGGATTAAAAACATGGTGAAGCATTTTAGTTCAGAAACAGAAATTGTGCTTGGTTACAGTGCATTTGAAAAACAGAGCGGTTTCTTAAATAAATTAATACGCTTCGACATATTTTTGTCCTCCCTCCAGTTTTTATCCTTCGCAATTGTAGGCAAAACATACAAAGGAACAGGAAGGAACCTTGCTTATAAAAAATCTTTGTTCTTTAAAATGAAAGGGTTCGCTTCCCATTATCATATTGAAGCGGGCGATGACGATTTATTTGTAAATGAAGCGGCCACAAAGCACAACTCTAAAATTGAAGTTAGCGTAAACAGCCAAACCATTTCTCGGGTAAAAAGAACTTTTAAAGATTGGTTATTACAAAAAAGACGTCATTCCAGTACCTTCAAACATTACAATGGCAAGAGCAAATTCTCAATAACAATGATACGTTTAAGCCAGTACCTGTTTTTTACAGGATTTACTGCCTTATTAATACTTCAGTTTGAACCTATAATAATTTTATCACTTTTTATGCTGCGTTTTTCAATTCAAATTCTTATCTTTAACAAGTCAATGAGCCTGTTATCAGAAAAGGATCTGTTTTTCCTTTTTCCAATCATGGAAATCGTATTATTAATGATTTATCCTGTTATAATGATTTCGAATATTTTCACAGGCAAAAACAAATGGAAAACAACAAATGGATGATTTAGAATTCGATACGAATTTATCTGTAAAAGCAGTATACGATTACAATTTAATCCGTTCTGCTTTAGAAAAGGACGACCAGAAAGCGTATGCAGAATTAATGGAACGCTACCGTGATTCCGTATATTTCATGCTGCTTAAAATGGTTAATAATAAGGATGACGCTGATGATTTAACAATTGAAGCATTCGGTAAAGCTTTTAAACGCTTGAACCAATATACACCTACCTATGCATTCAGCACCTGGCTTTTCAAAATTGCATCAAACAATTGCATTGATTTTATTCGCAGAAAAAAAATGGTCGTTTTTTCTATCGACAAAAAATTTGAAAATGATGAAGGCGGTGAAATGAATATGGATATTAAAGCGGACAGCTTAAATCCAGAAGAGCATATGGTGAAAAAGCAAAAGGTTAAACATATGCGTGATGTGGTTGACAAGTTAAAGCCACGATACCGTGTTTTAGTGGAACTGCGTTACTTTGATGAATTATCTTACGAGGAAATTGCAGATAAACTTGAATTACCCTTAGGTACCGTTAAAGCGCAATTATTTCGTGCCCGTGAATTTCTGGCAAACATCCTTAAAAATTCATCTGAGAAAATTTAACTCATTTTAACATAATGTGCTATAAATACTTTAAAACCCCTGACTAAGTGCTAAACTTTATCAGGGGTTTCTTCTATTAATTATTCATGAATAGAATTTTATATTTTCAAACGGGTTACAACTACTACATGAACTAAAAATTAACGTTTTAAAACATTCATCAATTGATATCAATTATTACTCGTTATTTCCCCAACCTAACCGAAATACAGCTTCAGCAATTCGCTCAATTGCAAGGCTTATATGAACTGTGGAATGCACAAATTAATGTTATTTCACGTAAGGAAATTGATCTTTTATATGAACGCCATGTCCTGCATTCATTGGGTATAGCGAAAATAATTCATTTTAAACCCAATACAAGCCTAATGGATGTTGGCTGTGGTGGTGGATTTCCGGGTATTCCCCTCGCCATCCTTTTTCCCGAATGTAATTTTTATCTGATCGATTCAATTGGTAAAAAAATTAAAGTAGTAAATGAAGTTGCAGCAGCGCTTGGCTTAAAAAATTTAAATGCCGAACATAAACGTGCCGAAGAAGTAAAAGAAAAATTTGAATTTATCATTACACGTGCTGTAACTGAAGCTCCTGTATTTTACAGATGGGTGCAAAATAATATAAGTAAAAAGCAATTCAATAATTTACCAAATGGGATTTTATTTTTAAAAGGCGGTGATCTCACAGAGGAGTTTTCCGAATTTAAAAAACGAGCTGTATTTTATGATTTAAAGGACTTTTTCAAAGAAGAATTTTTCGAAACGAAAAAGGTTGTATATATGCCGATGAAAGGGGCCTAGATCCTAGTGAAAAACATTTTGAAGGAATAAAAAAGGCGAAATACACTCGCCTTTTTTATTCTTATTTTAAGCTTATTTAACTATTACTAAGCTTTCACTTTTTGTTTTCCCTTTTCCTTTCACCTCAATATTGTAAGTACCCTGAGGTAATGTATTTATATCAATATTAGTTTTCGTAGTATTTAAATTCTGATCAAAAACCAACCTGCCTGTTACGTCATATATAGATACATTTTGATCTTCCTGCTGTGTTTCAACTGTAAAATTACCACTATTCGGATTTGGGTATAATTTCATTGAATTTATTTTTTTATCAGTCGAAGAAATCTCCGTTGTTATATCTGTTAAAGGCATCCTATACAATGTTCCCGGATCAATAAAACCGATACAAACGGCATCAGATGGACAAAAATAAAATGAATTATTGGCATCAATAAATATTGCATTTAAACTAACAACGTAATTACCGCCAAATGCAAAGTAAGTACTATCACGGGCTGTAGAAACAATGCCTGCGGAACTTACCTTTCTTAGCATCACATAATTATTTAATGTACCTGTACCTGAAACAAAATATAATTCGTTAGCCGCATTAAAGGCCATAGGCATTGACACACCAGACATACTGTACATTCCGTTTGATTCACATATTTGAGCAGCTGTTGCAATTCCCCCATCACCACTATAACCAAAAGTTCCATTCCCAACATAAGTAGAAATAACACCAGAAGTATTTATTTTACGTATTCGATAATTGTCCAAATCAGCAATAAATAAATTACCGGCAGCGTCTATGGCCATGTTTGCAGGTGAATTCAAGGTAGCAGCTGTAGCTGCCCCCCCATCACCACTAAAGCCAGCAACTCCTGTTCCTGCAACGGTAGTTATTATTCCTAATGTATTTATTTTTCTTATAATGTGATCGCTAGCATTTGAAATATAGATATTTCCAAGCGGATCGATGGCCATACTTGATACATAAATAGTAGCTGCTGTAGCAGCACCGCCATCTCCGCTAGTACCATATACTCCTGTTCCAGCAACAGTACTTATAACTCCGCCAGGTGTTACTTTACGAATTCTATAATTGTGCTTGTCGTTAATATACAAATTACCAGCTGCATCCAAAGCGATTTCATTATTTTCTTGCAATGATCCTAAGGTTGCAGCTCCACCATCTCCCGAATATCCTTGAACCTGATTTCCGGCATAAGTAGAAATAATGCCTGCTGCATTTACTTTGCGGACATCAGCATTACCAAGATCGGAAATATAAATGTTACCAGAAGGATCTCCGGCAAAGCCTGAAATCCAATTAAGTTCTGCCTGAGTAGCGAGACCTCCGTCACCGCTATATCCCATGCTACCATTACCTGCAAAAACAACAGGCTGCGAAAATACTGAAGCAACACTTAATGTTAAGGATGCTAATAAAAGGGTAGAGCTCTTTTTCATGATGAATGTAGTTTTAGTTAATAATTATTTCAGTATAACTTCTGGAAATAGTGTTATTTTTTTCTCTTCTACTGTAAAAATTCATTCGAACCGTTCAAACAATCAGACATACAAAAAAGATAATAGGTTGCACTCAAAAATGAAAAATTTGTAAACCTTTGATTTTATTGGTTCCTAAATAGTTCGTTTTGATAAGAGTTTTTATCTTCGCGGAAAATTAAAACAGATGCTATACAAACGAATGCCCATTGAAATTGAATCACCTGAGCAATTAGGCTATGATACTATAGAATGTAACCTGGCGGAAAGCTCCATGCACGATGCGATATTTAAGGATTTGAAATTAAATTTAAACGATTTGATTCTTTGTTATGGTCACCATTTAGGAAAGCCGGAACTTCGTGAACTCATTGCTTCTGAATATGATTCTATTTCCCTAGACGATGTACTGCTTGCACCCGGAGCTGCTGCCGCACTGTTTATTGTAGCTACATCACTATTAAATTCAAAAGATCACCTAATTGTTGTTCGTCCTAATTATGCAACTAATATTGAAACTCCAAGAGCCATCGAATGCGAAATTGATTTTGTTGATCTTGAATTTGAAAATAATTTTGTGATTGATACAACCCTTATTCAGTCACTTATAAAACCAAATACAAAATACATCAGTATCACAACTCCTCATAATCCTTCAGGAGTGACTATTTCAGAAACAACACTTCGTCAACTAATACAATTGGCTGAAACAAACAATTGTTTTTTGCTGGTAGATGAAACTTATCGTGATTTATCATTAGGCAGTAAGCTTCCGCTTGCCGCCTCTTTGTCTGCAAATGTTATCAGTGTTTCTTCTGTTTCAAAAGCTTACGGTTTGCCAGGTATTCGTATAGGCTGGCTTATCACTCAAAATAAAAAACTACAAGAATTGTTTTTGGCTGCAAAAGAGCAAATATTTTTATGTAACTCCGTGGTTGACGAAGAAATTGCACACCAGTTTCTTCAACAAAAAGAGCAATTTTTACCAGCCATTCAACATAAAATAAAAAATAATTTTGAAACTGTAAAATTATGGATGAAAAACAATCCTCACCTGGAATGGGTAGAACCACAGGGTGGAGTTGTCTGTTTTCCCAGAATAAGAAAGGAACTCGAAGTTGACATCGAACTTTTTTATTCACTCCTTTATAACAAGTATAAAACCCTTGTAGGATCAGGGCATTGGTTTGAAATGGATAAACGCTATATGCGCATTGGATACGGTTGGCCAACATCTGCTGATCTGAGCAATGGTTTAAATAATATTTCGTTAGCATTGAAAGAATCATTACGCTAACATTTTAGGCCCAAAATGCCTTTTAACTCGGGGAAATTCCTATTTTTGTGTTTTAAATATTGATATTCAATGGAACAGAATTTTTTCGCTCACCCAACTGCTTTAATTGATGAAGGGTGTACTATTGGAAAAGGCACCAAAATATGGCACTTTTCACATGTTATGCCTAATTGTACATTAGGTGAAAACTGCAACCTTGGTCAAAATGTAGTAATTTCTCCCGGAGTTATTTTAGGAAAAAACGTGAAAATTCAAAATAACGTTTCCATTTATACCGGAGTTATTTGTGATGATGATGTTTTTCTTGGACCATCTATGGTATTTACAAATGTTATCAATCCTCGGAGTGCAATCAACCGTAAAAATGAATACGCTAAAACACATGTAGGAACAGGTGCTTCAATAGGAGCAAATGCCACAATTGTTTGCGGACATGATATTGGAAAATTTGCTTTTATCGGTGCTGGGGCTGTGGTTACAAAAAATGTTCCTCCTTATTCACTTTGGGTTGGAAACCCTGCTAAACAAATGGGTTGGATCAGTGAATATGGTCACCGGTTAAAATTTAACAGTGATAATATTGCCATTTGCATGGAAAGTAAAGAAAAGTATAAACTGGAAAATAATAATGTAACCAAAATTTAGAGCAGGTTATAGAGTTTTAGAAAAAAATCTAAAACTTACCAAAATTTAATTTATTTAATTACCAGACAAAATGAGTAAAATAAAATTTGCAGTAATCGGTCAGGGACACATAGGCAAAAGGCATGCAGAGATGATCCGAAGAAATGAAGAGTCGGAACTTGTTGCGGTATGTGATATTGCTTCAAAGGAGCAACTAGGCCTAGGAGAAATAACAGAACATCTTTATACTTCAGTAGATAAAATGATTGCCTCACACCCTGAAATTGAGGTGGTGAGTATTTGTACACCCAATGGATTACATGCTCAACACTCATTAACAGCGCTTGAAGCAAAAAAAAATATCATCTGTGAAAAGCCGATGGCACTTACAAAAGCTGATTGTGAAACCATTATTTTTAAAGCGTTACAAGTACACAAAACTGTTTTTTGTGTTATGCAGAACCGCTATTCCCCTCCATCAGTTTGGTTAAAAGATATTGTTGAAAATAAAATTATTGGAGATGTTTTTATGGTTCAGCTTAATTGCTATTGGAACCGGGACGAACGTTATTATAAAAAAGGCGGCTGGAAAGGCACTCAAAAGCTTGATGGTGGAACATTGTTCACACAATTTTCGCATTTTATTGACATCATGTACTGGCTTTTTGGTGATTTGAAAGATATTCAGGCAAAATTCAAAAACTTTAATCATGCCAACCTTACTGAATTTGAAGACAGCGGGTATGTAAATTTTAATTTTATGAATGGCGGAATGGGCAGTTTAAACTACTCCACCTCAGTTTGGGATACTAACCTTGAAAGCAGCATCACTATTATTGGAAGCAAAGGAAGTGTGAAAGTTGGTGGTCAGTATATGGATAAGGTTGAATACTGCAATATTAAAGATTACAAAATGCCGGAACTGGCTCCAACAAATGCCGCCAATGATTATGGTGCATACAAAGGATCCGCTAATAATCACAATTATATTTTTCAAAATGTAATTGATACGTTAAAAGGCAGAACAACAATTACAACCAATGCAATGGAAGGATTAAAAGTGGTTGATATTATCGAACGCATCTATTCATTAAGAAAAAAGACAAAGAACGCGAGTAAACTGGTGTTCAATTAATTAAATTTTTATTTGTCTTAAAAACGAACTTTATATTAAATTATGTATACTAAAATAGTAAAAAAAGAAGCTAAAATTGCTGTTATTGGCCTTGGATATGTTGGATTACCTATAGCCCTGGCTTTCGCAAAAAAGGCGAAAGTCATTGGATTCGATATTCATGAAGGTCGCGTAAAAATGATGCAGAACAAAATTGATCCTTCTCAGGAAATGGAGGCGAAAGATTTTGAAGGCTGTGATATTGAATTTACTACTTCTTTGGAAGTGCTTAAACAAGCCAACTTTTATATAGTAGCGGTGCCCACTCCTATTGATGAGCATAATTTGCCTGATTTAAAACCATTACTTGGCGCGTCACGTTCCGTTGGCAAAGTATTAAAAAAAGGAGATTATGTTGTGTATGAATCTACCGTATACCCTGGCTGTACTGAGGAAGATTGTATTCCTGTTTTGGAAGCTGAATCTGGTTTAAAATTTAAAACTGATTTTAAAGTGGGTTACTCTCCTGAACGTATTAATCCTGGAGATAAAGAACATACGATAACAAAAATATTAAAAATTGTTTCGGGCTGTTCTGAAGAATCACTTGAAAACATTGCTAATGTTTACAAAATTATTGTAGAACCAGGTATATACAAAGCTTCATCTATCAAAGTTGCTGAAGCCGCAAAAATTATTGAAAACACACAGCGTGATGTAAACATTGCTTTGATGAATGAACTCTCAATCATTTTTAGCCGTATAGGTATCAATACCTATGATGTTTTAGAAGCTGCAGGCACAAAATGGAACTTTTTAAAATTTTCGCCAGGGCTGGTAGGCGGCCATTGTATTGGTGTTGACCCTTATTACCTTACTTACAAAGCGGAGCAAATGGGTTATCATGCCCGTATGATCAACTCTGGTCGCTATGTGAATGACTCTATGGGATTTTATATTGCAAAACAAACTGTAAAAAAAATTATTGCTGCTAAAAAAAACCTAACAGTATCGCGTGTACTGGTTATGGGCGCTACTTTTAAGGAAAATGTAAGTGATATCCGTAATTCAAAAGTTGCTGATGTAGTTAAGGAATTTAAATCTTTTGGAGTAGCGGTTGATATTATTGATCCTCATGCTTCCTCTGAAGAATTAGATCATGAATATGGCTTTGGGTTAACAGAAAAAGCTGGTAATGGATACGATGCCGTTGTTGTTGCCGTTAATCATAAAGAATATTTAAAGCTTGACGAATCTTATTATAAATCACTCCTTTCAGAAGGTGGAATTTTAGTGGATGTTAAGGGGATCTTGAAAGGACAAATTAAAAACTTAACGTACTGGAGCCTTTAAACTGAAATTTAATTTTTAGCTCGAATACTTACTGATTAACGAACATGGAAAATAAAAAAATTTTAATTACAGGTGGTGCAGGGTTTATTGGCTCTCATGTTGTCAGGCTATTTGTAAATAAGTATAGCAATTACCAGATCATTAACCTGGATAAGCTTACCTATGCTGGCAATCTGGCAAACTTAACGGATATTGAAACCAAGCCAAATTACCAATTTATAAAAGGAGATATTGTAGATGCTGAATTTATAAATCAATTATTTGAAGAACACCAATTTGATAGTGTTATCCATTTGGCTGCAGAAAGCCATGTTGACAGAAGTATCAGCAACCCGCTTGAATTTGTAATGACAAATGTTATTGGAACTGTTAATTTATTGAACGCTGCACGTGCCCAATGGAAAGATGATTTTGCATCACATCGTTTTTATCATGTTTCTACAGACGAAGTATATGGAAGCTTAGGTGAAACGGGAATGTTTACAGAAACCACCTCTTATGATCCACACAGCCCTTATTCAGCATCAAAAGCAAGCTCCGATCATTTTGTAAGAGCGTATCACGATACTTATGGTTTAGATATTGTTATTTCAAATTGCTCCAATAATTACGGAAGTTTCCATTTTCCGGAAAAGTTAATTCCTCTTTCTATTTATAATATAAAAAACAATAAATCAATTCCCATTTACGGTAAGGGTGAAAACATCCGTGACTGGCTTTGGGTTGAAGATCACGCGCGTGCTATCGACCTTATTTTCCATAAGGCAAAAGCAGGTACTACCTATAATATTGGAGGACATAATGAATGGACTAACATTGATTTAATCCATCTGCTTTGCAAAATCATGGATAAAAAATTAAATCGTACCGAGGGAGAATCCGCCAAATTAATTACATACGTAAAGGACCGAGCGGGCCATGACTTAAGATATGCCATTGATTCTTCCAAATTACAAAAAGAACTAGGCTGGACTCCTTCCTTACAATTTGAAGAAGGTTTAGAAAAAACAGTTGACTGGTACCTTACAAATGAAGAATGGCTTGGTAACGTTACTTCTGGCGACTACAAAAAATATTACCAGGAACAATACGTTAAAAGATAATCAACAAACACCTCTTCGTGAATTTAAAAAAAGCTTTCTGCATCCTGCTGTTAGTTCCTTCTTTTTTATTTAGTCAGGAATATAAAGGAACTATAAAAAGCAGCAAAACAAGTGAGGGGCTTCCTTATGTAAACATAGGTGTTCCGGCTAAGGCCTGGGGATTTCTATCTGATGAAAACGGAAATTTTAAGTTTAAGGCAACTTCTGAAAAAGAAGACGAAGTTATCCAAATCTCTTTAGTGGGTTATCAAACGGTATTACTAAATCTCCAGGATTTAAAAGGTAAATGTGAGAATAATGAAGCTATTTATCTAAATGATGTTACGTACCAGCTATCTCAGGTAACAATTACTCCGAACGATTATGAAACCAGAATTTTAGGAAATAAAAAGCCTGAAGATCTTGAATGTATGGAACTGCCTAAAGTATCAAAAGATACAGCGTACATACGTATGGCGTTGGAAAAAGGGCTCGATACAAACGCTTATGGAATTGAATTTGGAAATAAAATAAAGATCAAAGAAGGGCATCAAAATTTTATTGATAAAGTACAGTTTAAAGTATGTTTGAATGCCAATGATACTGCTATATACCGAATTAACATTTATACAAAAGGGAAAACTATCAAAAGGCATCTTACAGCAATAGGCATGGTTAACGAAGAAAAACTAATTAACGTGATGAAAGAGCCTGTAATTGTTAAAGCTTTTGGAAAAACAGAAGTCAAATCGGTTGATCTGTCTGCTCAGAATATTGAGGTGGCAGACGACTTTATTGTTGGATTAGAATGTATTTATTCTTCTGATCAAAAAATGAAGGTTGGAGTTGCACCATCCTTGTTTGGCTCTACTGATCTGTTCTGCAGAATTTCAGTTATGTCGGAATGGATAAAAATACCTTTGATTGATTTAACCTTTGTTAGTGCTTCTGTTTCCTACAAAAAAGTTCCTTCCTTCTGGCAAAAGCTATTTAATTAATATATTCTATTAACCTTTTAAAGGCCTGGCATATGCAATTACATCTTTATCAGTAATTGTTTTATCACATAGAATAATTAATCGTTCCACAACATTTCTGAATTCACGAATATTACCTGTCCAGTTTATTTTTTGAAGTTCCTTGATAGCATCTTTGGTAAAGGTTTTGGGAGGCATCCCATGATCTTCACAAATTAATTTAAGAAAGTGTTCCGCCAGTAATGGAATGTCTTCTTTGCGCTCATTTAAAGAAGGAACATGAATAAGAATAACACTTAAACGATGATATAAATCTTCCCGGAAATTTCCGTTAGCAATTTCTTTTTGCAGATCCTTATTTGTTGCTGCTATTACGCGCACATTTACTTTTAATTCCTTTTCGCCTCCCACACGTGTAATCTTATTTTCCTGCAAAGCACGAAGTACTTTTGCCTGGGCAGAAAGACTCATATCCCCTATCTCATCTAAAAAAATAGTTCCACCTTCGGCCTGTTCAAATTTACCTTTACGCTGGCTGATAGCTGATGTAAATGCGCCTTTTTCATGCCCAAACAACTCACTTTCAATTAGTTCGCTCGGTATAGCAGCACAATTCACTTCAATTAAAGGAGCGTTTGCACGATTACTTTTCTCATGTAACCAGCGGGCTACCAACTCTTTACCACTACCATTTCCACCTGTAATTAATACACGGGCATCCGTTGGTGCAACGCGTTCAATCATTTCCTGAATCTGAGCAATTGCTTTTGATTCCCCCACCATATCGAACGTTTTGCTAACCTTCTTTTTCAATACTTTTGTTTCCGTAACCAAGGTTGATTTATCCATTGCATTACGAAGCGTTACCAGTAATCGATTCAAATCCAGCGGCTTAGAGATAAAATCAAAGGCACCTTTTTTAACCGCTTCTACAGCCGTTTCAATATTTCCATGTCCGGAAACCATTATTACAGGGGTATCAGAAGATAACTGCATAATTTTATCCAACACTTCAATACCATCCATTTTGGGCATCTTAATATCACAAAGAATAATGTCATACTTATTTTTTTGGATCATCGCCATCCCTTCCGAGCCATCTGCCGCTTCATCTACCTGATATTTTTCATATTCAAGTATTTCGCGCAGCGTTTTGCGAATGCTTTTTTCATCATCAATGATTAATAATTTTGTCATAACAGTTAATTAAATGAAGAGGCTTTTTTGATCAATTGTTTTGATAACAGGTTATTGCCCACATTACACCCATAACACACAGACAAACAACAGCTTACGAGTACTACGAAAAACAATAAAGAACCTGATATTAAACAAAAGTAATTGTTTTTTCTTATAAATGATATTCTTGTTGACTAACCCTCACTAATTGCAGAAAAAATTGGAGGCATGTTGGAAGAACAAAGTTTTAAATTCAATCATTTGAAGATCTATTCCAAGCTTAAAGAAACTAACTCTGTTGGAATTCACCACGATTTTTATATATTTGTACCTATAAAAACCTTTAATAAAATTTAGAATATGAGAAAATCATTACTAATTATTACGTCTTTTTGTTTTGGTATTGTAAGCGCTAACGCTCAAATTACAATTACTACTGCTGATATGCCTGTAGCAACAAAAATACAGTACCATTCAAATGATACTGTGCCAACCATTTCTATTGGCAATTCAGATACTATTCAAACCTGGAACTTTACAGCAGTAACGCAGCATACAGTTGATACATCAACAGTTTTCCCGTATGCTTCTGTGCCGAATACAGCGTTCTCTTCAGCTACAATGGCTGTGCAGCAGGGAAGTGCTAACTTTTACGGTTATTTACTAAACTCCCCATCAGCTTTAACACTTTTGGGTGGTAGTGGTGTAGTTGATATTCAAGGCAGCCCAATTGCTGTCAATCAAATTAATACACCAGGTGAAATTTTGTTTAATTTCCCTACATCTTTTGACAGTAGCTTTACAAATAATTATTCTACAAGTGCTAAATTCTTTTTCGGTCAGCAAATAAATGGTTTTTATATAGATTCCGTTCACCAAAGATCACGTGTAGAAAAAAGTTTTGTAGTTGATGCTTATGGCACCCTAACAACCCTTCTGGGAGGTCCTTACAATGTATTACGCGTAAAAGAAATAAAAGAAAAGCATGATACCACACAAGCTTTCTTTTTCGGAGGATGGAATGATATTCCTGGGGGAATTACTTCAAGTTTTACTACTACATATTCATGGTGGGCAAACGGTATTGGCTCTGCATTAGCAAAAGCAACGGTAGATACAAACGGTACTGTAACAAATCTTGAATGGTTAACTGCGCTGCCTTCTGATCCGCTTCTGGCTGCAGCTGCTATGTCAACAAACGTATCCTGTGAAGGTACGTGTGATGGAAGCTCCACGGTAACTGCAACATGGGGAGTCCCTCCTTACACTTATTCATGGAGCACCAGCCCGGCTCAAAATTCGGCAACAGCTTCTGCTTTATGCGTTGGAAGCTATACTGTTACCGTAACGGATTCTGTATCTGCTACCGCAACAGCAGTAGTTACTATCAGTAATCCAGAACAACCAACTATTTCAGCAAATGGCCTTGTTTTAAGCACAACCTACCCTGCCACCACTTATCAGTGGGTTTTAAATGATTCCGCACTTGTGGCTACCACCCAAAACTTTACCGTAACACAAAATGGAAGTTATACACTTGTTGTTTCTTATGGCAGCGGATGTACGGATACATCTTTGGCATATAATTTTAACAATATCGGCATAGTGGAATCTGCTCTGATAAATTCTGTTAAGGTTTCACCAAATCCTGCTACTAATAGTGTTACCATTGCATTTAACTTTGGAATAGCCTCCCAGCAAACGATCTTAGTTGATATAAAAAATGAGCTTGGACAAAGTGTAAAAAAAGTTAATGTAAATCAATTAGCGAACGGTAAAAATGAAATGTTAGTTGATATTGCTGATTTACCAAAAGGAATTTATTTCATACAAATACAAGGTGAAAACAGCATTATAAACAAAAAATTAATCAAGCAATAAGCTGAACTAATTATATTTAAGTTTACAACTATTTTAAATTAAAAATAAAAAAATGAAAAAATTACTACTTACTATCTCTGTTTTTGCATCATCTGCTATAGGTGTAATGGCACAGGCAGATTTAAATTTTGAAACATGGAACAATGTTTTTGGAAGCTCCACAGTTCAAGACCCACAAGGCTGGGCCAGCTTAAACACGTTAGTAAATTTTGGAGGTACTCAATCCGTTTTTAAAGAAACTACTGCGCCATTTGCTGGTAATGCCAGCGCAAAAGTGGTTACTGTGCAAGTTGTAGGTGCTGCTATTCCTAATCCGTATGCAAACGGCAATCTAGATACGGCAGGTATTTTGGCAATAGGTACTATCAACTTTTCGCCTCCGGGACTTAAATATGGCTCTACTTTCAGTTCACGTCCAACCATGTTGTCATTTCAATCAAAATATACACCTGTTGGTTCTGATTCAGCATTTGTGCTTGCCTATTTAACAAAGTGGAACAATCCTTCCGGTCCTAGAGATACAATTGCTACAGGGAAATTTGCGACTGGATTAACATCCACTGCTTATTCTTTGAACAGTTTATCAATGACGTATGATCCTGCATTTGCTACCATTATACCCGATACACAGTTAGTATTTATTTCATCGAGTATTTATACTCATAATGGAGCAAGAGTTGGAAGTGCTTTTTATATTGATGCATTAGCATGGTCGGGATGGAATAGCGTAAATGAGCTGAACGGAACTAATAATACCATATCTGTCTATCCAAATCCTGCTACAAACAATATCAATTTTACTTCTGCAGCAGAACTAACTGCAATAGAAATATCTGATATTACCGGGCGTTTAATTGGATCATATTCAACCAATAGCAATTCTGTTAACATTTCAACGTCCAGATTAACTCCTGGAACTTATATTTATACTGCTTTCAACAAAAAGAAAGAAGTTGTTGGCAGAAATAGATTCGAAATTACAAAATAGTAGCAGTTTGATTTTAATTTAAAGCCTGTAGGAAGAATTTCTTACAGGCTTTTTTCTTGAGAATAGACTCCGTTCTGCAATAAGTTGACTGATTTTCAGACGTTACAATTCATCAAAATAATTCTCACTAATTTGGCTTAAATTATTTAAAACCAAGTACATAAATTTGTTTAAAACCTACAAATATTTAATTAAAACCTGTTGTACTAAGTATAAACTTTTTATCTTTACATGGGTCGAATCAATTTACTTCAATTCTAATTAAGTTTAAAACTGAAAACATGAAAAAATCATTACTACTTTTTGTATCTTTTTTTATTGGGGTTGTTGTTGGTTGCGCCCAATTTACGGGTTTCACAAGATTTTCAGGCTTTAGCGGCTTTAGTGGTATGTCGGGCATGAGTGGCGCTAGTGGTATGAGTGGTGCTAGTGGGATGAGCGGAATGAGTGGTTCAAGCGGTGCTACAGGCTTTACTGGAATAAGTGGCTTTTCGGGTTTTAGTGGATTTTCAGGGTTTAGTGGCTTTAGCGGCTTTTCGGGTTTTAGCGGTTTTACAGGGCTTACTGGATTTACAGGCATAAGCGGATTTACCGGTACTAGCGGCTCGACCGGAGTTACAGGCACAACTGGAATTACAGGTACAACGGGAGTTACAGGATCCACGGGTATAACAGGTTCTACGGGATTAACCGGGGCTACAGGCTTAAGCGGGTTTACCGGATCAATTGGTATGGCTGATATCACTGTTGAAAAGCCTCATGTATCCATCTATCCAAATCCTGCAACTGGTAATATTAATTTCATCTGTTCGGTTGAGTGCACCAATATTGAAATAAATGATATTTCAGGACGTAAAATAGGTTCCTTTACAATTAACGACAATAGAATAAATATTCCTACCACTTCTTTTATTCCTGGAACGTATATTTACACGATCATGAATAAAAAAGAGTTTATCGGTATTGGTAAGTTTCAGATTATAAAATAATAGTTACCTAAGTTCAGATAATTTCAGTTCAACAAAAAAAGGCAGCTTATGCTGCCTTTTTTATTGAAAGAAAATATGTTTTAAATTAAACGGTCATAATTTCCTTTTCTTTTATTTCAAGATGTTTGTCGCACTTAACAACATAAGCATCAGTCAGTTGCTGCACTTTTGCTTCACCTTCTTTTATCTCATCTTCAGGAATACCATTTTTTTGAAGTTTTTTTAATTCTTCATTTGCTTCCTTACGTATAGTACGTATACTCACTTTCGCATTTTCGGCCTCAGATTTAGCTTTTTTAACGAGATCTCTTCTGCGCTCTTCCGTCAGTGCCGGAACAAGAATACGTATCAGCACACCATCATTTTGAGGGTTTAAACCTAAATTGGCCGCCATAATGGCTTTTTCAATTGGGGTAAGTGTCGACTTTTCCCAAGGCTGCACAACTAATGTACGGGCATCAGCAGTGTTAACATTTGCCACCTGATTTAAGGGTGTTTTGGAACCATAATAATCTACCAAAATACCTTCCAGCATTGCAGGACTAGCTTTACCTGCACGTACTTTAACCAATTCTGCTTCCAGGTGGGTAAGGCCCTTTTCCATCTGCTCCTTTGTATCGTCTAATATAAATTGAATTTCTTCGTTCATAATCTAATTTGAAAATTTTAATAATTTAAATTTGGTGATCTGTTGATTCTCTAAATAATTTGAGAATGTAAATGTATTCATTTTCAGATTATCAAATTGTCATATTTTTAACTGATTTTTTAAAATTCGACCAAAGTGCCTACCTGGCTTCCCTGTACAATTTTTTTCAGGTTGCCAACTTTGTTCATATCAAAAATGATGATAGGCAACTTGTTTTCATTGCATAATGTAAAGGCCGTCATATCCATTACTTCAAGCCCTTTTTCATACACTTCACTAAAAGTGATCGTTTCATATTTTGTGGCTGTTTTATCTTTTTCCGGATCGGCCGTATAAATACCATCCACACGCGTTCCTTTTAAAACAATATCCGCTTCAATTTCCACAGCGCGTAAGGTTGCTGCTGTATCAGTAGTAAAATATGGATTTCCGGTACCTGCACCAAATATAACCACACGATTTTTTTCTAAATGACGAACCGCTTTTCTACGGATAAAAGGTTCACAGATCTGTTCCATTTTAATGGCAGACTGCAAACGTGTTTCTACACCTGCTTTTTCCAATGCCGATTGCAATGCCATTGAATTAATAACCGTAGCCAGCATTCCCATATAATCACCATGCACACGGTCCATACCGCCCTCCTCCGCCTGTATACCTCTAAAAATATTACCACCGCCAATTACCACAGCCACCTGAACTCCCATTTCGGAAATTTCTTTTATTTGTAATGCGTATTGCGCGAGACGTTCATTATCGATCCCAAACTGTTTGTTACCCATTAATGCCTCACCACTTAATTTCAGAAGGATCCGTTTGTATTTCATAGTTTGTTTTAGAATTTTTTTTAATATTTTGAATTATATATTTTAAAGATGAAAGACAATTTTTCGATTTTTTTTCGTTGTTCTTGCTTTCATTACGCCTTCTGAATAAAGGTAATGCTTTAACGCTTTACCAATTTAATAATAACTAAAAAGAACGAATTGCACGAACACTCCTATGGACGTACTTAGCGCTAGAATCATATTGGGTTCCATCAAAAAAATACTGGTTAGCAGCATAATATGTATCAAATTCGCTTGAACTCCAATATACGTTATTAGAAAAACCGCCAATTTCGGCTTTGCTTAGGTATAACTTGTTCAGTTCATCTTTACTTGGTAAATACCAATCGCTGTTACTGTTCAGTACTAAATCATTACACAACTGAGCCGCCCCTGATCCATAACCTGCAATTGTGATTGTGTTCGCGTTTCCTGTACCTAATGCCGTTGCGATTGCCCCTGTTGCGGTGGAAGAGCCATTATCCCATGCTATGCCTGTACTTTGGTCGCTCGGAGCAGCTATTAATCCGTGAGGGACATTTGCATCATATCCAGGGTCACCAGATTGTAAAACGTAAGCAAGGACACCGCCCTGATAGCTTACGCCTATTCCTGCTGTAAAACTTAGTTCATCTCCATAAGCTGTGCCTATACTATTGGTTGCATATGCTCTTACATAATAAACGGTACCCATTGTTAGGCCTGTTAATGAACTTGTAAAAATTCCGGTACCTGTACCGTCTGTGCTTATATTGTCTAAGGTTGTTGGATTAGTAGAACTACTCCAGCATACACCGCTTGCTGTGATTGTTGCACCACCATCATTTGTTATATTGCCACCACCTGATGCAGAAGTGGTA
The DNA here is from genome assembly GCA_040387415.1 of Bacteroidota bacterium. GTDB lineage: Bacteria > Bacteroidota > Bacteroidia > 2-12-FULL-35-15 > 2-12-FULL-35-15 > 2-12-FULL-35-15. The sequence continues at coordinate 303,901 of JAZKDU010000017.1, forward strand.
GTTACAGAAGTTGTAGTGGTCGTACTCAAAGTGGCAAGTACTGCTACGGTTGTGAAACTTTCCTCGTTGCCATAAGTTTTCCCGGTGCTGCTGATTGCATAAGACCTTACATAATAGGTAGTGTTTACTGCAAGTCCTGTTATATTGCTGGTAAACGTTCCTGTACCTGAGCCGTTGGTGGTTTTACTATCGGCAGTTGTTGGATTTATAGATGTGCTCCAGCAAACACCTCGAGCAGTAATTGCAGAACCTCCATCATTGGTAATATTTCCTCCGCTTTTTGCCTTTACATTTGTTATCAAAGTTACTGCTGTGGTTGTAAGTGTTGGAAATGTGGCTCCAAGCCATGCCGGTATGTTTGAAGTGCTAAGTTGTAAGAATTGCCCCGGTATCCCTACAGGTATCATTACCCATGCTGTACCATTCCAGTATTGCATATCTCCGGTATTATTCCCGACAGGTTTATTTAATATTTGTGCATCACCGCTTGTAGCATTCCAGTCGGCATTTACATTTACTTTGGCACCTGCTTCAATACCTGCTAATTTAAGTGAATCAACAGTTGGGTAAGTGTTTTTTGCTGTGTTTGCCAGCACTTCTGTGTTATTAGTTACATTCGTTTGAAAATCTGTGATTTGAGAAGCAGGAATGGCAATACCTGTACTTTTATCCCATACAGTAAAAACCGGGTCTGTTTCGGTAATCGTTCCTATCAGGGAATCTGCAGTTTTTGAGTGCAAAGCATAAGGAATACTTAATAACTGGCTTGTTCCGGAAATGCTGTAATTGATTCCTCCTGCTACGTCAGTTTCCGTTTTAATGAAATACGGTCCGTTAGCCCAATTGATAGCATCAAACCCTGCTCCTCCTCCTATTTCAATACTCACCAAACCATTCACATTGGTTGTTGGAGTTTGCGTTTCACTATATACAGGAGTTCCTGTTGATGAACCTTGCAATATGCTTATTTGCATCCCGACAGCTGTTGAAGTAAGCAATGTGCCACTACTGTTGCGAATAACTGCCTGATAACTCATTTTTTGAGGCGCCTGAGCATACACATTTACTACAAATAATAACACGGTTAAAACAGTAACTGCTTTTTTCATAAGTTTAGTTCTTAATGATTTTAAATATTTTCACTTCCTTATTGCTTTGGATCACTTTAATAAAATACGTAGCAGGAATTAGGTTCTCCATAGAGATAATAGTTTCGGGAGTACTTATTTTTCTACTTTCTAATAGTTTAGCATTGATATCATAAAGTTGATAATTCAAATCTTCTATTTTGTAGTTATCTACTTTCAACTTCACCTGATCTATTGTTGGATTTGGATAGGCGGAGCATGAAAGGTTTATCACTTTAACATCTGCAAGACCTAAAACGACTGAAATTTCATAGGGTTGTTGCACACCTTGGGCCAAAGTACCACTTGTCCCGATAGCGTTAGTATATACAGCCTGACCAACGGAATAGCTCACAGAGCCTGCTGCACCAGTATTATTACCACCAGAGGTTAGTACGGTTTTCTGAGCATATACCGCTGTTAAGCCAACACAAAAATAAAGTAAGATACTTAGTTTAATTTTCAGATGTGGCATTTTGGTTATTTAATTTTAATGACCTATTTAAAAATAAATTTAAAATTCTATTGACTTTGATCGTGGCATAATAGACCACCAACTTTTTAGAAAATAAAGAAATTATAACTTCAAATCTATTTACTTATAATGTTAAATTTTACTTTCAGCGCAAAAAAAAGTCCCGATAAAATCGGGACTTTTAAAAAATAAGTGATTATTAACTTAAAGCAATTCGTTTGAAGCTTGTTACTGTCAGGCCTTTTTCTGAATCGTTCAAATATTGTGCAATTGTTTTTTTGTTGTCTTTAATAAACTCCTGGTTCAATAAAGTAGATTCTTTATAGAATTTATTTAATTTACCTAAAGCAATTTTTTCCAACATATCCTCCGGTTTACCTTCTTCGCGAGCTTGTTCTTTTCCAATTTCAATTTCGCGTTTAATGGTTTCTGCATCAACATCACCTTTATCAACCGCTACAGGAGCCATCGCAGCAACTTGCATTGCCACATCTTTAGCTACTTCAGCAGAAACTGTAGCAGAACTAAATCCAACAATGTTTGCCAATCTGTTTCCCGGGTGGTTATAAGCAATAACAAAAGGAGCTTCAACAATTCCGAATTTTGTCAATTCAATTTTTTCACCAATAACACCTGTTTGCTCAATTAATTTATCAGCAATAGTAATGTTATTGTCATAAGCTAATGCTCTTACTTCATCAGCTGATGTTGCATTTTTTGCAATTGCAATATCTAAAATGTTATTTGCAAATGTAATAAAGGATTCATTTTTAGCAACAAAGTCAGTTTCACAGTTTACACCTAAAACAACACCGCGTTTATTATCAGCAGTAGTTTTAGCAACTATTAAACCTTCTTTAGAGTCACGGTCACTGCGGTTAGCAGCAACTTTTTGTCCTTTTTTACGCAATTCATCAATTGCTTTTTCAAAATCTCCTTCAGCTTCGGTTAATGCTTTTTTGCAATCCATCATACCGGCACCAGTCATTTGTCTTAACTTGTTTATTTCTGCTGCTGTAATAGTCATTGTAGCCATTTTATGTTTTAGTATTGAGTATAATTTAAGATAAGTAACAAGTATCAAGTAGTAAGTATCAAGTAGAGTTTGTAACTCTTTGTACTTAATACTTACTACTTGATACTAAATACTTTAATTAACTTTTCTTCTTGGTTTTTTAGCTGGAGCTGCGCTAGTTTTTTTAGCACCTTCATCATCAGAAGTTTTAAATTTAGCATCAACTACTAATTTTTCAGCTTCGTCACGAGAAGTTTTACCAGTTTCTTTTTCTTCAGCTGCTGCTGATTCTTTGTCAACCTTGCGTTCTGCTAATCCTTCTTCGATTGCTTTTGCAACGATGCTTGTAATCAAAATGATTGATGTAGAAGCATCATCATTTGCAGGGATAGCGTAATCTACTGCATTTGGATCAGAGTTAGTATCAACAATAGCAAATGTAGGAATGTTCAAACGTTTTGCTTCTGCTACAGCGATATGTTCTTTAGAAATATCAACAATAAATAATGCAGCTGGTAAACGGGTTAAATCAACAATACTACCTAAGTTAGTTTCTAATTTTGCGCGCTCACGGGAAATTTGTAATTTTTCTTTTTTAGAAATATTAGCAAAAGTACCATCAGTGCTCATTTTATCGATAGTAGCCATTTTTTTAACAGCTTTACGGATAGTAGCAAAGTTAGTAAGCATACCACCTGGCCAACGCTCAGTAACGTAAGGCATACCAATTGCTTTTACTCTTTCAGCAACAATATCTTTCGCTTGTTTTTTAGTAGCTACGAATAAAATTTTCTTTCCGGATTTAGCAATTTGTTTCAAAGCTTCAGCAGCTTCGTTTACTTTTACTACCGTTTTGTTCAAATCGATAATATGGATACCGTTTTTTTCAGTAAATATATATGGAGCCATTGCTGGGTTCCATTTTCTTTTTAAGTGACCGAAGTGAGATCCAGCCTCTAATAATTCATTAAAATTTGTTCTTGATGACATTGCGTCTTTGTTTATGATTAATACTTTATTGATAGATGACTTTTATTACCAGCCATTTCCAGTTTAAAAACCGAAAACAGAAATAATAAATATTAACGTTTACTGAATTGGAAACGTTTACGGGCCTTTTTCTGACCTGGTTTTTTACGCTCAACCATTTTAGGATTACGTGTCATTAATCCGTCCACTTTTAATAGTGGTTTATGATTTGCATCTATTTCTACTAAAGCACGGGCAATTGCTAAACGTACAGCTTCTGCCTGACCTGTTACCCCGCCCCCTTTTACATTTACTTTCACACTGTATTCGCCAGAAGTTTTAGTTACAGCGAATGCCTGAGTTACTTTATATTGTAAAGCGGATGTTGTGAAATAGTCTTTGTAGTCTTTATTGTTGACTTCAATTGTACCATTTCCTTTTTGCACATATACACGTGCTACAGCGGTTTTTCTTCTACCAAGAGTATTTGCTACTTCCATTTTTTATTTTAGTGTATTTAATTTGATTTCTTTCGGTTGTTGTGCAGCATGTGGATGCTCAGCACCAGCGTATATATATACGTTGCGTCTTAGTGCATCACCAAGCTTGTTTTTTGGTAACATACCGCTAACAGCCATTCTGATAACTTCAGTTGGTTTTTTAGCTAATAACTCTTTAGGAGTAGCGAAACGCTGTCCACCTGGATGACCAGAGTGACGAACATATTCTTTCTCAGTTATTTTGTTACCAGTTAATTTAACTTTTTCAGCGTTGATAATGATCACATTATCACCTGTATCAACGTGAGGGGTAAAGTTTGTTTTGTCCTTGCCTCTCAATATAAAAGCTGCTTTAGAACTTAAACGGCCTAGAATTTGATCTTCGGCATCTATTAAAATCCACCCTTTTGTTACAGTTTCTTTACTTGCTGAAACTGTTTTGTAACTTAATGCTTCCACTGTATTTAAGTATTAATTTATATTCTTAAAATTCCAATTTTTTTTAAATCGGGATGCGAAGATAGGTAGATTTTTTATTTCACACAAACTAATTCACAAATAAATTGTTGAAAACTACCAAAAAATTATGTTTGGGATATTTTATTGCTTTTTAACCTTCAAAAGATGAATTTCCAATAGTCAAAAATATTCTACTGAACTGATTAGCTAAATTTAGACAAAAAATTAATATTCCATCCTTTTTTATGGCAATTTAACCTAAAATCATGACTAAAACGACCATAATCGAGCATTTTGGGCACAAAAGACGAAAAGCGCCTATTTATAATCCTTCTAAATAACTCTTCTGACAATTCCATGACAATATTCACTTAAATAGGTGGGAAATTTGTAAAGTATAAAATTACCCTGGTGAATAAACTGAAAATTATAGCATTTACACACAAAAATACCGAGATCAATGATATCGGTAAACTGCATATTGGGGAGAGTGAACAACAAAATCGTTTGCAGTTTTTAAAGCAAAATGCTGAACTTAATGAATTATTCTACCTTTCAACTTGTAACAGGGTTGAATTTATGCTTTCTACTAATGACAGTATAAACCTTACTTTTTTAAAACAATTCTTTGCTGCATTTAATCCTGAATGGACTTTGCCCGAAATTGGCTGGGCAATTGAAAATGCTCAGATTTTTGAAGGCAATGAAGCATTGCGCCATTTGTTTAGTGTAGCTTCTTCCATAGATTCGCTTGTTGTTGGTGAACGTGAAATCATTACTCAGGTACGTAATGCGTATGAAAAATGCAGCGAATATAATTTAACCGGTGATCTTATCCGATTAGCGATCAAAAAAACTGTTGAAGTTGCTAAAGATGTTTACACACATACCAATATTGCCCGTAACCCGGTTTCTGTGGTTTCTTTGGCGTATCGTAAGCTGCGCGAATTAAATGTAAAACAAGACGCTCGTTTTTTAATTATAGGCTCTGGTGTTACCAATGCAACAATGGCGAAATATCTGAAAAAGCATAAATTCGCAAATTTCACTATATTCAACCGTACATTAAGTAACGCAGAGAAATTAGCTGTGGAATTGAACGGAAAGTCATTTCCTCTTTCTGAATTAAAAAATTACAAGGATGGTTTTGATATCATTGTTACCTGCACCGGAGCTGCGGAAAGCATCATTACTCCTGAAATTTACAAAAATTTAGTTGGTGACGATAAATCCAAAAAAGTAGTAATTGACCTAGCTATTCCTAATGATTTGGATGCTGAGATTTTAAATAATTATGATGTGAACCTGATTGCAATCAATAATTTACAGGAAATTGCAAAAGAAAATATGCTGGCACGGGAACAGGAAATGGAAGCCTGTCATATCATCATTGAACAAAACATTTCGGAATTTGGCCAGTTGTTAAAAGCACGTAAAGTTGAGTTGGCAATGAGCGAAGTACCTAAAAAGATGAAGGAAATCAGAGAAACAGCAAATGAAGTATTTGCAAAAGAGCTGATGAACCTTGATTCTGGCTCTAAAGAAGTATTGGATAAAATATTATCTTATATGGAAAAGAAATATATTAGTGTGCCAATGAAAATGGCAAAAGAAATTTTGATTGAAGAAGCTAAAACACAAAAATAGAGAGCCCGAAAGGGCTTTTTTTAATTATACAACGTACAAATAGGAACGCAGATCTTTATGATTTTTTATGATTTAAAATGATCTTTATTCTATTGCCTTCGATACTTTTAAGATAGATAGATAGATAGATAGATAGATAGATTCGTAAAGTGTTTGTTTTTTTATGATTTTGTGAAAGTCGCGAATAAAAATTCAAATCATTTTAAATCATAAAAAAAATCATAAAAATCTGGGTGCAATCAAACACAACTTATAAATGGACAGAAAAATAATAATAGGCTCAAGAGGCAGTGATTTAGCATTATGGCAAGCAAATCACGTTTTACGTAAAGTTCAAAAACTTGGACTTACTGCAGAAATAAAAATTATTGTGACCCAAGGTGATCAAATTCAAAACTTGAGTTTAGATAAACTGGAAGGCAAAGGCTTTTTCACTAAAGAAATTGAAGAAGCGTTATTAAATAAAGAAATCGATTTAGCGGTTCACTCCCAAAAAGATTTACCAACCACATCTCCTGAAGGGCTTAAGATTGCTGCCGTTTCGGAACGTGAAGATGCTGCTGATATTATTATTATCCGCAAAGAATGTGCTGACAACACACTGAAATTTGCAATCAAAAAAAATGGAATTGTTGGCACCTCCTCCCCTCGTAGAAAGTCGCAGTTACTAGCATTCCGCAGTGATATACAAATTGCAGATTTGAGAGGTAATGTTCCTACCAGAATTCAAAAATTACGCGATAAAAAATATGATGCCATACTTTTAGCTGCTGCAGGGATAGAACGTTTAAAAATAAACCTGAGTGAATTTAAAGTGTTACGTGTTGATCCGAAAGAATTTATACCGGCACCGGCACAAGGCGTTCTCGGATTACAAATCCGTGAAGATGATCATGAATTATTTGAATACATTAATAAACTGAATTCAGAAAAAGTACAAGATACAATTGGTATTGAACGAAAAGTATTAAACCTGCTGGATGGCGGATGCCAACTGCCATTGGGAGTATATTGTATTAAGGAAGACAATAAATTTAAAGTATGGACTTCCAAAGCGGAAGCCTGGAATAAAGCGCCAAAACGCATATATACCGAATCATTCACTGATGAAGGCTTTGCTGAAAAAATTGTAAAAAAATTAAATTCAATTAAGCCTGCTTCTGTACTTATAACCAGGGATCTTACGGAAGATTCCTTCTTTAAAAATGCGCTAACGGGTAATGATTATAAAGTAAGCGGTGTTTCTTTTATTGAGACAAAAAAGGTTGCCATCAGTACTATTCCTCAAAGCGACTGGGTATTTTTTGCTAGTTCAAATGCCGTTGATTTTTTCTTTCAGCAGGAACCGCAATTAAAACCAAAAACAAAATTTGGTGTGATTGGTAAATCCACTGAACAGCAATTAAAAAAATACAATAAAAATGCTGCTTTTGTTGGTTCTATTAATGATACAAAAGTAGTAGGAAAAAAATTCGCCAAAGCGGTTGCTGCCGAAACAGTATTATTTCCTCAGGCAAAAGGCGGTTTACGTACCATTCAGCAGCAATTTGAAGATGCCGGTAAGTTAACTGATCTTGTAGTTTACGAAACTGTGAAAAAAGAAAATACCGCACTTCCTGAAGCTGAAATACTTGTATTTACAAGTCCTTCCAATGTAGAATCCTTTTTTGAAAAATGGAAAATAACTCCAGATAAAAAAGTAATTGCGATAGGGAAATCAACAGAGAAAAAATTAATCTCATTTGGTGTAGACAATTGTATATTGCCTGAATCCTTTGATGAAGTAGGGTTGGCGGAAGCAGTATTTGGATTGTAATTAGCTTAATATTATTAAAAAATAACCACTAAGGCCCTAAGTTCACTAAGCTGCACTAAGAAATAAAACTTAGTGGTTCACCGTGAACTTAGTGCCTTAGTGGTAAAACTTTCTAACTTACTTAGGGGCAAAGCAGTTGATCGGGTTTCGTAAACCGGTGTACTGAGTTAAGTTTACTTTTATAGTTCCCACAATAATAGGTGTTTCTACATAAACCGGTATTTTGTTTTTATCATCGGTCACCCAAACGGTCATACCCTCACCGCCTTTAAAAATAGTACCTTCAACTAATTTGGGTTTAAATTTAATGCAACGCACTTTACCCAATAATTCGCTATAAATAACCTCTGTGCCTAAATAACGGATATAGGAATAAAACACTTCACCATCCAATACAAAGGTGATAGGAATAGTATCATTTGGTTTGTGGATTGAAAAATCGAGACAGCGGGCATAGAAAATTGCTGTTATTACATCATTGGTACATGCTGTAATGGCGAGTGTGTCAAGCTTTGAAGGTTTTTTATTTCTCACTTCTGAAGTATACACTTTATTTTTTGCCTGACTAAAAAAATAATCATCTTTAGCATAGTTCCCGCCCTCATTCACTTCCCTCATAAAACGAATTGGTTTTAAGGTAGCTGAATCTACGAATGATTCATATTTATCGCGTACTTTATAAAACCAATCATACTTGGGATATGTTCCTCCTACACCCGTAAAATGATATACGTTTTTGCCAAATAACTCTGCTGTGGATGCAGAAAAGGTTACCTCTCCTGTAGTCATCCAAATTGCTCCCCAATTGTAATTAATCACATATTTAAGCTGTTCGCCAGGTTTAAATGTTTGATTGGTTACAGAACAATTTTTCTGTGCATTTACAACGAATGATAATAAAACAAATATGAAGATGCCCAGCCATTTTTTTGCAGGCCAGTTTTTGAATTGAAATCCTTTCGTTTTTTCTTTTAACATTAGAATGCGCCTTACTTTGCGGTCTTAAATATACAGTACTATACTTCGTATTTTATACGAAATTACATGTAGTAACGTTCGGATTTTTGTATTTATTAATTGGATTTGATTGCATTCATAACCTCATTTATATCGCGGGAATCGGGATAAAAGGAAAGTATTTTCTGCAACACACCGTCCACTATGGAGTCCGGGCAGGAAGCACCGCTGGTAAGTATTATATCAACGGGAAATTTTTGAGGCAAAAAATTCTCCGTAACAGCATGTTTTTGCTCTTCAAAATGGAAATGTTTAATTTGTTTATCTGAAACGATCTCTTCGGCAGATGAAATAAAATAGGTAGGTAACTTTTGTTCACATAGCTCTACAAGATGTGACGTATTTGAACTATTATACCCACCCACTACAATAGCAAGATCTGCATTTTTCTCAAGCAGACCATAAGTAGCGTCCTGGTTTTCGTTGGTTGCATAACACAAGGTATCACGGGTATCGGCAAAATGTTGTTTTAAATTATCCGCACCGTACTTCTGTACCATCACTGTTTTTAAATAGTCAACAATTTCCTGTGTTTCAGCAGCAAGCATAGTAGTTTGATTGATAACTCCTATGCTCATTAAATGCTTTTGGAGATCAAAATTATCTGAATATCTTCCATTAAAAACAGCCTCAAATTCAGCCAATGAACTATTTCCCAAAATATACTCTCCTAAAATCCGTGATTCACGGATGTCTTTCACAATAATGGAAGGAGCATTTGTTTCACTTCGTGAAAACGTTGCCCGTGTTTCCTCATGTTTGTATTTACCATGAATAATGATGGTATATTCTTCCTCCCCCAGCTTTTCCGCTTTCTTCCACACCCGTTCTACAAAAGGACAAGTGGTATCGTATTTTCGCACTTCAATGCCTGCTTTTTTGAGCTCTTCCTCAATTTTAAGGGTTGTACCAAAGGCCGGAATAATTACAATATCTTCTTTATCCAGTTCACTGAATGGAATAATCTGGTTACCTGAAGTATCCATCAAAAATTTCGCACCTCTTCGTAATAAATCCTGGTTTACATCCTGGTTATGGATCATCTGGCTGAGCAGATAAATACGTTTTCCCGGATTTTCTTCAATGGCTTTATAAGATATTTCAATCGCATTTTCAACTCCATAACAGAACCCAAAATGACGTGCAATATAAAAGCGAACCGGCCCAAAATCAAGCAAAGTAGGACTAAAATCTTTTTTTCTTGGATCCGTGATTTTCCTAAATTCCTTTACTTTTGAAATTATCGGACTTTTATAAAAATCAGGTATATTGAAGCTTTTCATTTATTGGCAGAAACTTATTTTATCTTTAATTACAATACTCATCAGCAACCGAAATTGCTTTTGAAATAATATCCAAGCCTTCATCCATCTGATCTTTTGTAATGGTCAATGGTGGTGCGGTGAAGATCCAGTTCCAGCGAACAAAAGTATACATGCCTAATTCATTTAATTTGGCAGCTACTTTATTCATTATTTCCATTTCATTTGGAGCAGCATTCCAAGGTGCCATTGGTTCCTTGTTTTTTCTGTTTTTAACTAATTCAAAGCAGCCTAATAAGCCGGTATTGCGGAAATCACCAATACTTGGATGTTTGTCTTTTAGTTTCTCAACCTGCGCATCCAAATAGCGACCCATGTTTGCAGCATTCTCAATTAAATTATCTTCTTCATAGATGGAAATAACAGCATTAGCCGCAGCACAAGCTACTGCATGAGCAGAATAGGTCAATCCTATTGGTAAAGGTTTATTATCAAATGCTTTTACAATTTCTTCTTTTACAATTAAACCGCCTAATGGAATGTACCCGGCTGTAATGCCTTTTGCCATGCAAATCATATCAGGTTCTACCTCATGATGATCGATACCAAACCACTTGCCAGTGCGGCCAAAGCCACTCATTACTTCATCGCAAATAGTAAGAATTCCATATTTATCTGCAATTGCTTTTACTTTTTTCCAATATCCTTTTGGATATTTAATACAACCTGATGACCCACTTTCACCCTCCATTAAAATGGCAGCAATGCTTTGCGGACCTTCATATTTAACAATACGTTCCAGATGAGCAGCTGCATTTTCAGCACACTCTTCCGGAGTTTCACTGTTCCATGGACAACGGTAAAAATAAGGGTTTTCCACATGAATAATATTAGGAACTCCCTGGCTATCATGCGGCAAGCCGCGTGGATCGCCACCTGCAGACAAGGCACCATAAGTAGCGCCATGGTAACTTTGAAATAATGTAATTATTTTATGACGGCCTGTATGAAGGCGCGCCAGCTTTATAGCATGTTCAACAGCCTCTGTACCTCCATTCGTAAAAAAAGTGCGATTTAATGTTCCTGGAGTTATTTCGGCTAATTTTTTACCCAATAAACCCCTTGCTTCTGTCGCCATACCAGGGTTAACGTAACTTACTTCATTCATCTGCTTTACAACAGCTTCTGTAACCCTTGGATCACCATGTCCGATATTTACATTCATTAGCTGAGAAGTAAAATCCAAATAACGCTTACCACTTCTATCAGTGATATACACGCCTTTAGCACTGGCTATATTCAACGGGTTTAAACCGCTTTGTTTCGACCAGGAAAAAATGGTATGTTCTAAATTATTTTTTAGAATTTCTTCTTTGCTGGATGTTGATAGTGTTTTTGTAGACATTTGTGAGATCTTTAAATATAATTTTTATGGAACGCAGATGACGCAGGTCGTTATGATTTTTTATGATTTCAATTTAGTATGATTTTTTTATCTTGATTTTTATCAAAAACAATCAGCGTTATCAGTTCAAATTGTTTTAGCTCATCCAATTGGTTTTTGCTTCTGCATTCCATTTGGTAGTTGTTTTTTTCAATTTAGTCCAAAATGCAATTGAGCTTTTGCCTGTTAAATCGCCTGCTCCAAATTTAGAATCGTTCCATCCGCCAAAAGAAAAAGGCTCTCTGGGAACAGGAACACCAATATTTACTCCTATCATTCCGGCACTTGCACGATCAATTACGTAACGCGCCATTCCTCCGCTTTGTGTAAATACTGCCGCAGCATTTCCGTATGGATTTGCATTTTCAATAGCCAATGCTTCATCCACATCTTTTGCTCTGATGATAGAAATTACCGGTCCGAATATTTCCTCTTTCGCTACACTCATTCCAGGTGTAACAAAATCTATTACGGTTGGCCCAACATAAAAACCGTCTTCTTTCCCTTTCACAACACAGTTTCTACCATCCACCAATATTTTGGCGCCTTGTTTTTCAGCTTCCGTAATATAATTTTCAATACGCGTTCTTGCAGCTTTAGAAATAACAGGCCCAAGATTTTGTCCCGGAATTACTTTTTTTGCTTCTTCACAAATTTGTGAAATAATATGATCTACGGCTCCCACTGCAACCATTGCAGAAGCAGCCATACAACGCTGCCCTGCGCAACCAGACATAGATGCCGTTACATTGGAAGCTGTCATAGATGGATGTGCATCAGGCAATACAATCAGGTGATTTTTTGCACCACCTAAGGATAGTACTCTTTTGTAGCTTGCAGATGCTCTTGCATATACAATTTTTGCAACGTTTGTAGAGCCTACAAATGAAACCGCTTCAATTCCCGGATGGTCACAAATAGCCTCCACAATATCACGATCACCATTTACAATATTCAGCACACCGTCAGGTAAACCAGCTTCTTTCAGCAGTTCAACTATTCGTAACGAACTTAAAGGCACTGATTCTGATGGTTTTAAAATCATTGTATTTCCAAGTGCTATTGCATTAGGAATGGTCCAGTTTGGAACCATACTTGGAAAATTAAAAGGAACAATACAAGCTACCACTCCTACAGCACAATAATCTGTGCGACATTCCACTCCCCTGCTTACTTCCAGAATTTCCCCTCCTACCAATTGCGGTAGAGAGCAGGCAAACTCGGTTAACTCAATACTTTTTTCAACTTCCGCTCTAGCTTCATCTAAGGTTTTTCCGTTTTCTTCCTGCACCAGCTGAGATAATTCCAGCATATGTTTTTCCAACAATGTTTTATATCTATAAAACACCTGAACTCTTTCTTTTATAGGTGTTTTGGACCAAGTCTCAAAAGCCTTTTGTGCCGCAGCTACCGCCACATTTAAATCTTCTTTTGAAGACAGAGGCACTTTTGATAATACCTTTCCATCAATTGGAGATATTACATCAAGGTATTTATCTGTGGTGCTAGGAACAAACTTTCCAGCTACAAAATTTTTAACTTCCGGGTATTTCATAGTAAGTGTTGGCATCGCGTTTTTTTGTTAAATTGTATTTATTACAAAATTAAAATAATTCCCGAGAAAATAAGGCAACAATGCAATTCTTCTGACAATTTCGATTAAAAGAAAAATTTTAAATTAAAGACCTATACTGTTTGCCGCTATCCAACCACTGGACCAGGCATTTTGAAAATTAAACCCGCCAGTAATGCCATCAACATCCATAATCTCTCCCGCAAAATATAGCCCGGGTATTATTTTACTCTGCATGGTACTAAAATCAACTTCTTTTAAGCTAATCCCTCCACAAGTAACAAATTCCTCCTTAAAAGTGGTTTTCCCAACTATTTTGTATTCATCATGGATAATACTATTGATGAGTATGTTTGTGGTTTTCTTTGGCAAATCGGCCCAACGCGTATTTTCAGAAATTCCGGCTTTATTGACTAGATATTCCCACAGACGTTTTGGCAATTCGAGCGGACAATTATTCACTACTAATTTTGCAGGATGTTCACTTCGTATATTAGCAAATTCAATACGTACCTTCTCTTCCGTCAATTTCGGCAGCCAATTAATTAATGTATTAAAATTATAATTCAATTCACTTAACTGACGTGCTCCCCAGGCTGAGGCCTTTAAAACAGCAGGTCCACTGAGTCCCCAATGAGTTATTAATAAAGGTCCTTCCGTTTCGAGCTTTGTTCCGTTAATACGGACTTTTGCATTGGGCACAGAAACACCCATCAATTGCGTAATTGGATTATTGGGGATATTAAATGTAAATAAAGAAGGGACAGGTTTAATTATGGTATGGCCTAATTTTCTGAGCCAATCATAGGCGGCATCTTTGGGATTACCTCCTGTTGCAACAATTAATCTATCACATTCAAAAGCCCCTCCCCCATTCGCTTTCAAAACAAATGGGCCATTTTCGGGCTTAGTAATCTCTGTTATATCCACATTCAACTTTATTTTCACACCGGCTTTTTCAGCTTCCTGTACAAGACAATTGATAATGGTTTCGGAGTTATCCGTTACAGGAAACATCCTTCCATCAAGTTCTGTTTTTAGCTTTACTCCTCTTTTTTCAAACCATGTTACTGTATCAGTTGCCGAAAATCTACTAAATGCATTTCTGAGCTCTTTTTCACCACGAGGATAATTTTTTATCAGGAGGGAATTATCAAAACAAGCATGCGTTACATTGCAACGTCCCCCTCCGGACACTCTTACTTTCGAAAGCAACTTAGAGCTCTTTTCAAGGAGCGTAACAGTGCTATTGGGATGTAATTGGGCACAATTAATAGCGGCAAAAAAACCTGCAGCACCACCACCAATCACTACCACATTAATTGTATCCATTTATTATGAGTAAAATAAGTATATAAGTATTTCAAACAGAATTATCCTATTTCATTTAGATAAATCTGCCGGATTGGTAAATTTATTATTTATTACCTTATCAAGTACCAGCCCGGAACATTTTGTGATGGTCAACGAATAATTTGGATTGGAAATTGGATAAATATTATTATCAGGATTTCGACAATTCATCAAAAAGCCTTTTTTGCTTTTCGGTTAAATTTGTAGGAATTTTGATGGAATAAGTGATAAATAAATCTCCAAACTGGCCTTCATTTTTGTAGATAGGAAAACCTTTCCCCTTTAATTTCACTTTAGTCCCGTTTTGAGTTTCTGGCGGTACTTTTAGCTTTACTTTTCCATTTAATGTATCAACAGTAATTTCTCCACCCAAAACAGCCGTATAGAGGTCCAAATCTATGGTACGATGTAAATCACTGCCCTCAAGTTTAAAGTTGGTATTATTTGTTATTAAGAATTTAATATATAGGTCCCCGTTTGGTCCTGCATTATTCCCTGGCCCGCCATGTCCGGCAATTTTTATCGTTTGATCATTTTCTATTCCGGCCGGAATTGTTATTCTGATATTTTTACCGTTTACTGTAAGTGTTTGCTGCTGTGTTTTGTACACATCTGTGAGATTAAGATGAAGCTCCGCATTGAAATCCTGCCCTCTTAATTTTGATTGTCGCTTTTTCCCGCCACCTCCAAACATTGATCCGAAGAAATCGGAAAAATCCCCCTCAAAATCATTTGAAGAAAAAGACTGTCCCTGAGAGCCCGACCGTCTTTGTGAATATTGGGATTGCTGACCTTGTGCATGTTCATAGGCGTTCCCCTGTTTCCAATCCTTTCCGTATGTATCATACTTTTTCCGTTTTTCAGGATCGCTCAATACTTCATTGGCTTCATTAATCTGTTGAAATAATTTGTTGGCTTCTTTATTATTAGGATTCAGGTCAGGATGGTATTTCCTTGCCAATTTTCGATATGCTTTTTTTATATCCTCAATGGAAGCATTTTTGTTAAGGCCCAATATTTTATAATAATCCACAAATTCCATAATACAGTTAGTTTATACTAAAAACACTAAATTGTTGTGCCGTTTGCTCCTTTTTTTAGTTTTAACAAACTGAACTATAGTTAAGTGAACAGGAATTGACGTTAATATGTTTATAAGAAAGGGGGGATGTTTAAAATTGGGAGTTCGATTGGTTTCTTTAAGCAATTGTAATTCAATGTATTTTATCAATTACTTCCTGGTTGTTCCAATCATATCTTTCTAATTTACTCATAATTACTATACCTTCCTGGTTTAATAAATACGTGGTCGGAAATACACGGATATTCAACTCATTCAGGGCTTTGGCAGATTGGTAATAATCAAGCGTATTGCAATATTTTTCCTTAAATCGATTTGTTTTCTCCCAGCCTTCATCCGTCACCATCAACACTTTTAGTTTATCCTTACCTACAGTAGCCTGCAGGTTATCAATAGTTGTGAGCTCTCTAATGCAATCACCACACCATGTTTGAAAATAACTGATCAATACGTAGCTCCCTTTAAAATCAGCAATTTTAACCGCCTGTCCTTGTTCATTTATTAAATCATTTTCATAAGCAGGTAACGCAGGTGCTGTTTTGTATGATTTGTAAAACCAGCCCACAATAACTATAACAACAATAATAAAAATGGCAGATACAATTGTTTTTGCGGACATAACTAATTTAATGTTGGAACGAATAAATATTAAACTCAAATAAGGACTTACAGCCCATATTGAGCTATCATCCATATTAAAGCGGCCATAGATGCACCTCCGAGTTCAAGTTCGCGTTTATTTACATTTTCAAAAACATCGGTAGGAGCATGGTGATAATCAAAATAGCGTTGCGAATCCGGCATCAGTTCAAGGCAGGGTACTCCCTGATCCTTTAAAGGTTCTATATCTGCACCGCTACCATCACGATCAAAACTATGCACTCCGTAAGGCTCAAATAGCGGTTTCCAGCTTTTCAGCTTCAATCTTTGCTTTGGGGTTACATCACTGGAAAAACCACGTGGTGTAAATCCTCCTGCATCTGATTCAATTGCAGCAATGTGTTTTTCATTATTTAATTTCGCCCGCTCTGCATATTTATCGCCTCCTCTGCCACCATTCTCCTCATTCATAAATGCAACAGCCCTGATATTGCATTTTGGCTTTATTTCTAAAGCTTTAAAAATACGAAGCACTTCAATACTCTGAACAACTCCTGCACCATCATCATGAGCGCCTTTACCGGTATCCCAGGAATCAAGATGACCGCCAACCACAATATATTCATTTGATTTTGCACTGCCATGTATCTCCCCCACTACATTATAGGATACTTCATCCTGCAGCGTCTGACAGCTCATTTTAAAATAAAACTTAAGGCCTTTATCCTTTTTCAGCTGTTCACTAAGCCAATTGGCCCCATTGGTACTGATTGCACAGGCTGGGATTTTATTTAAAGAATCTTTATATCCCATCACCCCGGTATGAGGATGGTCATCCTGTATTGTTGTGCAGGAACGAACCACAACCCCAACAGCACCATATTTAACCGCTTCCGATGCTCCGCCCCATCTAAATGCAACGGCATCTCCATAGGCATTAAATGTTTCTATTTGATTAGGATCCATCGGGCTGTTATAAAAAACAATCTTACCCTTTACTTTTTCCTTTCCAAGCTTTGTCAACTCTTCAAAGCTTTTCACCTCCAAAACTTCTGCTGTAATTCCTTTGGAAGGAGTGCAAACTGAGCCCCCTAGTGCACACACAGGAAGCTCTTTAGGAGCTGCACCGCCCGACAGCAGCACTTTGGCTGTTTCTTTTTCACCGCGTACCCAATGAGGCACCATACATTCCTGTAAAAACACAGAGTCCGCGCCTGCTTCCTTCATCGCTTTAAAGGCCCACTCTACTGCTTTTACAGCCTGAGTTGAACCACTTAAACGACCGCCAATTTTATTTGTTAAATAATCGAGATTTGAATAGCTTTTCCCGTTGGTTAAAGCCTCATTGAATATCCTCCTAATCATCACTGAATCCTCTTGAGCAACAGTAGCGGTATAGAAGCCGATTGCGACAAGGAAAAGACATAGCTTTAATTTCATATCAAAAAATTATCTTAAAATAATTTCATTAATAACTGTTGTGCCTACAGCATCGTTCAGCATTTTTACAATTTTAGTTTTCGCCAACGACAATTCATTACGTAAGGCAGCAGAATCAAGTGTTACAAACAATTGTTTATGCCTGATAGAAAGATCAGATGTGTGTTTCGAAATCATAGGCCCCATCACGCTTTCCCAGGAACTGATCAAACGACTTTCGGCAAGTTTATCATCCAGCTTGTATACTTTTAATAGCTGTTCAATAGCATCTTTCAGACTATGTTCATTGTGTTTACTCATTGTATTTTTTTATAATTCCAAAACTAAACATCCATTTTCAATTCTTCGTTCTTTACTTCAGCCGCATTACCATTAACAATCTTAAACACTTTGAAATCTGCATCAGAAGCTTTAAACAACTCGGCTAAACGGGTAAGATGTGTATCTGTAATAAATAATTGACCGAAGTTATTACTGCGGACCAAATCCATCAACTGCTTCACACGCAAGTCATCCAGCTTATCATAGATATCATCCAATAAAAGAATTGGAGTTACTTTTTTAATGTTTTTTATAAAATCAAATTGCGCTAACTTTAACGCAATTAAAAAAGATTTCTGCTGCCCCTGAGACGCATATTTTTTCAAAGGATATCCATTGATAGTAAATCCCAAATCGTCCTTATGAATGCCTACTGTAGTATATTCCATTACCCTGTCGCGATCAAGTGACTTTTCCAATACTTCTGTAAAAGAAGCAGTATTGAGGTTTGAGATGTAATCTACTCCAACCTGTTCACGGCCACCGGAAATTAACTCATAATACTTTTGAAAAATCGGAATAAAACTATTGATAAAGCTTTTGCGCTTTTCAAACCCCTTGTTACCATACTCTACCAGCTGCATGTCCCATATTTCAAGCGATTCCTTATCAAAACGCCTGCCGCTGCCAAACTGTTTAAGCAAAGCATTGCGATGAGAAAGTACTTTATTATAACTGATCAGGCTTTCGAGGTAATCTCTATCGAACTGCGCGATAACACTGTCAATAAAACGCCTGCGGCTTTCGCTGCCTTCGGTAATGAGCTCCGAATCAGCTGGTGAAATCATTACCAATGGAAACAAGCCTATATGATCTGCCAAACGTTGATACTCTTTTTTATTACGTTTGAATTGTTTTTTCTGATTACGTTTCAATCCGCAATATATCTCCTCCTCCTTATCATTCAATATATAAGAGCCCTGAATAAGAAAAAAAGGCGCGTCATGCAATATATTCTGACTGTCAATTGGGTTAAAAAAACTTTTGCAGAATGACAAATAATGAATTGCATCCAATATATTGGTTTTCCCTTCGCCATTATTACCAGTTAGGCAATTAATATGACTGCTGAACTGCAATTCAGCTTCGGGATAATTTTTAAAATTGAGGGTTGATAATTTTTTGAGATACATTATAATTACTCGAATTTCGAAAACAAAGTGAAATCAGGCGAAATAACTAAGAAATTCCTAATTTCTTAAAAATTCGCAATTCATAGCTACATTCACAATTCGTAGTAAATTTACCGAAAAAGCATGCGCAAAAATCATATTTTGTAATTAAATTACAGATATTGCAAAAAAAACTTATTTTTGCAGTCCATTAAATAATTATTAAAAAAATCATGGCACAAGAAATTATAGACGAACCAATTGTTAATGTTGAAGAAGCGTTAACCAAAACTGAACTTTATATCGATCAGAATAAAAAGAGCCTGATGATTATTGCGGCTGTTATTATAGCTTTGGTGGGTGGTTATTTTGCGTATAAATATTGGTACGTAGCTGGGGAAGAAGCTACAGCACGTGCTGAAATGTTTAAAGCAGAAGATTATTTTGGTAAAGATTCTCTTGACAAAGCCATGAATGGTGATGGTACAGCATTAGGATTTATTGATATCGCTGATCAGTACAGTGTTACTCCTTCTGGTAATTTAGCACAATACTATTTAGGAATCTGCTATTTGAAAAAAGGGCAATTTGAAGATGCTATTACGCATTTACAGGAATTTGATGGGACCGATCAAATCGTTGGGCCACAAGCTACAGGTGCTATCGGAGACGCAAACCTTGAATTAGGAAAAACCGATGAGGCTATTACTTATTATTTAAAAGCTGCTGAACAAAATGTAAACAGCTTTACCAGCCCTTTGTTTTTGAAAAAAGCTGCACTAGCCAATGAAGATAAAGGCAATTATGCAGATGCTGTTAAATTATACGAACGCATTAAAAATGATTTTGCTGAAACAACAGAAGGCAAAGACATGGATAAATATATTAGCCGCGCAAAAACTTCCGGCAATTTATAATACGGCTTCCTGAATGTTTCAACCAAAGAAACATTCAGGAAAAGTCTTTTTTATCTTTATCAGTAACTCTGATTGTAACATCCAGTAGATTTTATAGAATTTCCAATTCGCTAAATTTCACACTTCACAGATGTCCTCCTCTTTAAAAAATTTATCCGATTTTAATCATACAACTATTCCACATGCTGCAGGAATGCGGTTCGGAATTGTAGTAGCAGAATGGAATATTGAAGTAACGGCAGCTTTGCGTGATGGTGCAATAAAAACATTATTAGAAAATGGTGTTCCTGAAAATGATATAATCATATCCTATGTTCCAGGCAGCTTCGAATTAACCTTTGGTGCACAATTACTGTGTGAAGATAAAAGTATTGACAGCGTTATTTGTTTAGGCTGTGTGATACAAGGCGAAACACGTCATTTTGACTTTATATGCGATGCGGTAGCGCATGGCGTTACTAATGTTAGTCTGAAATACAATAAACCTGTGATATTTGGAGTACTTACTCCAAACACCTTGCAGCAAGCTGAAGACAGGGCTGGAGGAAAACATGGTAATAAAGGTGATGAAGCTGCAATAACCGCTATAAAAATGGTGCATTTAAAAAAAGCCATCAAACACGGTTTATAACCCTCTTAAAAACTTTTTTCTTTCTCTTCAACATAAAACAGTTTTGTGATTATTTTTGTTTTAATGAAAAAGCTATTAACCATCATAAAAAACAAATATCTGATCACCATAATTGCTTTGGTGGTGTGGGTTATTTTTTTTGATAAAAACGATTTGAAAACTCAATTCGACCTGCGTCAACAAGTAAAACAGCTTGAAAAAGAACGTAATTATTTCGCACAGGAAATAGCCGTGATTACGTCAGATATAAAAGAGCTGACCACTAATCCAAAAACTTTGGAAAAATTCGCCCGCGAAAAATATCTCATGAAACGTGACAATGAAGATATCTTTGTAATTGTTGAGGATAAAAAGCGTTAGTAACTGAGCATTTGTTGAATTTTTGTGTCTTTAATTCAAGCACGCATAGTAAATAACCTGATTATTTGCTTAAACAACATCTTTTTCCATCACTCAGATATCCAGTAAGAATACAACAGTAATACTTTAAAAACAAACAGTAATATTACAATGTCCCCAGCCATGCGGTAAGCCGCCTTTGAACTCCGGACTTATGTAGGCTTTAGTATATTCCAAACTTAATCTTTTATAAGATACTACCACTCCTACATATGCAGTAGCAACCACCCGGGTTATATCTCCCGGTGAGAGTGTATAAATACTTTTTTTGTTGAATACCCCCCCCTGCAATGTGGCATTATAAGCAACAGCTTTTAATTCTCCTTTACTAAAAAAATGACACTTGAATTTAGCTGTTTTACCGGCACTGCCTTCCACGGCAAACTTGTTAAGTGACGAACGCAATCCTAAATTTTCAAAATATCCATTCATGCCCCCTGCGCGCAACATTATCCCTGCATTTACATCATCATATAAGGTTCCTATCCTTGAACCTGCATAACAGATAAATTCAAAACGTTTTTTCACAATAATTCCTTTTTCAAAATTCAAGTTATAATTCAACACATAATCGTTTGCAATTTGGTACTGCCAGCCCAAAGGCTGAATATTTTCCAACCAACGATGAATGGCCTTTTGCTCTTCTTCTCCTTTAGCATTGGGGCCAATAATTCCCAAATACAAGCTGGTATTCAGACGCTGCTTTTTATTCGCATTTATAGATGTCAAAAAATGTGAAACAAAAAAAACGCTTGCATAAGGCCGTTCTCCAAAATAAATGCTGTCGTGCCGAATGCTACGTGGTGTAAAGCCATCCTGTTCAAAATTAATTCCATAATAATTTAAAGAGGCATTTTTTAAAGGGATTAATAATTTTGAAATCGGTGATTTTTTAATGAACGGCATAATCAGCTCTATATAAATACCTTGTGTATAATAGCGGTCTGTCGCTGAAAAGAAATCATTATCATAATTAAAACGAAAATAACTTTCTGTCTTATTCATTTTATCAGTAGCTGACAAAGAATCGTTTTGCTCAACAGCAAATGCCGGGGAAAGTGATAAAAATAAAATAATTACAACTAGTTTGGTATACATAACAAAACGCTATATTTTTATGGGATTTGAGTAAATTATTATACCTACTGCATTTCCCATATGATCAGAGGTTAATAACAAAATTAAACCTTATGTTTCACCAACAATAAAAATCAACACTTTATTTTTAAACGTAGTTCTCCGCTGACTAAAAAACCCTATTATTACAAACGAAAAGTGGAGTTCAGAACCCACTAAAAAAAACGGAGCGAAATTTAAGCGCGAGTACAAAAAAAATCCACATAAATAAATGACATTTTTAAAAAAACATCTATACAAAACAAATATAATTATTACTCTTCTTTCTTTGATAATGTTTTCATGCAGCCATGAAAACACCATATTCGGGATATGGAAGCCCGTTTCAATTGTTTTGCCTGAAAACATACAACAAGATCCGATAAAGGCAAAAACAGCAGTTACTACCTTTGAACAAAGTAAAGATATGTTTTACAATTTTCATGCTGATAGCACCTTTACATTGGAAACAGAAGTAGATGTGCCAGGATTGAAGAACCTGGTAGGAAGCTTTTCCGTAATTGGAAAAAAAATTGTTATAAATTTCAATACAGCCAAATTAGAAAGTGAGATAGACCAATTAACGGATAGCACAATGAATGTACGCTCGGACGATAATACTATTATTGTTTTTAAGAAGATAAGAGACAATTAACCGCTTACCCTATGTTCTAGCCGGTATAAGCATTAATAAACTTCTTTCAATTCCCATCATTTAAGAAAGGATGATTTTAGACACTACTATAAAGGTCTAATACGATTTTATACTAAAACTACTCGGCTATTCGTTTAGACTTAATACAGCTTATTTCCTAACCGCAAAAATAATACGCTATGAAGAAACTAATAATATTACTTCTAAGTATTTATGCATGTATAATTAACTGCGAGGCACAAGGAACAGCAAGTTACTCTATAAGGGTAAATGATAACCAGCTGCAGCCAATGAGTAACATACCTGTTACATTAATTGAAACAACAAGTAAAGAACGTATTTCCAAATCCACCGACTCACAAGGTAAAGTAACTTTCGAACTTAATTCTGGAAGAGAATGGGCAATGAATATTCTCCAAATGAAAAATTGTGGATATATTGAAATCCCCGAAAATGGCAAAAGCACTGGGTCTAGATCCATTACTTATGACTATAAACATTATGAACGGAAGCATCGTCCTCTTGTGGACCGCAATTCCCTAAATATCCATACGGAGGATCAGACCACTTTAAAAAGCCCAAAATATTCTCAGGCAGAAGCAGTAGTCCATTTGCGCATATTAAAAGAGGATAAAAGCTCTCTTTCAAATTTCCCTGTGAATTTAACCTGTTATAAATTAGAAAAAACATTTCTTGGAAAAACGGATAAAACTGGAGTCGCGTATTTCAAAGTTCCAACCATGAATGAATTTGAAGTGGATATTGATGGTGTTGAAAGCTTTAATTATGTAGACGTTGAAAAAACCGGCCAATATACGCTGGAGATTACTTATCAGCCAACCAATTTGAAAGAAACAGAAGTAAATGATACCATCACACAGTTCATTCCTAAAGAAAGTAAAGGGACTTCCTCCAGGGTATCACTTAAAATGCTTGTCTCCCAGCCAGGAAAGAATAAACTTGCCAATGAAGATGTTTATCTTCAAATGCTAAAATCGAACAAGGTCTATAGAGCTAAAACTAATCCACAAGGTGAAGCTTATTTTTTGCTACCGGTAAAAAGAAAATACATGGTTCATTTTCGTTATCAGAAAGACATAGATGTACTGAATTACATGGATGTTCAAGGAATATCAAACGCAGAAATAAAATTCACCTATACTCCAGACCCTAAACTTCAGTTTCCGGAACGTTACTTCCCTACTCCTCAGGATTTGATGGTAAAAGAGTTCTTTGAATTTATCACAAAGCAGTTTCCTGAACCTGCAAATGATGATGCAATGGGCCTAACGCTGGCATGGGGAAATGACAGTGTAAATATTCAATCGAAAGAAGCAGTATTACAAGTTGGTTTTAAAGCCAAAGCAACTAAGGGAAATGCAGATGGTCCGCCCATCAATATTTCCCTGGTTGTTGATAAAAGTGGATCAATGGAGGGGCATGACAGGATAGATGCCTTAAAAATTGCATTGTTGCAGTATGTAAGCAAACTGCGTAAAACGGATATTGTTTCATTAGTTGTATTTGATGATCAAGCAACAGTTGTAGTTCCCGCACAACCCGTTGGTGACGGAAGTTACCTTAAGGATATGATTGAAGATATTGAAGCTGGAGGCGGAACAGACATTTACAAAGGAATGGTGGATGGGTACGAACAAATACTTA
This sequence comes from Bacteroidota bacterium, assembly GCA_040387415.1. GTDB lineage: Bacteria > Bacteroidota > Bacteroidia > 2-12-FULL-35-15 > 2-12-FULL-35-15 > 2-12-FULL-35-15. The sequence continues at coordinate 328,495 of JAZKDU010000017.1, forward strand.
AAAATTTTAAACCAAAAGGCACAAACAGGCTTGTTCTTTTAACGGATGGATATGGAGTTACGCCTGTTGAAGAAATCGTGTCTAAATCAAAGGAATACAATTCAAAAGGAATAGAACTTTCGGCTGTTGGTATTGGTGAAGGATATAACCAGGCCATGCTTACGCTTTTAGCAACAACAGGTGGAGGACTTCTGCACTTCGCAGGCCAAGCGAAAGATATTAATGCAGTTTTTGAAAAGGAATTATCGAGCGTATTAAATCCCTGCGCGAAAGATGTAAAAGTTGAAATTACATATAATGGCCAAATTATTTTCAAACAATTGTATGGCTTTCCTTTTGAGCAAAAGGGTCACAAAGTAGAACTAAAACTAAACAACATTTACAGTGGCTTAAATACCCTTGCCTTAGTAAAATTTGATTTAAACAAACCTGATGTTTCCATTGAAAAAACCCCTGTTATTGTAAGAATGCAATACTTTGACCTAAAAAAAAATAAAGATGTTTTACTGGAAGAAAAAGCCTATTTAAAGTGGTCTACAGCAACGGGCCAATTCGAATTAATAGTAGAAGCCCAGCACAAAAAACTCTATGCTATCGCCATTTTAAACCAATCATTAAAAGTAATGACAGAAGCTTTCGCAGCCAAAGACAGCCAAAGAGCACGATCCGCCATTCAAAATTCAATTGACCAGATCAAAAAACTTTACCCGCAATCAAAAGATGAGGATGTGCAAAAATTAGTTGCTGAAGCGGAAAGATATGCGAAAACACTTACTTACATTATGGCTAATAAAGTAGAAAAATAGAATGTGAAAAATTCAACTTATTTCTGCTCCCCACCACTATTGTCGTGAAATTCATCGTTCAGGATAAAATAAAACGGAAAGGACATTTGCACACGTGAAAATTTATCATTCTTTTTTCCTGGGTACCATTTAATCAGCTGAAGTACCCGTATCGCTTCCTGATCACAGCCACCGCCCACAGACTTTTCGATCCCAATATTGGTTATTAAACCACTTGGCTCTACAATAAACCGCAATACAACAACACCTTGCAAATTCGCCAACTGAGCCTGTTTAGGGTATTCTAAATTTTCCTTGATAAAATCCTGCAATGCATAAGCACCCTTTTGATACATTGGCATTTGATCAGGAGATTTATAGATAACACCCGAACTATCCTTTTTTGCGTCTGCATAAAAAGGGGGCTTATCAAAGCCTCTGTTACGGCATATTTTAGCGTATCTTTTGGGATCAAATTCAAAAGTAACAATCCAGTTTACACTTACATTCTGATTGCTTTTAATGGCGGGAACCCATTGCAAAAGTTTAAAAATTCGCAGTGCTTCCTCATCAATTTCAGGTGCACCAGAGCTGGTAATTTTTATATCGGTGGCAGAGCTATCAGCTCTGATAACAAAATTGAATGTTACTTTTAATACTGTTTTCTCTTTTAGCAAATGCTCTGGATAGATTAATTGTTCCTCAAACACGCGTTTTAATTCAGCTTTACCACCAATATTAGTTGGAAAAACATCAATATTAAAATTGCCTTGAGCAAAGCTGTCAAACACAACTGCAATCAGTATAAGCGATAAACAAATAATTTTTTTCATTTTAAATCCACTAAAGATGACCATATAAAATACGATAATTACTATTCAAATCTTTTAAAAGCATTACATTATGAAACCCTGTATTCATCAACATCTCTTTTGTGTCCAGCCCATAAGCCTGGTTAATTTCGAAATAGATTTTACCATTTTTATTTAAATGTTTTTTAGCAAAATCAGCAATGGCTTTATAAAACAATAATGGGTCTGTATCTTCCACAAACAACGCAAGATGCGGCTCATAATCCACGACATTGTTACTCATTAGGGATTTTTCAGAAATACCGATATAAGGCGGATTGCTAACTATAATATCAAATAAAGCATCAATCGGCAAAGGTAGAGGATTTGCAGATAAAATATCATGCTGAAAGAATTCTATATCCGTCTTATTTAGTACTGCATTTTTTTTGGCAATGTTCAAGGCTTGTTCAGAAACATCTAAGGCGCATACGCTGAATGAATCAAGGTGTTTTTTTAACGCAATGGCAATGCATCCGCTGCCAGTTCCAATATCGAGAATTCTGTTCGCCTTTTCATTCTCCATTCCTCGCCTCCCATTCTTTACTCTCCCCTCCTTTTCTTCATTTTTTTTTCCTGTATTTTCCTTTATTATCAGATCAACAAGCTCTTCTGTTTCCGGGCGAGGAATTAAAACATCGGGATTTACTATAAATTTCAATCCATAAAAATCAGCTTTTCCTAATATATATTGTATGGGCTTATACTGTTTAAGGTCTTTTATAGCAAAATTAAATTTTAGTAATTCTGATTCAGAAATGGTACTTGTTCCATTTATAAATATATCCACTCGCTTTAACCCAATAAATGCGTCAAAACAGTATGCAATAAAGGTCTCTATCTCCTCCTTTTCATATAAGCCATTCAATTCATTACGAAAAAACCGGACGATATCCGCTATTTTATTGGAAGGTATTTTCATCGAATATAAAAGTAAAAATTATTATCCGATAATAGCTGAATGTCTTAACTTTGATTCATAAATGAATAATCACGAAACATATATAAAACGTTGCCTCGAACTCGCCAAAAAAGGTTTTGGAGCAGTTGCGCCCAACCCTATGGTAGGATCGGTAATTGTATATGATCAAAAAATAATCGGTGAAGGATATCATGAAATATACGGGCAGGCTCATGCAGAGGTCAATGCCATTAATTCAGTTGAAAATAAAGAATTATTAAAGCACTCTACACTGTACGTTAACCTTGAGCCCTGCTCTCATTTTGGCAAAACACCTCCTTGTGCTGACCTTATAGTCAAACACAAAATTCCAAACGTTGTTATCGGCAGTATTGATTCTAATTCAGCAGTGAGCGGAAGAGGTATAAAAAAACTGACGGATGCAGGAATCAATGTGACAATAGGGGTTTTAGAAAAAGAATGTAAGGAACTAAATAAACGTTTTTTTACTTTTCATGAAAAAAAACGTCCTTATATCATCTTGAAATGGGCTCAGACAGCCGATGGTTTTATTGATAAGGAACGCAGTACGGAAAATCCGGGCATGGCCCTACAGATAAGCAATACCGAATCGCGCAAACTGCTGCATCTATGGCGCAGCCAGGAACAGGCAATTATGGTGGGTACTAACACTGCATTATTAGATAATCCGAAATTAACTGTTCGGGAATTGACTGGCACAAATCCACTACGGATCACTATTGATAAATACCTGCAATTACCAGAACATATTTATTTGTTTGATAAAAGCACACCTACTATTGTATTTACCGCTATTGACAAAGCCTCCGTTAACAATTTAGAATTTATAAAAATAGATTTTGAACAGCCTGTAATAAAGCAGATAACCAGTGAATTGTATAAGCGTGATATTCAATCTATTATTATAGAAGGCGGACAAAAATTTTTAAATAGCTTTATAAATGAAGAAATCTGGGATGAGGCACGTATTTTTGTTTCTAATATCAATATAACAAACGGTGTAAAATCACCGATATTAAAAAAAGAGCCGGACGCCATTGAAAATATAGATGGTGATCAATTGTTGCATTACACAAATAAGAACTTATAACCTTTGCCTGAGGCGGCATGGCAAATAATAATAATATATATACCACATGAAAATAGCGATAGTAAGAGAAGGCAAATTCCCTCATGACAAACGGGTTGCTTTTACCCCGGATCAATGTGTAATGATTGGAAATATTTTCCCTGATGTAGAAGTGGTTGTTCAACCGAGTGACTGGCGTAGTTATACCAATGAAGAATATGTTGCAAAAGGCATTAAAATGTCAGAAAACATAAGCGATTGCGATATTTTATTTGGCATTAAAGAAGTGCCAAAAGAAGATCTTATTCCTGGTAAGCAATACTTGTTTTTTTCGCACACCATAAAAAAACAACCTCACAACAAAGGATTATTGCAAACTATTCTTAAAAAGAAAATTCAGCTGATCGATTATGAATGCCTTACCGATAAAGAGTTTAACCGAATCATTGGATTCGGCTATTATGCTGGTATTGTAGGGGCTTACAACGGTATTTTAGGGTATGGTAAAAAGTACAAATTGTTTGATCTGAAACCCGCTCATTTGTGTTATGATAAAAAAGAACTGAAAGAAGAACTCAAAAAAGTAAATCTTACAAATATAAAAATCATCGTCACCGGAAATGGCCGTGTTGCAAACGGTGCAATAGAGCTAATGGGGGCTTTAGACATTCGTAGAATTACTCCTTATGAATTTACACATTATTTTTTCCGTGAACCAACCTATGTTCAGCTGCATTCTAACAACTACAATGAGGCTATAGACGGCTCCTCATGGAATACAAGCGAATTTTATAAACATCCTGAAAAATTTCATTCCACTTTCGGAAAATATACCAAAGACTGTGATCTTCTTATCCATTGTTCTTTCTGGGATCCTCGTGCGCCAATTCTTTTTTCAAAAAAGGATATGAACACCCCCGATTTCCGTATCAGTGTTATTGCGGATGTGACCTGTGACATTAACGGTTCTATTCCCTCTACCACAAAAGCAAGTACCATAGAAGATAAATTCTACGGTTACAATCCGGCTACAGAAAGTATTAGCGAACCATTTCGAAATGATACCATTACTGTTATGGCTGTCGACAATTTACCCTGCGAATTACCACGTAACGCTTCCGAAGATTTTGGAAAGGAATTAATTGAAAAAGTACTTCCATCCTTACTTATAAAAGATGGAAGTGATTTAATTGACCGTGGCAGTATTACAAAAGATGGAAAACTAATGCCTCGTTTTGAGTATTTGAACGATTATGTGGCTTAATCCTTCTATTAAAAATAGAACACAGTATATTAAGTTCTATTAAAACAAAATTGAAACGAAACTTATATTATATCGCGTGGGTCGTTGTTCTTATCTATATCTCGTTTTTTAGCGCTTTTTTTCTTCATGCGGATATTCATCATTTCAACAAACAATGAAAATGCAATGGAAATATAAATGAATTTTTTATCTACATGCTGATGAAAAGATTCCATAACAAGTACTAATCCAATCATCAATAAAAATGACAATGCCAATACCTTAATTGTTGGATTTTCATTAATAAATTTACTAACTCTTTCAGAAAAAGCGATCATAATAATCATAGCAATAACCACTGCTAAAATCATAATCACAAGGTTACTTACAAGGCCCACTGCTGTAAGAATAGAGTCGAAAGAAAACACAATATCAATCAGTACAATCTGCATTACAATTGAATTAAAGCTCACTTTTTTTATCTTTATTTCAGCCTCATCATATCCTTGTACCTTGTTATGCAATTCAATAGTGGTTTTGTAAAGAAGAAAAACACCTCCAGAAAACAAAATAAGATCACGTCCGGTAACACCAAAATCTCCAATATGAAACAGAGCATCCTTTAACCCTACAATCCATGATATACTAAATAACAGGACAACACGCATAATCAAAGCTAACATTAATCCCACTGTGCGGGCTTTACCTTGTTGGGCACGAGGCAGCTTATCGGCTGTTATAGAAATAAAAATAATATTATCAATTCCAAGTACTACCTCTAACACTGATAAGGTAAGCAAGCTAATTAATGAGGCAATTGAAAATAATTCCTGAAAATCCTGAGCTAAATGCATCTTAAATAATTTTTGTGCAAAAGTACGCACATTTTAACCAATCACATAAAAAATTTAGGACAACATTCGTTGCAGTCTTAAAGAAAGAATGATTACAATTCATTCATGTGCTTCAATAACTGTAATTTAGTAAATTATATTTCTTTTCTTTTTTTGAAACTAATCATTATCAACATAATTGAACACTAGCGAAGCAAATCCGCAACTTTTAATACAATTGGTGACAATTGCAAATGCCTTTTGGTAAATACAAAGGAACATTATTGTGCAACCTTCCTGTATCCTACCTGGAGTGGTTTCAACGTAAAGGTTTCCCTGAAGGTAAATTAGGCATATTGCTTCAAACTATGCTTGAAATAAAAATGAATGGCCTGGAATATTTACTTAATCCTTTAAAGAAATAATAATCAGAAATACCTTTTGAAAAGCCGCATTTCCATACAACATTTCTTAAAAAGCAAAAAAGGAATAACATTCCTATTTGTTATTGCACTTTTTATATGGTTTTTATTGTGTTTGCCATCCCCTCTTTTCACAAATCAAACCTGCACAGTTTTGGAAGACAGTGATGGCAACCTTCTCTCGGCACGTATAGCAGACGATGGACAGTGGCGCTTTCCCGACAGCAAACGTATACCGGCCAAATTCGCTGCAAGTCTTATCATGTTTGAAGATCGTAGTTTTTTTTCTCACCCGGGCTTTAATCCTGCCGCCTTCACACGGGCTATTATACAAAATATAAAAGCGAAAAAAGTGGTCAGTGGCGGAAGTACATTATCCATGCAGGTAATCCGCCTTGCACGCAAAAAAAAAAGCCGCACAGCATTTGAAAAACTAATTGAAATTATTCTTTCGCTGCGTCTCGAACTGACTCATACAAAATCTGAAATACTAACGCTTTATGCTTCCAATGCACCATTCGGAGGAAATGTTGTGGGCCTAGATGCTGCATCCTGGCGGTATTTTGGAAGAGAAGCATCCAAACTTTCTTGGGCAGAAGCCGCCACCCTGGCCATTTTACCAAATGCACCAAGCTTAATTTATCCGGGCAAAAATCAGGATCGATTATTTACAAAGCGTAACCGCTTGCTGGATCAATTGTTCAAAGTAAAATTAATTGATAAGGAAACCTGCGAACTCAGCAAACAGGAACCCTTACCTGGCAAGCCTCATCCTATACCGCAAATAGCCCCTCACTTACTTCAACGCACAGCCAAAGAAGGCTTCAATGGGAAGCGCATAATTTCCAGTATTGACGGGCATTTACAGGAACGCTTAAACGGAATTATTGAAAATCATCATAAAGTATTAAGAGCAAATGAAATACATAATGCCTGCGCCTTAGTATTGGATGTAAATACGGGTAATGTGCTTGCGTATGTTGGAAACACCACAAACGCTGGGAAAGCGGAGTATGAAGGTGACGTTGATGTAATAAATGCACCACGCAGTACAGGTAGTATATTAAAACCTTTTTTATTCGCAAGTATGCTGAATGATGGTGAACTACTTGCCAGTACCCTCATTCCGGATATCCCGACTCAGATCGCTGGTTATGTGCCTCAAAACTATAACATGACGTTTGATGGTGCAGTACCAGCAAAGCGAGCACTGGCAAGGAGTTTAAACATCCCATCCGTTCGGATGCTGCAAAGTTATGGCATCGAAAAATTCAATTATAATCTGAAAAGAATCGGGATGACAACTCTTGTGTATACCCCGGATCATTATGGCTTATCCATTATCCTTGGCGGCTCCGAAGGTAAATTATGGGACATCGCTGGTATGTATGCAAGTATGGCAAGAACCTTAAACAACTATACACGCTATAATGGCCAATACGATAAAAACGATTTTCATGCACCGATTTATATCTCTAAAAACAAACCTCAACCCGATTTAGGAAGTATTCCTGTACTTAATGCGGCTTCTATCTTCCTTACATTTGAAGCAATGGTAGAAGTATCACGACCGGATGAAGATGCCGGGTGGAGACAATATACTTCAGCAACAAAAGTAGCCTGGAAAACAGGAACCAGCTTTGGTTACCGCGATGGCTGGGCTGTTGGCGTTACTCCTAAATATGTTGTGGCAGTATGGGTAGGTAATGCTGATGGTGAAGGCCGACCGGGCCTGGTGGGTGTACAAACGGCTGCCCCTATTATGTTTGATATTTTCAGTCTGTTAAAACCTGGCAAATGGTTTTCACCTCCTTATGATGAAATGGAAAAAGTACCGGTATGTATTCAGAGTGGCTGCAGAGCAACGGATATTTGTGAACCAGTTGAAATGATGCGCATTCAAAAAACAGGACTTCGTTCCGAACCTTGTAAGTATCACAAAACAATTCATTTGGATGCTTCTGGAAAGTACCGTGTAAACAGCAACTGCGAAAACGTAAATAATATGATGCATCTAAACTGGTTTGTATTACCTCCTGTTATGGAATTATATTACAAATCGAAAAACACTGGCTATAGGGAACTCCCCCCTTTCCGGGCTGATTGTGAAAGCAACGGTTTAACTGCAATGGAAATTATTTATCCAAAACAACTCAGTAAAATTTATGTGCCGGTGGAACTCGATGGAACTTTAGGGAAAACGGTATTTCAGATAGCCCATCGTAATTCCACAAGTATTATATACTGGCACCTCGATGATCAATATGTTGGCAGTACGCAGGGGACCCATCAGCTAGGACTACGCCCCGATGAAGGGATTCACACGCTCACTCTGGTGGATGAAACGGGTGAGTCCATTGTTCAAAAATTTGAAATTGTTAGCGGGAAGAAATAAGATTAAAATGTAGCTTTGATGCAGCAAATTATTTACAACATATGGATTTAACCATTAATATTCTTACCCAAATTTTATTATTTATAATGGTACTTGTCACTTACAAGTACCTGGAAACTTTTTGGTCCTATAAGGTTTACAAACCCTACAAATGGGAAGAAGCCATTAAAAATAATCGTATTTCAAAAAATCTAAAAACACTTGAAAGATCCTATTATGATAAGATCCGGTTCTACAGTATGTGGTTTCAGATAGAACGATTGATAAAAGAAAATATTGAAGGAGATTTTGTTGAATTAGGTGTCCACAAAGGCGAAACAGCAAAGCTAATTTATGAAATGAGCACCAATCAAAAGCTTCACCTGTTCGATACATTTGAAGGCTTTAATGAAAAAGATCTGAAGCACGAAAATAAAAGCGGAGGAAAATACACAACAAATGAATTTTCTGATACAGATTTGGAATCAGTAAAAAAACATATTAATGGCGGAGAACGCGTGATTTTTTATCCGGGCTATTTCCCTTCAACAGCAGTAGGTTTAGAGAATAATAAATTTTCTTTTGTACACCTGGATGCTGATTTGTATTTACCTACAATTGAAGCTCTGAATTTTTTTTATCCCCGGCTTTCACCAGGAGGTGTTATTATGGTTCATGATTACAACCATACCTGGGATGGTATTAAAAAAGCATTTGATGAATTTATGCCCACGATACCTGAAAGCCTTTTAGAACTGCCCGACTGGAAAGGAAGTGTGATGATAATCAAAAACAAATATTAAAAACAAAAGTCACTATAAGACATTTAAAACATCCATATCCATTGAACCTTAACGTTCCCAATGCATTGATGGTAAAAATTATTAGTATTAATACTGGCAACAAATATGAAGACAGCATCCATCCATGAATTAAACCAGGAATTAAAGGCACTTGAACCAAAGCAAGTGATGGAGCTCTGTTTGCGCTTAGCTAAATATAAAAAAGAAAATAAGGAACTTCTCTCCTATTTGCTTTTCGAAGCGCATGATGAAAAACAATACATAAAAAATGTAAAAGAAGAATCGGACATTTTATTTTCTGAGATGAATAGAAGTACTGCTTATCTAACAAAGAAAAGCCTTCGTAAGATTTTACGTTTTATTAATAAGCACATTAAATATTCCGGTTCTAAACAAACGGAAATAGAATTGCGGATTTATTATTGCAGCAAAATCAAAGCTGAACACATTCCAATTGATAACCACCAGGTTCTTTCCAACCTTTTTTATCGCGAAATCGAAAAAATAAAAGCTATTTATTTAAAATTGCATGAAGACCTTCAATACGACTATAAACAGGAAGTAGAAGCTCTATAATCTTATTTAATCTGGTAATTAATTTACCTGTTATAAAGTAAGTGCACATCTAAAATTGTTTCTGAAGAATTTACTGCTTTAATAAGCGTTGTGGTTGGATAATCAAATACACTAATTTTGCTCGCTTCCGCAATTACAAGTTGATTATTTAACTCATCATATTTTATTTGCTTTGCTGCATACCCCGTCAAATAAGTGGTTACACTGCTTGTTTGATATCTATACTTATAGATTGTGCCATTCGAATGGCCAAACAAATAAGTATCCTCATCAATTTTCACCGCACTTAATATAGTACCGGCACTTAATGAAGAAGGATAAGGATTCCATAAATTATTATTTGTTCTATCAAACAATTGAATTACGCCTTGACCAGAAATATTACCGAATATAAATACATGATCGTTATCCATTTCGCAAAACTCCACTACTTCCTGGGTAATTGTACATTGCTTTTCAGCGACTCCTGTGGGATAATGGGTTACCAATTTTTTTGCGGATGATGTTTTATCTTTTTCTGAGGTAATTAAATAATTAGTATTGAAACACATTGCTGTTGCATAAAATCCTGCTGAGGCAATCGCAGTATATACGGAAGCTCCAGTATAATCGTAACCAATAATATGGCCGCTATAACGTGCCACATAATTTTTTTTATCATCGCTGTAAAAGCCGGTAAAATAAGGATTAGAAGATATTTGTGATGCAATGGAAAACTTTTGGCTGTTGTATTCCAAAATTATCCCTTCAAAATTCCCTGTATATTCACCACATCTGTATGCCTGCTGAAAATAACTGCTGACCGAAGATCCAATATAATCTCCCGAAAAACTATGATATGGAATAATGGATGTAAAAGCACTGTCGATATAGGATAAATTAGTTTGTGAAGTACTGGAATAACTCACTACAAATATTTGTTTCAGTACCTTGGAAACTGCTCCAATACTTACCTTTTGATAGGTTCTTGATTCATTAATTCCATCTGAAGCAACAATCATTAAATAATATATTCCGTTTTCAAGATGTATATTATCAATATAATAAGATGTATTTATTTCCATCGATGGTGACTGGACGGAAACTGATAGAGAAGGGCTTACCGGACTGTATTGATCATTCACCAGGCTTATCGACACAGATGTAATTTTTGTTTCGTCCGTTATGGAAGCTTTTACGGGAATTACACCGAACACATTAAAAAATTGATTTTGAAGCGGACTGGAAATACTAATTATTGGTCCAAGCTCATCTGTATCTTTCTTTTTACAGGAAATGAAAAATAAAATGATAACTATTAACGTTGAGCTATATAGTAATTTCATTGGGTGCATAACAATAAAGTTACAAAAAAAGACCTATAAAGCAAAATGTTGAAAATTCTAAGAAATTGTCTTTGTGATTTCTTTTGTATAACCTGTGCTTATTGAGTATTAACTATGTTTATTTATTTGTTAAGCATGTTAAAATCCTGTTTGAGGAATGTTTATAACTACAAGTCCCGCTACCATTAAATTTTGTAAATTTGCTCTATGACTGATTTCTCTGCAAAAACCGATGTAAACGCTCGTAAACGAGTATTTAAACCCGCTGTTAATCAACAACTTGTGGATGGCAAAATGCCTCCTCAGGCAATGGAACTGGAAGAAGCCGTTTTAGGTGCCCTGATGCTTGAAAAAGATGCATTAACCGAAGTTATTGATATTTTAAAGCCTCAAAGTTTCTATAAAGATTCGCATGCACGTATTTTTTCAGCTATTCAGCAACTATTCACACGCTCAGAACCTGTTGATATTCTGACGGTTACGCAAGAACTAAAAAAAACAGGTGAGCTTGACATTATTGGTGGAGCATATTACATTACTCAGCTGACTAACCGTGTGGCGTCAGCTGCGAATGCCGAATTTCATGCTCGTATTATCGCTCAAAAATTTATTCAGCGCGAATTAATCCGTGTTTGTACAAAAACTATAAATGATGCGTATGAAGAAGGTTCAGATGTATTCGATTTGCTCGATAATGCTGAATCTAACCTGTTCTCAATTGTAGAAGGCAATATCAAAAAAAACTATGATAAAATGAGTACGCTCATTAAAAAAGCCATCGAACAAATTGAGATTACAAAAAATAATAAAGGCAGCTTTTCCGGTATTGCTTCCGGTTTAACTGCGCTGGACCGTTTAACATCGGGCTGGCAAAAATCCGATCTTGTGATTATCGCAGCACGTCCTGCAATGGGTAAAACTGCATTGGTTTTAACAATGGCCCGAAATGCAGCTGTTGATTTCAAAAAAGGAGTAGCTATTTTTTCATTGGAGATGTCCTCGCTTCAGCTAGTAACACGTCTTATTGCCAGCGAATCGGAATTATCGTCTGAAAAATTGAAAAAAGGTCAATTGGAGGATTATGAATTTCAACAGCTGAATGATAAAATAAAAAAACTAGCCGAAGCACCTTTATTTATTGACGATACACCTGGTTTATCTGTCTTTGAATTGAGAGCAAAAGCTCGAAGGTTAAAAGAACAACACAACATACAGTTGATCATTGTGGATTATTTGCAGCTAATGACAGCCGGTGGTGAAGGAAAAGGAAATCGTGAACAGGAAATTGCAACCATATCACGTTCCCTGAAAGGTTTGGCAAAAGAGTTGGAAATACCAGTTATAGCACTGTCGCAGTTAAGCCGTGCTGTGGAAACCCGTGGTGGAGACAAGCGCCCTCAACTATCCGATTTACGTGAATCTGGTGCTATTGAGCAGGATGCCGATATGGTAATGTTTATCCATCGTCCGGAATATTATAATATTACTGAAGATGCAGAAGGCAACTCAACTGTTGGTATGGCTGAATTAATTATTGCCAAACATCGTAATGGTCCTGTTGATTCTGCTAAAACACGCTATATAGGTCAATTTACAAAATTTGCTGATCTGGAAACATTTGGAACAACCAATGATTATTCTGCAGATGCAGGCCTTACCCCTTCACAGGATTTCGGAATGCCATCTTCTGTAATACGTGGATCAAAAATGAATGATATTGAAGAAGATCATCCATTTTAATTTTTAGATTTAGATTTTAGGTTATGAAATAATCTTGAATCTCAAATCAAAAAATTTAATTTACTAAATTATGAAACGCTTACTAATTTTATCCATATTTCTGCTTACCTCCGCTTTGGCCCAGGCTACCTATATCCTTATTCCTATGGATTTGGAGCAAAAGGATCATTTAAAAGCGTATGGGATTGCGTATTGGGTGCTTACGCAGGATGTAGAGGTTAACTGGTTATTAAATTACCGTGGCGGTAGCTTTATGATTAAAGGTGCTAAAGAAATTGAAAATGAATGCACTATCAGAGGCGTTTCTTTTGAACTGATTGCTGATGCAAAATCAACCGCCATACTTACGGAGATTTCAAATCCTGAAGTGAATATGGAAAATGTAAAGCTCGAAAAAGCACCAAAAGTTGCCGTATACTCTCCTAAAGCAAAGCAACCCTGGGATGATGCTGTAACATTGGTCTTAAAGTATGCAGAGATTAAATATGACGTTATCTATGATGAGGAAATTATTCAGGAAAAACTTCCTTTATACGATTGGCTGCATTTACATCATGAAGATTTTACAGGCCAATACGGGCGCTTTTGGGCTATGTATAAGAGTGCTCCCTGGTATCAGGAGCAACAGCGTACTTTAGAGGCCAGCGCTAAAGCCCTTGGCTTTTCTAAGGTATCACAAATGAAATTAGCGGTAGCTAAAAAAATACGTGATTTTACTTCCGGAGGAGGCTTCTTATTTGCGATGTGCTCTGCACCTGATTCTTATGATATCGCGCTTGCCGCGGAAGGATTAGATATATGTGAAAGTATGTTTGACGGTGATGGTACAACTCCTAATTTTAATTCAAAGCTCGACTTCTCAAAAACTTTTGCCTTCACCAATTTTGTACTCAGCACCAATCCGCAGGAGTATGTTAAATCAAATATTGATACGTATTCAACACGTTCATCAAAACATGGAGTAACGCAAAGCAATGATTTATTTACATTGTTTGATTTCTCTGCAAAATGGGACATTGTACCAACGATGCTTTGCCAGAATCACGAAAAAATTATCAAAGGTTTTTGGGGGCAGACAGTTGGTTTTGAGAAATCATTTATTAAACCAAATGTATTGATTTTAGGAGAAAACAAAGCCGCTAATGAAGCAAGGTATATTCATGGTGAATTCGGCAAAGGTACCTATACATTCTATGGCGGACATGACCCGGAAGACTATCAGCATCGCGTTGAAGATCCTCCTACTGATTTAAGTTTACATCCTAATTCGCCCGGTTACCGCCTTATTTTAAACAATATTCTTTTTCCTGCTGCGAAAAAGAAAAAGCAGAAAACGTAGTTTTCACATTTGCTACAAACGCTTAGTAGCAATTATTTATTGATTTTCTTATACGCTTCTACAGCCTTTCTAACGCTTCCGTATTTTAACAATAATTCATTGGCTTTTTTGTAAGGGATCTTCAATTCAGCTACAACCATTAGTGTTCCACGGTCAACCAATTTATTATTGCTTAGCTGCATATCCACCATTTTATTGCCTTTTACACGGCCTAATCGGATCATCACAGCTGTAGAAACCATGTTCAACACTAATTTTTGTGCCGTGCCAGATTTCATTCTGGTGCTGCCTGTAACAAATTCAGGTCCTACAACAACTTCTATTTTGTATTGTGCTGTTTTAGCAACATTACTGCCTTTATTGCAAACAATACAAGCAGTTGTAATGTTATTTTTATTACAAGCCTCTAAAGCTCCAATTACATAAGGTGTGGAGCCGGAAGCGGCAATACCTATTACTACATCTTTTTCAGTTACTTTATGCTTTTGTAAATCTTTCCAGCCTTGTTCCGTATCATCTTCAGCAAACTCAACGGCTTTACGAATAGCCTTATCACCACCAGCAATCAGTCCTATTACCAAGCCTTGAGGCACTCCGTAAGTAGGAGGGCATTCCGATGCATCCACCACTCCCAATCGGCCGCTGGTACCAGCTCCCATGTAAAACAAACGTCCGCCTTGCTGCATCTGCTTCACAATTACATTCACTAATTTTTCAATTTTAGGAATTACTTTTTCAATAGCATCAGGTACCGTTTTATCTTCCTTATTAATGTTAACAAGCAGTTCATTCACACTCATTTTTTCGAGTGCATTATAGTTTGAATCGGATTCGGTAGTTCTTTTCATATTTGAGAATTTACTGCTATAAAATTAATACGCCAAGTTAGGCCCAAGCCAGCGTTCTGCTTCCTGCAAAGTTATTTTTTTACGCTTTGCGTAATCTTCCACCTGGTCTTGTTTTATTTTTCCAATTCCGAAATAATGCGATTGCTGATGAGAGAAGTAAAGTCCACTTACAGCTGCTGTTGGAAACATGGCCATACTATCTGTTAATGTAATACCTGTATTTTTTTCTACTTCCAGAAGTTTAAATAAGGTAAGCTTTTCCGTATGATCCGGTTGTGCCGGATAACCAGGCGCAGGGCGGATACCGGCATACTCTTCTTTAATCAGATCTTCGTTATTTAAGCTTTCTTCTTTTGCATATCCCCATAATTCTCTGCGAACACGCTTATGCATTAATTCAGCGAAGGCTTCGGCAAGCCTGTCAGCCAAAGCTTTCAACATGATTGCAGAATAATCATCATGGTCCGCTTCAAAACGTGCTACATGCGCATCAATCCCTATGCCTGTTGTTACAGCGAAAGCACCAATGTAGTCTGTTGTCGTTTTTGAATTCTGAGTTTCAGACTTTGGTGCAACAAAATCGGCCAAAGCAACATTATATTGGCCCGCAGGCTTTTTAGTTTGCTGACGTATCGAATGAAAAATACAATTAACTGTTTTTTTATCTTCAGCGTACACTTCAATATCATCATCACCCAATGCATTTGCAGGATAAATACCAATAACTGCATTGGCCGATAACCATTTTTCATCGATGATCTGCTTCAGCATTTTTTGTGCATCGGCAAATAATTTTCTAGCCTCTTCCCCGCGAATAGGGTCTTTCAATATTTTAGGATAAGATCCTTTCATTTCCCAACTGATGAAAAATGGCGTCCAGTCAATGTAATCAACCAACTCTTCTAAAGGATAATTCGTAAACGATTTATTGCCAATAAACGCAGGGGCATTAATAACAGAGGATTTCCAATCTACAGGGAATTTATTTTTACGAGCCTCTTCAATAGAAATAAATTTATTTTGTGATTGAGCATTTTTATTTTGTTCACGAACACGATCATAATCAATAGTAACACTATCCATAAATGCCCCATAAAGATCTTCTGAAATCAGGCTGCCTGCAACAGGTACAGACCTACTTGCATCATTTACATGCACAACAGCATGAGAATAATGAGGCGCTACTTTCACTGCAGTGTGAACTTTTGAAGTAGTAGCACCACCAATCAACAAAGGGATTTTGAATTGTAAGCGTTCCATTTCTTTCGCCACATGTACCATTTCATCCAGCGATGGAGTAATTAAACCGCTTAAGCCGATGATATCTACATTATGCGCTTTTGCTTCTGCTAATATTTTATCGCAGGAAACCATTACTCCTAAATCTATAATTTCATAATTATTGCACGCAAGCACTACTCCAACAATATTTTTACCAATATCATGTACATCCCCTTTCACTGTTGCCATAAGTATCTTTCCGGCATTTTGTCTTCCCGTACCAACAATACCGGCCAATTTGTTGGCGTCCTTTTCAGCCTGCAGATAGGGTTCCAGATAAGCAACCGCTTTTTTCATCACACGTGCGCTTTTTACCACTTGAGGTAGAAACATTTTTCCACTACCAAATAAATCGCCTACCACGTTCATACCGTCCATTAAAGGGCCTTCAATAACAAACAAAGGCCGACCTAATTTTTGACGGGCTTCCTCGGTATCTATATCAATATATTCAACAATACCTTTAACAAGGGCGTGGCTTAAACGCTCTTCAACAGATAATCTTCGCCATGCCTCATCTTTTTCCGCTTTCTCATTCGATGTTCCCTTTAATGTTTCTGCATGAGTCACCAAGCGTTCTGTTGCATCATCATTTCTGTTTAATAATACATCCTCTACTAATTCAAGCAGCTGTTTTGGAATATCATCATACACCTGTAACTGCGATGGATTAACAATACCCATATCCATACCTGATTTCACGGCATGAAATAAAAATGCAGAATTGATGGCTTCACGCACTACATCGTTTCCACGAAAAGAAAAAGATACATTGCTTACCCCACCACTAACTTTTGCATGTGGCAGATTTTCTTTGATCCATTTAGTGGCTTCAAAAAAATCAACGGCATTTCTGCGATGCTCTTCCATGCCTGTAGCCACAGGGAAAATATTAGGATCAAAAATTATATCTTGTGGATTAAATTTAACAGTATCAACTAATATGGTATAAGCTCGTTTACAAATATCAATTCTTCGCTGTAAAGTATCTGCCTGCCCTACTTCATCAAATGCCATTATAATTACCGCTGCACCATATTGCTTCACCTTATTAGCTTGCTCAATAAAATTCTGTTCGCCTTCTTTAAGTGAAATAGAATTTACAATTGATTTTCCTTGCACACATTTCAGGCCTGCTTCAATTACATTCCATTTCGAGGAATCAATCATAATTGGAACGCGTGAAATATCAGGTTCCGAAGCAATTAAATTCAAAAATTTTGTCATTGCAAACTCGGAATCCAGCATCCCTTCATCCATATTTATATCAATTACCTGCGCACCGCCTTCCACCTGCTCGCGGGCAATAGAAAGGGCTTCATCATAATTGTTTTCCTTAATTAAACGCAGAAATTTTTTTGAACCGGTTACATTCGTTCGCTCACCAACATTCAAAAAATTGCTTTCAGGATAAAGTGTTAAAGGTTCCAATCCACTTAAATGCATTAAGGAATCAGCAGAAGGTTTTTTACGCGGAGACGACATAGCAGCTAATTCTGCAATGCGTTTAATATGCGCTGGAGTTGTACCGCAACAGCCGCCAACAATATTTAAAAAACCTGCTTTTAAAAAATCTTCTATCTGGTGGCCCATCTCATGAGCATCCTGATCATATTCTCCAAATTGATTCGGTAAACCTGCATTTGGGTATGCGCTCACATAGAAAGGGGCTTTGCCAGAAAGTTCTTCCAGATACGGGCGCATGTCTTTAGCACCTAAAGCGCAGTTCAAACCAACACTTAATAAATCAACATGCGAAACAGAATTTAAAAACGCTTCAGTCGTTTGTCCGGAAAGGGTTCTACCACTTGCATCGGTAATTGTTCCCGAAACCATAACAGGCATTATTCTATCAATTTTTTTGCAATAATTTTGAATAGCCAGTAATGCTGCTTTTGCATTTAATGTATCAAAAATTGTTTCAATCAAAAGGAGATCCGACCCTCCATCAATCAATCCGCGTACCTGTTCTGTATAAGCTTCCACCATTTCATCAAACGTAACAGCACGGTATCCTGGGTCATTTACATTTGGAGATAAAGAAAGAGTACGATTAGTTGGCCCAATTGCTCCTGCTACAAAAGCTGTTTTTCGTTTGTCTGACGCAGAAAAATCTGAAGTATCTGAAAAAATTTCGTTGACAGCTTCCTTGGCTACTTTCGCAGATTCGTAATTGAGCTCATATACTAAATCCTGCATATCATAATCAGCCATTGCAATAGAAGTTGCGCTGAAAGTATTGGTTTCAATAATATCAGCGCCTGATTTTAGATATTCCTTATGAATCGTTTTTATAATTTGAGGCTGAGTAATGGAAAGCAAATCATTATTGCCTTTCAAGTCCTTATGAAAATCGGCAAATCGTTTCCCTCGATAATCTTTTTCTTCCAGATTGTATTGTTGAATCATAGTGCCCATTGCACCGTCAATTACAAGTATTCTCTTTTCTAATTCTTTTCTGATATCTGTCATAATTCTTTTACTTCCAACCGTCTTTACACCTTTTTATTTAAGGGATAGATATTTTATACTTAATGTTTTTCTAATAAATTTCTGTATTGTATTTCAATATTTTTTTTGAATTCAATGTTCTCTTTCTTTCAGCTTATACAAAAAAAAATCCCCCAACTTATACAGTCAGAGGAGATATTTAATTTTGATTTTTTCAAAAAAATTACTCTGACTTATCTGTTCTTACAATTTCTTTTGTAGACAGGATTTAGCACCTTTCCAAAACAGTGGAAGGTTGCTAAGGCTTCACAGGGCAAGTCCCTCCACCTTTCTTGATAAGTTACTAAAAAAAATAACTATATAAGTTATTACATTTTAGAATTCTGCTTTCGCAGATAATTAAAAGAACTATACACAAAAGTAAAAAAAAGAGCAAAGCAAAAAACAAAATCGATTGATATATTTTTACATTCAATTTCTACTTCGGCTATGCAATAATCTACAGGGCTGCGCATTTTATGTAACTTAACAATATTAAATAAAAAGATCCCAAACGCGCTCTTGGAATCCAATAAATAAACCGTCATCTCTCTGTTCAATAGGGTATGTTTGAACAAAATCTCCTAAACCACTTTTTGCTCTGCCTGTTTTCAAGTCGAAATGATAACGGTGTAATGGGCATACAACGCTTCCTTCTGCAGTGCAATAGCCATTTCCAAGGGAAGCCCCATTGTGTGGGCATTTATCATTCACAGCATAAAAACCTTCAGTTGTGTGAGCCAGGCAAATTTTCTTTTTACCCGTATGTATAGTAATTACTCTTCCTATGGAAACATGTGCATTTGCTTCAGCAATTGAATCAAACAATTTATACCAAATTATTTCTTTCTTAAATAGCATTCCGCATTAAATTCTTATTCCTATAACAAGTACATCATCCACTTGCTCTAAATTCCCCCTCCATTTTTCGAAAGAAGTATTCAAAACAATTTTTTGTTCTTCCATCGTTTTTTGTTGAATAGAAAGCAACAATTCTTTCAGAGCTTTATATTTAAACTTCTTTCCGTTTGGACCGCCAAACTGATCGGCATAACCATCGGTAAACGTATAAACGATATCACCTTTCCGAAGTCCTAAAGTATGTGCTGTGAAAGGCTTTTGTTCACCATGATGCATACCCACAGGCATTTTATCAGGTTTAAATTTAATAAGTTCATTGTTGCGTATCACCCACAAAGGATTATTTGCACCAGCAAAGCGCAGCCATAAACCTTTAAAATCGTAAACGCATAATACAGCGTCCATACCATCCCTGCTTTCAACCTCTGAACCTTCTGGGTTTAATGAATTAATTATTTGACTACGTACATATTCTAATATTTTTTCTGGTGAATTGATACGTTTTTCATTGATCGCTTCGTTTAAATAGGCAATATTTAATAAACTCATAAATGCCCCGGGAATACCATGGCCTGTGCAATCAGCGGTGATCATCACAAATTTATTGTCAATCATATGTGCCCAATAAAAGTCACCACTTACAATATCTTTTGGTTTATATAAAACAAAATGTTCTGGTAATTGTTTCTTCAATAAAGTATCACTGGCTAATAAAGCATGCTGTATACGTTTGGCGGAATAAATACTATCGGTAATTTCCCTGTTTTTCTCTTGAATAATATTTTCATCATGCTTTCTTTCCGTAATATCCGTATCAATTACAACAAGCTTTTTAATATTTCCCTTTTCATTCAGTATAGGAGTAAGTGTGCTTTGTATCCATAATTTACGGCCATCTTTAGTAAAATTCAACGATTCATAAGATACCGTTTGTTTACTATTGATGCTGAAATTTACTTTTTCACTAATATCAGGATTATAGCTTATTTCCTGAAGTGTGCTCCCTTGCTCCCTCCATTCCTCCAAAGTATACCCTAGCAAACGAACCATTCCGGCATTTATCCACTCTAAATTCCCTTTAGGTCCACAGATTACTACTCCATTGTCCGTTTCACTAGCAACAATGGAAAGCTTTTCTAACTCTACACTTAGCCTTTGGTTTTGCCTGTAATTTCTATATATAAATAATGTAAAAACAATAACTAAAAGTAAACCCGTGCCTATCAGCCACAAATAAAAAATTTGTCTCTCTTTTTCTTCTTTCGTAATAGCATCCTTCTTATTTTGTAATACTTTCGCTTCGTTTTCTTTCTTTTTAAATTCGAGCTGAAGTTGCTTTTTTAATAATGCTTTTTGAGCTTCTACATTATTTATTCTATCTGTTGTTAATTTATATAAATCCTGCATTTCCATTGCATTTTTATAATTATCAGCGGAAACATTCATTTTACCAGATAAATAGGCATCTTTTCCTATTGTTTTATAAATCAGACTTAAACGTTCACTTGCATTTCGTATATGTTCGGGAAAGTCTAATTCCTTAGCTATCTGCAGTGATTGTGCGCAATATTTTTCAGCATCTTTCAGTAAATTCTCTGCATTATTTCTTTCTGAAGGAAAATCTGCCAGTTTTAAATAAATACCACCTATTATATTCAAGGAATTAGCAATTCCCTTTTTGTCACCAACTTCTTCCCATAGTTTTAGGCACTTCTGATTCCATTCAAGGGCTTTATTAAATTTAATACTTGCTGAATCGGAATTTTGTTCACGTTCAGCCTCAATATTGTATATAAAACCTATACTGTTCATAGAGGATGCTACACCGGCTTTATCTCCAATTTCAACCCGCATCTCTAAACTCTTCGTATAAAATTCTAAGGCTTT
Source organism: Bacteroidota bacterium (assembly GCA_040387415.1). GTDB lineage: Bacteria > Bacteroidota > Bacteroidia > 2-12-FULL-35-15 > 2-12-FULL-35-15 > 2-12-FULL-35-15. The sequence goes on from JAZKDU010000017.1 coordinate 350,165, forward strand.
ACTGAAGTATTCATCCTTCATAGAAGCTTTAAAAAAAGAAATTCCTTGATTTTTATAAAGATCACCAAGACTTATATGCAAAATTCCAATTCCATTTTTATCTCCAATATTTTCAAGAATTTTCAAGCTTTTCCGATAACACTCCAATGCTTTTGGGAAATTGCCCTGAGAGCTGTACACACTACCAATACTATTAAGTGATATAGCTACCCCTTGTTTGTCTCCTATCTCTTCCTGAATTCTTAAACCTTTGTTATAATATTCTAATGCCTTAAATATATCACCTTGGTTATAATAAATGAGGCCAATATTATTGAGTGATATTGAAGCCCCTTGTATATCACCGTATTCATTTTGGATCTTTAAACTTTTATTATAATATTCCATCGCCTTCTGGTTATCACCTTGGATACTATAGATACGCGCAATATTATTGATTGAGTTGGCAATACCATGTTTATCTCCAATTTGTTCCCTTATCTTCAAACTTTTATTGTACCATTCCAAGGCTTTTGTAAGGTTACCCTGCTGTTTATAAACATAACCGATGTTATTTAATGCACTTGCTTTGGTGACCAAAAAAGATTTTTTTTCAATACTCGTTGATTTGCTAAATGATCTGTCAGCAACTTCAATTGCTAAAAAGCAAAGTGGAAGCACGGTATCCATATTTGAAAGATAGAGTTCTTCCGAAAGCGCTACGTATACAGCAGCACGCGTAGTATCATTTTTTGCCGTTGATAATGTGTTTTGAAGAGAATCGATTAAGGAAGAAGAAGAAACAACTTGGTTTCGATTTACCTGTGCGTTAGACAGATGGGAAGAAAAAAAAACAAGAAAACAGATTCCTATTCTTAAATAATAAAAGCCAAAGAAGTTTTTAATCATTATATATTTCTGTTTCAACAATTAGATTCATCTAAATTATGCAAAATTATATTGCAAAACGAATGGAGAGTATAGGAGAGCGTTAAAATAGTTTATTTTTTCTTTCTGACTTTAGCGAAAATTCTGTTCACTATTTTGGTATATCGCTCATTTGTGGGATATTTTCTGTTTGCAGTAATATTATTGAATATGATTGCTGTTAATAGAAGAATAAAGGAACCGGCCAAAACAGGAGACAAAACATAAAAATATCCAATATTCTTAATTTTTTCTGAACCAATTACTGCTATTAAAGCCGTGGCACCTCCTGGAGGGTGGAGTGTTTTGGTAATCTGCATGCCTACAATAGATAGAGATACAGCAAGAGGCGCAGTTAACCATATAATATCCGGCAAAAATTTATAAATTGTAACTCCAATAATGGCGGAAATTAAATGCCCGCCAATTAAATTTCTGGGCTGCGCAAGAGGACTCTGAATTACTCCGTATACCAGAACACTTGAGGCGCCAAACGAACCAATCAAAAAAAGGTTGTCATTCTGAGTAAATGAGTTACTTTGGAGAAAAGCAATGAGCCCAATTCCCACAAATGAGCCTAAAAAGGCCCAAAAGTGTTCATGTTTATCAACTAGAGTTTCCTTGTAAATAACATAACGGGAAATTCTTGCACCTCGTACGATCTTCTTCTTAATCATTCCAGTTTAACCGATACTAAATTAAACAGTTTCTACTATTCTACACTTGTTAAATAATTCGTAGTGTTTATCTTAACTCTTTCTAAAACATTTGATAAATCAGCCTTGACAAATTTTTCTCCAACAATTTGTTCATACAATTCAATATAGCGTTCAGAAATAGAAGTAATAATTTCTTCCGTCATTTCCGGTATTTTTTGCCCATCCTTACCTTGAAAGCCATTCTCCATCAACCATTCGCGGACAAATTCCTTTGACAATTGTTTTTGTGGCTCACTTTTATTTTGACGTTCTTCATAACCTTCCTTATAAAAATATCGTGACGAATCAGGAGTATGAATTTCATCAATTAAATAAATAGTATCTCCATTTTTGCCAAATTCATATTTGGTATCTACTAAAATTAATCCCATTTTCGTGGCTATCTCAGTTCCACGCTGAAAAACAGCACGCGTATATTTTTCTAAAGCCTCATAATCAGTTTTAGAAACTACACCTAGCTTTAAAATTTCTTCTTTTGAAATATCTTCATCGTGTCCAACAGACGCTTTGGTTGTTGGTGTAATAATTGGCTCCGGAAATCTATCATTCTCTTTCATTCCATCAGGCATAGAAACTCCGCATAGCATACGCTTTCCAGCCTTATATTCCCTCCATGCATGACCCGATAAATAACCACGAATAACCATTTCAACCTTAAATGTTTCACATAAAATTCCTACAGTAACCATCGGATCCGGTACAGCAATTACCCAGTTGGGAACAATATCTTCCGTTGCTTTCAAAAACTTTGCAGCTATTTGGTTAAGTACCTGGCCTTTATAAGGTATCCCTTTCGGTAAAACAACATCAAATGCTGATATTCGATCACTAACTACCATTACCAACATTTTATTATCAATGGTATATACATCACGTACTTTACCTTTATAGTACATTTTTTGATTAGGAAAATTAAAATTGGTTTCAGTTATAGCATTCATATTTGTCGTTATTGGTATAGTATTCATTATTAATATTTATAAAAGTTAATCAAAAAATCTCCAGGATACGCCAAGTTTAAAAGCTCGGTCGTTTATTGGGTAACCGGGTGTAAGCATATAATTATTCCCCATTAAACCATTATTCAGGTGATCAATTTTAAAAAATATGCGTACTGTTCTGATTTGTCCACTTATGAAAAAATCAATAAAAGGATAATCTCCATATTTTTTCTTGTTTTGTATATAAAATTGAGCCGTTGCAGGCATATAAGCATTTGCATAATATGCCGTTGTATAAAAGATGGAAGCTCCTACTTGCAATTTTAAAGCACCATTAAATAAATTATTCTCGTAATAAAGTGAATGTTCTAGCACAAATTCGGGAAGCCTTACTACAGTGCTATCAGGCAGATTCTGATAATTAATTTTATTATTTAAATGCCAGTTATAAAAAACAAAATCTTTCTTCAAAAAAAGTGAAATTACCGGAACTTTCCCGATAAATTGTTTTGCAATTGCTGAATCATTAAAATAAAGAACATTCGTGTAATTAGTATAACTAGCACTAATTGCAAAATTATACTTTTTCATTGAAAAGTGAGCCATCAAATGTGTTTCAGCGCCTTTTTCAAAACTATTATTCCAACTAAAGTGATTAGAAGTATAATAATTATATATAAAATCTGGTGATTGTAATTTGTGTTCCGCTTTTAATACAATAACATTCAAACTGTCGTTAATTGCTTTTTTCACAACTGCTCCTGCATAATAATCCCCTTCATTATACCCATTCAATGTATATTTTGCTGATAAATTCCACCAAAAGCTATTATTTGAATACGTATTATACAATTCTCCTCCGGCAATTAGGTTGTTAAATATTGTATCTATTCTTTTCTGAGTAGTATTAACTGGCCCATAAATTACACTCACATCTGAAATTGTAAATAATTCTCTTTGTTCTATTTTAATCAATTGATGTTTTATACTGAAAGCCACTCCAATTTGATCAACAAAACCTCTATGTTTTTTATTATCCACTCGCTTCCAGGCTAATTCATTTTCAATTTTAAAATTAAAAGTTGAATCGAACGTCCTTGTCGAATCAAAATAAATATCGGAATAATATCCCGCTGACGGATTTTCATCTTCGTATTTCAAAATATTATCATCAAACATAGAAGTTAATATTAATCTACTTCCTGGAATAATTGCATTATTTATAGCAGTGTCCGTTGATTTTCTCCCAAAATTCAAATATTGTTTTAAATAAATATTTCGATTGCGAGTTGTGCGTTTGGCATTATTTAGATTTATACCGAGTAATTCTTTGGAGATATTATCACTTTCTAAGAAAATAGAATCATTTGAAATACCGCCATTCTCAGAATTTTTAGCGTTATTATATATAATACTTGCTAAAAAATAGTAGCGATTATTCAATGATTTGTAATTGGATGATAAGGCAATAAAATTATGGTTTGTATTTTGACGTAAATAAAAGCCCTGAGAACGAATCCTATTAAAATCAGCCGTTACATTCCAGTTTTTTTTAACATTATAAGAAAATGTCATCTTGAAAGCTTGCTCCAATTTTGAGCCCAAAACATAAAACAGATCGGAATAAGGAGTTCTTGTATTATAAAATTTTAATTTCTGAGGAGTATAGAAATAATGATTAAAATTATTTTTGCAATAATTGAAACCAACATACTCAATAGGGTTGCTCGATTGAAAAACTAAGTCATTAAATGGTAAACCATTGTTCCCTAAGTGATTTTTTCCAAGATAATTATGGAAGTTGTGGAGTGAGCTTTCAATAAAAGTTATTGAATCTTTACATTCAAATTGACTCTGATCAAAAAAATTTGTGGTTAAATTTTTCCTTAAGACTTTTACAGAATCGTTATTGTCAGAAAAAAGATGAAGAGGAAAGATGAAAATCAGAAAGAGGAGTGTACTTCGATAAAAGATTAACATCATACTTGACTTAATTATTATACAAAGATAATATTAATTAAATAAAAAAGCCCCAATTCTGTTAAGAATTGAGGCTAATTTAAAAGTGGCAACGACATACTCTCCCACATATTACTGTAGTACCATCTGCGCTGGTGGGCTTAACTTCTCTGTTCGGAATGGGAAGAGGTGGA